>DATGEI010000075.1:0-28028 GCA_035310365.1 Candidatus Acidiferrum sp.
CGCTCGGCAAAGCAGGGCTCATCAACATCGAGCGTGAATCAAACTTGAGCGGCCGTTTTCACGATAAGGGCGTACATATCATTGCGGGATATTTGCGGAGCCTGTTTGCGCAGGACAAGCCATTGTCGCTGCGGCGAGCATCTGCTTCGAACAATCATATTCGGGAGTGGATGGAGACAGCGCGAGCTCGACGGAAGTGTACGCGCTGGTTTCCGCGCTGGCGGATTTGCCGCTGCGGCAGGACATTGCGGTGACGGGGTCGATGAACCAGCAGGGAGACATTCAGCCGATTGGCGGCGTGAACGAAAAGATTGAAGGATTTTACGATGTTTGCCGCATAAAAGGATTGACGGGCACGCAAGGCGTGCTGATTCCCGAAGCGAACATTGAAGATTTGATGTTGCGGCAAGACATCGTGGAAGCGGTGCATGGCAAGAAATTTCATATCTGGCCGGCGGCGAAGATCGAGCAGGGCGTGGAATTGCTTACGGGAATTTCGGCGGGATTGAAAAATGGAACCGGTTCGTTCGACACGGGAACGGTGTTTGCGCGGGTGAATCAGCGGTTGACGGAAATGGCGAAGACGCTGAAAGAGTTTGAGTAGCCGCCTTCCGTATCTCTCACTTTTTTTCCAAATCATGGCGTTGCGGCTGGCGCGAGGTAGGCCTGGCGGTGGTCGAGGCGGTGTGTGTGGGACGCGGTGACGGTGAGCGAGTGGAGTTTGCCGTCGGAGGATTGAGGAACGAAGGCGAGATTGTATTCGTGGCGGACGATTTGGGCGATTTCGACATAGATTTTTTGGTAGTCCTTCACGGCCTTAGGAAAGTAAACGTGGCCTCCGGTGGCAGCGGCCAGACTACGCAGTCTGGCGTCGGCCTCTTTGAACATTTGCGCGACTTTGGCGCGGGCATCGCGCTCGTCCAAATCGTGTTTGTGTTTTTTTGGAAGTTTTTTGAATGGCAGCGAAGTGGAGACAATAAGAACTTGCACTTCGCTTGCGCTGATGCGTGATTGAAACATTTCCGCATTTTCCGGCGGCGCTCCGTCCACGCCGCTACCGATCAATACGATGGTCTTTTTCCCGGGAACGCTGTTCAGCCGATCCAGAACAACCAACAAACTCTCGGAAAGATTGAGATCGCCCAATCCGGAGCTGAAGTTCATTTCACGCAGAAAGGTTCGCGCGGCGGTGAGATCGGGGCTAAGGTCGAACATCACGTGAGGCCCCGACGAGTAGCAGACGATTGAAACGCGATCTTGAGGCGCCAGATTCGCGATGAGCGCGTCCGCCTTTTGCAAATTTTCTCTGCCAAAGAGACGCATGGCGGGACCACATTCGAGCATGAGGACGACCTGGGCGGGATCGTCGTTGGCGAGGAAGCCGGCGATGGGTTGTTCGACGCCGTTATCGAAAATGTGAAAGTCGGATTTTTGCAGGCCTTCGACGAAGTTGCCGTGGCGGTCGGTGGCGACGACGCCGACGTTGACGCGGCTGACTGCGACGCGAATGGCGGGCGTTTGCGTTTCTTGCGCGGAGGCGAGTTTTGGAAATACGAGAAAAATAAATAAAAAAGCCTGCCGCAGGTTGACGCGACAGGCTTTCTTGGAAAAATGCATTCGGTAAAGCAAGTGTAAGGAATCGGCGCCCGGCTTCGAGCTGGCCGAATTCGCGTTTACGGCTTGGCTGGGGCCGCGGCTGGAGCGGCGGCAGACGGAGCGGCGGCGTCCTTGGGCGTCGAAAGGTACCCGGTGATCTGGTCCTTGCCGACGGTGAAGACGACGATTTCGTAGGGCATGCTGCGCGCGCTGCCGACGTAAAACTGAACGGGTTCGCCGGAAGTTTTGTCTTTCTTTTCGATCTGGCGATCGTCGGCGACAACCGTCATGGTGTACTTGGATTTTTTCGGATCGGTTTTATTGAGATTGACCTGGATGGGGCCGACGCGCTGGGCGCTTTTGGCCTTCTTGATGCTGAATTCGTAGTAGTTGCGATCGCCCTTGCGCTTGAGGTCTTCGAGATCGTCGTGATTGCGCGCGATGAGGCCGCTCATGACGCCCATGTCGCCCTTGGTGCTTTCGAGCTTGGCTTTGGTGGCTTCAAGGTCGCTGCGCGTGTCGGCAATGTCTTTTTTGGCGCCGCCGACTTCGGTGGCGACGCTGCCGATTTTTTCGTTCGCTTCGGTTTGCACGGCGGAGAGCTGCGAAGCGAGTTTCTGATCGGCGGCGACCTGTTCCTTGCGGATGGATTCGGCGCGGCTCTTGGCTTGCGCGACTTCGGAAGCGGTCATGCCGACTTTTTGCTGCGTGACTTCGACGATGCTCTTGAGTTCGGCGAGGCGCGTATTGGCCTGCTCGAGCTGCGTGGTGAGGGTGGCGTTGGTCTTCTGCGCGTCGGAGAGATCCTTGGAAAGCTTGGTCGTGGAACTGTACGCGAAGAAGCCGACGGCGCCGAGCGCCAGGAAAAGCAGCGCGAAAAGTACGGAGATCCAGCGCGGAGTGCCGGAAGACTCGTAATTATAAGAATCGTGCGGACTCGGCACGTTGGGAGAAATGCTCATTGCCCCTCCTCGGGAAAGTGGCGACAGAAGCGATTAGGTTGAGATGCAGGAATAATTATGGCGCGAGGACGGTGGAGAGGCAAGGAGACAGTCAGACGGAAAAGGGGGAGGTTATGGGCGGGAATGGCGAAGGGGGCGGAGAGGTAACGAAAGAAAAAGATGATGAAAGAAAAATATAATGAAAGAAAAAGCGCGGGGCTGCGAAGGGAGGCTCGCAACCCCGCGGCGAGCCGGACTAAAAGTTAAGTTTCAGGCCGAGTTGAAGGGTGCGGCCGCCGGTGGCGTTGGTCACCTGGCCGAACGGAAGATCGTAGACAAGGCTTTGCACGAAGGTTTGGGTACGATCGAAATCGTTGCGAGCGTGGTCTCTGCGCTGGTCGATGTAGAAGAAGAGGCCGCCGTCGTCGCCGGTCTGAAAGCCCATGCCTTTTCCGAAAGTGTAGGCAGTGGTGGCGGAGAGAGCGTTGCCAAATTTTCGTTCGAATTTGCCTTGTAACGTATTGTAGCCGGAAGAGTAACCCGCGAAGAGAAGGTTGGCGCTGGCGGTGCGGCTGATGTTGGCGTTTGTTTCCGTGATGGTGACTTTGACGCTGGCGATTGCGGCGCCGGTCGTGTCGGAGACGGTTCCGACGACGGTGGCATTGACGGCTTGCGCCGCGAGCGGTGCGGGGCTGCCGGCAAGAACGAACGTGAAGAGAAGAATCGCGATTAAGACGCAGAAGGCGAGCTTGCCCGTGCGAAAGGAAAACAACAGATCTGACCAAACGGGATTTGCTGCAGGCCGGGAATTTACCCGGAAAGAAAACAGATTGCTCATGACCTCACCCCGTTTCACGACGGAAGGAATTAGGCCCCCACACAGGCCGGAAAACAGTGGAACTGGTTCCACGCTCTACTGGAGCATTGGGCACAAGTCAAGCGGGCATTTCAAGAAAAGCGATGGCTGGCATCGGGTATTTAGATTTGGGCTCGTTCCCCCTCCCCCTCCGCCGCAGCCCGAAATCTTGCCATTTCCCCAAAAAAACGGCGAAGAATGTTTCCGCCGCAGGTCCGCCGGTTTCGGGTTGTGCTAGACTGCCACGGCAGCGCCCAAGAGCCGAGGGGGCAGACCGCCAATGGAAGCAGTTCCACGGAAAACAACAATTCGGGATGTGGCAGAGGCGGCGGGCGTCGGCGTGGGAACCATTTCGCGCGTGCTGAACTCCAGTTCGCAAGTGAGCCGAGAGACGCGTGCGCGCGTGCTGAAGGCGATTCGGCGTCTTGGTTTTCGGCCGAACGCGCAGGCGCGGCGCATTCTGCGGCGGCGGTCGGAGAGCGTTTGTTTTCTGTTGAGCAACCGCGATTTTCTGCACCCTTTTCACGCGAGAATTCTGCAAGGCGTGGAGTCCTGCGCGAGCGGGATGAAGCAACACGTTTTGTTCGCGGCATTGCACTATTCGCCGAGGATCGCGGCGGAGAAAATCGATCTGCCCCATGTGCTGCAGGAGCACGGCTTGATCGACGGCGTGATACTGGCGGGCACAATTTATCCGAATCTTTTGCGGCGAATGGAATCGATTCACGTGCCGTTTGTGGCTTTGCGCAACAACGTGATGGGAATGGAAGGGAAGTGCGGGTTCGATCAGGTGGGCTTTGACGATTTCAGCGCCACGCTGGAAGCGACGCGTCACCTGACCGGCGAGGGCCACCGCCAGATTGTCTTTGCGGGAGACATGTCGTTTCCGTGGTTTCAACGCAGGTTTGCGGGCTTTCGCGAGGCGATGCGCGAGAAAAAACTAAGGCCGGCGCTGGTCACGGCGGCGGATGCGCAAAGCTTTGTCGATTTTGGCCAGAAGGTGGCGCAGCGGATTGTTGCTCGAAAACCAAAACCGACCGCGGTGGTGGCCGGCAACGATGAAATCGCGTACGGGATTTGGCTCTGGCTGCGCCGGCAAGGGGTGAAGGTGCCGGACGAGATGAGCCTGGTGGGCTTTGACGACCGCGAAGAGGCCGTCCTGATGGACCCGCCGCTGACGACGATTCGCGTGCACAAGGAAGAGATTGGCCGAACGTGCATGAAAATGCTGCTCGAACGATTGCACAATCCGCAGATGGCCTTCAGCCAGCGGATTCTGCCAACGGAGTTCATCATCCGCGGAAGCGTCCGCCGCATCTGACCATCGCAAAACACGGAAAGCGCGCCCGCGTTCGAATCGTTGGAAAAGCGCAGCGCGGAGGGCTACACTTGCGCGTAAATGCAGGCAGGAGGTTACGCGAATGGCCACTCGACAACGGGCCCTCGAAATCGCGCCGGAAGGAATTACGATCCGGCCGGCGCGGGCGGAAGACGCGGAAGAATGCGGACGGATCTGCCACGCGGCGTTTACGCAGCTCAATGTGAAGCACGGCTTCCCGCCGGATTTTCCCAACGCGGACGTTGCCACCCAATTGCTTTCGATGTTGTTCAAGCATCCGGGATTTTATTGCGTGGTGGCCGAGGCGGGCGGAAGGCTGATCGGCAGCAATTGCCTGGATGAGCGGACGCCGATTGCGGGAGTGGGGCCGATCACGGTCGATCCGGAAACGCAGAACAAGAGCGTGGGGCGCAGTTTGATGCAAGCGGTGCTGAAACGCGCGGAGGAGAAGAAATTTCCAGGAGTGCGATTGTTGCAAGCGGCGTTTCACAATCGGTCGCTCTCGCTGTACACGAAGCTGGGGTTTGATGCGCGCGAGCCGATCTCGGTGATGCAAGGGCCGCCGATCAACCGGCCGATGGAGGGTTACCGAGTGCGCGCGGTTGCGAGGAAGGATCTGGAAGAGTGCAACCGGCTCTGCCGGGCGGTGCACGGACACGATCGCGGTGGAGAACTGCTCGACGCGATCCACGACGGCAGCGCGGTGGCTGCCGAACGCGGCGGGCGCATCACGGCCTATGCGACGGGGCTGGGATTTTTTTTGCACGCGGTGGCGGAGACGAACGAGGATTTGCAGGCGCTGATTGCCACGGCCAAGGAGTTTCAAGGACCGGGAATTCTGGTGCCGACGCGCAACGCGGAGTTATTTCGCTGGTGTTTGCAGAACTGCCTCCACGTTGTGGAGCCGATGACGCTGATGACGATGGGGCTGTACAACGAGCCGCGAGGCGCGTACTTGCCGTCGGTTACGTTTTGACTTTCACGTTTCATTGAAGATCGTGGCCCGATTTGATCCGCGTGCGGCGTTTGCTTACGGCGCGGAGGAGACTCGCGTGAGTTTGACCGAGAGAGCGTCGTAGTCGCCGCGGAGGGGCAAGTCGAGGCCGCGATTCATCAGATAAGCGCCGCTGAGGGTTGTGGGCAAAGACGCGAAATCTTTGCGATCGGCGCCGTCAAACCAGGCGACGGAGTACGTGGCGGATTCGTCGAGGCCGCGAAGCGGAAGCGCGGGGAGATCGCGGCCGAATTGTTGCGAGTGAAGAAAAGCGAAGAGAACGGAAACGGACTGGTCCGGCGCAACGTACTGCGCGGCTTTGAAATTCGAATCGGTGGGCGGAGTGAGCCGGAAGAGCGAACCGTTTTGCACGGTGTCGCGCACGGACTTGTAATAATCGATCATTTTTTTCGCGAGAGAAAAATCCTCCCGCTGCCAGCGATTCAGGTTGGCGCCGATGGCGAGCGAGCCTTGCATGGCGGTGAGGAAGCGGAACGCGAGCGACACGCTGCGGCCGTTGAAATTGGGAACGTCGGTGACCCAGGCCATCATGATGTGCGGCGTGTAGGCGTAGGTGAAGCCTTGCTGGATGGCGAGGCGGTCGAAGGCTTCGGTGTTGTCGGAAGGCCAGACCTCTTCGGTGTAACGAAGTATGCCGAGATCGACGCGGCCGCCGCCGCCGGAGCAGGATTCGATTTCGAGCGCGGGATGTTTTTTGCGCAGGCGGCCGAGGATGTCGTAGACGTTCTCCGTAAACTTCACGTAGATATTTTTTTGCCGTTCAACGGAAACTTCGGGCCAGCCCGGTTCGGTGAAATTGCGGTTGTAATCCCACTTCAAGAATGCGATGTCGTTTTTCGAAACGAGTTCGTCGAGCCAGCCGAAGACGTAATCGCGGACGTCGTCTCGCGCGAGATTGAGAAGGAGTTGATGGCGCGCTTCGGTGCGCGGGCGCCCGTCGAAGTTCATGGCCCAATCGGGATGCTTGCGATAAAGATCGCTGTCGGGATTGACCATTTCCGGCTCGACCCAAATGCCGAAATCCATGCCGAGCGATTTCACGTTTTTGATGAGCGGGCCGAGGCCGTTGGGAAATTTTTTCGGATTGACGTACCAGTCGCCGAGGCCGGCGCCATCGGTCGTGCGCTGGCCGAACCAGCCGTCGTCCATCACGAAGCGTTCGACGCCGAGGCTGGCGGCTTTTTCGGCGAGGGCGATTTGGCCGGGCTCGTCGACGGCAAATTCCGTGGCTTCCCACGAATTGTAAAGAATCGGACGCGTGCGCGCGCCGCTGCCGTTCGGCAGAATGGCGCGAAGTTCGAAGCGATGCAGCATGCGCGACGCTTCGCCGATGCCGCCGTCGGTGAAGCCGGCGTAGAGCGGCGGCGTCTCGAGCGATGCGTTCGGCGGCAGATAGTAGCCGAAGTCGAAAGGATTGTATCCGGCGGTGATGCGCACCTGCAGGTGTGGCGTCTGCTCGACGCTGATACGCCAATTGCCGCTCCAACCGAGCGCACCGAACCAGACCGGGCCGTGCTCGGGATCGCTCGCGTCCGCGCGGTCCAGCGCGAACCACGGATTGGTTTGATGGCTGGTGCTGCCGCGGCGGCTTTCAAGGACTTTTATGCCGGTGTGGACGGGCTCCTCGTTGAGCTGATCTTCGCCGGCCCAGCGGCCGGTGAGATAGCGAAGGCGGTAGCCGTCGCCTTGCGGAAGATAGAGCGCGCCGGATTGCGCGCTTTCGACGATAACGGGTTTGCCGGTGCGATTTTCGATGGAAGCGTCGCGGCGAAGAATTCCGGATTGCGGAAAAAGTTCGTAATAAAGATGAACGAAGAGTTCGCGTTCGATATCTTTCAGCGTGACGGTGAGGCGGCTCGCTTCGATTTTGTGATCGACGTATTTAAGGACAAGGTCGCGATTGCCGTCGGGAAAAGTAATTTTAAGGCTCGGTTCCACGTAAAGGCCCGCGCCCCATCCTGGATACTCTTGCGGCGTGCGCGTCGGGCCGCCGTCGAACGAAGCCCATTCGTCGGAGCCGCGCGCGGCGGAAAAATCGGCGACGCGCGCGACGCGCTTGCCCCAATAGACATGCTGGAGCGCGTTTTGTTCGTTGACGCCAAAGACGTAGGTGATTTTGCCGTCGTCGAGAAGAAAGAGTTTCGGCTTTTCGAGGAAGCGGATGGAGGTTTGCGCAGCGGCGATCGGAGCGAGGGCGGCGAGGCTCAAACCCACAAGGAAGCCGATGCGCGAACGAAGGTTCGGAAAATTCATGGAGGCGGCTCGCTTTCGAATCACTGCGTGGGAAATAGCGATCCCGATGGTTTCCAAGGCGAAAGGCCGGCAATGGAAACGCTTGCGTTTCGCTGCGCATGATGGCCTGACTTGGCCGATGAGTCAACGCGCGCCGTCCTCCCGCCGTCCGGCTGAGCATCCCGGCGAGCCATCCCGATGGAATAAATAGGCAGGCGCGGCGGTTACCCTCCCTTGAAAGGGGAATCCTGTGGATAAGCTATCTAAATTGAACACCTTGGGAACAAAGCTGCAAAGCGCAAGCGGGTTTATGCGTGTGGCCCTATTTTTGGCGTTGGCATTCGTCTGCGCCGGTCGGGCGTCCGCCCAGTATGGCGGCGGAACTGGCACCGGAGGCAGCGGAACGCCGCCGTATGTGGCTCCCAAGGGCGGATACGGCTCGGGGGCAGCGGCCGGAATTGGCGCGGGCGCAGCGGCCGGTGCGGGAGCAATATTTTTGGTGCTGCATTATCATGGCCGGGTAAGCGGCTGCGTGCAAAATGCCGAAGACGGATTGCGTTTTGTCGATGACAAAAAAGGCGTATCCTACAGCCTGGCGGCGGGCGACCTGTTTTTGAAGGCCGGTCAGCACGTCGAGCTCAAAGGCAGCAAAGCAACGCCGCAAGGAGCAGTGCCAAGCTTCAAGGCGAAGAAATTGATCAAGGATCTCGGAAGCTGCAGTGCAGCGGCATCGGCGGGTTCCACCAGTACAAACGGACAGTAGCAGCGAGACGGCGTTCCGCTTGGAGCGGAATCCGCGCGGAGCGCCGAATCGTTTTCGCCAAGGTGTGGGGCATTGCCGGTTTTTTCAAATCATGGGGGAAAAACAATGAAAAGAAACATGGCGCGTCGCTTGTTTCAGGTGTCGAGTGCACTCGTGCTGGCGATGGCAGCAAGTGTGGTGGGTGGCTCAGCCGCACGTGCGCAAGAACCTTCCGTTCAAGTAATTGAAATGACCGCAAAGAAATATGAATTCTCGGCCTCGCCGGTGCACATCAAGGCGGGAACGAAAGTTCAGCTGAAGATTACGGCGTCGGACCACGATCATGGATTCAAGATTTCGACAACACCGGAAAACGCGAAAGGCGGCAGCGCACCCGGTTTGATTTTCACGTCGTCGGACGATTGCGTGCTTCTCAAGAAAGGCGAGACGGTGACGGTTGAGTTTCTCGCAAAGACGCCGGGCACCTATGAGTTCAAGTGTTGCAAATCCTGCGGCCTTGGCCATCGAGGGATGAAAGGGCAACTTGTAGTCGAATAAGGCCAGCCAGGACCGCAATACCCCGGTTCCCCCAAACGCAAGCGACAAAGGCCGCAGCCCCGAGAAGGATCGGGATTGCGGCTTTTGTTTTTCGGGAAGGCGCTTGTTTGCTTATACGACGCACGCCGGTTGGCGCCGTGGGAGGCGGGTACTAGGAGTCCGGCATGGCGGACACGCAAGAAAGTGTTACCCAAACGCGTGGTTTTCTTGACTTGGCGGGGACGCGACCTCAAAATAAATAGGTATGAGCGTGAGCGCCGGAGGCGCGGAAGCGATGTTCCTCGATGTAAAAGAACTGGCTGTCCGCAAACTGAGCTTGCGCAAGAGTTACGCTCCGGGCTCGATCGATTACCACACGAGCGAGATCAAGCAGGTTGAGCCGCTCGAAGTGACCGCGACGGCGGAGCTGTTTGACGGCACCGAGATTCGCATCACCGGCGAGATGGAAACGAAGCTGGAACTGGCTTGCGCGCGGTGCCTCGAACCCGTGACGGAAGACGTACACCGGCCGTTTGATCTGTTTTATAGTCCGCTGCCAAAGAACGCCAAACCGGAAGAAGAGCGGCTGAAGGATGACGACGCGGACGTGGGATTTTATAAAGGCGATGGACTGTTTTTGACGGATGTGTTGACCGAGCAAGTGCTGCTGGCGGTGCCGATGAAGGCCATTTGCCGCAGCGATTGCCGCGGATTGTGCGCGGCGTGCGGCGCCAATTTGAATCACGAAGAGTGCCGCTGCGAAACGCATAGTGTGGATGCGCGCCTGGCTCCCCTGGCGCGGCTCAAGCAGGACTGGCTCAAGAAACAATAAGAGCGCGAAGTTTTCTGTCGTATTTTGCGGTTTTGTGTGTTTTTGTGGTGTGAAGCAGCAAGGTTTCCCGACGGACTAATACAAGAGGAGCAGTACGATGCCGAATCCAAAGAGAAGACATTCCAAGCGGCGAACCAGCACGCGGCGGGCGCACGATCACCTGAAGGCGCCGGCGAGCTCGAATTGCCCGAACTGCCACGAGGCGAAGCAGCCGCACCGCGTCTGCCCGCACTGCGGCTATTACAAGGGCAAAGCCGTCAAAGAAGTAAGGGCGTAAAAACGCCGGAGTTTGTAGCACTCATACCGAGCAGAGCGGTACCAAGTCCCCATGATAACGATTGCCGTGGACGCGATGGGAGGGGATAACGCACCCCGCCCCGAAGTCGAAGGCAGTGTGCTGGCTGCACGCCAGCTTGGGGTGCGCGTGTTGCTGGTCGGGCAGCCGGCGGCGATTCGCGCGGAGCTGGCCAAGCACGCACCGGCGAATTTGCCGATTGAGATTGTGCCGGCAAGCGAAGTGATCACGATGGACGATCACCCGGCGCAGGCGTTTCGGCGCAAGAAGGATTCGTCGGTGCACGTTGCCGCGCGGCTGGTGCGCGAAGCAAAGGCGCACGCGATGGTCAGCGCGGGCAATACCGGCGCGGTGATGACGGTGGCGCGGTTTTTGCTCGGCACGCTCGAAAGCGTGGATCGCGTGGCGCTGGCGGCTCCGTTTCCGAACGCCAAAGCCGGCGTGAGCGTGCTGCTCGATGTGGGCGCGAACGTGGATTCGAGGCCGGAGCATCTCGTGCAGTTTGCGGTGATGGGCGAGATTTATTACCGCGCGACGTTCGGCCACGACCGCCGGCGGCCGCGCGTCGGTTTGCTTTCGATCGGAGAAGAAGAGATCAAAGGCAATGAATTGACGCGCGAAGTGCACAACCGCTTGAAGAAGACGCATCTGCATTACATGGGAAACGTCGAAGGCGGCGATCTTTTTTCCGGCGAAGTGGACGTGGTGGTTTGCGACGGTTTTGTTGGAAATATCGCGCTCAAGATTTGCGAAGGGCTGGCGCTGCAGCTTTTTGGCCTGTTGCGAAAGTCGATGAGAGGTTCGCTCATCACGCAATTCGCGGGGATGCTTTCGCAGGGCGCGTTTCGCGGATTGAAGAAGACGATTGATTACACGGAGTACGGCGGCGCGCCGCTTTTGGGCGTGCGCGGCGTTTGCGTGATTGGGCACGGGCGTTCGAACGCGAACGCGGTGAAGAACGCAATTCGCGTGGCGGCGGGATTGGCCAAGGCCAATGTGAACGAAAAGATCGAGCAAGAGTTGTTTGCAACAGACGTTGGCGTGTGACGGCTTTTTTTAGGAACGCGGTGGCGGCACTGCAGAGGTAGAGACGATGGGAAAAGTAGCGTTCGTATTTCCGGGACAAGCTTCGCAGTATCCGGGCATGGGAAAAGAGCTGGCGGAAAAATATCCGGCGGCGCGCGCCGTGTTCGACGAAGCGGACAAAGCGCTCGGCTTTTCCATTTCGAAGATGTGCTTTGAAGGCACGGAAGAAGATTTGAAGCTGACGGCAAATACGCAGCCGGCAATTTTGACCTGCTCGGTGGCCGTGTTTCGCGTGGCGGAAGAAAAAGGTTTGACGCCGGATTTTGTGGCGGGGCACAGCCTGGGCGAGTATTCGGCGCTGGTTGCCGCCGGCGCGTTGAAATTCGCCGATGCAGTGCAGCTCGTGCGCAAGCGCGGAACGTACATGCAGGACGCCGTGCCGCAAGGCGTGGGCGCGATGGCGGCGGTGATGGGAATTTCGCACGCGGTGGTGGCCGATGCGTGCCAGCGCGCGGCGGAAGGCGAAGTTTGCTCCGCGGCAAATCTGAATTCGCCGGAGCAGACGGTGATTTCGGGCCATGCAAGCGCGGTGAAACGCGCGACGGAGATTGCCTCGCAACTGGGCGCAAAGCGCGCGGTGATTCTGCCGGTGTCCGCCCCGTTTCATTCGGCGCTGATGATGCCGGCGCAGGAAAAATTGGCGAAGGATTTGGAGCAGGTGCAATTTTCGGAATTGCGCGTGCCGCTCGTGACGAACGTCGATGCGGACACGGTGGAAAAAGGAGACGAAGCGCGCAATGCGCTCGTGCGGCAGGTTTCCATGCCCGTGCTGTGGGAAGAGTCCGTGCGCATGATGATTGACGAGGGCGTAAGCACGTTTGTGGAAGTCGGCCCGGGACGCGTGCTGACGGGTTTGCTGCGCCAGATCGAGCGGTCCGTCGTCGCACTGAATATCGAAGACGAAAAAAGTCTGAACACGACGCTCGAAAAAATTTCCGCGGCCAGAGCCGACGCGGCGTAAGTAGCGGAGCCACTCTTGTTTATCCCGTAGGGGGCTGCGCTACCGTAAGCGCCGGCAAGAACGAAACGCCCGAGCAGGTTCTTAAGTTGGGGTCCTTCGCTCATTTTTGTGGAGGAGATCAGGATGACAACAACTCTTTAGGAGGTTGGGGCTTTAGCCCCAACGTTCAAGGCAGAAGAGAAAGGGCTTCAGCCCCTGAAGAAGGTTTTGAGAGGATGCGGGCAAGAAAAATGTTTAGCCTGAAAGACAAAGTGGCGGTGGTAACCGGCGCTTCGCAGGGAATTGGCCGCGATGCGGCGCTGGCGCTGGCCGAAGCCGGCGCGAAGGTCGCCGTCGCGGCGCGCAATGAAGAAAAGCTGGCGTCGCTCGTCGGCGAGATTGCCGCCATCGGCGGCGAAGCGCTGGCCGTGAAGATGGACGTGGCGGACGCGGAGCAGGTGAAGGCCGGCTTCAAGCAGGTGATGGAAAAATTCGGGCGTCTGGACATTTTGGTGAACAACGCGGCGATTACGCGCGACGGTCTTTCCATGCGCATGAAACTCGAAGATTGGGAAGCCGTGCTGAAGACGAATCTGACCGGTGCGCACCTTTGCACGCAGCAGGCGCTGGCCGTGATGATGCGCGCGCGCGCCGGACGCATCATCAATATCTCTTCCGTCGTGGCGCAAAGCGGCAACGCGGGCCAGGCGAATTACGTCGCCGCGAAGGCTGGCCTGATTGGCTTGACGAAAGCGACGGCAATCGAAATTGCGTCGCGCAACGTCACCGTAAATGCCGTCGCGCCGGGCTTCATCGAAACGCCCATGACCGACGTTCTTTCCGCCAGCGTGAAAGAGGAATTGAACAAGCGCATTCCGCTCGGGCGAATGGGCAAACCGCGCGATGTCACCGCCGCGATCGTTTTTCTCGCCAGCGATGAAGCCGGCTACATCACCGGCCACGTCTTGAACGTCAACGGCGGCATGCATTTGGCGTAAAAGGAGGCGTTACGTGTCGCTCCGGAGCACGCTCGAGAGTCTCAGTGTAGTGATTTACTTTGGGCTGGTTGCAGTAACGTTTTGGATGTGGGCACGCATGTTCCGAGGTTGGTGGTGGGGAATTGTTCTGTGGTTCGTTTATCGTGACTTTCTGTCGTTGCTCGAAAGGCGGTCAGCCAGGAGATCAAGCGACGCTCAAGTTGACCTTCCGGGAGGGCCTCTCTAGAATAGTCAAGTTGCCTTTGTGGGGCTAAAACAGGGATTCTGCAAGAGTTCGGGCGCTGGCAGTTCGTGCGCCGGTGTATCAGTACAACGAAAAAGTCCCGACCCGGTCGGGACGGAGGAAATGGGAATGGCCAGCGTAGAAGAACGCGTAAAACAGATTATCGTCGAGCAGCTCGGGGTGGATGAAGCGGAAGTGACGCCGACGGCGTCTTTCGTGGACGACCTGGGCGCCGATTCGCTCGACCAGGTGGAATTGGTGATGGCGTTTGAAGAAGCGTTCGGCATCGAAGTGCCGGACGAGGACGCCGAGAAGATGGCCACGGTGAAAGATGCCATCGAATATATCGATAAACACGCCAAATCGAAGTAACGGCTCGTTCGCCGCACGATATTTCAAATCAACAGAGGTGAAGGAACGTTGACTCGCCGAGTTGTGGTCACGGGCGTTGGGCTGGTCTGTGCGTTGGGCATCGGCACGGAGGAAAGCTGGAAAAACCTCCTCGCCGGCGTCAGCGGCATTGGCACGATTACGCATTTCGATACGACCGGCTTCGACTGCAAAATTGCCGGCGAAGTGAAGAATTTCGATCCCTTCCAATGGATCGAGAAAAAAGAATTGAAGAAGATGGGCCGCTTCATTCAGATCGCGCTCGCCGGCGCGGACTACGCCGTGCGGCAGGCCGAGTGGAAGCCGGAGCAATCGAACCTCGAAGAAGTCGGCGTGTACATCGCGTCCGGCATCGGCGGATTCGACATCATCGAGCGCGAGCACCTCAAGCTGGTCACCGGCGGCCCCGGAAAAATTTCACCGTTCTTCATTCCTTCCGCGATCGTGAATCTGGCGAGCGGCCACGTTTCGATCCGCTATGGAGCGAAAGGGCCAAATTCCGCGACGGCGACGGCTTGCTCCGCTTCGGCGCATTCCATCGGCGATTCCTTCAAAATTATCGAACGCGGCGCCGCCGAAATGATGATTTGCGGCGGCACCGAAGCGACGATTACGCCCATGGGCGTGGGCGGATTCGCGTCCATGCGCGCGCTTTCCACGCGCAATGAAGACCCCGGGACGGCGAGCCGGCCGTTCGATCGCGACCGCGACGGATTTGTGGTCGGCGAAGGCTGCGGCATTCTGATTCTTGAATCGCTCGAACATGCCACGCGGCGCAACGCGCCAATCGTCGCGGAAATTGTCGGCTACGGGATGTCCGGCGACGCGTATCACATCACGCAGCCGGTCGAAAACGGCGACGGCGCATTTCGCGTCATGCGCGCGGCGCTGAAAGACGCGAAGCTTTCGCCAGATGACATCGGCTACGTGAACGCGCACGGCACTTCCACGCCGATCGGCGATGCAATTGAAACGCGCGCGATGAAGCGGCTCTTCGGCGAACGCGCAACCAATAAAAAGCTGCCGGTGAGCTCGACAAAATCGATGACCGGCCATTTGCTCGGCGGCGCGGGCGGCCTCGAAGCAGGCATCAGCGTGCTGGCTTTGCGCGACGAAATTCTGCCGCCCACGATCAATCAATTCAATTCCGATCCGGAATGCGATTTGGACTATGTTCCGAATCACGCGCGCAAACAAACGGTCGATTACGCGCTTTCGAATTCCTTCGGCTTTGGCGGCACCAACGCCGCGCTCATTTTCAAGCGGTGGACGGGCAAGTAAGCGCCGCCTGTCGACACGTCTTTAGGAGGCGGGGGCTTCAGCCCCGCATTTGCGATTGTTAACGAGGGGCTTTTGCCCCGGAAGCCTCCGAAAACTTCGAGGAAAATCTTCATGAAAATTATCGTGTGCATCAAACAGGTGCCCGCCAAAGACGCGCCGCTCGCGATTTCCGGCAACTGGATCAAGGAATCCGACATCGGCTTCGAAATGAACGAGCCGGACAGTTTTGCACTGGAAGAAGCGCTGCGCCTGAAAGAAAAGCACGGCGGCGAAGTGATCGCGCTTTCGATGGGCCCCGAGCGCGTGAAGCAGACAATTAAAGAGGCGCTCGCAAAAGGCGCCGACCGCGGGATTCACATTGTCGATGACAAATTTTTCGAGCTCGATCCGCTCGGCGCCGCGAAAGCGCTTTCCGCCGCGGTGAAAAGTGAAAATCCGGATCTGATTTTGACGGGATTGCAAAGCGACGATCAGGGCTTTGGCCAGACGGGCGTCCTCATGGCCGCCGAGCTCGACCGTCCGCACGCCACCATCATCATGGCCATCGAAGCCGCCGACGGGAAACTGAAATTGAAGCGCGAACTCGAAGCGGGCTGGTTTCAGTGGATCGAATGTCCGCTTCCCGCCGTGCTTTCTATCCAATCCGGCATCAACAAAGTGCGTTACGCCACGCTCAAAGGAATCATGGCCGCAAAGAAAAAAGAAATTGCGGTGGTGACGCGCGAATCGCTCGGCGTCACAGGCGAACCGACGCAGCGCGTTGAGAAAATTTACGTTCCGGTGAAAACGAAGAAGACGGAATTTCTGACCGGCACGCCTAAAGAAATGGCCGCAAAACTCGTGGAAAAACTGAAGTTCGACGCGAGGGTGATCTGAGCATGAAAATCCTCGTCGTCACCGAGCATCGCCAGGGCAAGTGGAACAACGCCAGCTTCGAAACGCTTGCCGCCGCGCAACAGATCGCCGCTGCAACGAACGGCAGTGTCGTCGCAGCAGTTCTTGGCAAGGGAGTCAGCGCTTTTGCCGAAGAACTCGCCGCCAAAGCCGTCGCCGAAGTTCTTGCCGTCGATCACGATCTTCTCGCCGACTACACGCCCGACGGATACTGTATCGCGCTCAAGCAAGCCATCGAATCCGCAAAGCCCGATCTCGTTTTGTTTCCGCACACGTATCAAGTCCGCGATTTCGCGCCGAAACTCGCCGCAATGCTCGGCAAGGGAATGATCGGCGATTGCGTCGGCTATCGCAACGAGGGCGGCAAACTCGTTTTCGTCCGCCAGATGTTTCAAGGCAAAACCGTTGCCGACGTTTCGTTTCTCGGCGCGGGTCCGTGGTTCGCGTCGTTTCAAGCCGGCGCGTTTCGCGCAGATCTCGTGCAGGCCCATTCATCCGGCAAAGCGCCCGTAAACGCCGTCAGCGTTCAGCTCGCCGCCGCGCAAATTCGCACGAGGCCGCTCGAACTTTTCAAGGAAGCAAAATCCGCCGTCGACCTCACGCAAGCGCCGCTCATCGTCGCCATCGGCCGCGGCATCAAAGCGCCGGAAAATATTCCGCAAGCCGAATCCGTCGCCAAAGCCATGGGCGCGGAAATCGCCGCCTCACGTCCCATTTGCGACGAAGGCTGGCTTCCGATGGAGCGCCAGATCGGCAGCTCCGGCCAGACCGTCGCGCCAAAACTTTACCTCGCGCTCGGCATCAGCGGCGCCATCCAGCACGTCGTCGGCATGAAGGGCGCGCGCACCATCGTCGCCATCAACAAAGATCAGAACGCGCCGATTTTCGAAATCGCCGATTACGGCATCGTCGGCGACATTTTCGAAATCATGCCCGCGCTCACCGAGGAACTGCAAAAAGCAAAATAGCCGCGTAAAAGCAGTTTCTAGCGATATACTGGCGCCTGACGCCATGAAATTCGACGACTACAAAATCGTTCTCTACCGGCAGGACGACGGTTCCTGGGTCGCGGAGATTCCATCGCTTCCCGCCTGTTACGCACTAATGAACACACGCGAAGAAGCCCTTGCGGAACTGCAGAACGTCTTCAGCATGATCGAAGACGAATTTCGTGAAAAAGGAAAAGCCCTCCCGGCCGATACGACTGAGATCGTAAATGCCTAGCGCTACGGCGAAAGAATTTCAGCGCGTTGCCCGCATTCTCGGATTCATCCTCACCAGACAGAAAGGCAGCCACGCGCGCTGGAATCATCCAGACGGCCGAGCCACAACCATTCCAGTCCATGGTGCCACGGAGATTGGACCGCCGCTATTTCACCAGATTCTGAAGCAACTCGGCATTACTCTTGATGAGTTTGGCAAGATGCGATGAATCCAGGCCATCTCTGATTTGTTAGAATTATTCCTACAATGACCGTCCAACGCGAACAACTCGAAGCCGACGTCTTGATTGTCGGCGCCGGCCCCGCCGGCCTGGCCTGTGCCCTTCATCTCGCCAATCTCATCAAAGCTCACAACACCACCGGCGCAAAGCCCGAACTCTCCGCCGAAAATATCTACGTCCTCGAAAAAGGCCGCGAACTTGGCGCGCACCAGCTTTCCGGCGCCATCATGAATCCCAAAGCCCTCGCCGAACTCGTCCCCGATTTCGAAAAATCCGCGCCGCTCGATACGCCCGTCACCGATTCCGCCGCGCTCTTTTTCACGGAAAAATCCTCGTTCCGTTTTCCCATCACGCCGCCGCCCTTCGTCAACACCGGCAATTACGTCGTTTCGCTCAGCAAACTCGTCAAATGGCTCGGCGAAAAAGTGGAAGCCGCCGGCGTCAATATCTTCAAAGAATTCGGCGGCGCGCAATTGATTTACGAGCGCGACGGCATCGGCGGCGTCATCACCGAAGACAAAGGCGTCGACAAGAACGGCAAACCGAAAGACAACTTCCAGCCCGGCTACGAACTCAAAGCCAAAGTCACCGTCCTCGCCGAAGGCACGCGCGGCTCGCTCACCAAAGATCTCGTTGCAAGAAAGAAGCTCGACAACATCAATCCGCAAAGCTACGGCATCGGCATCAAGGAATTGTGGGACGTGCAGCCGGGAAAAATTCAGCCCGGTTACGTCGCGCACACGCTCGGCTGGCCCGTCCCAGGCAGCATGTACGGCGGCGGCTGGATTTACGGCCTTTCGAACAGTCGCGTTTCCATCGGCCTCGTCATCGCGCTCGAATACGCCGACCCGCGCTTCGATCCCCACGCCACATTTCAAAGGTGGAAGACGAATCCCTTCGTCGCGAATCTGCTCGACGGCGGAAAGCTCGTCCGTTACGGAGCAAAATCCCTGCCGTACGGCGGCTGGTACGCCATGCCGCGCAATTTTTTCGACGGCGGCCTCATCGTCGGCGATTCCGGCAGTTTTCTCGATTCGCAAAAATTAAAAGGCATTCACCTCGCCATCAAAAGCGGCATGCTCGCGGCCGAAACCGCTTTCGAAGCGCTCAAATCCGGCGACACCTCCGCAAAATCTCTCGGCGCCTTTCAAACGAAAATCGAGCAGAGCTACATCAAAAAAGAATTGTGGAAGGTTCGCAATTTTCACCAGGGCTTCGCGCACGGCCAGCTCGCCGGCTTTTTCAACACTGCCTTTCAGCAGATCACCGGCGGCCGCGGCCTCGTCGATCCCATGCGCGCGCACGCCGGCCACGAAGCGTACAAAAAAATCGGCGGCGCTCCTGCCCAGCCGCGTTTCACCGGCGACGCAAAACTCACCTTCGATCGCCTCACCGACGTCTACCATTCCGGCACGCGCCACGAAGAAGATCAGCCGTGCCATCTTCACGTCGCGGATCTGAACGTCTGCGCCACAAAGTGCGCCGAAGAGTACGGCAATCCCTGCCAGTATTTTTGTCCCGCCGCCGTTTATGAAATGGTCAAAGACGGCGCCGGCCAAAAACTAAAAATCAATTTCGCGAATTGCGTTCACTGCAAGACGTGCGATATCGCCGATCCTTATCAGATCATCACCTGGGTCGTCCCCGAAGGCGGCGGCGGCCCAAACTACGAAGGCATGTAGTTTTTTCTTACAATCATTTCTGCAAAAGCCCAAACACTCTCTAAGTATTTTGGACGCCAACGTACGATTGGTACAAGGCCAATTCGCGGCGTAACTAGACAACTGTTATGGTACGTTCGGCTTCAGGCCGTAAACGTCGAGTTCACCCGGCGTCGAGGTGGAACCAGTCGCATTGCCAGTGTTGTTTCCTCGCGTTCCAATATAGACCTTGCCGTTCGCCACCGTCGGAACCGTAAATTTCACCGCGTTCCCCGCCTTGTCTCCCGCCACCATTGTGCTATTCCAGATCTCCGTGGCAAGGCTCGTCGCATCGTACGCGTGTAAGATCGTCGGACCGCAACTGCTCGACTGTGCCGTGCAATAGGCCTGGTTATCCAGCGCCCACACGATTCCTGTTCCGCTTGTCGTACCTTGCGCGGAAACCGAAGCCGTCGGCCCGGGAAAATTGAAACCCGTCGCGCTGCTTTGCACGGATGAAGAAAGATTGCCCGTAGCGCTCACCGTGTACTGTACGAACGGTGCGCCAAACGCCGGTCCAAATGTCGCGAATCCGTTCCAGTAAGTCGGCGAACCCCAGAGTCCTCCAGGGAATACACCGGCTACTTGGTTCGAACTCAAACCGCCAAGGGAAGCTTGATCCAGCACATAGATGTTTCCATCTTTGCCGGCCTGCAGCAGGCGATTATTTCCACCCAATGGCGGCAGCAGCAGCACGCCGCCGGATCCCTGATCCGTATCCGTCGTGTCCGGCGACGCGATCGTAGTCGTCCGGAAATAGCTCAGTATCGGAAACGTTCCACCCGACGGCGGACCCAGCTTGACCACCGAGTCTCCATAGTCGTTGTTCGGCGCGGATGCGCTGTTCGCATCGAATGTCCCGTTGCCCGTTGCCAAATAAATGTTTCCGGCCGCGTCCTCGGCTGGCCCGCTTCCCGACATCCAGACCGCGGCGTCGAAGCCATTCGGAGAAAAATTCAGCGTTGCCTCCTGCGCGAGCGTCCCTCCGTTGTACGACATCACCCACCCGTGATACGCCCCATTGTCGCAATGCGACGACCAGCCGACGATAACGTGGCTTGTCGCTCCGCTTCCGCTGAGCAAAAGCGCCGGCCGCTGGTTGTTCGTCAGCGCATCGAATGGGACCATGCCTCCGCTGCTCCCCACGCCCGTTCCGGGAACCGACGCCGAGACCTCAATTGGGCTGCCGGCGAATTTCTCCAAGCCGGTCGTCATGTCCAGCGCGTGAAGACGCTGATGAAACGGCGTTACCGCCGTGTTCTTCGTTTTGGAAACGACGTACAGCGTTTTCGTCGTCGCATCGATCACCGGCGTACCCACAATTCCGATATCGGGCGCAAGGTCGAGGCAACCAACATCCGTAGAAGTCACCCAGGTTTCTCCCGTCAATCCTCCGTGGCCCGCATCAAGCAAACTGGCCGTCCACAACGGCACGCACGGGCTCGCGTTCGAATCTGCGTCGAACGCGTACACCGTATCGTGCTCCGTCGCCACGTAGATCACATTGTGGGCCACGCCGCCAATGGAAAGATTCGCGGCCCACAACGGCTGCGCGTAAATCGGCGCGTCCACGCTGCACGAAAACACTTTTCCGAACGTCGTCGTATTCACGTTCGCCATCGTCAGCGCGTACTCTTGCGTGTTCGCGCCCGTCCGCGAATTGTCGTTGTGGTAGGTGTACACGCCGGCCAAATCCGTCACGCCGATCGTGGCCTGAACGCTTTTTGTCGGATCCGCAACGCTCGTCGCCGTTATCGTCACCACGCCCGCCGCAGCGGGAGCCGTGAACGTCACCGGCGTCCCCGATGCACTGTTCGGAGAAGAAAACACGCCACCCGTCATGGCGCCGGTTGAAGTGAACGACCACGTCACGCCGCTGTTTGTGGCGTCGGCCGTGACGGTTGCGGTCAGCAAAAGTTTTTGCGTCACGGTCAGGCCGCCGCGCGCCGGTGTAAGAGTCACGGCGACACCAGACGCCGAAGTCGTCGCCGTCGCCGTATTCGAAAAAGCGCTCACGTTCGCTGCCGCGTCCGTGGCGCTCACGCGATACGAATAAGAAGTCAAAGCGGTAAGCCCCGTGTCCGTAAACGAAGCCGTGGTCGACGTCGCAACCTGCGTCGAAGGCGTGCAGCCCGGTCCCGCGCAGCGTTGTATTTGATACATCGTCACGCCGACGTTGTCGGTGGACGGCGTCCACGTCAGGCTGATTTGCGACGCGGAATTGGCCGTTGCCGCAAGATTTGCCGGCGCGGTGGGGGCCGTGCCATCGGTAACCGTCACGTTCGCCGTGTCCGATTTCGTCGGGTCGGCTTGCGAGACGGCAATCACCGACACCGTGGCCGGATTCGGCGGCGCCGCCGGCGGCGTGTAAAGTCCCGTCGACGCGATCGTTCCATGAGCGGCGTCTCCGCCCGGTGTGCCATTCACTTGCCACGTCACCGCCGTATTCGTCGCATACACAACGGACGCCGTGAACTGTTGCGTCTGGCCGGTTTTGACGCTGATGGTTTTCGGCGAAATTGTTACGGAGACCGCCTGCGTCGTGTTGCCGCCGTTGCCGCCGTAGCCGCCACACCCGCTCAACACCGCCGCTACGCCAAAAATCAAGAAGTAAAACGAGAGGAAAGAATTGGCAACTGCTCTGCTTTTGGTCATCACCGCGTAACGCTCCAGTGTCGGGTAGTCAATTCATCGGGTTGCGCCGGAAAACCGGTGTAACCTTCCGTTGCGATTCATTAAAAAAGTAGCACGCCGAACAAACGGCGTGAATCACGACCTTGCGCGCCGTACCGTAAGGGCAAACGCGCCTGTCCGTGTGCTTAGGACTTTGGGCTCCACATGCGCTTCCACAAGTCGCGGACGCGGTCGGCCACCGTCGGATTCGGCGCTTGCGCGGCGGCCGCAGCTGGACCGGGGTTTGGTTTTGCCGCCGCGTTGACGGGCTCGACCGGATGGCTTTGCGCGACGAGTGTGTCGCCTTCCACGCGGCCTTCGAAAATTAAAGTTGGCCGCACGCGGACGCGCCGCACCAGCACGATCAGCTTCGGGTCCGGCGGTTGCTGCACTTTCAGGCTCGAGTCAAATCGCATCGGCGACAGAAAAACTTGATAGATCGGGCCGTCGTCCGCGGCGGGATTCGCGTGAGCCGCCGGAAGATTTGGTTTTGCATCGGCCAAGTGGGGCTGGTTCACTTCTTCGGCGGTGGCCGGAACGCTCACTTGCGGCAACGGCTGTTGAAGATTCAGTTCGCCCAGTTCGCACGCGCCACGGCCGGCGCCGGGTTTCATGGAATTTAGCTGTCCATTACTCAGAAGAACGTCGCCGCTTTGCGGCACCACGATACTTTGCCCGCTCAGTTGCTGTTCAATCCGCACCGCGCCGCCAATGGCGCGCACGGAAAGGCCGCCGGCCGCGTCAAGGCTCACCAGCGTATCTTGCGGCGCTCCGCCAATCGCGAGCGGCTTTGCCTGCAGCAACGCGGTGTAAATCGTAAGCGAAGGCTCTTGATCCACGTACGAGTGAATCGTGCCCGAATCGAGCGCCACGGTAAGCGCGCCGCCGGATTTCAAAACCGAAAGATGCGCGGGGCCGCAGACGGCAATTCTTCCGCCTTCCACGAGTTCGATCGTCGCGCGCCCGGATTTCACACGCAGGTCGCCGCCGCTGTGCAAAACTGTTTTCACTTTTCCGTTCACAACCCTGACGCTCATCGGGCCTTGCACCAGGATCGATTCGCCTTCGACAATTCCAACCGGCTCCTTGACGGGTTCGTCGGGAACGGCGGCGAGCAACGCGGCAACGCCCGCGCACGAAAGTGCCGCGGCGGCCAACGAGCGGAAAACGTTCGACGTAAATTTTTGCACGGCCATATTTCGAGATCGCACCGGCCAAATTATTTGTGCGGCCGATAAACTATCACTCGATACTATAACCCGCCTGGGGCGCAGCGGGCGTAGGCATTACAATAAATAAATATGACGAGTACACCGGACCAAGGCGCGGATTCGCGGGAACAGCCGGAATCCGTCAACACGCACTACGATACGCGGCTTCCGCAACTGAAATGGTCGCGGCGCAGGCAAATTCCAATTATCGCGGGCGTTGTGTACAGCGCGATTCGATTGCTCGGGCCCACGCTGCGTTATGAAGTTTTGGGCTGGCATCACGCGGAAAAAGTGTACGCCGCGAAAAAGCAAATCATCTGGGCGTTCTGGCATCGCGTGATTATTCCCATCGTCTGGTGGTACCGCGATCACGGCGTCGTCGTGATGAACACAACCGCGTTCGACGGGCAGTGGACGCGCAAGGTGATCGAATGGCTCGGGTTTGGAACGGCGCAGGGAAGCTCTTCGCGCGGCGGCTTGCGCGGCCTTGCGGTAATGGCGCGGCGAATCGAAGAAGGAAAAGATTGCGCGTTCACGATTGACGGGCCGCGCGGGCCGCGGTACATCGCAAAACCCGGACCGGTGATGCTGGCGCGCAAAACGGGCGCGCCGATCATGGTGTTTCACCTCGGCGTCGATCGCGGAAGAACATTTGAGAAAACCTGGGATCACTTTCTCCTTCCGATGCCGTTTGCGCGCGCCGTGATTTTTTTCGCTCCGCCCATTTATGTGCCGAAGGACGCCAGCGCGGAATTGATGGACGCGAAGCATGCGGAGATGCAACGCGAACTCGAACGCGTGCGCGACGTGGCCGAAGCGTGGTTTACGCTGAGCGAAGCCGAGCGCGAACGGCATCGCGCGGAATTTCAGAAATAGTTTTTCCTACTTCTCGCGGTCGCCGAGCTTCACCGGAATTTCGATTTTCTTGCCGCCGCGATAGGCGGTGACGGTGATCGATTCGCCCGGACGTTTTTTATTGAGCACGAGATTGACGTCGAGCTCCGACGCGACTTTTTGGCCGTCGATCTCAACGATCACGTCTCCGCCGACGTAAAAGCGGCGCATGCCAAGCTGCGCGATGCGATCGCCGCCATGGAGGCCGGCCAGCGCCGCCGGGCCTCCGCGCGAAACGGTTTGCACGAGCAAACCTTCCTGCACGGGCAGATCGAGCGCTTCCGCCAAACCGCCGCCGATCGCGTAGCTGCTGACGCCGAGAAACGCCTGATGAACGCGGCCATCGGTGATGAGATCGTGGGCGATGCGTTTTGCGGTGTTGATGGGAATGGCAAAGCCGATGCCGGCGGTGGTGCCGGTTGGCGTGTAAATGGCGGAGTTGATGCCGATCACTTCGCCGTGCGAATCGATGAGCGGACCGCCGGAATTTCCGCGATTGATGGCGGCGTCGGTCTGAATGGCCTGATCGATGAACGTGGTCTGGCTGGTTTGCACGGTGCGGCCGAGCGCGCTGATGACGCCGGTGGTGAGCGTGCTCTGGAAGCCGAACGGATTGCCGATGGCGAGAACTTTTTGGCCGACCTGGATGGTGGAGGAATCGCCGAGCGCGAGCGCGACGAGCTTTTTATTTTTCGGCTCGATTTTGATGAGCGCGACGTCGTTGCGCGGATCGGCGCCGATGACTTTTGCGGGATAACGCGATTGATCGCCGAGAACGACTTCGATGGTTTGCGCGCCTTCAATGACGTGATTGTTGGTGAGAATGAAGCCTTTCGGATCGATCACGAAACCGGAGCCGGCGCCTTCGACGGGCACGGGGTCCATAAAGAAATCGTATTCGGTGGCTTTGGTGAGAATGTTCGCGACGGCGGGCGAAGCCTGGCGATAGACGCGAACGTTGATGGACTCTTCGTCGGTGAGGCCGGCATCGCGCTGCGCGTTGGAATTCGCGTCCGATTTTGCATTGGCGCCGAGCGGGACGGCTTCGACTTTTTGCGGGTCGCGAGGTCCCCAGCGCGCGCCGGCCCAGTAGGCGCCGGCGACGAGGACGAGTGCGATCAAAATAATTCGGACCGGGTGAGATTCGTTCTTTTTTCTTGCGGGGCTCATTTTCGTATTCCTCAGTGCCACATCGAATCAGCCATTCATTATAGGAAAAAGTTAGCGTTTGCGTTCAGTTTTGCCCGGAGCGCAGCGTTTTGGCCAAAGAGGCGACCTGCGCCTGCGTAGCCTCGATGGTGCCGGAGGTGTCGATGGTGTCGGTCGCGTGTTTGAGTTTTTCGTCGTTGGGAAGCTGAAGCGCGATGCGGCGGCGCGCTTCGGCTTCGGTGAGGCCGCGCGCGAGGAGGCGCTCGATTTGCTGTTCGGGATTGCACCAGACGACAACGAGGCCGTCGAGGCGAGTGTGCATGCCGGCTTCGACGAGGAGAGCGGCTTCGACGAAGACGGCGTCGCGCGGATTTTCTTTTTCCCACTCGGCGAACTGCGCGCGCATGGCTTGCTCGATGCGCGGATGAAGAATGGAATTCAGCCTGGCGAGTTTTTGCGGATCGGCGAAGACGATGGCGCCGAGCTTTTTCCGGTCGACTGATTTATCCGGCCGCAAAATTTCATCGCCGAATTCCTGGACGACCGGTTCGTACGCGGATTGGCCTGGTTCGAGGAGTTTGTGGCCGAGTTGGTCGGCATCGAGAACGCGAAAGTGCATTTCACGCAAGCAGGCCGCGACGAAACTCTTGCCGCTGGCGATTCCTCCGGTTAGGCCTAGTTTGAGCATAGGAAGAAAGATAAAGCAAAAGAGAAAACAAAAGATACAACGACAGACAAAGCAAGAGATAAAGCAAAAGATAAAGCAAAAGATAAAGCAAAAGAACGGGTCTAAAGACCCGCCACTACAAAGATGCTCCGAGCGCGCCACGGGCGCGGCGAAGGCGCGCGGCTTTGACGGTGTTGGACATGAGCATGGTGATGGTCATGGGGCCGACGCCGCCGGGAACGGGAGTGAGCGCGCCGGCGGTCTCGATGGCGCCGGGATGAACGTCGCCGACGAGGACGGAGCCTTTTTCGCGAAATTTGCCGAGGCGCTGCGGAAAATGTTTGAGGAGCGATTCGGCTTCGGCGGCATCGGCGACTTTGTTGGTGCCGACGTCGATGACGGCGGAGCCGGGTTTGAGCCAATCGGGCTGCACGTAACCGGCTTTGCCCATGGCGGCGACGACGATGTCCGCGCGGCGGACGACCTCGGGAAGATCGCGCGTTTTGGAATGGCAGATGGTGACGGTGGCGTTGGCGTGCATGAGAAGAAGGGCCATCGGTTTGCCGACGATGTCGCTGCGGCCGAGCACGACGGCGTTGGCGCCTTCGACGGGAATGTTGTTGCGGCGAAGAATTTCCATGCAGCCGGCGGGAGTGCAAGCGACGAGGCCTTCGCGGCCGCTGACGAGCTTTCCGAGATTGACGGGATGAAAACCGTCGACGTCTTTTGCGGGATCGACGGCTTCGAGAATTTTTTTCGTATCGACCTGTTTGGGGAGAGGAAGCTGAACGAGGATGCCGTCGACGTTGTCGTCGCGATTGAGATCGTGGACGAGTTTGAGCATGTCCTCGGTGGTGGAAGAGGCGAGCGGCGTGTGCAGCCAACTGGCGAGGCCGAGCTGTTCGCAGGCGGCGATTTTGCTTTTGACGTAAAGCTGGGAAGCGGGATTTTCTCCGACGAGGACGGCGGCGAGGCCGGGACGGATGCCTTGCGTATGGAGGCGGGCGATTTCGTCCTTTAGTTCGAGGAAGACCTGGTCGCGAATTTTGAGTCCATCGAGGACGCGTGCGGTCATGCGGGGCTCACTTTCGGAAAATGGAAAAGGAAGAATAGCACAGGGCGAGTGGGGGACGAGGTGATGCGGGTGTCGTATGGGGTGCCACCCGGGTGTTTCTGCAAAGAGTGGGGAAGTTACTGAGAAATAAGGAGATGAGTTGCCGCGCGCGGCAAAAGAGTGAAGGAAAGAGCACCCCTCGCAGAGATCGCTCGGGGCAAGAAAGAGCGTGCCGCTTGTGCCCCCCTCGCAGAGATCGCTCGGGGCGAGAAAGAGTGAAGGAAAGGGCAAGAGCGAAGACGAGAACGGAGAGGGGTACGCACCTCCCCGAGGAGTTTGTATTAGTATGAAAAGAAAGGGGTTGCGGGAGAAGGCGTTTGCATGAATATCAAAACAAAGGGGATAGCCAGACTGGGCGAAATTGTGAGGCGAGCGGAGGGATTGAGGGGGCATCACGGCCCCTCGCAGATCGGGGTAAACAAAAGTGGGGTCGGATAGTTCGAATGGAGCTTGATTACACTCGTCAGTGCAGCATGGCTGTTTTACGAAGTCAATAGATATTTGTATAGTATTTAATGGATTGATGGGAAAGGGCTTAGTGGGAATTTAGATGAAGGCGCCGTGCTTTGAGCGAACGGTTCGCCTCGTTGGTGTGCAGTGGATTGGATGCGCGACGGGGAAATCGTGGCGTCGCTTAAATCGAAGATGCCGCCCTAAAGGGACGGCTCTACATAAAGCGGGGAACAAAGAGCGGCTCGGGATGAATCCGGAACCGCTCTTTGTTGGAGGTATCTGGATTGCGGGAAAAAGGCTACTGCATTTTCATTTTGTCCATGCCCGCGGGAGCAGCGGGCGTTTCGGCGGTTGCGGGCCGTGCGGAAGCGACAGCCTTTTTGGGAGGGGCGGGATTGGCCGCGGTCGGTGCGACCACCTGGATGATGTTCATCATGCCGAGGTCTTCGTGGTTGAGAATGTGGCAATGGAAGACGAAAGTGCCGATGTCGTGGCCGCGGAAGTCGATGCGGACTTTGACGTTGGG
>DATGEI010000076.1:0-44755 GCA_035310365.1 Candidatus Acidiferrum sp.
CGCGAAAGACGCGTACACGATGGGAAAGATCACCGCGATTGAAGCGCGCGACGTGGGCGTGCACTGGATTTACGCGCCGGTGGCGGACGTGAACAACAATCCGGAAAATCCGATCATCAACACGCGGTCGTTTGGAGAAAATCCGGCGCGCGTGGCGGAATTTGTGAGCGCGTACGTGCGCGGCGTGAATGAAAATGGCGGGCTTGCGACGGCTAAGCATTTCCCCGGACACGGCGATACGGCGGCAGATTCGCACATCGATCTTCCGGTGATCAAAGCGGATCGCGCGCGGCTGGACGAATTGGAACTGGTTCCCTTTCGCGCGGCGATTGCGGCGGGAGCGGGAAGCGTGATGACCGGACACTTGAATGTGCCGGCGCTGGAACCGGATGCGAATACGCCGGCAACGCTTTCGCACAATATATTGACGGGGGTTTTGCGCGAGCAGCTTGGATTTGACGGGCTGGTGATTACGGATGCGATGGACATGGGGGGAATCACGGTGCGATTTGCGCCGGGCGAAGCGGCGGTGCGCGCGGTGCTGGCGGGTGCGGACGCGCTGTTGATGCCGCCGGTGCCGGATGCGGCGTTTGAAGCGCTGCAAGGAGCGGTGAAGAGCGGGCGAATTTCGCGCGAGCGATTGGACGCATCGGTGCGGCGAATTCTGGAAGCGAAAGCGCGGCTGGGGCTGGATAAAAACCGCCTCGTGGATCTTGCGGCGTTGCATACGAAATTTGGGTCGGTGAAATGGCAAAGCGAAGCGCAGGACATTTCGGATCGCGGAATTACTTTGCTGCGCGATGCGCCGAAGCGATTGCCGCTCGACGGAACGAAACCGAGCCGCGCATTGCTGCTGGCGTTTTATGCGGACCCGGAACCGTATCCCGGTGAAGATTTGGAACGCGAGCTGCGGAAGCGATTCGATGCGGTAACGACGTTGCGCGCGGATACGCGATTTGCGAATGCGGCGAATTTGAAACTGCCTTCGCCGGATTCGTACGACGTGGCGCTGGTGGCGCTGTTTGTGCGCGTGAGCGACCGCAAAGGGAATGTGGACGTGCCGGCGGAGCAGGCGGCGCTGGCGGAACAAATTTACAAATCGGGAAAACCGGTGATTACGCTGGCGTTTGGAAGTCCGTATTTGATCGAGCGATTTCCGCAAGCGGAGACGTGGCTGGGCGCGTTTGGAATCAGCGACGTGGCGCAGATTTCGATGGCGCGAGCGCTGTTTGGGGAGATTCCGATTCGCGGACATTTGCCGGTGACGATTCCGGGAATCGATTTGAAAGCGGGATTTGGGATGGAAGTGGCGGCTGAGCCGATGAAGCTTGCGCCGATGGATGTGCGGGGCGAAGCGCAACTGCGGCCGGCGTTTGACGTGATAGAGGCGGCGGTGAAAGACAAAGCGTTTCCGGGTGCGACGCTGGCGATTGGATACAGGGGAAAAGTTTCGGTGCATGCGTTTGGAAAATTATCGTACGACGCGAAATCGGCTTCGGTGAATGTGGACACGATGTACGACATTGCGTCGCTGACAAAAGTTGTTGGGACGACGACGATTACGGAGAAATTGTTTGAAGGCGATTTTCCGGTGGCGCTGGATTTGGATGCGAAGGTGGAGCGGTATTTGCCGGAATGGACTACTTCGGCGGCGCAACTCGAGTGGCGGCATCGCGTGACGGTGCGGCATTTGTTGACGCACACTTCGGGATTGCCGGCGTTCAAGGAGTATTGGCGGACGTCGAAGGGAAAACAAGACACGCTGGATAAGATTTTTGCGGAGCCGCTCGAATATGAGCCGGGGACGAAGATGATTTACTCGGACCTGGGAATTATTTTGCTGGCGGAGATTATTCATCGGCTGACGGGAAAGAATTTGGATGGATTGACGCGTGAGAATATTTTTTCGCCGCTGGGGATGAGTCACACGATGTATCTGCCGCCAAAAAAGATTTGGCCGACGATTGCGCCGACGGAGATTGATAATCAGTTGCGGCACCGGTTGATTCAAGGCGAAGTGCATGACGAAAATGCGTTTGCGATTGGCGGCGTTTCGGGGCATGCGGGACTTTTTAGCACGGCGCCGGATTTGGCGGCGTTTTGCCAGATGGTGCTGAACGGCGGCGTGTACGCGCATCAACGGATTGTGCGGCGGGCGACGATTGCGCAGTTTACGGCGCCGCAGGAACTTTCGGGGCGGACGCGCGCTTTGGGATGGGTGGTGCCGAGCGAAGGCGGCTTTATGGGGCATTCCTATGGGGCACATTCGTTTGGGCATACGGGATTTACGGGCACGTCGATTTATATCGATCCGGACCGGCAACTTTTTGTTGTGCTGCTGACGAACCGGGTGAATCCGACGCGGGAAAATTTGAAGATCGCGAAGGTGCGCGTGGCGTTGCACGACGCGGTGATGCAGGCGCTGGGGTTTGCTTCGAATGCCGCTCCAGCGAATTGAGACGAACCAAAAGCCCTGCTGGCCGCGGAACGTCTTTTGAAATGATCCGCAAACGATCACATTCTACGGTTAGCGTCCAAAAATCATCACGCCGATTGTATTACCTATACGTTTTGCTTTCTTTGGATCCTTTGTTGAACGGTATTTTTTCAAAGCGAAAAGAAGTTCACGCTCTCTCCGCTTTTGGCTGCTAAGTTTGGTTTTTATGCGTCTCACGAGGCTCTTGAACTTCCCATTTCAAGTATCTTAATCCGCTGCTCCGATTTGAGTGCCTCCCAAATTCTGTCTCGCAGCTGCGCGAAGGCTTGGGGATTGGGCTTATGAAAAAGCCGCTTCATCAAGTTTAAACCCGGATCGTAAGCCACGGTAACGACCCATTGAGAGGGTGGGTCTTGAGGACCATTCCCGACGAATGAAAGGGCAACCCAAAAAGGTGTTTTTTCGTAGGAAGCCCAGAAACCCCAACCGTAGTCCTCTTGGATCGGCTGCGAAAAGATAAAGCCTGTTTCTTTCAGTGGCGAAAGTTGTCCTGTCAGCCATGCCGCAAAGTCTTCGCCGAAACAACATGGATTGACAAAGTGCGGCTTTACTTCGCGGTGCTCGAAGATATCGGTCTCAATTGTGATCGATGCTTTCATTGGATGTGAGAGTGAACGATCCTACAAAAGTTTTCGTTGCTGCATGTCTATACTGGCGGCGGAAAGGTCTTCGAGGCGGCCGAGGTCGCGCCAGTAGAAGGAGTCGGCGCGGAAGGCGGAGATTTTTTCGTTGGAGGAGGAGAGGCGGAGATAGGTGTCGATGATGGAGAAGACGCCGGATTCGGTGATGAGGTTTAGAAGGCGGGGCGAAATTATGTGGATTCCGGAAAAAGCTAGAGGAAGTGGCCCCTCGCGGAAGACGCTCGGGGTAAACGAGTCGGAAGAAAAAGCAGATTCCTCGCTGCGCTCGGAATGACGGTCGGTGGGGTTTTCGCGCTGCTTTGAGATGAGCGCGTCCGTAGCGTTGATGCTTCGGCCGACGAGGAGATTGTTTTGGTCGAAGAGGAGTTGGCGGGAGGAGGGGCGCTTTTGGACGGCGAGGGTGGCGAGGGCGGAAGATTTTTTGTGGGTGGCGAGCATTTGGTGGAAGTCGATATTGCTGAGGACGTCGACGTTGTGCAGAAGGAAGGGTTCGCCGGAGTTCCCTTCCTGGAAAAACCAGGCGGCTTTTTTGAGGCCGCCGCCGGTGTCGAGGAGGAGATCGTCTTCGCGGGAGAGTTCGATGCGGAGGCCGAAATTGCTGTTGGCCTGGAGAAAGCTGACGATTTTTTCGGCGTGGTGATGGACGTTGACGATGATTTCGGTGACGCCGAAGGATTTGAGACGGGTGATGAGGATTTCGAGGAGGGTGCGGCCGTTTAGCTCGACGAGGGCTTTGGGAATCGTGTCGGTGAGAGGGCGAAGGCGGGTGCCGAGGCCGGCGGCGAGGATCATGGCTTTCATGGGAGTGAAACCCAAGAGAAGTGGCGAGAAAAACCGGAAGAGAACGTAACGCGGAGACTCTGAGGGCGCAGAGGAAGACGAGAAAGAATGGAAGAAGCGAGAGTTACACAGAGAGCGCTGAGGGCACAGAAAAAAAACGAAGGAAGAAACGAGACGAAGACGGTCATGGCGTGCCTGCTCATGAGGCCGCCTTTGAAGCTGTCTTCGAAGAGAGATTCCTCGACTGCGCAGGACGACGCGTTCGCAAGAGCGAAGGCGAAAGAAAAAATCGGCCTGCGCCGCTCGGAATGACGGCGTGGTTGTGTGGTCGGACGCTCATTGTCTTTTTAACTGCGCGCGACGCAGCGCGAAACTCACGAAAACGAATAATGAGCCCGGTGTTGTTCTCGGAGCGAGGGCGCAAGTTTGTGGCCGGAGAGTCATTGGGATTTTTTTTCGAGTTCGATGTGGTGGAGATGGACGGTGAGGCCGGGGCGAGCGCGGAGGCGTTTGGCGAGTTGTTCGGCGAGGAAGACGGAACGGTGCTGGCCGCCGGTGCAACCGAAGGAGACCATCAAGTTCTTGAAGCCGCGGGATTGGTAGTTGGCGATGCTGGCGTCGACGAGCGTATAAACCGAGGCGAGGAACTGATGGACGCTTTCCTGCTGGTTTAAGTATTCGATGACGGGCGCGTCTTTGCCGGTGAGTTCCTTGAATTTTTCTTCGCGGCCGGGATTGGGAAGGCTGCGACCGTCGAAGATGAAGCCGCCGCCGTTGCCGCTTTCGTCTTTGGGCAATTCGCGATGAAACGAAAAACTATTGACGCGGAGGACGAGGTGATCGGCTTCCTTGGCGATGGCCTGCAATTTTTCGGAGCCGAGCATGCTTTCGAACGCGGCCATGAGAGTGGGCAGAGCGATGGGGAGGTTTGCGTTGTGCAAAAGCCAGCGGAGATTTTTGAGAGCGAAGGGAACGCTTTGGAGGAAATGAGGGCGGCGTTCGTAAAAGCCGCGGAAACCGTAAGCGCCAAGGGCCTGGAGGATGCGAACGTAGACGTAGGCGTAATAGTGTTTGAGAAAAGCTTCGCGATCGATGTCTGCGCTTTCGGCGACGGAATCGAGATAGTGATCGAGAAGTTGCTGGCGAAGTTCGGGCGGGAGATCGGCTTTTGCGTCGAAGAGAAGCGAGGCGAGATCGTATTGCAGAGCGCCTTTGCGGCCGCCCTGATAATCGAGGAAATAAGGTTTGCCGTCGCGAAGCATGATGTTGCGAGATTGAAAGTCGCGGTAGAGGAAAAAATCGCGGTCGGCGCCGAGAAGAAAATCGGTGAGGCGCTCGAAATCGTCTTCGAGAGATTGCTCGTTGAAGGGAATGCCGGCGAGGCGGAGGAAATAGTATTTGAAATAGTTGAGATCCCAGACGATGGATTGGCGATCGAAGCTGGCGCGAGGATAACAGACGGAATAGTTGAGATCGCGGCCGGCTTCGATTTGGAATTTTGGAAGGGCTTCGACGACTTTGCGGTAGACGTCGACGACGGGCGGAGAGATGACGGTGGCGTTGCGATGCTTCGAAAGAAATTCGAAGAGGGTGGTGTCGCCGAAGTCTTCTTCGAGATACGCGCCTTCGTCGAGCGAGTCGCCGTAAATTTCCGGGACGGGAAGGCCGTGGCGGCGGAAGTGGCGGGAGAATTCGAGAAAGGCGAGATTTTCTTCGCGGACGTTGTAGAGAATGCCGATGGCGGTGGCGCGGGTTGCGGTGAGGCGGATGATTTGGCGGCCGGAACCGCCGAGTTCGCCTTGAAGCGGGACGACACGCTCGGCGGGTTCGCGGAAGTGGGATTCGAAGAGGCGTTTTAGGACGGCGATAGACATAAATTTGAGAATGGCGGCGGCGCGAGGGGACGCGGCCGGCAGATATTAGGATAGACGATTCGGCGGAGGAAAATTTCGAGGATGAGAGTGAGTGTGTCCTGAAATGCGCGGGTGTTTGGGAAATTGAGGTTGAGTGGAGATCGAAGACGGCCCGCTTCGGAAAGCGGGCCCTACAACGGCCACTACAACGGCGGCGATGATGGCGGCAGCGGCAACCGAGGTTGGGTGGAAAGCGAAGAGGGCCGCTTCGGAAAGCGGCCCCTACAACGGCCACTGCAACGGCGGCGATGATGGCGGCAGCGGCAACCGAGGTTGGGTGGAAAGCGAAGAGGGCCCGCTTCGGAAAGCGGGCCCTACAACGGCGACTACAACGGCCCCTACAACGGCGACGACAACGGCGGTGACAATGGCGGCTACGATGGCGGCGATGGCTTGTGAACGGTGGAGAATTGGTGAGTGAGTGAATGCGGAGGGCGCGGATATAATGGGGGGATGAGAGCGAGGGAGAAAGAGTTTCGGCTGACGGAACAGAGGAATCGGGCTTCGACGAAGATTGACCGGATGAGTTCGGTGGAGATTGTGCGGTTGATGAACCGCGAGGACCGGAAAGTGGCGGCGGCGGTGGAGCGGGAGATACCGGCGATTGCGCGGGCAGTGGATGCGATTGTGCGGAGTTTGCGCGGCGGCGGGCGGCTGATTTATGTGGGAGCGGGATCGAGCGGGCGGCTGGCGCTGCTGGATGCGGCGGAATGCCGGCCGACGTTTGGAATTTCGCGCGACGCGGTGCAGGCGCTGATTGCGGGCGGACGACGCGCGATTACGAGCGCGGTGGAAGGCGCGGAAGATTCGGTGAAGAACGCGGTGAAGGATTTGCGGCGCGCGAAATTGTCGAAGAAGGACGTGGTGGTGGGAGTGGCGGCGAGCGCGACGACGCCGTATGTGGTGGGCGCGGTGCGATACGCGAAGAAGAAAGGCGCGGCGACGATTGGCGTGGCGGCGAATCGCGAAGGCGAATTGAGGAAATTGGCGGAGATATTTATTGGGCCGGAAGTGGGGCCGGAAGTGCTGACGGGGTCAACGAGGCTGAAGGCGGGGACGGCGCAAAAGATGGTGCTGAACATGCTGAGTACCGCCGCGATGGTGCAACTGGGACATGCGTACGAAAATTTGCTGATTGATATGGAGATGACGAATCGGAAGCTGGAAGGGCGGGCGGTGCGGATTTTGGAGGCGGCGTCGGGGAAGAGCGCGTTAGCGGCGGAACGGGCATTGCGGGCTTCGGGACACAAGATGCGGGTTGGATTGATTATGCTGAAGCGCGGCGTGGATGCGGCGGAGGCGCGGAAAATGCTGGGGAAGGCGAAAGGAAATTTGCGCGCGGCGTTGGGAGAGTGAAAAAAACTGTTACACAGAGATCGCGGAGAGCACGGAGTTTACAGAGAAGACGGAGAAAAGACGGAGTGAAATGCGGCAACCTCACGGAGCAAAGAGCGGGAGCGGATGGATAAATTTTTGATCAAGGGCGGGAAGCCACTGCACGGGATGGTGGCGATCAGCGGAGCGAAGAATTCGGCGCTGCCGGCGATGGCGGCGGCGCTGCTGACGCGCGAGCGGGTGACGCTGCATAACGTTCCGCGGGTGCGGGACATTATCACGATGGCGAAGCTGCTGGCGTTTATGGGCGCGCGCGTGATGGTGGACGCGTTTCCGGCGGCGGATTATTCGATTGAAGCGAAAACGATTTCGCACGCGGAGGCGCCGTACGATTTGGTGAAGACGATGCGGGCGTCGATTTTGACGCTGGGGCCGGCGCTCGGACGGATTGGGGTGGCGCGGGTGTCGCTGCCGGGCGGATGCGCGATCGGGGCGCGGCCGGTGGATTTGCATTTGAGCGCGCTCGAAAAGATGGGCGCGGAAATCGCGACGACGCACGGATACATCGAAGCGCGCGCGCCGCGCGGGCGATTGCAGGGCGGGCGGATAAAATTTGAAAAAATCACGGTGACGGGCACGGAAAATATTTTGATGGCGGCGACGCTGGCGGATGGAGAGACGGTGCTGGAAAACGCGGCGCGCGAGCCGGAGATTACGGATTTGATTGCGCTGCTGCGCAAGATGGGCGCGAAGATTTCCGGCGATGGAACGGCGACGCTGCGGATCGAGGGCGTGCAAGAGCTCGGCGGCGCGGATCACACGGTGATTCCGGACCGGATCGAAGCGGGAACATTTTTGGTGGCGGGCGCGATGACGGGCGGCGATTTGACGCTGATCAATTGCGAGCCGGAACATTTGGGGGCGACGGTGGCGTTGCTGGAGGAAACGGGCGCGATGATTGAGACGACGGGGCCGCATCGCGTGCGGGTGCGCGCGCCGCGACGGCTTTTTGCGGCGGACGTGACGACTGAAGAATATCCGGGATTTGCGACGGACATGCAGGCGCAATACATGGCGCTGGCGACGCAGGCGGAAGGCACGTCGGCGATCAATGAGACGATTTTTGAGAACCGATTTTTGCATGCGAGCGAGATGATGAGAATGGGCGCGCAGATTGCGATTGATGGACACCGGGCGACGGTGCGCGGGGCGGCGGCGCTGACCGGAACGACGGTGCAGGCTTCGGATTTGCGCGCGAGCGCGGGATTGGTGCTGGCGGGGCTGGTGGCGAGCGGGGAGACGATTGTGGAGCGCGTGTATCATATCGATCGCGGATACGAACGGATTGTGGAGAAATTGAAGGCGCTGGGAGCGGTGATTGCGCGCGTGCAGGGGCAGAGTTAGCGCGACGCTGTGAAGAGAGAAAGTACTTGGATTGAGTGAGATGTGAATGGGTACAGGGCGAGATAAGGGACGAACGACGATGAATGCGAAGAGCGGAGCGCAGTGGAAGATTGCAGCGGTGGCGCTTACGGTGTTGAGCGTGTGCGGAGCGGCGCGAGGACAAAGCGCGGGCGGCGGAGGAGGCGCGGCTTCGGGAGCGAGCACTTCCACGGCGCAACCGGGAAGAGATACTTCGCCGCTGAACTCGGAAAATTCGCTGGACCTGCTGCCGCATCCGGCGGACAAAAAAGAGGAGAAGGCGTTCGACAAATTCAAGGCGGTGCCGGCGGCCGACGCGGCGAAAAAAGTCGAGGCGGGCGAAATATTCTTGAAGGCGTATCCGAAGAGCGAGCTGGCGCGCGTTGTTTATCCGTACATCGTGGTGGGGTACATACAGATGGGACAGATGGAAAAAGGAATGGCGGCGGCGCAGCAGGATTTGACGATAAACCCGAAGGACTTTCGAACGATGGCGGTGCTATCGCAGGCGCTGGCGCGGACGTACAACCCGGCGACGGCCAATGCGGCGGATGAATTGGCGAAAGCGGACGATTACGGGAAAAAGGCGCTGGAAGGCGCGGCGACGTGGCAAAAACCGGAAGGCGCGACGGACGAGGCATTTTCAAAAATAAAATCGGATACGGAAGCGATGGCGCACGGAGGAGTGGGGCTGGTGCTGCTGCGGCAGAATAAATTCGAGGCGGCGATTCCGGAGCTGGAAAAAGCGACGAGCTTGAATACCGCGGACCAGACGAATTTTTATTTATTGGGGATGGCGGAAGCGAACACGAGGCGTTTTGTGGATGCGGCTTCGGCGTTTGCGAAGTGCGCGGCACTCGGCGGGAATTTGCGTGCGACGTGCTCCAGCGCGGCGGCGGACGCGAAGAAAAACGCCGGACAGTAGAAGGGAAAACGGGAAATTGGAAGCGGACCGCGGCGGGAGATTACCGGCCGCGGTTTCGTGTTTTTCGCGAGTCTGCTAGACTCGAAAGCATTATTTTTTGGCGCGACGCGCGCCGACACTCAGGGAGGATTTGGCGATGCCGAACACGGAGCTGACCGAAAAACTGGACGCAGCGATTGCGGAGAAGAATTTGCTGAAGCATCCGTTTTATCAAGATTGGCAGGCGGGAAAGCTGACGCGGGAATCGCTGCAGCTTTACGCGCGGCAATATTACAAACATGTGGAAGCATTTCCGAAGCACTTGCGCGTGCTGGCGGCGCGGGCGGACGCTTCGCTGAAGCCGGTGGTGATGGAGAATCTGGCGGAAGAAGAAAATCCGGCGCGGCCTCACCCGAAGCTTTGGCGGGATTTTGCAGGTGCGCTGGGAGTGAGCGAAGAGGAAATGGCATCGAGCGCTTCCCTGCCCGGCACGCAACATGTGGTGGAGAAATTCCGCGAGATTTGCGCGGAGCGAAGCGTGGCGGAAGCGGTGGCGGCGCTGTATGCGTATGAATCGCAAGTGCCGGAGATTGCGACGACGAAAATTGACGGGCTGAAGAAGTTTTACGGGATTACGGAGCCGGCGGGGCTGGCGTATTTTGAAGTGCACGAAGAAGCGGACAAGGAACATCGCGCGGCGTGGCGGAACTGGCTCGAGGCGAATGCCGGCGGGGACGACGCGGCGATCCTGGCGTCGACGAATGAAGCGCTGGATGCGCTGTGGGGCGCGCTGAGCGCGGTGCACAATCCGAGCGCGGCCTGCACGGCGTAGGCAACAAAAGCGACGATTCAGAAGCGGGTTCAACAAATCCCGGCGAATACAGGCCGCAGCGGGGGAACTATGAGTGAAAACGGAACGGAACCGCCGCGCAAACTTTCGCGGCGTGCGCTGCTTCGAAGCGCGGGGGTTGCGGCGGGAAGTTTGGCGGCGGGATCGGCGCTTCGAGGCATGCCGCATTCCGCGCAAGAGAAACCGGCCGCGGAACTTCCGAGTTTTACCGGGCCGGGAGCAAATCCACATTGGAATTCGGTTGGACCGATCGTGAGCGAGCCGCAGAAGGCGCCGCTGATTTTGTTGACGGACAGACCGGTGCAATTGGAGACGGCGCTAAATTATTTTCTGGACGCGTTCACGCCGAATGAGGCGTTTTATGTGCGATGGCACCTGGACCGCATTCCCAATGCGGTGGATTTGAAATCGTGGCGGTTGCACGTCGAGGGGAATGTTTCGTCGCCGCAGGCGTTTTCGATGGGCGATTTGTTGCGGAAATTCCGTGCGGAGACGATGGCGGCGGCGAACCAGTGTTCGGGAAACAGCCGGAGCCGGCTGCAACCGCGCGTGGCGGGCGGGCAATGGGGCAACGGCGCGATGGGCAATGCGCGGTGGACGGGAGTGAAACTGAGGGATTTGCTGAATGCGGCGGGAATGAAGAGCGGTTCGGTGCAAGTGCAACTGCAAGGATTGGAACAAGGCGAGGGACCGGAGGGAATGGGATCGAGCGCGTTTATGAAGTCACTGGATTTGGACAATCCGGTGATTGATGAATGCCTGGTGGCTTATGCGATGAACGGCGAGCCGCTGCCGATGTTGAATGGATTCCCGGTGCGGCTGGTGGTGCCGGGCTATTTCGCGACGTACTGGATGAAGTGCCTGACGTGGATACGTGTGCTGGACAAAGCGGATGAAAATTTCTGGATGAAGACGGCGTACCGGATTCCGGATACGCCGCGCGGGACGACGACGCCGGAAGCGATGAAGGCCGGCGGAGTGAAGACGGTGCCGATTGGGCGGATGCCGGTGCGATCGTTTCTGGTTTCGCCGGATGGAAGCGGAAAAATTCCGGCGGGAATGAGCGTGACGCTGCGCGGGATTGCGTTCAGCGGATACGGCCGCGTGACGAAAGTGGAAATTTCCGACGATGAAATGAAGACGTGGAAGGCCGCGCAGCTGGGCGAAGATTTCGGCGCGTATTCGTTTCGAACGTGGGATATGACGTGGACGCCGAAAACGGCGGGGAAATACGCGATTGCGGTGCGCGCGACGGATGAGAAAGGAAATGTGCAGCCGGACGAGGGGGTTTGGAATCCGGCGGGATATCTGTGGAACCGGATTGAACGGCAGGAGATGGTAGTGGGGGCGGCGGAGTGAGGAGAGGGGCGATGAAACTTCGCAGACTTTTTGCCGGATTGGTGGTGGGAACCGCCGTCGCGGGCGGTGTTGCCGTCGCGCAGCACCAATTGGGTTCGTATGCGGCACAGAATCTTGGAAAGGTGTCGCAGCCGGCGGCACGAGAGTTGACTGATGACTCGCGCTACGGCGTGGCGAGCTATCCGACGTTTGAAGTGGGACTTGCCGAAGGCGCGGGGCGAGCGGAGACACAGATTTATTGCGGCAGTTGCCATACGGCGCGGTACATCACGATGCAGCCGCCGCTGCCGGCGGCGACGTGGGATGCGGAAGTGCAAAAGATGGTGAAGACATTTGGCGCGACGATTCCGGAAGCGGACGCGGAGAAGATTGCGCAGTATTTGCATGAGCACTACACGCCGGAAACTCGAAAGCAATGAAATATCTGTGGTGCTGGCGCTGCAAGGAAGAAGTGCCGATGCTCGACGACGAGGAATTTCGACGCGTGATGTCCAAGCGTCTTCCTCGAACAACAGACATATGGAGTGAGTTCACCGACGTCCTCCGAGAATACGAAATTCTGACTGGAGAAAAACTCCAAAAGCCCAATCCGATTTGGCATCACCGGCTGTCGCTGTATGGGCCGCCTTGCAAACGTTGCGGGAGACCATTGCGCACTCCACGAGCGAAACTTTGCGGCGCGTGCATGGCACCTGCCGCCAACTCCCTGTAAACGATTTCTTCGAAGAGAAATGAAAGGCCCGCGATGATATCGCGGGCCTTGTTGCGTTTGATTTGGTTGTCGTTATTCGGCTGCGGCCGGAGGAGCGTCGGACGGGCCGGAAGCGCCGGCGGCGGCTTGTTGCTTGAGGGCCTGCTTTTCGCGGGCTTCCTTGATGAGGGCTTTGCGCGAGAGGCGAACTTTGTTGCCCTCGATGGCAAGCACCTTGACCATGACCTGGTCGCCGAGTTTCAGTTCGTCGCGGACGTCGCGGACGCGGTGTTCGGCGATTTCGCTGATGTGGAGCAAGCCATCGGTGCCGGGAAAGAGTTCGACGAAAGCGCCGAATTCGGCGAGGCGAACGACTTTGCCGAGGTACGTTTTGCCCATTTCGGCGCTGGCAGTGACGTCGCGGACCATTTGCAAGGCGGCATCGCCGCCGGAACCGCTGGTGGCGAAGATGTGCACGGTGCCGTCTTCGTGGACGTCGATCTTGACGCCGGTCTGCTCGATGATGGATTTGATTTTCTTGCCGCCCGGACCGATGAGGTCGCGGATTTTATCGGTCGGAATGCTGAGCTTGAAGAGGCGCGGCGCGTACGCGGAAATCGTCGCGCGCGGTTCGCTGAGCGTGGCGTCCATGGTGTCCAAAATTTCGAGGCGGGCTTTTTTCGCCTGCGCGAGGGCTTCGCGCATCATCGGAATGCCGATGCCGGTGACCTTGATGTCCATTTGGAGAGCGGTGATGCCGGAGCGCGTGCCGGCGACTTTGAAGTCCATGTCGCCGTAATGATCTTCGGCGCCCGCGATGTCGGTGAGGATGGAGTATTTATTGTTGTCGCCGACGACGAGGCCCATGGCGATGCCCGCGCAGGGAGACTTGAGCGGAACACCGGCGTCCATCATGGCAAGAGAGCCGCCGCAAACGGTGGCCATGGAAGAGGAGCCGTTGGATTCGAGAATGTCGCTGACGAGGCGCATGGCGTACGGAAATTCGGTTTCGGGCGGAAGGAGGCTGGTCAAAGCGCGTTCGGCGAGGGCGCCGTGGCCGATTTCACGACGGCCGGGTCCGCGATTCGGTTTTACTTCGCCGACGCTGAACGACGGAAAATTGTAGTGGAGCATGAAGCGCTTGAAAGTGTCTTGCGCGAAGAGAAGATCGAGGCGCTGATGGTCTTCCTTGGTGCCGAGGGTGAGGGTGGCGAGGGCTTGCGTTTCGCCGCGCGTGAACAAGGCGGAGCCGTGAACGCGCGGAAGCAAAGTGGTCTCGCAGGTGATTTTGCGGATTTGGTCGAACTTGCGGCCGTCGGGACGGCGGCGCGCGTTCAGAATTTCGTCGCGGAAAATTTCTTCCTTGAGTCGGTCATAGGCGCGCTTGGTGAGAGTGATTTTCTCTTCGTCGTCTTCGGGAATGGCTTCGACGAGCTTGGCCTTCAAAGCGTCGACGAGGGCGTAACTTTCTTTTTTGGGATGCTTTTCGGTGTTGAGAGCGTCCTTGAGGTCGGCGGAGATGGTCTTTTTCAAGGTCGCGTAGATCGAATCATCGAACGGAAACGGTGCGACTTCGACTTTTTTCGGTTTCAATTGCGCGTGAAGTTCCTTGATGGCGGCGATGATTTTCTTGATTTGCGCGTGGCCGAATTCAAGGGCTTCGACGACGGTTTCTTCGCTGACTTCGAGCGAACCGGCTTCGACCATCATGATGGCCTGTTCCGAAGCGGCGATGACGATATTCATCGCGCTGGTTTTTTGTTCGGCGACGGTGGGATTGGCGACGAGCTGGCCGTTGAGCAAGCCGACGCGAACGGCGGCGATGGGAGTCGTAAAGGGAAGATCGGAGCAATAGGCGGCAGCGGCGGCGCCGGTGACGGCAATGACGTCGGGATCGTTCTCGCTGTCGGCGGAGAGAACCATGGCGTTGATTTGCGTTTCATTGCGCCAGGATTCCGGGAAGAGCGGGCGCATGGGGCGGTCGGTCAAGCGGGAGACAAGAATTTCGCGTTCGGTGGGACGGCCTTCGCGCTTGAAGAAGCCGCCTGGGATTTTGCCGGCGGAGTAGGTGTATTCGCGATAGTCGACGGTGAGCGGCAAAAAGTCGCGGTCGTTCGGTTTGCTGGCCATGACGGCGGTGTTCAACACGACGGTGTCGCCATACTTGGCAACGATGGCGCCGTTGGCCTGTTTTGCCATTTTACCGGTTTCAAGAATGAGCGCGCGACCGCCGATTTCGACCGACACCTGATGAGGCGCCGGGATGTGCTTATTTTCTGCCATAAATGATTTCCCCTGGTCCCGACTGGCGGGACATTCCCTAACTTAGAGCCAAACTTGGTCCCAAACTGAGTGCTGCAAAGCAACGCCGTGACTGCGAGGCAAAGGCCCCAAAAAGTACGACCGGGCTGGAAGCCATTTCGCAATGCACTCTCGAAACTTTCTTCAGGGGCTAAAGCCTTTTGCCCGCGGGCTTTATCGTCGGGGCTAAAGCCCCGACCTCCTAAAGAACAGACAGCCGATGCGAAGATTTCCAGCTAACGTTCCCTGTTCGCGGAAGATAAGGAAGGAGGCGGTTAAATCGTCAAGTCTATGCACACCAAGAGACAGCCCGGCGTTAGTGCAGCCGGTTCTCGCACAAGGACACAAACCCCGTGCTTTCTATCATTTGGCTGATTGGCTTCAAATACTGCTGTACGGACTTCGAGCAGTTACTTGCGCAGACTAAGGCGATCAACAATCTCGCGGTACCGATCCGGGTCACGCCGGTTGAGATAGTCCAGCAGCCGCCGGCGCTTGTTCACCATCATGATCAAGCCACGGCGAGACGCGTGGTCCTTAACGTGAGACTTGAGATGCGTCGTCAAGTAGTTGATCCTCTCGCTCAGAAGCGCGATTTGCACTTCCGGCGAGCCGGTATCCTTCACATGAGTCCGGAACTGTTCGATCAACACGGCTTTCGGTGCGCTCAAGTTCCCTCTCCGTCGTCCCCTGAATTTTTCTTCTTATCTTCGACCCATCCAGAGTAACACAACATTTCTTTTTGTGTAAAGTGTCGGCGCGAGCGGCTTTTGCCGGAGATGCGAGTGAAATCGCTAGGTTTGCCGGCGCGCATCCGGTAGATTGTGCGGACTACTGTGGCGGGTTGACGCATCGAAATGGCACGGGGCAGGTCGGATTGCAGGCCCGGTGCAATTCCCAAGTGCGTCGAGGACGGCTAAGCGATGAAAACGAGATGGATGCGAATGGCGGCGGTGGCGGTGGCAATTGCGGTCGCGGCGATTGCTGCGTTCGCCGAAGGCGCGAAGGCGCAAGAAAAGCCGGATGCACCGGCGCCGCAGGTTGGCGCAGCGCCGCCGCAAGAGAAGAAGAGTTCCGTATCGGACCAGATCTTCAAGAAAACGCCGATTGAACTTTTTCTCGGCTTCAAACCGAATCTGGCGCCGTTTGAAATTCCCGACAATGCGCCGCCGCTGCGCGCGAGCCAGAAATACGCGTTTGCATTTCACGAGGCGGAAGATTTTAAGGCGCATTTGGGAAATGTGTTTCAGGCCGCATTTTCGCAGGCGTTTGATGCGCAGCCGCATTATGGACAGGGATGGGGGCCGTACGCGCAGAGATACGGGGCGGCGGAAGCGGATCAAGTGACGTCGTGCTTCTTTATCTATGGATTCTTTCCGGAATTGCTGAAGACCGATCCGCGATATTTTCGGAAGAAACGTGGCTCGATCTGGTCGCGGATGAACTACGCGGCTTCGCGAACACTGATAACGAGAAAAGATTCGGGAGGATCGACGTTCAATACGCCGCAGGTGGTCGGGCAGCTTTTTCAGAGCGGGATTTCAACGGCGTATTATCCGGAACGGGATCGCGATCCGGGACAAGTGTTCCAAAGCTGGGGATTGAGCCTGCTTTTTAACAGCGGGTACAACATCGCCAGCGAGTTTTATCCGGATGTTTGGCGGAAAGTGTTTCATCGGAAATAAGCGCCGCGAGCAAGGGGATGCGAAGCGGCGGAAGGGGCGTAGCAGGACTTTGGTTTGCGAAACGCGCGAACGACATACCTAGACATACCTAAAGTAAGGCGGCTGCGAACGGCGGCGCGGCAAAAAACCAGAACGGCCGCAAACCAAAACACGGTATTAAACCAAATCACGGCTACACGATCGCGCGCGATAGACGAATTGGGCCGCGGAATCCGGTTAAACTCGCCTACCTTCCATTCGAATTAAGTCGGTTTGACATAACGGTACGATTCGTATTGAACTAACTAATCCAAACTTGCGGGTTGCGCTGCGCTTTTCTGCTGAAATCCGCGCAAAGCCGATCCGACGCGCCGGGGTGTGCACATGAAGTTGATTCGTAATTTTTTCTTATCTTTTGCCGGGCAAGCCCGGGCATTTTTGCTTTGCACGATGATGCTGAGCGCACTTGCGCCGGCGATGCAAGCGCAAGTCTCCGCGAGCATTTCCGGCTTCATTGCGGACCATTCCGGAGCGGGTGTGCCTTCCGCGACGGTGACCGTGAAGAATGAGGAGACCGGTGCGATTCGAACGACGGTGAGCGACGGCTCCGGCCATTACCTGGTTCTTTCGCTGCCGGTGGGCAATTACGAAGTGAAAATAAAATCGCCCTCTTTTCAAGACACGCTGAGAACGGGAATTCAACTGGTGGTGGGACAGGAAGCGCGAGTGGATTTCGCGCTCGATGTGGCCGGCGTAAAGCAAGTGATTGAAGTCGAGAGCGATGCACCGGTCGTGAGCGCCTCGACGGCGGATATTTCCGGCCTTGTGGGCGAACGGCAGGTAAAGGATTTGCCGCTGAACGGGCGGAGTTACGACCTGCTGATGCCGTTGAATCCGGGAGTTGTGAATTTTACTTCGCAGAAGACGGGCGGGACGGGAATTTCGAATTCGACGACGGCGAATAATTTTGCGGTGTCGGGAAACCGGCCGCAGCAAAATTTGTTTTTGCTGAACGGAGTGGAGTATACGGGCGCGGCGGAAAATAACATGACGCCGGGCGGAACGAGCGGGATGCTGCTGGGCGTGGACGCGGTGCGCGAGTTCAACGTGCAGCGCGACTCGTACGGCGCGGAATTCGGCAAGCGGCCGGGCGGGCAAGTGGTGATCGTTACGCAGTCGGGAAGCAATCAACTGCATGGCGCGCTGTTTGAATTCTTGCGGAACAACGCGCTGGATGCGCCGAACTTTTTCGATCAAGGAGCGGCACCGCCCTTCGAGCGGAATCAGTTTGGAGGTTCACTGGGCGGGCCGATTCAGAGAGACAAGACTTTCGCGTTCGCGGATTACGAAGGCTTCCGGCAGCATTTGCATCAAACTTCCGCGGCCTTTGTGCCGGACCTGGCGGCGCGTTCCGCCGCCGTACTCAGCGTGCAACCGCTGCTGAACCTCTGGCCGACGCCAACGGCGACGGATCCCGATTTTCCGGGGATTTGCACAGCTCCGACGACGCTGCCGTCAAACGCTTGCGGAATAGCGGAAGTATTCAGCAGTCCGCTGCAGACGATTCGCGAAGATTTCGGGACGGCGCGCGTGGATCATATTTTTTCGCAGAAAGATGCACTCGGTGTGATTTATACGGTGGACGACGGCAATGACTTTACGGCGACGCCGCTCGATCCCTTCAGCGCGGACGTGGTGACGCTGCGCGAGCAGGTGCTGAGCCTCGAAGAGACGCACGTTTTTTCCGCTTCGCTGCTGAACAACGCGCGGTTCGGCTTTTCTCGCGCGGGTTATTTTTTTACGGGTGAGCCGACGCCGGGATCGCCGGCCGCGAGCGTCGCGGGATTTTTGCAGGGGCGCCCGGTGGGCGCGGTGGTGGTGGGCGGAAGCGCGGCTTCGAACCCGTCCGCGACGCTGGGATTGGCGGGAAGCAACAACGGCAGCAACCTTCCGATCGTGCGGAATTTGTTTACGTTCGAAGACCGGCTGACGTGGACGCGCGGCCGGCACCAATTGAATTTCGGCGCGTGGCTGCAGAAGTTTCAGTCGAACGAAACGATTGCGCTGAGCCAGTTTGGGCAGGCGACGTTCACGAGCCTGCAGACATTTTTGCAGGGGACGGCGTCGAGCTTTTTGTTCGACCCGGCGCCGACGGAAATGAACTGGAGATCGCTTTTCGGCGCATGGTACGTGGAAGACGTGATTCGCTGGAAGCCGAGCCTCGCGGTAACGCTGGGACTTCGCGATGAATTCACGACCGGGTGGAACGAAGCGCACGGGCGCGCGGCGAATTATTTTTATACAAATGGCGTGATCAATTCGGCGCCGCACGTGGGCGGCTCGGAATTCTCCACGAACAACGCAAAGTTTCTGCCGCAGCCGCGGATTGGAATCGCGTGGAGCCCGCTGGGAAGAAAGACGGTGATTCGCGCCGGATTTGGAATGTACAACGATTTGCAGGATGCGCTTGGCTATCGCGCGGATCAGAATGCGCCGTTCAATCCGACGTACAGCATTGCGAATTTTGCCGTGAAGAATTTTCCGATTGATACGACGCAACCCGTCCCGGCGAGCGCGAAGCTTGTGCCGGGCGGCGTGCAGCCGGACTTGAAGACGCCAACGTTACTTTCGTACTCCTTGCGCATCGAGCGCGAACTTTCGCAGCGAACTTCGGTGAGCGTCGGCTACGTCGGCACGCACGGGTATCACGAACTGATTGGCGTTGACACGAATGAACCATTGCCGGTGATTTGTCCCAATCCGGCTTGCCCGGCAAATTATCCGGCGGGGTTTGGGGCGCTCGGGGGAACGCCGGTGCCGGCGGGAACGTTCTTTGTGCCGACGGCGGTGCGGGCGAACCCGACGATTGCCAATACGTGGACTTGGAATTCGGTGGCGGACAGTTCGTATCACGCGCTGCAGGCGGATGTGAATCATCGCTTCAGCAGCGGATTTTCGCTGCGGGGCGTGTATACGTTTTCGAAGGCGCTCGATGACGGCGACTCCTTGAACGCGACGACATCGGGCGGCGGCCCGGCGCTGGTTGCCAATCCATTTAACATTGCCGCGGACAAGGGGCTCGCGACCTATGACGTACGACAGATTCTGGCGATCAACGGAACGTATCGTCTGCCGTTTGGCCGGGGAGAGAAATTCGCGAATGGCTTTTCCGGATTCGCAAATGCGATCGTGAGCGGCTGGGGCGTGAACTCGATTGTGACGGCGCAGGGCGGCTTTCCGTTTACGCCGCAGCTCAGTTACAACCCTTCGAACAATGGCGACACGCGAAATCCGGTGCGGCCGTTTGTGAATCCGGCTTTTTCCGGGCCGGTGATTTTGGGAACGGCGGCGAAGTGGTTTGATCCGAACGCGTTTCTTGCGCCGCCGAACAACGCCGCCAACGCGGGCTTTTACGGAAATTTGGGACGGAATACGTTGCGCGGGCCGGGCCTGGCGACGTGGGATTTTTCCACGATGAAAGACACGCGGCTGAACGAACGGATGAATCTGCAATTCCGCGCCGAGATTTTTAATTTGTTGAACCGCGCGAATTTCAATATGCCGAATGAAGTGGCGTTCACGCCGTCCGGCGTTTCGCCGACGGCCGGCGTGATTACGAGCACGACGACAACCGCACGGCAGGTGCAATTTGGGCTGAAGCTGCTCTGGTAGCGGTGGCCGGAATAACGAGCCGGAGGAGCGAGGCGGCTTGCAAAGGCGTGGCGGTGCCTCTACCCTGATTGGTCAGAATCCGAATAATGGAGCCGCATGTTCGACATCACGCCGGAAGTCATCGTCAGTGCTTTTATCTGGTACGTCGCGTTTTTATTTTCCACGACCTGTCATGAAGCGTCCCACGCGCTGGCGGCGAAATTGCAGGGGGACGAGACGGCGGCGCGCGGCGGGCAGGTGACGCTCAATCCCTGGCCGCACATCCAGCGCGAGCCGTATGGAATGGTTCTTGTGCCGATTCTTTCCGTGCTGATCTCGGGCGGCAATTCCCTTTTTGGCTGGGCGAGCGCGCCATTCAACCGGGAATGGGAGTGGAAATTTCCAAAGAAGTCCGCGCTGATGGCGATGGCGGGGCCGGCCGCGAATTTCACGCTGATGTTCCTCGCGGCGTTGGGCTTCCAACTGGTGAGGCGGGCGGGATTATTTGCAAATCCGAACTGGGGGCCGTTTTTGTTTCAAGTGCTGACCATCTTTTTTTCGCTGAACCTGCTGCTGGGACTTTTTAACCTGGTGCCGGCCCCGCCGCTCGACGGAAGTTCGGCAATTATGATTTTTATGAGCGATTCGACGGCGCGGCGGTATCTGGATTGGCTGCGCGGCGGAAGTTTTGGAATGGTCGGGTTGCTGATCGCGATTGTGATATTCCGTTACGTGTACCAGCCGATTCAGGAACTGGCAGCGCAAACGCTGTTGGCACCGCGATTTTTCTAAAAAGAAATAGATGTGGCTGCCGTTCTGGGAAAGCGGGAGGTATTTCCGCACCATTTCGGAACAGCGAAGAATCCGATCCGTCGTTGACCAGATAATAGTTCGAGGATGAGGCGGCTGCCTGGAGGTGTGCGTGCGCCGTGCGATGTGTAACTCGTTCGCTTCCAGTGATTTGGCACACACTGCAAAAAGACTTTGTGGCGAAGGGTGCGGTCTTGAGGAAAAGGGACGAGTGGCAAAAAACGTGCCTTGTGGTTCTGTATGGCACATGCGATTACGAAGACGATTGAACTCGTGTCGCCGAAGACGGCGCTCACACCGTGCATTCTGGATGATGACTCGGCACAGCTTGAACTGTTGACGGAGCAAGTGGGAATTCTCGGTTACGAAGCGATTCCCACGGCAGACCCGGAGGAAGCGCTGCAGCTGATCCGGTCTGGCCGATGCCGAATGGTGTTTGCCGATGTACACATGCCGCAAATGAATGGCTATGAGTTTCTGGACGAAGCGCTGCGGGCCGACCCCGGCGTTCACGTGATTATCATGACGGGAGACTACACACTGGAATCGGCGCTCGAAGCCATTCGGCGCGGAGCGACGGATTTTCTGCCAAAGCCGATCGATCGCGTACGGATGAAGCGAGTGCTCGAAGAGGCGGCGGCCTTGTACGACCAGCGGCGGCGGGTGAGGGCGCTCGAGGAACAGTTGCTGCGGGACCTCGAGTTTCACGGGATTGTGGGAAAAAGCCCGGCGATGCTGGAAGTGTTCGATTTCGCCAGGAAAGTGGCGAAGCACTATTCGAACGTGCTGCTGACCGGACCGACCGGAGCGGGAAAGGAGCTGGTGGCGCGCGCGATTCATCAGATTAGTCCGGTAAGCCAGCAAAAGCTGGCGGTCTGCAATTGTTCGGCGCTGGTGGACACCTTGCTCGAGAGCCAGCTGTTCGGGCACGTGCGCGGGTCGTTTACCGGCGCAACGGACACGCGGCCGGGTCTTTTCGAGTATGCGAACGGCGGAACGGTGTTTCTGGATGAGGTCGGCGAAACTTCGCTGACGATGCAGGCGAAATTGCTGCGCGTGATCCAGAACCGCGAAATTCAGCGGGTCGGCTCTCCGGAAGTGCGGCTGGTGAATGTGCGGCTGATCGCCGCGACGAACCGGGACTTACGGGCGGAAGTGCTTGCGGGAAGATTCCGCGAGGATCTGTTCTACCGGCTGAGCTCGATTCAGATTCGCATTCCTTCGCTGGCGGAGCGGCTCGAAGACATTCCCCTGCTGATGCAGTTTTTCCTGAAGAAATACAACGATGCGTATGGAAAGAAAATTTCGGGACTGACGCGGCGGGCGCAAACGGCGATGCTGCAACATCCCTGGCCGGGAAACGTTCGCGAACTTGAAAACGTAATTTCCAGCGCGTGCATCACGGCGAACGGCGAATTCATCGACCTGGCCGATTTGCCCGAACAACTGCAGCGACGAAGCATCGGCCTGGCGGGCGGCGAAGACTGGAGGCCGCTGTCGCTCGACGAAGTCTGCGCGCAACACATTCAGCGGGTGCTGGAAGTGTGCAAGGGCAATCGCTTGCGCGCGGCACAGATTCTGGGAATCGGGCGGACCAGCCTGTATCGCTATTTGAAGCGGGATGGAACGGAGAATAAAGCGGGCGCGCCCGTATCCCATACGCGGACGCATCCTTCGGCCCACGCACACTGACCGCACTCGGGCGAATCTGTATTCGCAAACAGACGATGGAATTGTTTCAGTGCGGAACGCGGTTCGTAGTTGATTCAATCCGCGAAGCCACCTGCCAAGCGAACTGGCACAAAACACACAGGTTAGCGCACGGCAACTTTGGCATTCGCTCTGCATTACTACGGTGTGCAGCACGAGTTCGCGGCAGGCGGCAAAGCGCGAATCACAAAATTTGGCGCAACGAAGAAGTTTCGATTGCGCGGAAAAGGCTCCCCAACTCGGTCCTCAGGTAACTCCACAACCCACTAGCCAGAACCCCCTATAGGCGCCGCATCTGCCCCCTGAAAAACAGATACGGCGCCTTTTCCTCGCTCGCGTTCGAGTTTTGCGTTCAGGATTTCTGCGGCCAGGCGATCGTGCCGTTGCGTTGGTAGGCGAGATTGGCGATCTGGCCGGCTCGCGCCGCCGCGACGCCCGTTTCGACCGGCGCGTTCGGCTCCTTGCGGCTTTTGATGCAGTCGAAAAAATTCTGCATGTGAGAGATGGTGCCGTCGCGGAAGCTGTCGGCTTTGACGACGGGATTTTCTTTGGCGCCGGCGCCTTCGCGATGAAGGCTGAATCCGCTGCGATTGAGTTTCAGCGTGCCCTCGGTGCCGCGGAATTCGAGGCCGCCGTCGTCGATGGACGACGCCATCATGCCTTCGTAGACGACGTCGAATCCAGGGTATCGGAAAGCGGCTTGCACCGTGTCCGGGCAATCCCATTGTTCGAAAATGTATTTGTCGCCGAGCATGTGCACGAGGCGCGGCGTATCGGACTTCATCGCCCAGTGAACGACGTCGATCCAGTGGGTGCAAAGGTCGGTCATGGCGCCGCCGCCGAAATTCCAGAACCAGCGCCAGCGATAAAATTTCTCTTCCGCGAAGGCTTGCGCCGGGGCGTTGCCGAGCCATTGCTTCCAATCGAGCGCTTGCATTTCGACGGGTTTGAAGGACGACCACTGCTGATAGTTCTGCCACCAATAGGTGCGGACCTGCGGAACGCGGCCGATGCTTCCGCCTTGAATGAGTTCGACCGCGTCGCGGAAATGGCTCCAACTGCGCTGCTGCATGCCGCACTGAAGAATGCGTTTGCTCGAGCGGACCGCGTTCACGAGCGCGGCGCCTTCTTCGATGGTGTGCGTGACGGGTTTTTCGAGGTAAACGTCTTTCCCCGCCGCGAGCGCGGCGACGGCCATGGGAACGTGCCAGTGGTCGGGCGAGCCGATGAAGACCGCGTCCAGCGGCTGGTCGAGCACTTCGCGAAAATCGGCATGCGTCGTGGCGAGCCCTTTGGCGCGTTCCTTGATGGCATCGCGGCGCGGGCCGTAGACGTCGCTGACGGCAACAATTTGAAAAGGGAAGTTTCCGGCCTTCTCGGCGGCATTCAATAGATCGTTCATGCGGCCGCCCGCGCCGATGACGCCGATGCGCAACGTATCGTTTGCGCCGAGAACACGGGTGGAAGCGAGCGCGGTGAGGCCGGAAGCGATGAGGAAACTGCGGCGATTCGGCGGATAGTTCATGGGCGGCATCTTATCGACAGAGAGGCCGCAAGAAAACAATTAAATGTGGCGGCGGGATTCGGCCAAAGCAAAACGCCCCGGCGTTCGGCCGGGGCGTTTTGGTGTGAAAGCGGCGGTTTGAGGCGTCCGGCAAATTCTAGAAAAGATTCCAGAGGAACTGGTTGTAGACCTCGTGGTGGTACTGCACTTCGGGCGCCTTGACGAACGTGCCGAGCGCGCGCGGGCAGCGATCCGCGGAAGCGCGCTTGAGGTCGGCGTAACGCGCTTTTACGTCCGCGCCGATGAGTTTGGAAATCCAGTCGGCTTTTTCGAAATTCTCGAGCGCGGTGTAAATGTTGTCCGGTAAATACCGCTCGGCCTGGCGAAGATTCTTGATCTTCGCGGTGTCGCCTTCGAGGCCCGTCTTGAAAATGGAAAACAGAACGAGATAAGGATTCGCGTCCGGCGCGACGGAGCGAACTTCGACGCGCGAGCTTTTCTCGTTGCCGATGGGAATGCGGATCATCGAGCCGCGATCGACGGGCGAAGCCTTGATTTGATTTGGCGCTTCGAAATGGGGATCGAGACGGCGATACGCGTTCACGCTGGGATTCAGAAGGAGGCAGATGTCGTTACCATGCGTAAGAATCCTGTCGATGAAGGTCCAGCCGAGCTTGCTCAATTTTTCTTCGCCCTTGGGATCCCAGAAAAGATTTTTTCCGCCCTTGCTGATGGAAACATTGGTGTGCATGCCGCTGCCATTGACGCCGACGACGGGCTTCGGCAAAAAGCTGGCGGTGAAGCCCATTTTCGTGGCGACCTGGCGGCAAATTAATTTGTAAAGCTGAATCTGATCGGCGGCGGCGACGACTTCGCCGTAGCCGTAATTGATTTCGAACTGCGACGGCGCAACTTCCGGGTGATCTTTTTCGTTCTGGAAACCCATCGAGCGCTGCACTTCGGCGGTGGTGTCGATAAAGCTGCGCAGCGGATCGCCGGGCAGCGAATGGTAGTAGCCGCCGGTGTTCACGTATTCGAACTTGTGCGTCTCGTGGTAATGGCGCTCGGCATTTTCGCCCTTGAACAGAAAGCCTTCGATTTCGTTTGCCGCGTTGAGCGTGTAACCCTCTTTTTTGTGGAGCGTTTCGGCAAAACCTTTCAGCAAGCCGCGCGTGTCGGCGCTGTACGGCGAACCGTCCTTGTCGATCACTTCGCCAAAAACGAGAACCTTTCCCGAACCGAATATGTCGGCCGGCGCCCAATAGAACGAGCCCCAGTCCATGCCCAGGCGGAGGTCGCTTTCGCGCTGCGCGGTGAATCCGCGAATCGACGAACCGTCGAAGGTCAGGTTGTCCCAGCTTTTTACGAGAAATTTTTTGTCGTAATCGAGCATGTGCAAGCGGCCTTCGAGGTCGCTGAAAAGGACGGTGACGGCCTTGATGCGCTTTTCGTCGGTCAGATACTTGATGCGCTCTTCCTGCACTTTGTGGGGCGCGACGCGATTTTTGCGCTGCTCTTTGGCGTTTAAGTTGAGCTGTTCGAGCTCGTCGTACGACAACGACAGAAAATTACGCAGTTCAGTCGACATGAATCTCCTCAAAGTGTGTAATGAGAAAACCGAGCGGCAAAAGATGGTGAGGTGGACAACCGGAAATCATGAGGCGGTAGCGTAACGCGACGGCGCGGGGAGCGTCAATCGAAAGAAATGATGCGAAAGATTGAGAAAATTGTTTTTATGAGCGGGCCGAAAGACAAATTCGCGAAGCGGAAACTTGGCTAGCCGGGTTGTCGTGGGGCCGGCAACTGCTTCGGCGCGGGCTTACTTAGACCCGCCCGCGCAAAATCGGGTTCATGGAACATGGGCCATTCAAACGACGAAATTTCGCAAAGGTCGTCCGTGCGGAGAACACAGGCGTGACCGCGGGCCAGCAAAATGTGCGAATGGAAAGTAGGCGGCGGCGCGGCGTTTTGCGCCGCCGGAAATTCGCGTCTCATGCGATTAGCGGCTCGAAGTGGTGAAGCCGGCGTTCGTCGCCGTGGTGCCGGGCACGGTGATGGTGCTGTCCATGCGAACGAGCATGCCGGACTTGGCGGGCAGGTCCACTTCCTTGCCTTTGCGCGCGACGACGTAAATGGCGGTTCCGGCGAGGCCGAGCCCAAAGCCGCGAACGGCGTGGCTGAAGACGGCGCCGACGAGCGTGCCGCCGCCCGTGCCGATGGTGCCGGCGACGATGTCGCCTTTGACGTCGTGCTTTTCTTCGACGACCTGGCCTTCGGCGATTTTCACGTCTTTGCGCCGGCGGCCATCGCCTTCTTTTGACGGCTGTTGAATCGCGAGCAAACTCATTTGAACGGGAATGAGGCGGCTTTCCACTTCGACCGAACGGAAGGAAAGATTCAGATACGCTTCGCCGCGGAAAAGGGAGAAGCGGCGCGCCTTGTTGATGGTGGTGATGATGCCATTGACGCGGGTTCCCGCGGGAAGCACGAGTTGATCGCCGATGGCGACCGGTTCGGTGACGATGGCCAGGAAGGGATCGCCGTCTTTGGCGGCGCCGGTGCTGATGTCGGTAAGCAGCTGCAGATGAATCTGCGTTCCCTGCAAAAGCTGGCGGGGCTCGGCCAAAATTGCCGGCGCGGCGAGAGACACGGCAAGTGCAGAAACCAACAAAATGCGAAATGCTTTCATTGAATGTCCTCCTGCCTGCACTGTGCGTGCAGGTCGGCCCCGTCTCGTGGGGTGTTCCGCTGGCGCTAGCGGACCCGGCATTGCCGGGGAGGACGGGGAGGAAAAACCGTCCAGAAACAGAGTACTCGATTTTTGAAGAGCGGAGAGAAAATTTTGCGGCAATTTCTACGACGCTGCAAACAACGATCCATTCACTATCGGCCACGCTTTGGCCGCGCTCGCGGCGCTGTGCTAGACTTTTCGTCTGCAGTTGCGCACACAGTTTCAGGAAACGGGGCGCGACTGCCGGAGCGTGGAACTTCGGGCTCTGTGCAACGAGGTCCCGCGAACCCCGCCAGGCCCGGAAGGGAGCAACGGTACCGGGAACGCCTCGGGTGCCGCAGATCACCCGAGGTTCCTCGCACCGGAGGAAAAGTTATAAGTTGTCAGCTATGAGTCGTTGTATGGGATCAGGCGGAAACGGGAGGCGTAATGAGTCAAACGAAATACGTCCCTTGGTTTGAAGACGACCCGAAACCGAATGTCTTCTTCTTTCGTTCACTATTCAGTTCGTGGAAATTCCTTGTAAATGCAGCATTGCTACTGGGAGTTCTAGTGGCTGGGGCACGTTTCATCTGGAAATATGGGAGAAGTGTAGATCCCATTGGTGTTCTTTTAATTTCCTTTATCCTTTTTCAGAATGTGGTCTCTCTATATCTGTGGGCGATGAAGCGCCACGCCCAAGTAAACGAGTTGTACCTCTCCGGACAAATCACCGAGCAACCAGCGGGGTCCTTGCTCGATCAGATGTTGGACATAGCCGACAATTCGATGAACGATGGATTGCGTAGCGCCTCGATTGTGTCCCTTGTCATGATTGTTACTCTGATGATCGTTCTTGGGAAATTTCAGCACCTCAAGTAGATTACCCAACCATGGCCTACCAAGTCATCGCACGAAAATATCGCCCGCAAACATTTCGAGATCTTGTCGGACAAGAGCATGTGACGGAAACGCTGGGGAACGCGATCAAGAACAATCGCGTGGCGCATGCGTACATTTTTTCCGGCGCGCGCGGCGTGGGCAAAACGACGGCGGCGCGAATTCTGGCGAAGGCACTGAACTGCGTGAAGGGGCCGACGCCCGATCCTTGCGGCGAATGCGATTCGTGCAAGGAGATTGCGGCGGGAAGTTCGCTGGACGTGATTGAGATCGACGCGGCGTCGAATCGCGGCATCGATCAGATTCGCGAGTTGCGCGACATGGTGCGGTACGCACCGGCGGCTGCGCGAAGCAAAGTTGTGATTCTCGACGAAACGCACATGCTCACGGACGAAGCGTCGAACGCGCTGCTGAAGACTTTGGAGGAGCCGCCCGACCGCGTGATTTTCGTGATGGCCACGACGCAGCCGGAAGATTTGGTGGACACGATCCGGTCGCGCTCGCAACATTTTCATTTTCGCGCGCTGACGTTCAATGAAATTGCGGGACGCATTCGCGCCATCGCCCGCGCGGAAGAACTGAAGATTGATGACGGCGCGGTGAGCGTGATCGCGCGGATGGCGGAAGGAAGTTTGCGCGATGCGCTGTCGTTTCTGGAGCAAGCTCGCGCCTACTGCGGCGACACGATTGAAGACAAAGCGGCGCGCGAACTTTTCGGCGTGGTGCCGGAAGACGCGTTAAATGAATTGATGGAAGCGATTGCGGCGGGTTCGGCGGATCGGGCGCTGGCTCTCGTACACTCGTTTCAAAAAGAAGGACGCAACCTGCAGCACTTCTGCCGCGAGGCGGTGCGGCACATTCGCAATTTGTTGATTGCGCGAGTGAGCGGCGCGGATTCGGATTTGATTGCGGCGACACCGGACCAACGGCCGGCGATTGCGAAATCGGCTGCGCTCTTCAGCGAAGAGGATCTGACGCGATTTTTTCAGATTCTGTTGCAGACGGATGACGATTTGCGGCGGAAGCCCGATCCGCGCGTGCATTTGGAGATGGGACTGCTGCGATTGATCAATGCGGGACGACTGGCTCCGCTCGAAGAGTTGCTCGCGGAGTTGCGCAGCGGATCGGGAAGCGGAACGGCGGCACGATCCGCGGCTTCCGCTGCTCCGGCGATTCCGGCAAAACGCGAAATGGCCAGCGCGGCGGCGGCCGGCGCATTTTCTCCGGCGCCGCGCGAAAGTGCGCCGCCGGCCCGCGAATTTACTCCCTCGCGCGAGGCGGAGCTTCCGCGCGAGACCGCTCCGGTGACGAAGCCCGAGAATTTCGCGACGAAGAGCGCGGCTTCTTCGATCGCGCCGCCAGTGCCCGCGGCTCGTGAGGCCGCTCCGGAAGCGGCGAAGAGACTTGAGGCTGGAAGCGTTGCGGCGCAAGGGCTGAGCGAAGAGCAAGTGCTGGAAATTCGCGCGGCGATTCAGGCGCAGCAAAAATTTCTGGGCGAACTGGTCGAACATGGACATCGATGGGAACTCGACGGCATGGAATTGCGAATTTATTTTGCGACGGAGAAGCGGCCGTTCGCGGAAATGATCGAAGGACGCGAGTCGCTGGAGAAGGTGCGTGTCGCTTCGAGCAAAGTACTACGGAAGTCCGTTCGCGTGTGTGCTAGGATTGAAAATGTTGCGGGAAGTGTTGCGCCGCAAGCGGCGAATTCGCAGGAATTGCGCGCGCAATTTGAACGCGACCCGATGGTCAAGTCCATGCTGCAACGCTTCGGCGGAAAGATTTCCGAAGTGAAGCGGCCTGTGAATTGAAGACTGCAGGGGTGAACAACCATGGAAGTCGGCGCTCTCCAGCAGATGCTCACGAGATTGCGGCAGGTGCAGGAAGATTTGCAGCGACAAGTGAATCAAGTGGCGGTTGAAGCTTCGGCCGGCGGCGGCATGGTGGCCGTGAAGATGAACGGGCAGAAGCAAGTGCTGGAAGTGAAGATCGAGCCGCAAGTGTTTGCCGAGAAAGATCAAGAGATGCTGCAGGACCTGGTGCGAGCCGCGGTGAATGAAGCGGCCCGCAAAGTGGACGAAGAACTCGCCAACCAGATGAAGAGTCTTGCTGGAAGCATTCCCAATGTTCCGGGCTTGAAAATTCCCGGGTTGTTTTAGTTCCCTTCCGTATCAATTCCCGTCAGAGGCGGTTGTAGCGTTCGTTTTCGCCGTGGAGGTGTCTTCGCCTTGCGGAGCGTTGATGGCGATTGAATCGAGAATTCTTTCGAGTTTTTGGAGGACGGCGTGGTTGTTCACTTTTTTGACGCCGTCATGGCGCCGTAGCTCGCGGTGTCTCCGGAGTCAAGATTCCGGGCTTCCAATCCCCTCTCGCCGCAAATTCAAGGCGTTCTTTCTTCTTCTTTGGCTGGACCTAATGCGCTAGAATGGCCGCCGTGTCTGCCCTTCGATTGATTGCACAATTTATGGAAGAAGCCGGGGTTCCAGGCGCACTCGGCGAGTGATGCTCCTTTTTTTCCCCATTGTCTCATTCATTTTGTTTTATGCCATCCTGCGTGCAAAGCAAACGGAATGGCGCGCGGCGATTCTGGGCGCGGCGATTTTCTGGGGCACGGCCGTCGTCGTGCTCACAGAGGGTCTCAGCATTCCCCGCCTGATTTCGCGTGGGCCTCTCGCGATGGGCTGGCTGCTTGTTTGCGCGATTTCTTTCTTCTATCTACGCAAACTCCGCGGGCCGGTGCCGTCCGCTGCGAACTCCACCGAACCGGCTCCGGAGAAACTGAATGGAGCTAGCAAAGCTTTTCTTGCCATCGCAGCTGTTTACTTGCTGTTGGTTGGCGCAATCGCGGTGATTGCGGCGCCGAGCATGTGGGACGCGATGGAATATCACCTGCCGCGCGCGATGCTGTGGATGAGCCAGCATTCGGTGCGCTTTTATCCAACGCCGGATTTCGCCCAGCTCGTGCTCGCGCCATGGTCGGAATTCGCGATGATGCACACATACCTGCTGTGGGGCAGCGACCGGTTTGTAAATTTGGTGCAATTCTTCAGCTTCGTAGGATGTGCCCTCGCAGCATCCCTGATTGCAAAAAAACTGGGCGCAGGACTGCGAGGCCAAGTCCTTGCCGCCGTCGCTTGCGTGACGATCCCCGAAGGGCTGCTCGAAGCTTCCGGACCGATGAATACATACGTCGCCGCATTTTGGATCGCGGTCGCGGTGTATTTTCTTCTGGAATGGAATTCCAACCCAACTTGGACAAACACAAGTTGTATTGGATTGTCGGCGGGACTGGCGATTTTGACGAAAGGAACCGCGTACATCTTCTTGCCATTTCTTGTTGTGGGTTGCTGGTGGCTGGCCCCGCGTGAACGCAAAATTCTGTTTGTAAAACGCAGTCCGGCGATTTTGGCGCTGCTTCTGGCTCTCAACCTCGGACAAATCGCCAGAAACGTTGAGCTGACGAAATCGCCGCTCGGCCTACCGGCGCCGATCAGCTATCCGCGACTTGAATTCCGCATCGAACATGTAACTCCGCAGCGTACGGCGGCAAATTTGCTGCGTAATTTATCGCTCCATGCCGGTTCTCCCAGCGACGCGCTCAACGGGTACATCGAGGGGGCGTTTCGCGCGGCGATGCGCGGAATTGGCGCGGACCCCGACGACCCTGAAGCGATTTGGGTGCAGGATCGCTTTCACATCAACAAAATGACACTCAACGAGATTGTCGCGGGAAATCCCATTCACCTGGCCCTGATTCTCCTGGCCATCGCCGGATTGGTTTGGGCTCGCGCAAGAGGACGGAAAGACCCGGCGCTTGCCTATGCGGCGGGATTGTGCTCGGCATACGTCTTGTTCAGCGCGCTGTTGCGCTGGCAAATGTGGTCCAGCCGTTATCAGCTGCCTTTCTTTGTGCTGGGTGCCGCTCTAATCGGCATGACCTTTGAAAAATACCTTTCCCGGAAAATTGGATTCTTCATCGGCGGAATTCTGCTTCTGGTCGCGGCGCCGTTTGTCCTTCTGAATCGCGCACGGTCTCTGGTTCCGTGGAGCCGCGTGGAAACTGTTTATCATTCGCGGAACAGGCTGTATTTCAACGATCAACACGCGGCAGCGGCGGACATCAACATCGCCGCTGCTGAAGCAGTGAACCGTTCTTCTTGCGAGCGCGTTGCTTTTGATTCTTACATCAAAAACCCGAGCGTCGGTCACAGCTCGAGATCGTTTTTTGTGTATCCGCTTCTGGCGATGATCCATGCGGATGGAAGAGGCCGCACAGCGGAGTATACCGGCGTGGAAAATCCGACGACGAGGTACGAGACTCCACATACCCAGCCGTGCGCTGTGATTTGTTTAGATTGTGCAAACGTACCGGAAAAATGGGCCGCATATCGCGACATCGGTGGGCGGGCCAGCGTCTTTGGGTATATCGTGATTTTCAGCGCAGAAGGGCAAATCCAAAATGACGGACTGCCCGCTGTCGCGCCGACGTCGCCGCGTTAATTTGCGGCGCTTATGTCCACTCATCTCAATTCCCTTCCAACGTTCCTTGCGGGGCGTTGATGCTGATCGAGTCGAGGATTCTTTCGAGTTTTTGGAGGACGGCGTGGTTGTTCACTTTTTTGACGCCGTCCATGGCGCCGTAACCGGCGGTGGCGAGGCCGTAGCCGATTTCGTAGCAGGACTGTTCGGCGTAGCCGTGGAGGTACGTTCCGGAAAATTGGTGCATGCTGGCGGCGGAAGATTCGTTGCGGCCGCGGAATTCGATGCCGTCGATTTTGCGGGTCAGCCACGGGGTTCCGTCGCCTTCGACGGAACCGAATTCGGCGCATTGCGCCTCGGTAACGTTTGGCAAAACGCTGACGGTTAGAAAGGCGTTTACGAAATCGGTGCCGGGATGGGCGCCGCGCGGGACTTCGATGGTGGCGAGACGCACGCCGCCGGGCGCGGAAAATTCCATGGGAATTTTTCCGAGGTAGCCGAGGCCGCGATCCATGTCGGGCAAATCGCCTTCGTGCAGATCGTAATTTTTCGGAAAGTCGAAGGAGACTCCGTAGACGGCGTCGACAAAGCGGCGCGAAGTTTCGCGTTTTTGTTCGCGCTTTTCGATGGTGAGTTTTCTGCCGGACAAAACGGGCGCGGGCGAATCGACGGCGGGATGGCCGAGGGCGGCAATTTTCGCGGCGGATTTGGAAGCGTTTTGGCCGGGAGCGTGATCGGCTTTTACGAGCGAAGAGCGCGAGCAGCCGGCGGTGGCGATCAGGATGGCGGCGAGATAGAGCAAAAGCATGAGGACGCCGTAGCGAAGTTCTTTCTTATCGATTTCGCGCTTCCAGTCGAGTTTTTGGCGAGGCATAAAAGACTCCTTACGTTCGGTCTGCGAAGGAGCAAGGGACCGGCCACGGGCTAACTGGTTGAAAAGTCGGGATATGGGGACCAAAGCGAGCCGCCTGCCGCGTGTAAGCGGGGGCACGCTGTGTTCGGGATGGGACAGACGGCTCTGTTGACGCGGAGTTTGGTCTAGCCCCAGACCCGGCTGTTTTTTGCGAAGAATGCGAAAGCTATAGCAAACAAAAGAGTTAGGTTGCACGGCGCGGCAAAAGAGTGAAGCGAGAGTGCGCAAGATGCTGAAAACAGGAGACTTCACTTTTGCCGTTGAAGACAGGAGAGCGGCACTACCGGCAGGCTACACTTCGAGGTGAAGAAATCACGCAAAAGTCGCCATGTAACTGTAAGTCAAATCCACTAGATTCTTGCTCCGGCGTGGACTTGGATGGGGGAACCGTCGGCGAAGTGTGCGGAGTCCGGAGGCCGGTAGAGTACGCTGGCCAGATCAGGTCCGTAGAGTGCGGCGGCGTTGCCTTCGAAACGCGATTCGGCCATGGGCCGCACACACCACGGCGAATGGACCACCTGGTATTCGAGAGCGCGGCCCGACTTTTGGCGGGAATATCCCCAATAGTGTTCGGTGATGTACTGTTCGAGACTATTTTCGGCGGCGAACTGCGGTGAACCATTGGCTCGTGCCAAAATGCGCGAGGGTTGGCCACGATAGTTCCAACCGTATTCGACTTCGAGAGTTGCCGCGTCAGACGCAATTTTATGGTTCATCGGAAGTGAAACGTAGTTCTCGCCATAAACGAAACGGGCGGTGAGCGCGATAGCCGGTTTCGGGACGATCTCTTTGATGAAAACTACGCCGCGGCGAAGTTCGTGGCCAGTCTCGCGACGGACGTAGAAGCGCAGATTTACTTCCTCGAATTCGGAATGAAATGGGACGGAGAACTTTCCCCAAAGTTTGGTTTCGCAAAATCGGAAGCCGACGAGGCTGACGTAGGTTTTTCCGGCAAAGGAATCGAGCGTGGTTCCAGGTGGCACGAACGGCAGAAGCAGCGCGGGGTCAACGACGTAATTCAGGAATACAAGATCGAGCCATTTTGCGGAGAGGAAGACTTTGGAGGAATTTGCCATGAGCGAGCTGACTCTATCTTATCCTGTGCTGTACGCAACGCTGAGCACCGATTGTGTTTGCGAAGCGTTTGAAAAGAATGAAAAGATTCGGAGATACGTTTGTTTCGACGAAAATTTGCGCGGCAACGCGGGGGTGTGCTACACAGAGTACATGCCTGATTTCGCCGCCCCCGTCGAACGCCTGATTGACGAGCTAAAACATCTTCCTGGAATTGGCCAGAAAACCGCGCAGCGACTGGCTTTTTACATACTGCGGGCCGCGCCGGAAGATGCGCTGGGCCTTGCGGATGCGATTCGCGACGCGAAAGAGAAAATTCGCGAGTGCTCGGTGTGCAGCAACATCACGGACAACGATCCGTGCCTATATTGCACGGGCGCGCACCGCAATAAACATCTGATCTGCGTGGTGGAAGAAGCGCACAACATTATGGCGATTGAAAAGACGCGGACGTTCGCCGGAATGTACCACGTGCTGGGCGGGTCGCTTTCGCCGTTGCAAGGCCGCGGACCGGACCAATTGCGAATCAAATCGTTGATTGAACGGCTGAAGGGCGGGACGATCGAAGAGATTATTATGGCGACGAATCCGACGGCGGAAGGCGAAGCGACGGCGATGTACCTTTCGAAGCTGCTGAAGCCGCTGGGCGTGCGCGTGACGCGGATTGGCGTGGGAATTCCCGTCGGCGCGGACCTGGAATACGCGGACGAAGTGACGATGCTGAAAGCGCTGGAGGGCCGGCGGGAGCTGTAGGGCTTTCTTGCGCCGTTAACCGTCTGACGTTAGAAGGTAAAACGACTGGAGTGGCTTCATTCCAGCCGTTCGTCGGAGCTGAGCGGCCTGCTGAGGTCCGGATAATGCAAGAGCTCCGGGGTCTCTACGTTGATGCGCCTCGTAAACAAGAAATGGATAGTGGGAAGTGCAGCTACAAAGACATTGAGCTTGATAAGCGGAGGGCAGTGGACCCAATTGAGACCGCAGCCCAAAGCAGCTAGAACAGCGGCTTCAAAATAGCCCTGACCAGTAAAGAAGAACTCTTCTGGTTGAACGTGTGATCGGCGTTTATTCGCGAAACTTGGATAATAGCCTATTAGCCAAATCGGCAGAATATACGTTACCAAGACCACCGCTCTTAGGATCGGTCCGCCGGAAAAACCGGCCATAGTTAACCCAAAGAACTTGAAATAGAAGAGAATTGCCCAGATCACCGCATTCACTGGGAATAGCATCGTATATTTCTTAACGGTGAACACGGTTATAGGCAAAACGTAACAAACGACTGGGTAACAGTCAAGACAACATGATTGAGTAGGATAAAACACGTTCCAAGAAACCAAGATTACGGCGTTCCCTTCTTCAAACTCAGTGAGGTTTTCTTGCATTGTCCCCCACTAGAAAAATCGCAAAATTGGGTATAGAGTCCGAGGTCTCGCGAGGACTGTCCCCGCGTGCGCAGGCAAGGGTGCTTGCGCGATAGGAGGTGCGCTGTGGCCGATTTGGCGCACTACATGAGTCAGTATGATCATGAGCATCATTCCGGATGGAACAAGCTATTGCATGGCATTGGCATTCCGCTGATTTTCGCGGGACTCGTGCTGGCGGTGCTGCGGCACTGGGGATGGGGCGCGGGAAGCTTCGTGGGTGGCTGGGTACTATTATTCCTAGGCCATCGCATCGAAGGGAACAAACCCGCGTTTTTTCAAGGTCCGATTTATCTCCTGGTTGGACCCATCTGGGTGGCAAAAGAAGCATGGACGTTCCTATTCCCTGGCGCACCGCAGAGCGAGACTGAAGAAGAGAAACGTCAAGCGTCCTAAGCTGAACAAAAGCAAAAGGATAGAGTTCGGCGGTGCAACGTCCAATGGATGATTTTGGCAACCGTATTGCCCCTAATTCTGCTGACATGGTCTCAGAGGGCATGACGAATACCAGTACTGAGCTGCGCAAACGGCGGAGCACGCGCATTGTGCAAGCGGTGCCACTGGTGGTGACGGGCGTGGACGCGCTGGGCCGGCCGTTCGCTGAGCGAACTTCGAGCCTGATCATCAACTGCCACGGATGCCGGTTTCAATCGAAGCATTACGTGCTGAAAAACATGTGGGTGAAGCTGGAGATACCGCATCCGGAATCGGGACAGGCGCCGCGATCGGTACGAGGAAGAGTGGCATGGATACAACGGCCGCGAACGGTGCGGCAACTTTTTCAGGTGGCACTGGAACTGGAAATTCCCGGAAACGTGTGGGGCATTGCGTTTCCGCCGGAAGATTGGTTTGGATTCAATCCAAATGCGGAGCGGCAAATCACGGCGGAGTTGCCGGTGGTTATTTTGGAGCCGGAACAGGGCGGGGGCCAAATTTCGGAGCCCAATCTACCCACGGTTGAACACGAAATGCCGCCGCCGGCAGTGGGCGTGGACAATGTGCGTCCCTTCCCTGCGCCGACGAGCGCGACGGATGCGTCGTTGCAACTGGCGCGGCAACTGACGCGACTGGTGGCGGAGGCGAAGCAGCAGCTGCATGCGACGGCGCATGAAATCGTTTCGCAAATGGCGGCGGCGGAGCAGCGGGACGCCTTCGAACAGTGGGAGCAAAAATTCGCGGCGGCGCGGGCGGAGATTTCGAATGAGGCGGAGCGCGCGCTGGAACGGATTCAAAGAGAGATTGACGAGCGAACGAGGGCGGCGCATGCGGCGGCAGCGGAAGGGTTGAAGAGCGATTTGCCGGGGTGGGTTGCGCCACGGCTGGACCAGGTGACTCACGAATTGACGGATCGGATTGCCCATGCGGGTGCGGCGCAAATTGCGCAACAAGACCAGCGCCTTGCGGAATTGAGCGAGCGCGTGGCGGGATTGCTGCAACAGCTCGAAGAGACGGGAGAGCGGCTGAGCCAGCGCGCGAGCGAAACCGACGCCAAGCTTGCGGAGCGAGTTGAATCGGCGGCGCGCGCGATTGAAGAAGCGGCGACCGAGACCGAACATCGCGCGGGAGCGCATCGCGAAGGTTTGCAGGCGGAAGCCGGCGCGGCGCGGGAGCAACTGCACGCGGCGGCGGCGGAAGCGAAGGCCGCGATTGAACAGCATGCAGAGGAGCGGCTTGGAGCGGTGCAAGCGAAGCTGGAGGGGACGGCCGATGCCACGGTGAGCGCGGCGCAAGAACGGCTGGCGACGGCGCTCGAGGAACATTCTGGCCGGCTGATTGCGCAACTGCGCGAGAGCGTGAGCGCGGAAGCGACGCGCCACAGCGAAGAACTGCGCGAGGCGGCGGCGCGAGCGGCGGCGGAAGCGGAAGAAAGACTGCAGCAGGCGAGCGAGGCGGCGCAGAGCGAGGCGGGCAATCTGCACCGAACGATCGACCGCGCAAGCGCCGCGCTGGCGGACGCGGAACAGTTTTTGCCGCGGGTTGCGGGTTTGCAGCAGCAGGCGCTTGGTGAGTTTCAATCGCAGTTGAACGAAGCGTTGTCACTCCATCGCAACGAGCTGCAACGGCAAAGCGAATCGCTCGAGGAAGACCTGACGACGCGGATGAATTTGTCGTTTGCGACAGCGGCACACGATGCGCTGGCGCGCTTCGATGAAGAGATGCGCGTCGCCATCGAACCGCATTTAGCGGCGACGACGGAAGCGATTCACCGGCTGGCGGGAGGGCGCTCGCTGCTGGACGCGGCGCTGACGCTGCAGCAAGACCGCATTCGCGATACGGCGGATGAAGCGTTTGCGGAATCGCTCGGGCGATTCCGGGACAATCTGGGGACGGTGGAGCAGATTCTGCACGAATCGGCGCAAAAAATCACCGCACAGAATTTGACGGAGCTTGAAGGCCGGGCCGCGGACGTTCGCCATCACGCGGTGGATGAAATGCACAAATCCGCGGAGTGGTATGAGAAAAAAGTGCAAACGCAGATTGCCGGGCTGACCGAACGGGCGGTGGAACACGCGGGAAACCAGCTTCGCGAAAAGGCCGGCGAGATTTCCGGCGTTTTTGCGACGGAACTGGATCATTCGAGCCGGAGTTTTGTGCAGCACACGCAAACGCAGATGGAAGAAGTGGTGCGCGACGCGTTTGACCGGGCGCGCGCTCTCTTCGCGGAAGCGGCGGATACGACTTCGGCGGCGTTCACGGACGAAATTCAGCGGCATGGCCGCGAAGAGCTGGAAGGATTTGGCGAGGCGGTGCGCGAGACGGCTTCGTCTTCGTTTGCGCAATTGCAGGCGAAGCGCGTGGAAATGGCGCAGCAGACGAACGCCGAGCAGGAAGAATTTTTGCGGCGGTTCCGCGGCGCGCTTTCGGGCGCGCTGGAGAGCGGGATTGGCGAGGCGCGTGAAAAAGTGCAGGACGGCTTTGCGCCGCTGCTGGAATCCTGGACGCAGATGGCCGAGGCCCATCAGGCGGAGATGCTGAAGCAACAAATGGAGCTCTGCAATCACGCGGCGGAGCAATATCGCAACCGGCTGGAAAACGTTTCGAATTCGTGGATGGTGGCGACGGTGACGACGCTGGATAAACAAGCGCGCGACGTGATGGCGAGCATCGCCACGGAAGCCGAATCGAAGATTCGCGAAAGTTGCTCGCAAGTGTTCGAAACTTTGGGCGACACGCTGAAAGAGCGACTGCGGCAGGTTGGCGAGAACCCGCCGGCGAAATCGAAAGACGCGCACGCCTGATTCGCCGGCCGATCGCTCGCGCCGGCAGCACCGTTAACTGAATCCCGGTATAATTGGCTTTCCATGGCCAATCGAGCTTACCTGCGCGTTTGGACGCGCGATTTTTCCGAAACCACGATGATTGCGCAGTTCGCGCGATTTTTGACGACGGCGCCGCTGCCGGAGTCGCGACCGTACTTTGACGAGCTTGTTGCACAGGCGGTCGATCCGACGGAGCCGCCGGTGGCGGAATGGGACGTACATGACGGCACATTTGGCGCGCCGGAAATTGCCGCACTTGCGGCGCAAAACCTGAATGCGGATACCGCATACATTGTTTATGCGAAGTGGGAGCTTTGGACGTTCGACGTGGACACGATGAAATGGAAGCGCGGGCCGCAGCCGCTGGTGCTTACGTGCAATGGAATGGAGTACGACAATGGGGCCGCGGCGAGCGAGGGCCATTTTGTGGCCGATCTCGGTTTCGAGCACCTGTTTACCGGCCACGGAGGGATTTTGGCGCCGGCGGCGGCGACGAATCCCTTTGATAACTCGGATCATCCGATCGAGAGGACATTTCGGAGTTGGATGAGCGTGGAAGCGAATCGCAGGGAATATGCCGGAAGGACGCGGGAAAACATCCAATACTTGATGAATTGGGTGGAAGCGGTGTCGCGGGCGCTGCCGGTGGAGCGCAGCGAATTGTGGAGCGAAGGGGAGGAAAACTTTGAAGCGCGGCTCGATGCGATTCTGGCTCTGCGCTAGCGCGGCGGCTTTTTTGCTCGCGATGATTTTGGACGCGGTGGCGGTGAAGCAAGCCCCAAAGCTCGCAAGTGCGAAGCTCGCGAATGAGCTTACATTGGCGAGATTGCGCCGAGGAAAGAGCACGATCGCAAAAGCGGGAAAACTGTATCCGACCGTTTCTTACGTTCGCCGAATCGGAGATGCGAAATCGAAGACATATTCACTGTACGGCGAGCCGGACTCAGTGAGTCCTAGCACGAAGAACGGGCAACCGCTAGAATTGCTGTATTACGCGTTTGACTGGGCGGGACCGGATGTGCCGCAAGTGATGGAAGTGGTTTGTAGCGCACCGAAAGATGGAAACGCCGGACGAGTGGTGGAAATTACGCTGGCCGCGAGCAGCCTCTGACAATGACAACTATTCAACTGCAAACTGACGAAGCGCACGAGCGAGAACTCTTGACGGCCAAACGCTGGTCACAACTGATCGCCGTCGTCGTATTCGGCGCTGCGTCCTTATTTGCTGCCGGCTGCGATTCGTCGCAGACGCCGACATCATCTGCTCAATCGGCCGCGAAGGCGGCGGAGCCTGCAGTGCCGGCCGAGCTACAATCCGCGGCGGATGCGTTTCTGGGAAAAGAGACGACGGTGCTGGTGTTTGGAGACCTTGCCAAAACGGGAAGCCGACAAATGCTTGCGGCGAATGTGGTTCCTAAAACGCCGAAAAACACGCTTCCGGGCACGATCGTGACGCGCGCGGTGCTTGCGGAAGAGTCTGGCGGAAGTTGGCATGAACTGCTGCGCTGCGATGAGCACTTGAAGAACGAAAAAGGGTACCTGGGCGGATCGCCGATCGAGCCGGTGGCGGGATGGCGGGTGCAATTCGAACAAAATGATATTGAAGGCTTTCATCTCTATCTGACGCCCGTCAAAGGGAATGAGGATTCGCACGTGCTGCCCCTTGCCGTGCGCTGGAACCCTGCCGTGAAGCGCTATCAGACGCTCGACCGAAATTACGAACATTTTCTGAACGAAGCCGCTTCGCTCGGCCCGGCGAGGTCTCACCTCTAATGAGTGCGGCCGCCAAACCGGAAAAGCCGAAAAAGGATTTGAGCGGCTTGATGCCGTATTTGCGGCGGTACAAAAGCGGCATCGCGCTGGGGCTGGTCAGCGTGGTGCTGATGAGTTTGCTGGGCAACTTCATCCCGCTTTCGACCGGCGTGATTACGGATACGTTGCGCGGCGATCCGGTTCCTTTCGAGCATGCTTCGGACGCGAAAAATGTGCTGGCACATCCGCTGAGTTCGCCAGCATTGAGCCGGCTGATTCCGTATTACGCGCCGAGCAGCCGGAATACGCTGGCGATCTACTGCGTCTTCATCGTGGTTTGCGTGACGCTGAAGGGATTGCTTTCGTTTGGGGCGCGCTGGGTGCTGATCGGGGTTTCGCGCGACATTGAGTTTGACATTCGCAACGATTTGCTGAAACGGCTGCTGCTGATGGAGCAGGAGTTTTACGTGCGGAATCGGACGGGCGAGCTGATGTCGCGCGCGACGAACGATTTGAATGCGGTGCGCATGGTGCTGGGGCCGGGAATCATGTACAGCGCGACGACGATTGTGACGATGATTCTGGCGATCGGCGTGATGGTCACGCTTTCGCCTTCGTTGACGCTGTGGGTGCTGCTGCCGGCGCCAATCGTCGCCGTCGCGGTCTGGTTTTTCGGCAAGACGATTCACGACCTGTACGAAAAGATACAAGCGGCGCTCGCCACGCTGACCGCGAAGGTGCAGGAGAATTTGTCGGGAGTGCGCATCATTCGCGCGTATGCGCAGGAAGAAGCGGAGATTCGCGGTTTCGACGAGCCGAACCTTGAATACGTTTCGCGAAACATCAAGCTGATTCGGACGTGGAGCATGTTCATGCCGTCGTTGACGGCGATGATCGGGACGACGTTCTTGATCGTGCTGTGGCAAGGCGGGCACCAGCTTTTGCGCGGGCGAATTTCGCTTGGCGCGCTGATTGCATTCAATGGTTATTTGACGCAACTGGTGTGGCCGATGATCGCGCTCGGCTGGGTGACGAATATTTTTCAACGCGGCGCCGCATCGATGGGCCGGCTGAATTACATCTTGACGGCACAACCGAATATCGACGATCGCTCCGCAAAGGTTCCGGCCGATGCGATGCCGCAAGGCGAAATCGAATTTCGCAATTTGACGTTTTCTTATCCGACGACGCTGACGGGCGGCGCGAATGGCAAGGCGCCGGCAAATGGAAACGGCAAAAGCGCGGTGCTACGCGACATAAATTTGAGCGTTCCGGCCGGTTCGACGCTGGCGATTGTTGGACCGACGGGCAGCGGCAAGACGACATTGGCCGCGCTCGTCGCACGACTATGGGAAGCGCCCGAGGGAGCCGTGCTGCTCGACGGCAAACCGCTGCGCGAATGGCCGCTATCGACGCTGCGCCGCGCGATCGGTTTTGTTCCGCAGGATACGTACTTATTCGGCGAAACGGTTGGCGGCAATATCGGCTTCGGACTTGCGGAAGTGGACGCCGCGCGCATCCGCGAAGCGGCGGAGATCGCGAACCTCGATGGCGACGTACAAGAGTTTGCCGAAAAATACGAAACGATGGTCGGTGAACGGGGCATAACGCTTTCTGGCGGACAGAAGCAACGCACGGCGATCGCCCGCGCCGTGGCGCGCGATCCGCGCATTTTGATTCTGGACGATTCCCTTTCGAGCGTGGATACGCAGACGGAGGAGCGGATTCTGCAGCGATTGCGCGGCGTGATGGACGGGCGGACGACGATTCTGATTTCGCATCGGACCTCTACCGTGAAGGAAGCCGACCAAATTGTGGTGTTGGTCGATGGCGGCATCGCGGAATGCGGCACGCACGACGAACTGCTGACGCGCGGCGGGTATTACGCGGATCTTTATCAGAAGCAGCTTTTGGAAGAAGAACTCGAGCGGGCATGAGCAATATGCACGAAGAAGAAGCGCTCGGCAAAGCGTACGATTCGCACTTGATGCGGCGGCTGATGGCATACATGAAGCCGTACCGGTGGAGTGTCGTCGTGGCGCTGGGAATGGTGGCGATCGTGACGCCGCTGGAGCTCGCCCCGCCGTGGTTCTTCAAACGCGCAATTGACTTGTACTTTGTACCGGCGATGAACAAGGTGTTGCCGGAGAGCGCTGCCGTGCGCGGAATTGGCTGGTTATCGCTAATTTTCCTGTTAGTTCTGGCGGCGGACTTTCTTGCGCAATACCTGCAGATCCGCATCATGCAGCGGGTCGGTCAAAAAACCATGTACGACATGCGCAAAGGAATTTTTGTGCATTTGCAGCGCCTGCCGATGAGCTATTTCGACCGCAACCCCGTCGGACGGCTGGTGACGCGCGTGACTACGGACGTGGATGCACTGAATGATTTGTTTGCGGCCGGCGTCGTCACGATGATCAACGACTTCTTTTTGCTCGCGGTGCTTGCAATCCTGTTGTTGACGATTGATTGGCGTCTCGGCCTGGCCACACTTGCGATTCTTCCGGGAATCCTGGTTGTTACGATGATTTTTCGTAAGTACGTCCGCGATGCCAATCGGCGGATTCGAACCGCGATCGCGCGCATCAACGCATTCCTGCAGGAATATATCGCCGGGATGAGCATCGTGCAGCTCTTTAACCGCGAAGAAAAAGCTTTATCGGATTTTGAAAAACGCAATCGCGACAATATGCTCGCGTGGCGCGACGCGATTCTCGCTTATGCGCTGTTTTATCCGGCCGTGGAATTCCTGAGCTTTGCGACGATTGCCCTCATCTTCTGGGCCGGTGGCCTGCGCATACTTCACGGTGGCCTAACGCTGGGTGTTCTGACTGCATTCACGATGTGGGCACAGCGGTTCTTCCGCCCGATTCAGGACCTGAGCGAAAAATTCAACATTTTGCAGTCGGCGATGGCGGCGAGCGAGCGCATCTTCAAGTTGCTGGATGAGCCGGTGATCATCGAGACTTCTTCCGACGCCGTTCGAATGGACAATCCGCGCGGCGAAATTGAATTTCGAAATGTGTGGTTCAGCTACAAAATCGGCGGCGAACCGGCTGAAGAGGACTGGGTATTGCGTGACGTATCGTTCCGCATGTCGCCCGGACAGACATTCGCCATCGTTGGCCACACCGGTGCGGGAAAAACCACGCTGATCTCGCTCCTGTTGCGTTTTTACGATGTGCAGCGCGGGCAAATTCTGCTCGACGGGAAAGACATTCGCACGCTGAATCTGCAGGACCTGCGGCGGTACTTCGGCATCGTGTTGCAGGATCCATTTCTTTTTACCGGCACGATTGCAACGAATGTTCGCCTCGGCACGCCGGGCATTGGTAAAGAGGACGTTGAACACGCGCTGCACGAGGTGGGGCTGGCGGATTTTATTCGCTCGCTGCCCGACGGCGCAAACACAACCGTAAACGAACGCGGTTCGACGCTTTCCGTCGGCCAGCGGCAGCTCATCAATTTTGCGCGTGCGCTGGCGCACAATCCACGGTTTCTGATTCTGGACGAAGCGACTTCGAGCGTCGACACGAAGACCGAGATGTTGATTCGGGAAGCGCTCGACCGGCTTCTCACCGGACGCACGGCGCTCGTCATCGCGCATCGGTTGAGCACGATTCAACACGCGGACAGCATTCTCGTTTTCCATAAAGGCAAACTGCGCGAACAGGGCGCGCACCAGGAATTGCTGGCGGAGCGCGGCATTTATTACCGGTTGTACCAGCTTCAATACAAAGAGCAGGAACTTCACGTTCCCGGAGCCACGACAACGCCCGAGCCGCTTTCCGCGCTTCCGTCACCTCAGCCGGCGAGCGATTAGTTTTTTTCCTCCTTATGCCGCCAACGCAAATTCTGCTTTCCGCCGGCGAAGCGAGCGGCGACATGTACGCTTCCCGTTTGGCCGCGGAACTTGCGAAACGCGCCGAACTGAAACTTTTTGGCATGGGCGGAGAGCAAATGCGCGCCGCGGGGGTGGACGTAACCACCGACTATTCCGAGGTGGCCGTGCTCGGCATCACGGAAATTCTGAAACATTTGCCGCAACTCCGCCGAGCGATGCGGAACCTCGTTTCCGAAACGCGTTCGCGCAAGCCTGCACTCGCGATACTGACCGATTTCCCCGGCTTTCATTTGCGGCTGGCCCGCAAAGTGAAGCCGTTCGGCGTCAAAAACATTTATTACATTTGCCCGCAATTCTGGGCGTGGCGGCC
>DATGEI010000077.1:0-49636 GCA_035310365.1 Candidatus Acidiferrum sp.
CCGGAAAATGCGAGATGTATTTCTGCGGACGTCATGGATATCAAAACGAAAGAAAAGAAGCTCAACATTCATCTCACAAGCACCACAAGAGAGGGAGAAAGCGTCGAAGAACTCTTTTGGCTCGATTTCTATAGCTTCCCCATGGTGGACAACACCCATCTTTCTCACGATGAGCGAATCGCCGTCGTACTAAGGGAATTCAATGATGCAAACGCTCAGTTGGCCTTCGTCTATTTCCCCGGTTCTCACGCCGGCCTCAAAGACAAGCCTTTCTATGACGACATGCTTCACCAGTTAGCGCTGGAAGATGGACAGAAGGATCCAAAGCAATAGGAGTACGCCATGTCCAGAGAAATGTTCCGAAAACTCCGAACCACGATTGCGTGTGTTTTTCTTCTTCTTGGCTTTTTGCCCGTCGCGATTTGTCCGGCCCAGGAAGAAGACCGGGCCGCAAAAAAATCTCAGAAGATAGATATTCAGATCCTGGTCACCGATGGCAAGGATGGCACTCCCCTTAACAATGTTCAGGTTCTCGTCAAATGGGGCGAAGGTGAGTCGGAATCTCAAAAAGCGGTCACGAATGGGAGCGGCATCGCCAAACTCAAAGATATTCCTCAGGAGACGGTCACGATCCGTTTGGTCGCGAATAGTTACAGACTCGTCGCTCCCTCCGTCAACTTGAAGACTGCAAAACAGCCCATCAAGCTTTCTCTCGACAAGGAAGGCTCCCACATCTCACAGTAGACGTCCCTCTCGCGGGCGGGCGGCTAAAGCTTTTCAAAGAAGTGAGCAACCTTCTTGCCCGCATGCTCTGTCGAGTACACCACAACCTTCGCGCCTTTTTCCGATCCTTCTCCTATGTCTTTTCCTGCGTCCGCAGTAGCATGTCCCGTAAGTACGAAAGTATGCTCGGTGCCGTCGGCGGTCTTGATCACCAATTTCTTCCCACCGCGATCGATTTCCTTTATCGTTCCTTCCGTCTTCTTGACGCCCTCGTCGCCAATCTTGTCCACTTCAACAACGGTGTCTTCGGTTCCGCGCTTCGTCGCGTGCGCCACGACTTCCGTTCCCTCTTTTAGCCCGTGCCAGGAGTCCTTGGCGGCAACGTCAGTGCCCTTGGCCCCATGAACAATGGTGTCTTTTCCCCAGTGAAGGGTGTGTTCCGTACCGTCGGCGGTTTTTATCGCAACGGTCTTGCCCGTCTTATCAATCTTCGTAACCGTGCCGTGAACCGCCGTGACGACGTCTTCCGCCCCAAGGCTAACCAAAGGGAGCGCTAACACGAGAACTGCAATCCCAAGTTTTTTCATGGTCGATTCCTCCTGCAAAATCAGCTTCAAAGATAATCCATCTCTTACTGCCTTTGCCATCAGGATTCTAAGCAGATGCAGTGGACTGTCTTTTGATGCAAGGTTTTGAGGCGGGCTGACTGGATGAGGGCATATGTGGATTGTCAGATCTTTGCTCAGGGAACGCGTGCGCGTACCGGCCGGGGAAGGGGCATTTCACTTTCACCGGGAATGAGGAAAGGACACCGTTGCGTGAATTCAGGAGCAGCACTATAAGGCGGAGGGCGCACGTCCTTGATTTTGGAGCTCGGATCTTGGGATTACTTTTCTGTTGCTTCGTTCTTCGCATCCTCAAGCCGCCGATTCCGACCGGAACATCCTCTGGAATCTTGGCCCGGTGAACTGCACGCCGACCAGCCTTCCGCCGCTCGCCAATGCCTGTGTCACATGGACGACGCGCCCGCGCGTTGAAAACTCGCCTTCTGAGCGTCTTGCAACCTGCACCGACTGCGGGATCCGGATCTCCAGATCCGACCCGACCGCTACTTCAAACCGCGTCAAAAACGCGGCTCCGCTTCGACAAAGGTTTTCGCAGGAGGTTTCTTCGGTAAAGGTGACTCCGCGGGCGTCGCACCCGCTCACCTGCATTGGCAGGCGAACCTCAATTCTACGCTCCGAGCGTTGCCTCGAAGCAAGCGTGTTCACTTCGTGGACCATGGGCTGGGTCCTTTCCAGAAGCCTCCCTTGGGAGGGCTGCTTCCTCGGCGGCTGGGTGCCGGCCCGATTGTTCAAAAAAGCGTTCCACTGCTTCCAGAACTTCGCCGGGGGTTTTCGCCGCGTGTACCGATCTCCTAAGCTCGCTGCCGTTTCCCACGCCATGAGTAAACCAGCATGCGAACTGCTTCATTTTTCCCACAGCATCCGGCTGATCCGCTGCTTTTATTTCCCTGTAGTAGCCGGAAAGTAAATGGTGGCGATCCTGTTCACTTGGCGCAGTATACGCCCCTTTTTCGCGGTATTCCTGCATTTGCGAAAAAATCCACGGGTTCGTCGCGGCCGCGCGGCCGATCATCACCGCGTCGCAATTCGTTTCGCGCACCATTCGCGCGGCATCTTCTGGCGCGTTGATGTCGCCGTTGCCGATCACCGGAATCTTCACCGCCTGCTTCACCGCCGCGATCAGGCTCCAGTCCGCCGCGCCGGAATATCCTTGCGCGCGCGTCCGCGGATGCACCGCCACCGCTTCCACTCCCATTTCTTCCGCCATTTTTGCGACCTCGACGGCCACAATCGAATTTTCGTCCCAGCCCGCGCGCAATTTAATCGTCAGCGGAATCTTCACCGCCGCGCGCACCGCCTTGAAAATTTCTCCAAGCAGCGGCATGTCCCGCAGCAATCCCGAGCCGCCGCACTTCACCACTTTTTTCGCCGGGCAGCCCAGATTGATGTCCACCGCGTCGAAGCCCAAATCCTCCACCATCTTCGCCGCGTCCGCCATCACCGCCGGATTCGCGCCAAACAGTTGCGCCGCAATCGGGCGCTCGTCTTCCTGGAAATACAAATATCGCAGCGTCTTTTTCGCGCTCCGCGTAATTCCTTCCGACGACGTGAATTCCGTCATCAGCAATCCGCAGCCGCCGAGGCCGCGAATCACGCGGCGAAAAAGCGTGTCCGTCACTCCGGCCATCGGCGCAAGAATCGCCGCCGGCCGAATCTCCAGATCTCTCAATCTATATACCGAGTTAACCATGGGTTTATTCTGTCTTTTCTAGTGTATGCCGGGTATCGTGGACGGGCAATGCGTAGTTCGTCAAAGAGAGTAGTTCGTCAAAATAAGCGGCCGGTCGCAATGGGCCGAAGGAGCGATTGGGGTTCGCTGGCATGAAGAAGACTCTCTCGATTTTGGCGCTTCTCGTTCTTGCGCTCGGTGTTGCCTTTGGCGCGTGGACGATTCATCGCGGTTTTCGCGCGACCGATGAACCTTCGCGGCTTGAAAAAATTGTCGCCACCGGCGTGCGCAATTTCTCGATTCCATCGAGTGAGCGAAACAAAACCGTCCCGCTCGAAAAAACTTCGGAAAATCTCGAAGCCGGCCGCGAAGATTTTCGCGCCCGCTGCTCCAGCTGCCACGGTTTCGACGGCACGGGAAAAACCGCGGAGGCGCGCGGACTGTATCCGAAGCCGCCCGATCTTTCCGGCGCGGAAACGCAGCAACTTTCCGACGGCGAAATTCATTACATCATCGCGTACGGCGTGCGCCTGAGCGGAATGCCCGCGTGGAGCGTGCCGCACGAAACTTCCGACGCCGACGCATGGAAGCTGACGATGTTCGTTCGCAGCCTCGGCCGGCCAACGGCCGCCGAACGCGAACTCGAAGCGCAAACGAGAATTGCGAGCCGCTACGTCGGCTCGCGCGCGTGCGAAAAATGCCACGCCGATGTCTATGCGCGGTGGTCAAAAACGCCGATGGCAAACGTCGTGCGCGATCCAAAGGAACATCCCGATGCGATTTTTCCGGATCTGGCCACAAACAAAATTGCGCCGTTCAAAAAAGAGCAAGTCGCATTCGTTTACGGCAGCATCTGGAAACAGCGTTACTTTGAAAAAGTCGGCGACGATTACTTCCCTCTCGGCGCGCAATGGGACATCGTGAACAAAGCGTGGAAGCCGTATCTCGTTCCAAAGGGAGCCGATTGGTGGGTTCCGTTTTATCCCGAGGACAACAAACAACGCCCGACCGGTCCGCTCTGCGACGGCTGCCATTCCGTCGGTTACGACAGCAAGACCAAGCAAGTGGCCGAATGGAACGTCGGCTGCGAACGCTGCCACGGCCCGGGCAGCGAACACGCCGCGCATCCAACGCGCACGAACATCGCAAATCCCGCGCACATGGATTACGTCGATGCCAACGACACCTGCATTCAATGCCATTCGCAAGGACAGCCGCTCGAAAAACCGCTCGAAGGAAAATATTACGATTGGCCCGTCGGCTACAAAGTCGGCCTGAAACTTCGCGATTTCTGGAAGCTGGAAGATCACAAACTCGGCGAGCTTTCTTTTTCTTATTTTCCGCAGGGCACTTCGCACAAAAATCGCATGCAAGGAAACGACTACGTGCAAAGCGTGATGTACCGCCACGGCGTAACCTGCTTCGATTGCCACGACGTGCACGGCACGGGCAACTACGCGCAGCTGCGCCAGCCCGCGCAAAAACTTTGCCTCGAATGCCACGGACCGCAATCGCCCAACGGCCCGCGCGAAGCGACGCTCGCCCGGCACACGCATCACAAGGAAGGTTCGGAAGGCAGTTCCTGCATCGCGTGCCACATGCCGAAAATCGAAACGACGCTCGGCACGACGATGGTTCGCGCGCACACTTTCGCCTTCATCAATCCTTCGGATACGGAAAAATATGCGATTCCGAATCCGTGCACGCAATGCCACAAAGACAAGACAACACAATGGGCGAAAGACGCTTTACGCACCTGGCCCGGCCGTTCGCCCTGGCGCGTGGAGCAGGAATCGGCGCCGTGACGGAATTTACATTTTGGTTTATTTAGAAGGAGCGGCGGGCTCGGCCGCCTTCAAGAACTTGTCGAGCCGCAGGAATTTGCGCTGGAGCGCGCCGGAATAGACGGACCACAGTTCATCGCCGGAATCACCGGCAAGCGCGGCGCGGACGGCGGCAAGCTTGGAATCGAGATCGTCCATATAGTGAAAAACAAGCGCTTCGCGAATCATGGGCAATTTCGGCGAGCCGAATTCGTACTGGCCGTGATGGCTGATCAAGAGATGCTGCACGACGGTTTTTAGCGCGGGCGGGAAACCTTCGATTTTGTTCATCGCGTTCGCTACGGTTTCAATTTCCATGACGATGTGGCCGAGCAGTTGTCCTTCGCTGGTGTAACCGATGGCGCGGTCGTAGCAAAGCTCGTCAAGCTTGCCGACGTCGTGCAAAATTGCGGCGGTCAGCAGTAAATCGAGATCGAGTTCGGGATAATGGGCGGCGATCTGATGCGCTAATCCGCAAAGCCCGATGACGTGCTCGAGCAAACCGCCGAGATAGGCGTGATGCATCACTTTGGCGGCGGGCGCGCGTTTGTAACGCGCGGAAATTTTCGGGTCGTGCAAAATTGCCGCGTTCAGTTTTTTCAGCCACGGATTTTTGATCGAGTCCGCTTCGGCGAGAAGCTCGTTGAAAAGTTTTTCGACGTCTTCTTTCGTCGACGGCAAAAAATCCGCGAGGTCGATTTCGTCGGGCTTGGCCTTGCGCATCTGCTGCACGGAAAATTGCGGTTTGCCGCGGTAGATCTCGACGCGGCCCTGCACTTTTACGATGTCTTCGCGTTCGACTTCCTTGGTGGTGGCTTCAATCTGATCCCACATGCGCGCTTCGATGGTGCCGCTGCGGTCGCCGAGTTCGAGGCGGAGGTAAGGCTTGCCGTCTTTCGTGGTGCGAACTTCCTTTTCGCAGACGAGGAGAAACGTGGTGACGCTTTGCTCCGTGGACAGATCGCTCACGTACGAAGGCTTCATGAAGGTTTAGAGTGCTTGAGCGGGAAGTACCACTTGCGCGCCCCCTTGTCGCCCTTCTTGGCCTTTTCCAGTTCGGGCGTGGCGCTTACTTCCTGAATTTCCGAGTTGCCGCCGCCACCCGCCGCATCCACATAGGCGGGCTTGATGACGACGTAGCTCTGTTCACGCAGCGTTTTCAGATAGTCGCGCAACGCGGGCTGCATGCGCGTTTCATAGAGCTGATTCATGATTTTCTCTTTCACTTTTTCGAAGGACTGCTGCCCTTCGTCGTAGTGTTCGAGAACCTGCAGAATCAGGAAGCCTTGCTTCGTTTCGAGCACGCCGGTCAATTCATTGCGTTTCATTGCAAAAACCTTGTCTTCGATGGGCTTGGCAAGTTCGCCGCGTTTGTAGACGCCGAGGTAGCCGCCCTGTTCTTTCGTGCTGCCGTCGGACATGCGCTTGGCGATTTCGCCAAAATCCTCGCCGTCGTCGACGCGCTTCAGCGCCGTTTCGGCTTTCTTCTTCAAGTCCGGAAGGTCGGATTCTTTTTTTCCGTCGGTGCTGATCACAATTTCGCGGAGCGCGACGCCTTCCGGGCCGATGAATTCCGATTTGTGCTCGTCGTAAAACTTCTTGGATTCGGATTCCGGAATCGTGATGTGCGAACCGACTTCCTGCCCGATCACCTTCTGCGTGATGAGGTGGCTGCGAATGTTGTTTTTGAAATCTTCCCAGTTCAATCCCTGCGCGGTGACGGCCTTTTCCAGCCCTTCCATGTCGGGCAATTTGTTCTGGATGCGAATCTGATCGAGCTGCTTGATGACTTCGGTTTCGACGCTGATGCTCATATCCTTGCCGCGCTGCACGAGAAGCGCCTGATCGATCAGATCGCGAAGGGCGGACTTCCTGCGCTCTTCGGTCGAAGCCGCGAGCTGCTCCGGCGTGCACTTGTTATCGCAATCCTGCTTGGCATCGTCTTCGGCGGAAGCGAGCGCCTTGTCGTACTCGGACTTTGTGATGATCTCGTTGTTCACTCGGGCGATGATCTCTTCGACCACGGTTCCGTTGGCATCGGCCGCGGCTTTGGGCTTGGCAACGACGGACGCCGGCGCGGGTTTCGGCTTGGGAGGTTCCGGATCGGGTTCGGCGGTGGGAGGAGCTTCGAGTTTCGGCTGCTGGCCGTCCTGCGGAGCGGGCTGCTGCGCAGCAAGGGGCAAGGCAAGAAAGAGGCCCGCTAAAAGTGCAAGATTTCGCATGAATTTCCTTTCCCTACCAGTTTAGCCCCGCGCCTCAAGGGCGAGCAATACGTTTCTCAGGGCAAGGGGAGCGGCTTCGCCGCGCGTCGTTTCCATCCACAAAACGCCGCTGGGGTCGAGCTTGATGCCCTCGCGCGAACGGACGACTTTCACCAAGGCGGCGAGGTCGATTGGCGTCTCTGGATGAAAACGAATCGCGAGCCGGCTTCCCTGCCGATCGACGGCGGAGATGCGCAGGCGCTCGCATATGGATTTGAGGACGGCGTAATCCAAAAGGTTATCCAGCGAAGGGGGAAGTTTGCCGAAGCGATCGGCCAATTCGCGCGCGACGTCGCTGCGCTCCTCTTCGGAGCGAATCGAGGAGATGCGTTTGTAGGTACGCAGGCGGAGATTTTCCGTCGGAATGTATTCCTGCGGGATGCGGAGGTCGAGGCCGAGATTGAGCGTGGTGCGAAGCTCGGGCGCGGCTTCTTCGCCTTTGAGCTTGCTGACGGCGCGCTCGAGCATCTGCGTGTACATATCGAAGCCGACGGCTTCGATATGGCCGTGCTGCTGGCGGCCGAGGAGATTGCCGGCGCCGCGAAGTTCGAGATCGAGCGCGGCGATGCGAAAGCCGGCGCCGAGTTCGCTGAATTCCTTCATCGCGGAGAGGCGTTTGCGGGCGATTTCGCTGAGGGTGGTTTCGGGCGGAACGAGAAGATAAGCGTAAGCGTGCTGATTCGAACGGCCGACGCGGCCGCGCAGTTGATAGAGTTCGGCCAAACCCAGACGATCGGCGCGATTGATGAGGATGGTGTTGGCGCGAGGAATATCGAGGCCGTTTTCCACGATGGTGGTGGCGACGAGGACGTCCGCTTCGTCGCGAATGAATTTGAGCATGACGGATTCGAGCTCTTTTTCCGCCATCTGGCCATGACCGACGACGACGCGCGCCTTGGGAACGAGTTTCCCGATCAGCTCGGCAAGCGAATAGATGGACTCGACGCGATTGTGAATGAAATAGACCTGGCCATCGCGCTGCATTTCGGTCTGAATGGCTTTGCGAATGAGTTCTTCGTTGAAGGAAGCGACGGTGGTTTGAATGGCGAGGCGGTCGCGCGGCGGCGTTTCGATGAGCGACATATCGCGCAAACCGACGAGCGACATGTGAAGCGTACGCGGAATGGGAGTGGCGCTGAGGGCGAGCGCGTCGACGTTGCGGCGCATTTCTTTCAAGCGTTCTTTGTGCGCGACGCCGAAGCGCTGCTCTTCGTCGACGACGAGAAGGCCGAGGTCGGGAAAGACGATGTCTTTCGAAAGAAGGCGATGCGTGCCGATGACGATGTCCACTTTGCCGGCTTCGAGTTCGGCGAGAATTTTCTTTTGTTCGGCGGCGGAGCGGAAACGGCTCAACATTTCGATTTTGGCGGGAAAGGCGGCGAAGCGGCGCTTGAACGATTCGAAATGCTGGAAGGCGAGAACGGTGGTGGGCGCGAGAACGGCGACTTGTTTGCCGTCGGCGATGGCTTTGAAGGCGGCGCGCATGGCGACTTCGGTTTTTCCGTAGCCGACGTCGCCGCAAAGCAAACGGTCCATCGGCGTTTCGCGCTCCATGTCGCGCTTGATGTCGGCGATGGCTGCGTTTTGATCGTTGGTTTCTTCGAATTCGAAGGCGTCTTCGAATTCGTGCTGCCAGTGGCCGTCGGCGGTGAAGGCAAAACCCTTTGCGGATTTGCGCGACGCGTAAAGTTCGAGAAGCTGGTCGGCCATGTCTTCGAGCGATTTGCGGACGCGGGCTTTGCGCGTGGTCCACCCGGTTCCGCCGAGCTTATCGAGCGGAGGCTCGGCGCCTTCGACGACGCGATAACTTTGCACGAGGTCCATGCGTTCGAGCGGAACGTAGAGGCGCGCGTCTTCGGCGTAACGCAAGAGCATGAATTCGCCGCGGCGTCCGTCGGATTCGATCTGGCGGAGGCCTTCGAATTGGCCGATGCCGTGGTCCACGTGGACGATGAAATCGCCGGGCTTGAGGTCGGCAAAATCGCTGAAGAAACCGGAAGTGCGGATTTTCTTGCTGGGGCGCTCGACGCTGGGTGTGACGTCAAAGAGATCGGAATTGCCGTAGAGGGTGAGCGAGGCGTCGGGAAACGCGATGCCGGCGGAAAACGGCGCGCGAATGAGCACGAGACCGGCGGATTCGAGCGCGCCTTCGGCGGTGAATCCGGCGGCGGCGTCTTCGGATTCGCCGAGAACGTACGGAACTTCGTATTCGCGGGAAATGTCCGCGAGGCGTTCGAGTTCGCCGGTGCTGGCGGCGGAGAGATAGACGGTGCCGCCCGAGGCGAGCTGGGATTTGATGGCGGCGACGCAGGCGACGACGTCGCCATGAAAACGGCTGCTGGGACGGGAAGAGAGAGAAAAGGATTTTTCCTCGACGGCGTCCAAAGCTAATTCCTCGAGCCGAATTTGCGATGCGCTGCCGAGCGCGGTTTGCAAATTTTCTTCGCGCCAGAAGAAATGATCGGGCGCCGACGAATTCGTGTGGCCGTGGCGTTCGTAGGTTTCGGTTGCGTCGGCGAGGAATTGGCGGGCGCTTTCGAAGATGGCGGCGGGCTCGTCGAGAAAAACGATTGGTTTGAGCGTACTGGAAGAGAGTTCGAGAAGGCTGTGCTCGGCGGCTTCTTCTTTCGGCCCCCAATAAGAAGGAAGGTCCCAGAATTCGGTGGCGTTTGCGGGCACGGCCCATTCGGTGAGGGGAAGAACGGTGGTGCGGACGACGGGAGCGATGGAACGCTGGGTGCGCGCGTCAAATTCGCGGACGGATTCGACCGTGTCGCCAAGCAGCTCGATGCGGACGGGGCGCGGCGCTTCGGGAGAAAAAAGATCAACGATGCCGCCGCGTTGCGCGAATTGGCCGGGCATCTCGACCATTTCGGTGCGCGCGTAGCCGACGGCGCCGAGGTACGCGATGAACGAGTCGAGGCCGACTTCATCGTCGGTGCGGAGCGTGCGCGTGAGGATTTCGTAACTGTCGTACGAGCGATGGCGCCAAAGCGCGGCGGAAATGGGCGCGACGACGAAAGGAGCTTGTCCGGTGGCGAGGCGGAAGAGCGTGGCGGCGCGACGTTCGAGAATGTCCGCGTGCGGACTGCGCGCGTCCCACGGAAGCGTGTCAAACGCGGGAAGTACGGCGACGTTGCCGGCGTTGAAAACGTAAGAGAAGAAGCGGAGAGTTTCCGCGAGCGATTCCGCGAGTTTGTTGGATGCGACGAGAAAGAACGCGGGTCGGCGAAGCTGACCGGCAAAGTACGTGGCGAGCAGCGCCTTGGCGGCGGGCTGCAGACCGGAAAGCTGGATTTTTGCGTCGCCGGCGCGCAAGGCGCCGAGCGCGCCTTCGACAGCGGAAAGGCGCAAGAAGCGTTCCAATCGTTCGCGAACTACGGGAAGAATCATCGGATGGCTTTATGAATTCCTTTGCCCGGTGGGCGAGGCGGCGGCGCGCATTTTCGCAAGAATCGCGGTCGTGGAATATCCGGCGACGACGGGAATGGAAACGACGCGGCCACCGGCGGCTTCCACTTCTTCCCTGCCGACGATCTGGTCGCCGGGCCAGTCGCCGCCTTTGACGAGAATGTCGGGCAGCAATGCCGCGATGGTTTCGCGCGGGGTGAGCTCGCGGAAAATGACGACGGCGTCGACACATTCGAGCGCGGCGAGAATTTCCGCGCGTTCGAGTTCGGGCAAGACGGGGCGGCCGGGGCCTTTCAGCGAGCGGACGCTCGCGTCTCCGTTGATGCCGACGATGAGAGCGTCGCCGAGAGAGCGCGCTTGCTCGAGACTTTGGATGTGGCCGGGATGAAGAAGGTCGAAACAGCCATTGGTGAAGACGACGCGGCGGCCGTTGCGTTTCTCGCGGGCAAACCGCAAAATCGTTTCCTCGATGGTCAAAATACCAGAATGCAAGAGATCTCCCGGCGGACAGAATGCGCGTTTGCGTGAAGCCAGACGAAAACGTTATTTTAGCACGCGCAGGAGAAGGCACGCTTTGCGGAGAGAATTCACGCGATGAATCGGAAAAAGCTGTGGTTTGCGCTGGGGGGAATGGCGCTGCTGGCGTTGGGATTTTTTCTGCAAAATCTGACGCCGTACAAACCGCTGCCGGTGGTTTCGAGCGCGGCAAGCTGCCAGATGCGCGTGGACGTGGTGGAGCCGATTGGCGGAATTCCGCAAGGCTACGCGGTGCTGTTTCACGGAGTGGCGGCGAATAAACGCATCATGTCGTTTCTGGCGCAGGATTTGGCGAACCAGAATCTGCGCGTGTTTGTGCCGGATTTTCCCGGCCATGGAAAGTCTCCGGCGCCGTTTTGGCCGATGCGCGCGAACGATTGCGGCGAAGCGTTTGTGCGGGAGCTCGCCCAACGGCGCGCAATCGTGCCGGAGCGGACGATTCTGGCGGGGCATTCGATGGGCGGGGCGATTGCGATTCGCGTGAGCGGGCGCGTGCCGGTGGCGGGCGTGATTGCGCTTTCTCCGGCGCCGATGCGAACGGCGAAAATGCTTTCGAAGGAATTGGTGTTTTTTCCGGACGACCCGCCGCTGGCGAAGAACACTCTTGTTCTGGTCGGATCGCGCGAACCGGCACAATTTCGCGAAATCGGCCAAGCGAAAGTGAAAGAAGCGGTGGATGGCACGAGCAAATACATCGAGATATCGCATGCAACGCACGTGAGCATGCTGTTTGACGGCGACGTACTGGGCGAAATGCGAAAGTGGATCGCGCCGCTGCTTTTGAGCGATCCGGACGTAGTGCGCGCATCGCGCATGCCATTGATTGGAGCGTTGAGCGGACTTGCGGGAATGATTTTGCTGTGCATTCCGTTTGTGGCGGAGATTGCCGGCGGCACGGAAAAGGAATTGAAGAAAGAGGAAGCGAAAAGAGTTTTGCCTTCGCGCGCGATGATGGAAGTGCTGGCCGCGTCGGCGGCGGCGACGATGTGCTTGAAATTGTGGGTGCCGCTGCGGTCTATCGGATTGTTCCAAGGCGATTATCTGGCGAGCTTTCTGCTGATTGCGGGATTGATTTTGCTTTTCTTGCACGGGGGCGAAGCGGCGAAAGCCCTAAAATCCCGGTGGACAGGACTTGTTGCCGCGGGAATTGGAGCGATTGTGCTGGTGCTGCTTTTCACGCTTTGGCTCGATTACAGTTTTTATGAAGCGTGGCTGAATACGCCGCGATGGGCGCGGATGGCGCCTCTGGCGGCCGCGTTTTTGCCGTGGATGTTCGCGGAGGAGATTTTTCTTGGCGCGAGTTTGCCGAACCGGTGGATCGGGCGCGCCGTCACCGCGCTGACGTATCGCGGAATTGCGTGGGTGGCGCTGGTCGCGGCGCTCTACGTTCTGCACTCCGGGCAAGTGCTGATGGTGCTGCTGGCGGTATATTTTGTAATTGTTTCGGTGCTGCAGCGGATGGCGATGGATGTAGTGCGACGCGAGACACAGAGTCCCGCGGCGGCGGCGGTGTTCGGTGCTATACTGAGCGCCGGTTTTGCCTTGGCGATCTTCCCGCTCGCATAAAGGATTCGCCCCGAATTCCCTTGTTTTTAGGACTTGCTAGAGGACGACCCATGTCAAAGGTAGCGATAGTCGGCGGAGGGCCTTCCGGGGCCATGTGCGGCGAACAACTGGCGCGAGCCGGGAATGATGTGGTGATCTTTGACGAGCATCTGGCGTGGGAAAAGCCGTGCGGCGGCGGGCTGACGCACAAAGCGATCCTGAAATATCCCTTCCTGCTGGAAAATTCTCATCCAAAAAAATTGATACATTCGGTGGAGTTGATTGCGAGCAACGACCAGCGCGCGACGCTGGAGATGACCAATCCGATCGTGATCTATTCGCGAAAAGTTTTGAACGGACTTTTGCTGGAGCGGGCGCAGAGCGCCGGCTGCAAGGTGCAGCAATCGCACGTGGTGTCCGTCGAGACGAGTGGAGACAAGCCGCGATTTTCTGTGGAAGGCGAATGGCAGACGGCGGATTTTCTGGTGCTGGCGGCGGGCGCGCGGAACCACTTGCTGCCCGGAACGCGAGCGCTGGAGCGCGACGAACTGGAAATGACGCAAGGCTATTTTATTCCGCAGACGGCCGACGCGATCACCGTAAAATTTTTGCCGCACTTTGACGGATACATCTGGTCTTTCCCTCGCTGCGATCATTTATCGGTGGGCATTTGCGGGAGCATGGCTTCGCATACAAGCGGACAGTTGCGCGAACATTTGCAAACGTTTGTGCGGAAACACGAAATTCCGACGGAGAACGGACAATTTTATTCGCACGTGCTGCCGTCGCCGCAGGAGAGGACGCTTTCGCAGCGGACAGTGGTGGGAAAGAATTGGGCGCTGGTGGGAGACGCGGCGGCGTGGGTGGATCCGCTGACGGGGGAAGGTTTGTTTTACGCGATGCGCTCCGGCGAACTTCTGGGCAAGGCGCTGGCGGAAGGAAAACCGGAAGTGTACACGGATTGGGTGGGCGCGGCGTTTGCTTCGGAACTGGAATTCGCGGCGCGGATTGTGCGGCGGTTTTACCGCGGATCGTTTCTGGGCACGGCCGTCACGACGCGGATGGTGCAATTTTTGCGGCGCAGCCCGGTGTTTCGCCAATTGATGGCGGACATTTTCAGCGGCACGCAGGATTACACGAGCCTGAAAGAACGGTTGTGGGGCCACATGGGAATGACGCTCGGCGAATTTGTGTCTTCCGTGCTGAATCTGGAGACGGGCGCCGCGAGAAAGCCGCGAACGGGAGACGTAGCGGTCCGGTAACCGAGGAGAAACGCAGAAGCAACGATGCACCTCTCGCGCCACGAACTGCGCATCGAAAATGGGTTCCGCCTGCGCGGAACGGTGATTTCTCGCCTGGAAGTTTTCAGCGATGTGATTTTCGGGCTGGCGTTGACGCTGCTCGTGGTTTCTTTGCAAGTGCCAAAAAATTTCGGCGAACTGCGCGTTTCGGTGCGCGGCTTTGTGCCGTTTGCGATCTGCTTCGGGCTTTTTTCGCTGCTGTGGCACGCGCACTACAAATTTTTCCGGCGTTACGCGCTGGAAGACCGCGCGACGCTTGCGCTGAATTCTTTTCTGCTCTTCGTCGTTCTTTTTTACGTCTACCCGTTGAAGTTTTTGTTTGGCGCGCTGGCCGGCGATTGGAGCGGAACTCTGACCAGCCAGATTCGTACGCCGGCGGAAATTCCCGAACTCGTTTTGCTCTACGGCGTCGGCTTTGCGGCGGCCTTCCTGCTGATTGCCGCGATGCACATCAACGCGTGGCGGCAGCGCGAAAAGCTCGAACTGAACGGCACGGAGCGATTGATCACGATGGCCATGGTGGTGGATTCCGTTGGCGTTGCCGGAGTCGGATTGCTCTCTTGCGCGCTGGGGCTGATCTTGCCGGCGCGATACGCCGCCGATGCGGGCTTCGTCTACGTACTGATCGCGCCGTGGAAAGCGATCACGAGCGTCTATTTCGGCCGCAAGGTTCGATTGCTCGAAAAGCTCGTGGAAACGCCGGGCTAGGCGCGGAACGCGCGAAGACGTCCTGGAACAATTTGCGCCGAAATTGCGTATCTATGTTGGAAAGGTAGAGCGAGGCAGAAGGAGAGCGCGTGTACTGTTCAAAATGCGGTAGCACGATCGCGGAGACAGTAACTTTTTGCCCGGTTTGCGGACAAGCGCAGGGCGCGGGAATTCCCTTGCCGGCACCGCCGATGCTGCAGCCGGCGGGCCCGGCTTACGTTACGCCGGATTGGCAGCCCGCACCGGTTGTGGCCTATGCGGGATTCTGGTTGCGCTTCGTTGCGAGCTTGCTGGATGGTCTGATTATTGGGTTGCCCACAGTTATATTCGTTCTGATCATTTTGTTAACAACGGGCGCGAGCACTTTTTTGAAGAATTTCATAGGCCAATCAGGAAATAGCGACCCAGATTCCGCAATTGTATTCACGTTCGTTGCTACTATTTCCACTATCTTAGTTCTCTTGTTTGTTGGAAGCTGGTTATACTTCGCTTTATTCGAGAGCTCTTCTTGGCAAGCGACGCCTGGAAAGAGAGTTCTGAACTTGGTTGTCACAGACTTCTTTGGAAACCGGATTAGTTTTGGCCGTGCTACGGGACGGTTTTTCGCGAAAGAGTTTCTGAGCGGTAGACTGACTGTATATGTCGGGTACATTCTTGCCGGGGTCACCGAGCGCAAACAGGCGCTGCACGACATGATTGCCAGCACGCTTGTACTGCGGCGCTGATACTTTTGACAAAGAAAAAAAGGCAGGCTCGCGGCCTGCCCGTTTTCTATTTCCAAGCGGGAAAAATAAAGGCTATGCCATCGGGCGGCGAACCATGGGTTTGCGCACGGGAGGCGGAAGCATGGTCGCCATCTTGCGAATCATCGCCAGCACGAGCCGCTTGTCGCCATCGGAGAGCGTGCTGCTGTAACGCTTGATTTCGACGAGAAACCGGATTTCGTCCTGCGAAAGTTCGCCGAGCATCTTTTGCGTTTCCTTGTCGCGCGGCGTTTCCGTGCCGGGAAAAAAATCGGCGAGGGAAATGTCCATCGCTTCGGCGATCTTGGCGAGGGTTTCGAGCGACGGAACGGTGTGTCCGTTTTCGACGCGCGACAAATAACAGCGCAAGAGGCCGGTGCGGCGCTCAATGTCGCCCTGCGACAGGCCGCGCTGGCTGCGATACGTTTTGATTACTTCCCCGATGTTTACTCTGGGTTTTTCTTTTGGCACGAGAGGTCTCCCCACTTTCGCTGTTAGCTTAGTCACTAACAGTAGAGGAGGCAAGGAAGATTTTTCGGCGATGTGCCTACAAGAAAAGCACGAGGGTGCGGCCTCTTCGACCGGACCCTCGGATCGAAATTTACGCTGATGGCGGCCGGCGGCTACTGGCCCGCGGGTGCGACCGTAGTTGGCTGCTGCAAGCGGAATTCGAGCAACGCTTCGCTGGGCACTTTCACCTGCTGGCCGTGCGTGATGATCTGCACGCCCGCGCCCGCGCCGCCGCCTGCGGCCGCGCCAATCGCCGCTCCTTTGCCGCCGGCGGCGATGCCGCCGATGATGGCGCCAAGCACCGCGCCGCCACCGACTTTCTTCGCCGTATCGCCGCCGCGCCCTTTGCCTTGCACGTTGTAATCGCTGCTGACGAGCGGATAATCGTGGCCATCGATCACGATGCGCGTCAATTCGAGCTGCAACTCGGATTTGCCGGCAAACTTTCCCGCGGCCTCGGCCGTCGCAAGCCGCCCGTACACGTCCGTTCCCTTTCGCGCCACGAGCTGGCCACTCACGTTCAAATCGGTTTCGAGGCTCGCGTGGAAAATATCGCCGACGTGATTCTTGGACGAATCCACGCCGTCAATCATCCGCACCAGCAAGGATTGCCCCGCGGGCAGAATGACCGAATTCGAATCGGAGTTATTTTGCGAACTTGCCGGGGCGCTGGGCGCCGGAGCCGGCGCGGGAGCCGCCGGCGAGGGCGGGGCCGACATTTGCTGCGGCTGGCCGGAGCCGCGTGTAAACGTCAACGCAACAATGTCGTTCGTCGAAAACGTTTGCACCTCGCCGTCCACCTGAAACCGCAGAATCGCCTGCGTGCCACCGAGAAATTTTCCCTGCAAAACCCGACCGTCTTTCAATTCCAACGTATCCGCGGCGGCGCCGCCCGCCAGTGCCGCGCCCAAGAGCATTGCGCCCATCCATTTTGTCCAGGTGTTCATGCTGACTCTCCTCGCCCGTTCGATCGAATATGCCGCAAAACCACGGGAGTGCCCCGTCAACCGTTTGGATGACGGTCAAAGCCCTGCGGTTGCGTACTCAGTTTGGGTGCGTACTGCCCGGCTGTCAATTTGTTGCTTTGTGGAGTTCAGCGGCGATGGCGGCCGCGCATGGACGATTGCCGGGTGTCGGTGAATCATCGCGATGTCGCCGGTCTTCTGAGCAAATTGCCGAAAATGCGCGAGCGGTTGGCGGGCAAAGGCGATAAGGCGCCTCTTTTACTTTTTGTCCGCCGCTTTCGCCGCCGCCTTGACCGCCGCTTCCGGCTTCACATTCCATCCGTCGCAGACGACCTTCAGTCCTTGCGCGCCGCCGCGCGAAAATTTCGCGGTCAGGGCGCGGCGTTCGCCGGGCAAGAGCGTCACGTAGTTGTCGCTCCAAAACACCGGCACGACATCTTCACCTTTTTTATCGACCAGGCGCAGCCGCACCATGAAGGCGACGCCTTTGCTCGCGTTCGTCAGAGTCGTCGTTACCGATCCGCCGGTTGGAGCGAAGGACGTCGAAGTTGCTACCGCCGCCGCCGGCAACGTCTCCAGCCCGCTCAAATCGCCAAACTCGGCTTGCGGCGTATACACGGTGTCCCGCCGGTGCTGCCAATCGAGCGTGTCTTCCTTCGCCGAAAGCCAATAGAAATTGTCGCTCACCAATTTCCCCGCTGGATCGAACATTTGCAGCTTGGCGAAGAACGTCACCGTCAACCCATCGGCCTTCGGCAGATCGAACGCCTTCACGCTTGCGTCGGCGGGCAAATCGATTTTCTCTTCGTGCGAAGCGAGCTCTTTGCCATCGAGATTGAAAATCTTGGCGACGACCTTCATTCCGTTGTGCGCTTCAAACGTATCGTTCACCACCGCCACCGCGTGATCCCCATAGTCATACTGCACGTGCAGCGGCTCCATTGCCTTCTTCGTTCCAAAATATCCGCCGCCCGGCACGAGATAATAGTCGTAGAGATGCCAGATCAGCGACGGCCACGAATTGTTCAGCATCCACTGGATCACGCCCGTCGAAACGTATTTGTTCCGCCCATAGGCTTCGAACATAGCGCGCTGGCCGTCATACGTCATCGCCTGCGACTTGCGCTCGTAATCCTCGAGCGATTTCGGCGCGCCGTACCGCCGCGCCAATCCATCCGTAAAAACATTGACGTTGGTAAAACGCTCGCCGCCCGCGTGAAAATTCCACACGTCGTCGATCGGCCACAGATGCTCTTTCGGAATGAATTTCTTTACGCTTTCCAGCGTCGGAATCGCCGGCCCCGGACTCGTTTCCGTGTTGTAGCCGTGCGCGCCGCCGGCTTCCTTGTCGGCGTACCAATAAATCGGCGGAACGTATTCGTAAGGTCCCGTCATTTTTACGCCGGACGAGCCCGTCACCGGCGTCGGCTGCTCGCTCGCGCTTGATACGGAAGGATTCGGCCACTCCGTCTCCTTCAAAATTCCCAAATACATGCGTTCGACGTCCGCGGGCGGCGGATTGTCGCTGCCGTAGAGCCAGACGTAAACGCTTGGATGCGTGCGCAGCCGCAAAGCCTGATCCTTCATCGAGCCCGCCGCCACGGCGCGCGTTTCATCCGTCCACGCTTCCCATTTTTCCCATGCGTCGCAGCACGTCCAGCCGGGCATGACGAGAATTCCCATTTCGTCCGTTTTTTCGAAAAATTCGTCGCGGTCGATGCGGCCTTCGAGGCGAATCGTGTTCAGGCGCATGTGCTTCACGTAGCGCAGATCGGCGTCCATCTTTTTGGACATTGGACGCAAAAACATGTCCGGCGCCCACGCCGCGCCGCGAATCAGAATTTTGTGGCCGTTGATTTTGAACAAGCGATGGCCTTTTTCGGTCAGTTCGCTGGTCACTTCGCGAATGCCAAATTTGATCGACGCGGAATCGGAAACCGTTGCGTTGGCGGTGAAGGAAAACTTCGCGTTGTACAAATTCGGCGTGCCGACCGTGTACGGCCACCAAAGTTTCGGCGCGGCCAATTTCAGTTGCGGATATTTTGCCGCGTCGAAGCGAACGACCTTCGTCTCCCCCACGGCGAGTTCCACTTCCTGCTTCAATTGCTTGCCATCGACTTCGGCGGAGAGCGTGCCCTTCGCGGCGGCGCCGGAATCATTTCGCAACTCCGCGCTCAACGTCAGCTCGGCCGATTTATATTCGGGATCGAGCTTCGAACTCACGAACGGATGTCGGATCGCAACCGGCCCCGTCATCGTCAGCGAAACTTCTTTCCAGATGCCCATGTCCTTGTCGGCCGGCGTTGGATTCCAGTCCACCCACGTGATTCCCAGATCGTCTTTCCCGGGAGCGAAAATTTCCAGTGCGACCGCATTCGGGGCGCCCACTTTCGCCACGCTTGTAATATCAAACTCAAAAATCCGGTACGTCCCCGCGACATCCTTGGCATCGGCAATTTTCTTTCCGTTCACCCAAACATTCGCGCGGTAATTGAGCCCGGGAAAATGGAGCGACAAGTGTTTTTTCGCATAGCTTTCGGGCACGACGAACTCTTTTCTCCACCACCACGAGCACTTGAACGGGCTGCCTTCCGGCATGTCCTGCAGGGCAAAAAAAGTGGCGCTCGAATAATTCATGCCGGGAAAATCCTTCAAATTCGTGCCGTAAGCCGGATCGGGATACGTCTTATCGTCGACCAGCGTGCCAACCACCGTATTCGGCACCGTCGTCTTGTGCCAGCCCTTCGCCGCAAATCCCACCGAGGAGATTTGCTCCGCCGACTGCTTTGCCACGCACGACGATTGAATCTCCCAGCCCGCATTCAGGGAAACCGCCGACACGGACGCCGCGGGCGGGGCATCGGCCGCACGCACCGATCGAGCGGCCACAAGAATCGCTAGAACCGAGCAAAAGAAAACAAGACGGCGGAAGGAGATCATTTGTTGCCCCAGGATTGAAGTTCGTGCTTGATTCTTCAATCTTAAACCGTTTCAAACGGCGTGCAAGCCGAAACATCCGCCCGGTTGCCCGCCGTAGCCAAGCGCGAATTCGCGAACCGGTGGCGGCGCAGACAGAGGCAGCGGTTTTCGATTTGAATTTTGCCGTGGAATTGTGTAACTACCTGCGGGAAAGCATCGGAAACGGAAAGCTCAATGACTTCGGCGCGGACTTTACAGCGGCGCCATTTCGCTGTCCAGGGCCTTGATCATCCAGTTTTGCAAGATGGCTGCTGACTCCGGCGCAAATTCGCGGAACACCAATCCCAGGCCGGACGGTCTTACGTAGAGCACGACCGCTTCGGCCTCGAACGATTCCTGCGAATCGAAAATCTTGACCCGCACAAGGCGTTGCGCCGAAAACGCGGCGGATGTCTCCACGAAACACCCTTGCAGGCTAAGCTCTTTCACGTGGCCGGGCACAGTTTCATTGGGAGAGTCTTTTGGAGCGAGCTCGGCGCTCGCGTCAAATCTAAATCTCAATCCTCGGCGGTCGGAGTACATTTTTCGAGCTTATTCGGGCAGAGTACGCCAGTCCAGCCGGTCGAAGGTCAGGTGACGCGAATCAGTTAGAGGGTCAGGAACCGAGGGCCATGGCCGAACGGGAAGGGTCGTTCTTGTGACGGGGCGGAAATTCAAAAGCGTGGTGGAAAAAATTGGTCCCGGAGGAGGGGGTCGAACCCACACGGTACTAAGTACCACTGGATTTTGAGTCCAGCGCGTCTGCCAGTTCCGCCACTCCGGGATTGCCCGCCATGGCGGGCTTACTTCTACCAACATAACATGCGCGCTGCGCGCGCTCAACCGCGCACGAGCCGCGGCGACATTTCGTTTTGTTTTTCGGAATCGCGACAGGCAGAGCAAAAAGAAAAGGCGCTCGGGTACCTCACAAGCGCCTCTTCCATTACATCAACGTAAACCGTACCTCACTGGATCACCTCCTTCTCGGCGTGGACGCCGATGTCAACAAAGTGTGTTGACTGATGCCGAGTATATCCCAGGTAATTTGCCGCGGAGAATTTTTTCGTTCAAACTGCCGCCAACTTTTCAATCTCGCGCACCGCCGCCGCGCGCGCCATCCGGCGCGCAAAACTCGATTTCCGTTGCCGTTGGTAACGCGGTTTGGGTTTGTGATATCAAGGACGTTTTACTCGGCGCCTTGTGAGGAGAAAACGCATGACCCGGAACGATCGAAACATGGACCGCAGGGAATTTCTGAATAAATCCGCAACCGCCCTGGCCGCCGGAGCCGCGTTTTCCTCCACGGCTTCCTCCTATGCGCGCATTCTAGGCGCCAATGACCGCATTTCGCTCGGCCACATCGGCTTCGGAAGCCGCGGCAGGGATCTTGCCCTGATTGCTTCCATCCTGCAGAAAACGCACAACGTCGAAATGACCGCCGTCTGCGATCTCTGGTCCGTGAATCGCGAAGCCGGGCGTGAAACGTACGAAAAGTATTTTGAGCGCGCGCCGCGATCGTTCCAGAACCTGGAAGACCTCCTCGCGCTCGCCGACGTCGACGCGGTCTTGATTTCCACGCCCGAACATTCTCATTCGCCGATCCTTCAGCGCGCCGTTGCCGCGAAAAAAGACGTGTACGTGGAAAAGCCCATGGGCAATGTGCTCGCGGAAGCGAAAGCCGCGCGGGATGCGGTGCTTGCGAGCGATCGCATCGTGCAAGTGGGCACGCAGCATCGCAGCGAGCCGTATCAGAAATTGGCATACGACGTTTTCCAAAGCGGCGCGCTCGGCGACCTAACGAAAATCGAAATCGTGTGGAACTATCACGGGCCGCGCTGGCGCGGACGCCCGGAGGTTTCGCGTCTCCGCGAGGCGGACACCGATTGGAAGCGCTGGCTGATGACGAAGCCATTCCGTGCATTCGATCCGCGCCTCTATTTCGAATTCCGTTTGTACAAGGATTTTTCCAGCGGCATCGCCGATCAGTGGATGAGTCATGGCATCGACCTGGTCCATTGGTTCACCGGCGAGCATTTTCCAACGTCCGTCGTCGCCCACGGAGGAATTTTCGCCTGGAAAGACGGGCGCGAAACTCCCGATACGTTTCAGGCGCTGCTTGAATATCCCAAGGGCTTTCTCGTCAGCTACGCCACCAGCTTCGGAAACGATGCTCCCAGCTTTTCGCGCTACATGGGCAAAAAGGCCACGCTCTTCAACCTGGGCGGCGAAGGAAGTCCGCGTTACCAATTCATCGAAGAAAACGGCAATCACGAAGACAATCCCGACATCGACAAACGGCGCAAATCGCATTTCCTGTTTTTGCCCGACAAAGCGCTTCCGCCGATGGGCATCGACGACATGTCGACCGGTCACATGAGCAATTGGTTCGATTGCCTGCGCTCGCGCCATCAACCGGTCGCGACGGTTCGCGCTGGCTTTTCGCAATCGGTGGCAAGCATCATGGCCGCGCAATCTTATTTTTCCGGCAAGAAGCTCTATTGGGACGCCGCGAAAGAGGAGATTACCGATCGCGTTCCGCAACTCGTTTGAATTTGCGATGGTATCCGAGAAGGCTAATCCGCGAACGAGTTCAGCCAGCTCGGCCGCGCTTTGACCAGTGTGTTAAAAATGTGTATCATGTGCCATGAGCAGCCGAGAGGTCATCCGGCGATTGCGGGACGGCGGCTGGTATGAGGTTGCTCATGAGGGAAGCCATAAGCAGTTCAAGCACGGCACGAAACCGGGCAGAGTAACGGTGCCCCATCCGGTGCGTGACATTCCCATCGGGACGCTCAGAAGCATTGAAAAACAAGCTGGTATCAGGATGCGGTGAAATGGAATACATCGCCTATTTGCACAAAGACAGGAAATCGGATTTCGGCGTCAGCTTCCCGGACTTCCCCGGCTGCGTGACCGCGGGAAGGTCGCTCGACGAAGCTCGCCGTAAAGCGCCACAAGCATTGGCGCTTCATATTGCGGGGATGATGGAAGACAGGGAAAAAATCCCTAAGCCTTCCACCATGGACGAGTTGGCCGGCGATCCAGATCGAGAAAATGCGATTGCATTCCTGGTGACAACGGAGTTCGAGAAAAGCAAGACCGTGCGCGTGAATGTCACGGCCCGGGAAAACCAGATTGAGCTGATCGACCGCCTGGCCAGACAAGCGGGCATGACGCGCTCCGCCTACATGGTGCAGTCCGCGACATCCGGAGTGTCCCTCAAGAAACGCAGTGGGTCTCATAGCCAAATCTTCAACGCGCGCGCAAGAGGATCAAAGCACGCCAAGACGAAACCGCGCTAACCGCGCACTGGAATGCAGCTTATCGATGCAAGTTTTGACTTTTTTTCCGTCTGGCCTTGCCTGCGACCTACTATTTCTATATTGGGACGCCGCCATGGAAGAAATCACCGATCGCGCACCGCACGCTTCGGGTTCCAGTGGTGCGGGTTTTGACTTTTCTTTCCGTCTGCGGCGGCCTTTGACCTATTATTTGTTTACCGACGGTGCGAGCGCCTCATATTCGACGTGACCTTCGTGCGCGCACGCCTTGAGTTCTTCGTTGTTGATGGGCGAGGCGGCCTGTCCTGCTGGCACGGACCCACAACGCATGTTTTTTTCAAAACCGGGCGCGGAGAAGATAAAGACCAGGCTGATGTTGTCTGTACCGGTGTTTTTGAGACTGACCCAAGTTTGAGCCGGGAAGAAAACCGTGCCTCCGGCGTGCACGTCGTATTCCTTGTCATCCAACGTGACGTGCGCGGTGCCGGTCTGGACCAGAAGGATTTCGTCTTGCTCGAGATGCTTGTGTTTTGGAATCATGCCGCCGGGAGGAATCTCTTCGGTGCCGAGCACAAGGTGTTTCGAACCGCTGTTCTCGGGAGTCACTTTCAACATGAACTCGGCGGAAGGCGAGGAAAGCGATCCGCGCGGACGCCGTACGCGTGTCTCTCCTTCGTTCTTCTCCAGCACAACGGATTTGGCACCCTGGGATTGTGCGTAGCAAATTGCCGCAACAAAAGTCACAACTACGAACGGAATTATCTTTTTCATGGCCCGGAGCGTATACGGCTTATACGACCGCGTCAATTCGTCCGGGAAAGTTGCGACTGCAAAATGCGCAAATGAGAATGTTTGACTATTTATTACCTGATTATTATGACTGAATATTATATACTCCTGCGTGAGTCGACAGTCCAAATCCGCTAAGTGCCGCGGAATCTGTACTTACGAAAGATCCTCCCGTAACCCCTTTAAAATCTGCAGTTATGAAAAAACGTGGGTATATATCCCCTCCGCGCCCGTCACTTTCCACCGCTTTTTCCACAGCCTCGCCTTACCGAGTGGACACGGCCACTTTGCCGGACTACCCTATTTCCTCCGCTCCACAGGGGAGCCACCCAACGGCTTCGGAGCGGCATCGTCGAGGTATTCATGGCAGCGGTCATCCCCCTTCCGGCACGCGCCGGCGAGACCAAGGGCCTTTTGTATTGGATGGAGCGTGTGCTCCGCGAGCGCGAACGTGTTCTTGCCGCGCCGGACGAAGACGCGATTCACGATTTGCGCGTCGCACTGCGCCGCTGCCGCACGCTTGCGCGCGTCTGCGAGGAAGTCGATCCACATCCCGCGTGGCGCGGACTCCGCAAAGCCAGCCGCAAACTTTTTCGCAGCCTCGGCGCCATTCGCGATAGTCACGTGCAAGAATCGTGGATCGTGAAACTTTCCGCGCCGGACGATCCGCTGCGCGCGCAACTTCTTTATGCGCTGAAAGCAGGACGCGAACGGCAAGAACGCGACGCCAAACGCAGCGCGACGCGTTTTGACGAAACGGCATGGGCCAAGGTGGCCGTCGCGCTGCGCCCCCGTGTGAAGCTGCTCGCGGCGGACGAGCCGGCGGCGCACTGCCTCGCCCTCGAACGGCTCGAAGAAGCGGGCGAGCTGCATCGCCGCGCGCTGCGCACGGAACGCGCAAAACCGTGGCACGCGCTGCGCATCGGCATCAAACATTTCCGTTACGTCGTCGAAAATCTTTTGCCGAAGCGCCACATCACCTGGGGCGCGGATTTGAAGCGCGTGCAGGATCTGCTCGGCGACGTGCACGATCTGGACGTTCTGACGGAAACGGTTCGCGCCACGGCCGATTCTTCCGGCCTCGAGCTTTGGCAGGAAACGATCGAACGCGAACGAGGCGAACGCATCGCCACGTATCGCCAGCTTACGCTCGGCGCAACGAGCCTTTGGAATCAATGGCGGCTCGGCCTGCCGACGAATGGACAAGTCGCCGTCGCCGCGGATGCGAGGCTGCACGCAACCGCTCGCGCCGCCGATCCTCGTTTGCGCAAATCCGCCGGAACCGCGAGGCTTGCGAAAACAATCTTCAAACAGTTGCAGCGCGCGGCCGCTTCGCCGTTTTTGAAAGAAGGAAAACTGGAAATCGTGCTGCGCGCGGCGGCACTGCTGCACGGGACCCAGCCGCGGAATTCGCACGGAAGCGCGCACAAAGACGCGCGGAAGTTTTTGTCGGAGTTGCCTGCGCCACCGGGCTGGAGCGCCGAACAGTGGCAACTGCTCGCGCTCGCGATTCGTTATCATCGCGGGGCCGCTCCTTCTTTGGAAAGCGGCCGCTTTGCGAACCTGGAACCGGCGCAACAGGCAAAGCTCCTCTCGATTGCGGGAATTTTGCGAATCGCCCGCGCGTTGCGGAAAGCTGGCGTCGAATCGGGCGCGCGCGTTCGTGTGGAAGGCACGGCGGATTCGATTGCGCTGTTGATCGATGGATTTCTTGAAGGGCAAATTCCGCCGAAGGGGCTCGCCCGCGGGCGGCAAATGCTGGAAGGCGCGCTTGGAAAATCCGTGACCATTCGCGCGATGGAAAAACAGACGCTGTCGCTTCCGCTCGAATTTCCGTCGCCGAAAACGGACTCGGTCGCGATCGGCGAATAACTTCTTAGTGGAAGATTAGTACTTCAGTTTTTTGAGGAGTTTTGGCGTCGCCAGCCACGACAAAATTCCCGTTGGCGGCGCAACGCGATTGAGATCGAGGCACGCGACGCCGGCCTTTTTCAAACTGGTTCCGTCGCCCTTGCTGCGGAGAACGGCCGCAACCGCTTCATCGAGATGCGGCGCGTGGCCGAAACAGATGGCCGATTCCGCGTCTTTCTGTTTGGCAAGCTCGCGAAAGAGCGCGGCAACGTCGGTGCCGGGCAGAAGCAATCCCGTCCGGCGGATTTTTTGTTTCGGAATTTTGAACGCGGCGGCAAACAGTTCCGCCGTCTGCCAGGCGCGCACGTACGGAGAAGAAAGGAGAATTTCCGGCGCATCGATCAAGGACGCGAGGCCGCGCGCCACTTCGCGCGTTTTCTTGATGCCCTCCTCCGTGAGGTAGCGTTCCGCTTCGTCGGGACATTTCGGATCGTCGCGGTCGATGGCGATGCCGTGGCGCACAAGATAAAGCAACATGAGTTCTCCCATTTTCGCGTTGCGTAATTTTACCGCGAGTATTACGTCCCCGCCGGACGGAAATACAGGCGCACGTGAAATTCGTGCTCGAAAAGTTCGGCGCTGCGATTCGCGTCGCGAATATCCTCGGCGGCGTCGCCGCGCGCGTTGAAATGGAGGGCGACGGCGCCGCGCTGAAATTTTGCGCGGATGTGCGTGACGCGCTGGCGGTGAGAATGGTCGAGGCCTTCGGCGATGCGCACGATCGACGCGAGACGGCAGGCGAGGCGCTTGTCGGAATTGTTCAGCGCGCCGTAAGCGGGATGATTACGGGAAGGTTCCGCCTTGCGATTGTGGTAACGAACGGCGGCGGCGACGAGATTGCGGTCGCGGCCGGCGAGGCCGGCAATGTCTCCGTTGAGAGTCAAATACTCGCCGTGCTTGTGATGGCCGCGATTGCTGACGGTGTGGCCGACGTCGTGGAGCAGCGCGGTGGATTCGAGAAGCACGCGCGATTCCGCCGGAAGGTGATGGACGGGCTGCAACTGATCGAAGAGCTGCAGGCTGAGTTCGCGGATGTGTTCGGCGTGGCGACGGTCGCTATCGAGCCGGCGCGCGAAGGCGCGCGTGCCGACGAGCAGCTGGCGCGCGGCCGCGTTGTAACGGTGCGGCTCCTTGCGCGAAAACGCTTCGCGCGCGATTTCGCGGAGCAAGCCTTCGCGAATTCCGATGCGGGGAATGGAAAGCGTGCGCAAATTTAGATAGCGCCCGAGCGTGACGAAGATCAGTCCGGCGATGCCCATCACGTCGGCGCGGTCGCGGCGAACGCCGAACGATTTCATGCGCGACTCGATGTCGCGGCGCAATAGATCGGGAAGGCGTTCGCGGAGGAGAGAAAGTTCGAGAGTGGAGAGGCCGTGTTCCCGAGGGCCGGGCGCGAGGTCGGCGAGCGATTCGGCGTTGCCGCCAAGGGCGACGGCAAGTTCCCCGCCGAGGTTGGGACGCGGCGTGAGTTTCGATTCGAGGAGCGCGTAAAGATATTTGCGTACTTGATCGGCTTGCGCGGGCGAAATCACGCCGGTGATTCCGAGCGTGGTCATGAGGCGAACGGTGCCGACGGGAAGTTGCGCGGATTGCACGACGGTGTGATCGCGCAAAACGCTGAGTTCGAGGCTGCCACCGCCGAGATCGACGACGCAGCGGAGAGGCGATTCGGGGCCGAGCGCGGCGAAGACGGCTTCCCTGCCGAGGCGCGATTCCTCGTGGGCGCTGATGATTTCCAGTTTGATTTTGGATTTTTGGCGAATGCGGCGGACAAACGCATGGCGATTTTTTGCCTCGCGCGACGCGCTGGTGGCGACGGCGCGGTACCGCGTGACGCCAAACTCTTCCATCACTTCCTCGAAATGTTTGAACGCCTTGATTCCCTTCTTGACGATGTCTTCGCTGAAGCGGTGGCGGACGAAAACGCTTTCGCCGAGGCGAAGTGGATAACGCTCGTCGTGCAGAGGCTCGAGATCGATGGCGGAGTGGGCGCGAACGACGGTAAGACGAACGGCGTTGGAGCCGGCATCAATCGCGGCGATGTGAACCGGCTCGGACATGGATCAGATCAGCGCCAGAGATGGGCCAGCGCGGAAGAGGGAGTGTACTTTGTCGCGCGGATGCCGAGTTGCTCGGCGATACGCTGACGGAGAAGCTTGTTGACGGTGGGCACGCTCGCTTCGCCGTCGAGTTCGATGAAATTGTGTTTTTTGGCCATGGCTTCAAATTCGCGCTTAATCATCGTCTGATAGCGGATGAAAGACCAGTACAAATCGTGAGAGAGAGACATGTCGCGGCCGGCTTCCCAATAACTGATGGTTTGCGCTTTGCGGAATTCGCGGCCGAAAGCGGTTTCGGGACGGACGTTGAGCCAGAAGGTGAGATGAGGGCGGAGGGCCATGGCGTAGAGGCCGCTGAGATAATCGCGATTGATGCCGCGAACGACGCCGCGCGTGATCAAAGTGAAAACATAACGATCGGCGAGGACGACGGCGCCGGATTTCAAGGCCGGCACGATGCGATGCTCGACCTGATCGAAAAAATCGGTGGAGTACATCAAGGCAAGGGTGAGGCGCGTGACGGCGTTTTTTGCAAGGAGCTCGTCGATATCGCGGCCGACGAGATTCGAACGGCGCAGGCCGCTGGTCTGTACGGAGAAGCCTTCGGATTCGAGCCATTCCTGCAAGAGGGAGATTTGGGTGGAGCGGCCGGAGCCGTCCATGCCCTCGACGACGATGAGGCTGCCGGTGATTTCATTGGGATCGAAACCGACGAGAGGTTCGCCAAAAAAAGATTGCGCGGAGTCTTCCTCGGGCGGTGCGGCGGCGACCTTCGAAGCGGCGCCAGCCTGGAGCTCGGCGGCGACGGGCGCTTTTTCTTTTTCGAGCTTTTCCGATTTTTCTTTTTCGGACTTTTCTTTCTCTGGCTTCTCGTTTTCCGGCATTTTATTCGGCCTCGGCGGCGCGCGGAGCAAAGCGCTTGAGATCGATTTTGGAAGCGACGATGTCGCGCATCTGTTTTTGGAGTTTGTTGACGGGGAGCGTGCCGTCGAGAACGACGAAATTATCGCTTTCGACCATATTGTCGTAACCCTCGAGGATGCGGGCCTGAAAAAGGCGGAAGCTTTCGGCGCGATCGTACGAGAGGCCGAGGTCCATGCCGGCTTCGTAATATTTGAGTTTGGGGCGGCCGCTGAGAATGCGATGGACGGCGACTTCGAGCGGAGCGCGAAAATAAAAGGTGATGTCGGGCACGGGCGCGAAGCGATAGAGATTGCGAAGCCATTTTTGCGGGCAGCCGCGTGCGCCGTCGCGCGCGAAGGCGGTGTAGACGTAACGATCGGCGAGGACGAGATAGTCGCCCTGAAGAAGCGGCATGATCTGACGTTCGCAGCGGTCGGCGAAGTCGGCGGCGTGGAGCAACGAAAAAGTTGTTGGAGTGAGAAGACGGCGCTGTTTGCCGCGACGCGTGGCGGCCTTGACGAGAGGCGAGGAGTTCCACTCGGTGAAATGAAGGCGATAACCGCCGATTTCGAGCCAGCGCTTTAACAAATAGAGTTGAGTGCTTTTGCCGGAGCCGTCGGTGCCTTCGACGACGATGAGCGCGCCGGGATAGGCGCGGCTTGGAACGGGACGGCCCGGCTGCGGGAGCGTTGATTTGAGAGGCTCGGTGCGCGGCGGCTGCTTTGCAACTTCGGGAGTTTCCATGAACTCGCTTTCTTACCTCGTTGCCGAACAAGCATGAAGATAAAGCAGCAACATTAATGGAGCATTACATCATAGATGGGAGGGAAGGTTCAAAGAGGCGAACCTGGGCGATGCGGCGAAGCGCGGGCGCGCCGATTCAGGTGTTCACTGGATTCGAATTTGCGGGATGAACCTGCTTGGACGCCGGAGATTTTGGCTTATTGTCGCCACAGCTGGAAGAAAGAAATCACGAAGGATTTTTCTGGGGTGTGACGATGCGGAACGCAAAGAATTTTCTCGCCTGGGCCTTGATCGCGACATGGCTGCCAAACCTGTGTCCCCCCACGGTCAAGGCCCAAACCCTCGGATGGGTATCGACGGCGACAAAAGCGGTTGGCCCGCAATTGCTGAACGCGACGCCGCAGGGCTTGCTTGCGCCTTCGACGGCGATGCACATTGCCGTCGGGTTGAAGCTGCGCAATCAAAGCGCTTTGGTGCAATACGTGAGCGCGGTGAGCGATCCCGCCAATTCGCAGTTTGGGAATTGGCTCACGACGGATCAATTTGTTGCGTCGTACGGTCCAACGGCGGCCCAAGTTGCGAGTGTCGAAAACTATCTCACTGCCGCCGGCTTCACGAATGTGCAGGCCGAGCCGAACAATTTGTTCGTAACGGCGGACGGCACGCCAGTTCAAGTGCAAAGCGCGTTTCACACGCTCATCGGGAGCTTTGCGCAGAACGGCGCGACGGTTTATGCCAATCTCTCCGATGCGCAAGTCCCGTCTTCCCTCGGCGGAATCGTGGCTTCGGTTTTGGGGTTGAATAACGCGGGAAAGATGTCGCCGCCGACTCATGTGCAACCGGCGGCGAGCGCCTCCGTGCCGGCGGTGCATTTTTACACGCCGAAGAATTTTTGGACGGCGTACGACGTGGGCGCGACCCCGACCGGGAATGCGACTACGATCGCCATCTTTGCGGAAGGCGATCTGACGCAAGTGATTAAGGATCTGCGCGTGGCGGAAAGCGTGAATCAATTGGCGCAAGTGCCCGTGCAAATTGTGCAAGTGGGAATTGCGAGCACGGACACTTCCGGCCAGGACGAATGGGATTTGGACACGCAAATGTCGACGGGCATGGCGGGCACGGTTCACAAGCTGGTGATTTACGACACGACTTCGCTTTCCGATTCCGACGTGGCGCTGATGTTCAACAAATTCGCGCACCAAAACATTGCGAAAGCGGGCAGCGCATCGTTTGGTTTGTGCGAAGAATTCGCGTTTCTGGACGGTTCGATGCTCGCGGACGATCAGGTTTTCCTGGAGGCAGCAGCCCAAGGGCAGACGGTCTTTGCTTCGACCGGGGACAATGGATCCGCCTGCCCTGTGGGCGCTGGCGCGAATGGCGTGCCACTTTCCGGCGCGGCAGGAACCGTGCTTTATCCAGCGTCATCACCTTATGTCGTCGGTGTTGGCGGGACGACGCTTTTCACAAACAGCAATTTTACGTACAACAGGGAAATCGGATGGGATGCGGGCGGAGGCGGGACGAGCGCGTTTGAAAGTTCGCCGTTCTGGCAGGCGGCCGTTTCTCCGACGAGCGCTGCCGGAAAGGGCGTGCCGGACGTTTCGATGGACGCCGACATTGTGAGCGGAGCGCTCACGTATATCGGCTGTACGCCAAATGAAGATCCAAACAACTGTCAATTTATTGTGGGCGGGACAAGTCTTGCGTCGCCACTCACGCTGGGCGTGTGGGCGCGCTTGCTTACCAGCCACGGCAACAAGTTGGGCTTCGCTTCGCCGCTTTTCTACAAACATGCCACACCGCTGCCGAGTGTTTCTTCGGGTCCGGGATTCCATGACATCGTGGGCGGCTGCAACGGACTCTTCTGCGCGATTCCGGGTTATGACTACGTGACAGGACTTGGAACGTTCGACGTCGCGCAGATGAACGGGGCGATCGGGCACTGATCTCCGGGCGCCGGGGAAGAAAGAGTCAAGTCGCCACAATCCAAAAGGAAAAGGGCCGCTTCAGAAAGCGGCCCTTACCACTAGCTTGGGCGCGAGCGAAAGCGCGCGCGACCACGGCTAGAAAAGGCCGACTTTGATGTGGAGGAATTTTTTTGGATTTTTTCGGAAGTCGCCGACGAGGAGGCGCATATCGCCGGTGAGGCCGGTGAGATTGTCGTAGAGCTTGGGATCGGAGAAAAATTTTCCGGCAGTGGAGTTGTTGTCGTTGAGCTTGGCGGTGGCGGTGGCCAGGTTGGAGCTGGTATCTCGCAATTTGTCGTAAAGAGTGTCGTCGTTGGCGAGTTTACCGAGGGAGCCTTTCCCGGCGCGAACGTCGGCGAGCATGCCGTTGGTGTTGGCGATGGCCTGTTTGGCCTGGTCGTAGAGAGAAGGATCGTAGAGGAGCTTGCCGATGGTGCCCTTTTGGCTGCGAACATCGGTGAGGATGCCGTTGAAGTTGTCGAGGGCTTTGTCGACTTTGGTGTACATTTCGTCGCTGGTGACGATTTTTCCGATGGTGCCCTGCCCCGCCTGAACGTTCGCAATCATCTGGTCGCCGCGGGCGAGAATGCTATTGAGGTGCGCGTAGGCTTGCTCGTCGGTAAGAAGTTTGCCGAGGGTGCCTCTGCCGCCTTTCATGCCGGAGATCATTTCTTGCGCATCTTCGGAGAGGGCGGAGAGATTGCCGAGGAGCTCGGCGCTGCGTTCGACGACTTCCTTGATGGCTTTTTCCTCGGCGCCGGGAATTTCCTGATTTTCCTTGAGCGGCGTTCCGGTGTAGCCGCGGCGGATTTCGACGTAACGATTGCCGAGAAGTCCTTCGGTGACGAGGCTGGCGACGGAGTCGGTCAGAATCTCGTTTTGATAGCGGCGATCGATGCGCATGTCGACTTCAATGTTTTTGTTTTTGTCGACGAGCTTGCCGGGAGTGCGGGGAACGAATTTAATGGCTTCCACGTTGCCGATTTCAACGCCGTCGAGTTTCACGGAAGCGCCTTTGGAAAGGCCGGAGACTTCAGGGAGAAGAGTTTTGATGCGGTATTTGGGACCGAGAATGCCGGCGCCGGTGACGTAAAAGATTCCGACGGCGAGAACGGCGAGACCGACCAAAACGAAAAGCCCGACACGGAGTTCCGTCCAGGTGAGCTGCTTTCGTTGCGGCATCAGCGCTTCCCTCCGGAGTGCGAAAGATAACTATCGCACGGAATTCGTTCACCCGGCGCACCATCTTGCCGAGCACGGGTCGCGAAATAGCGCGGCGCTATTTGCGGAGCCTCCTTCAGAAAAACAAGCGCAACAAAACACAGTGTATTTGCCGGGATCGACATTAGACCAGGAACCTTTTCAGATAAGGATCGGTGGAGGCGGCCAATTCTTCGGGTGCGCCTTCGAAATAGATTTTGCCGTCGCGGAGGACGAGGAAGCGCGTGGCGGACGCGCGATGGATGGCGCCGTTTTTTTCGTTGTGAACGACGCGGTTCGTGAATTTGTCGAAATGGAAATTGGCGAGGGCGAAGCCGTCCTGGAGGCGATGAGTGGCGAGGAGAGCGGTGACGCCGTAAACGTCGCGAAGGCGGAGAATGAGGGTGATGATGGTTTGTGAAGTGACAGGGTCAAGGCCGGCGGTGGGGGAATCGTAAAGAACGATGGGCGGGCGAGTGATGAGAGCGCGGGCGATGGAGACGCGGCGACGCATGCCGCCGGAGAGCTCGGAAGGAAGGAGATCGAGGGTGTGTTCGAGTTCGACGAAGCGAAGCACTTCCCTGACGCTGGGTTCGATTTCGTCGGGATCGGCGCGATCTTCGAGAAGACGATAGGCGACATTTTCCGCGACGGTCATGGAATCGAAGAGGGCGCCTTCCTGAAAAACAAAACCGATTTCGCGGCGGAAGCGGAGGAGTTCGCGCTCGGACATGGCGCCAAGATTCTTGCCGAGGACGCGGATTGAGCCGGAACCGGCCGGGAGCAAGCCGGCGGCGAGCTTGAGAGAGAGAGTTTTGCCGGTGCCGGTTTCGCCGAGAAGGATGAGCGTTTCGCGCGGCATGACGCGGAAGGAGAGGCCGCTGAGAATTTCGCCTTCTTCGAAGGCGATGCGGACGGCATCGAATTCGATTGCGGGGCTTTCGCTTGACACGATGGAAGAAGGGGAAGCCATCAGAAGATTTTGTCCGCGAGAAAGAGAGCGATTTTAGTAAGGAAGGTGTCCGCAACGATGATGAGGACGGAGGAGATGACGACGGCTTGCGTGGTGGCGCGGCCAACGCCTTGCGTGCCGCCGCGCACGGTGAGGCCTTTGTAACAGCCGACGGTGGCGAGGATGAAACCGAAAGCGAGAGGTTTCATGAAGCCCTGCATGAGGTCGCCGAATTCGAGCGCGTTAATGGCACGAGTCCAAAACTCGATGGCACTGAGGCGCAGAGAAAAAACGGACGCGGCGCTGCCGCCGAGAAGGCCGACAAAATCGGCGAGGCCGGTGAGGAGAGGCTGCATGAGAATGGCGGCGAGGACGCGAGGCGTGACGAGTTTGCGGCTGGGGTCGGTGCCCATGGCGCGCATGGCGTCGACTTGCTCGGTGACGAGCATGGAGCCGAGTTCGGAGGCGATGCCCGCAGCGCAGCGGCCGGCGACGAAGATGCCGGTGAGGGTGGGGCCGAGTTCGCGGACGAGAGCGATGGCGACGACGTCGCCGGTGAGCGCCGTTTGGCCGAAGCGCGTGAATTGCGAGCCGGTCTGCAAAACCATGACGACGCCGATGAAAAAGCCGGTGAGAAGGACGATGGGGAGAGAGCCGACGCCGATGTCGTCCATCTGATCGAGAAGATCCTGGAAGTAGTGCGGGCCGCGAAGAAGATTGGTGAGGGACTGGGCGGCGAGGTAGGAATAGGCCTGAACGTCGGCGACGAAGTGCATCGCGCTATTGGTTAGCACGTCAAAAACCGAGATTTTGTCTTCCCATCTCGGTTGCTGCCCGGTGACCTGAAGAGGCGCTTGTGCCACTTGTCCTTAGTCCGGAAACCGTTCCGCGATAGACCACGAGCGCTGGAAAGAGAGCGACGCCGTGATTTGTTCAGAAAGGTTCTGGCGGAAAGCGTAACGTTGGCGGTGCGCGGCGTCAAGCAGCGCGGCGGAGATTCGTGCGGCAAGAAAGGTTTGTGCGCGAAGCGCTTTTGGTGGACGATGCGCGGCGGGGACGATAGACTGAATGATTCAGGAATCAGCGATTGTGGCGGCGTAAGAGCGGCACGCTTCCGAAAGCGGGCCCTACGACGGCTGCGCACGATTTTGGAGGGTGATGAGAAATGTTGCGGTATTACACCGCGGGAGAATCGCATGGGCAGGCGCTGCTGGCGTTTGTCTCGGGGTTGCCGGCGGGATTGCCGGTGGACGTCGAAGGGATAAACCATGAGCTGCACCGGCGGCAATTGGGATACGGGCGCGGGGGGCGGCAGAAGATCGAGAAGGATCGCGCGGATATTTTTGCGGGAGTGCGGCACGGGAAGACGATCGGGGCGCCGATTGCGCTGAGGATTGAGAATCGGGACTGGGCGAATTGGGAAAAGATTTTGCCGGTGGAAGACAATTCGGAGGACGATGCGCCGTCGAAGAAGCTGGTGGCGCCGCGGCCGGGGCATGCGGATCTGGCGGGATCGCAGAAATTTGATTTTCACGATGCGCGGTATGTGCTGGAGAGGGCGTCGGCGAGAGAGACGGCGGCGCGGGTGGCGGCGGGGGCGTTTGCACGGCAACTGCTGCGGGAATTTGGGACGGAGATTGCGAGCCACACGATTCAGGTGGGACATCACAAGCTGGAGCGGCGGGCGAGCTGGGACGAGATTAAAAAGATTTGCGGGGATTTGGAATCGCCGCTGCGGTGCATCGATGGCGAGCTGCAGGAAAAGATGAAGGCGGAAGTGGATGCGGTGCTGAAGGCGGGCGATACGGTGGGCGGCGTGTTTGAAGTGGTGGTGCACAACGTGCCGGTGGGATTGGGTTCGCATGCGCAGTGGGACGAAAAACTGGATGGGCGGCTGGCGCAAGCGGTGATGAGCATTCAGGCGGTGAAAGGCGTCGAGGTGGGCGCGGGGATACTGGCGGCGGGATCGTTCGGAAGCGAAGTGCAGGATGAGATTGGGTACGACAAAACGGCGAAAAAATTTGTGAGAAGTTCGAATCGCGCCGGGGGCCTCGAAGGCGGGATTACGAACGGCGAAGACGTGATCGTGCGCGGATACTTGAAACCGATTTCGACGCTGCGGCGCGCGCTGAAGACGGCGGACATGGTGACGAAGGAGCCGGTGGCGGCGGCGTACGAGCGGTCGGACTGGTGCGTGGTGCCGGCGGCGGGGGTGGCGGGCGAAGCGATGGTGGCGCTTGTGCTGGCCGATGCTTTTCTGCAAAAATTTGGAGGAGACTCGCTGCGGGAGATGAAGCGGAATTTCGAGAACTATGCCGAACAAATTGCCCAGTTCTGAAGCGGTTGCCGCGACGCCGGAGCCTGCCGGTCCGCCGCGAAAAATTTATGACGTGGTGAAGTACGGCGACCCGGTGCTGGAAAAGCCGGGCGCGACGATCACCAAGTTTGATGCGGCGCTGGAAGAGCTGGCCGAGGACATGTTCGCGACGATGTATGCGGCGCAGGGAGTGGGGCTGGCAGCGCCGCAAATCGGGAAAAGTTTGCGGATGGCGGTGGTGGACGTGACGGGCGGAAAAAATCCGGAAGCGAAGATTGTGCTGGTGAATCCGGAGATTATTCACGCGGAAGGCGAAAAGCGGGAAGAAGAAGGATGCCTTTCGATACCGGGATTTCGCGGGTACGTGGTGCGGCCGCAGTTTGTGACGGTGAAGGCGCAGAATGCGAAGGGCGAAACGTTTGAGATTCGCGGAGAAGATCTGCTGGCGCGGGCGTTTTGCCACGAGATCGACCATTTGAACGGGATTTTATTTTTGATGCACCTGAGCATGCTGAAGCGCGATTTGATTCGGCGAAAAATCAAGAAACTGCGCAAGCAAGGCGAGTGGTAGCCGCCGGAAAGGCTTTTATTTTCTTGCCGGCGATGCGGATCGTATTTTGCGGGACGCCAGAATTTGCAGTTCCCTGCCTGAAGCATTTCCTGACTCTGAAAGATTTTGAGATTGCGGCGGTGTTTACGCAGCCGGACCGTCCGCAGGGCCGCGAGAAAACGATTGTGTTTCCGCCGGTGAAGCAGGTGGCGCTGGCGGCGGGGATTGCGGTGCACCAACCGGAGAGGATTCGAACGCAAGAGGCGGAGAAGGCCTTGCGCGAGATTGCGCCGGACGCGATTGCAATCATCGCGTATGGACAGATTATTCCGGCGAGGATGCTGGATATTCCGAGACTGGGATGGATCAATCTGCATGCATCGCTGCTGCCGAAATACAGAGGAGCGGCGCCCATTCAATGGGCGATTGCGAACGGCGAGACGAAGACGGGCGTGACGACGATGCGGATCGATGCGGGAATGGATACCGGCGAGATCGCGTTGCAGGAAGAGCTGGAAATTGGCGGGAGAGAGACGACGCCGGAATTGGCGGGGCGGCTGGCGACGGCGGGAGCGGCGCTGATGGAAAAGACGTTGCGCGGGCTGGCGGATGGTTCCTTGCGAACGAAGGCGCAGAATCACGCCATGGCGACGGCCGCGCCGATTCTGAAGAAAGAAGACGGGTGGATTGCGTGGACGAGGAGCGCGCGGGAGATTTTTGACCGGCAGCGCGCGTTTACGCCGTGGCCCGGGATTTATACGAAATTTCGCGGGCAGAATTGCCAGCTACAGGGTGAACCGGGCGAGGGGATGAGGCCGGACCTGGAAGCAGGGTCGCTCGTATGGGACGGAAAAGAAGTTCGCGTTGTTTGCGGCGGTGGCACCCTTCTGCGCGTTTTGCACGTCAAAGTAGAAGGACGGAAACAAGTATCGGCGCAGGAATTTGGAATTGGCGCGCGCATTACGGCTGGAGAACGCTTTGGGGAAGTCTGAATTGCGCGGGCAGTTCCCCTCAAGCATACTGGCGTTTTGCAATTAATTACTTACTGAAGTTACGGAGCCTCCCTTTGATGGTCGAACATTCGGCAGTTCCCAACCGCGAGAGAAACCGATGCGGGATGGAGTTATGGCGCGCAGCATGGTGCTTTGTGCTGGCGATGCAGCTGGCGATCTCGCCTTTCGCGGCGGGAAGAACGGCGGAGGACAAGCCGAAGAGCGAGGCGAAGCCGACGGCCGCGGCAGCGAGCGACGTTGTGCTGAAGACGATGCTGACGGAATTGTCGCGAGCGACGGCGGGGCTCGCGAAATCCGACCCGGCTCCGTACTTTTTGAGCTACACGGTATACGACCAGAACGTAGTGATTCTGGCGGGGGCGTACGGAAGTTTGCTGACGGATACGGCGGTGAACCGGCGGCAGGCGGATGTGACGATGCGCGTGGGTTCGCCGGCGCTGGACAATACGCATGGACAGGCGAGAGCGAGCGGCGTGACTTCGGGAACGCTGCCCTTCGGCGAAGATCAGGATGCGATCGCGCGCGTGCTTTGGGAATTGACGGATCGCGGTTACAAGCGGGCGGGACCGACGTTTTTGAATGTGAAGACGAACACGGCGGTGCGCGCGGAAGAAGAAGACAAGTCTCCGGACTTTTCGAAGGAGACTCCGGTGCAGCATACGGGCGATGCGCTGACGGTGGCGCCGTTCGACAAAGCGGCCTGGGAAGGCGAGATTCGAAGGCTGTCGGCGGCGTTTCGGAAATATCCGGAAGTGTATTTTGCGTCGGTCGTGCTGCAGGTGCAGAGTTCGAACGAGCGGATGGTAAACAGCGAAGGAACGGCGATTGTGTCGCCGAGCAATTCGACGCGGCTGGTGATGGAAGCGCAGACGCGGGCGGACGACGGAATGGATTTGTTGCGCGTGGAAACTTTTCAAGCGCCTTCCGCGGCGGGATTGCCGAGCGAGAAGGAATTGGCCGGTAAGATTGAAGCGATGGCGACGGATTTGAATGCGCTGCGGAAAGCGCCCGTGGCGGAACCGTACGACGGACCGGCGCTGTTGAGCGGGCGAGCGGCGGCGGTTTTCTTCCACGAAGTGCTGGGACACCGTTTGGAAGGCCACCGGCAAAAGGATGAAGACGAGGGGCAAACGTTCACGAAGAAAGTGGGACAAGAGGTGCTGCCGAAATTTTTGAGCGTGGCGGACGATCCGACGAAAGGCGAGCTAGCGGGCGTGAAACTGGCGGGAACGTACAACTACGACAACGAGGGAGTGCCGGCGCAGCGCGTGGAAGTGATTCAAGACGGCGTGCTGAAGAGCTTTCTGACGTCGCGCATGCCGATCAAGGGATTTGAACATTCGAACGGGCACGGACGGAATCAACCGGGATTGATGCCGACGGGCCGGCAGGGAAACTTGATTGTGAGTTCGACGCAGACGGTGCCGGAAAAAGAGATGCGGCAAAGGCTGATTGATGAAGTGAAAAAACAGAACAAGCCGTACGGACTTTATTTTGACGACATACAAGGCGGCTTTACGCTGACGACGCGAGCGCTGCCGCAAGCGTTTCAAGTGTTGCCGGTGATTGTGTACAAGGTGTACCCGGACGGACGGCCGGATGAATTGGTGCGCGGAGTGGACATTGTGGGAACGCCGCTGGCGGCGTTGACGAGGATTGTAACGACGGGCGATCAACAACACGTGTTCAACGGAGTGTGCGGCGCGGAGAGCGGGAGCGTGCCGGTTTCCGCCGTGGCGCCGGCCATGCTGTTTTCCGAAATGGAAGTGCAAAAGCGGGCGCACGAGCATGAGCGACCACCGCTGTTGCCGCCGCCCGGATTTGAAGACAAGACGATGAAGGCGGACAACGCCAAAGCGGAGGTGAAGCCGTGAAACTTCGCCGACTGATTTGCGGGATTGCGGTTGCGTCGATCTTCGCCGGAGCAGGACCAGAGCGCGCGGCGGCGAAGCATGCGGAGGATGGGGATGCGGCAAAATCGCTGGCCGCGGCGCATGCGGCGGCGAACGGCGATCCGTTGCTGGAAGCGTTGCTGACGGAGCTGGAACGTTCGAAGGCGCAGCTGAAGATGGATCAGGTGGCGACACCGTACTACATCGAGTACCGCGTGAGCGACGTGGAAGAATTTCTGGCCGAGGCGGCATATGGCGCGCTGCGGGAGAATCAGAGTGTACATGTCCGCTTGATGCGCGTGGTGGTGCGCGTCGGCGACTACAAGCAAGACAGCTACTTCCACGAAGGAATGGGACAGACGACGATTCTGCCGCTTGACGACGATCCGATTGCGCTGCGGCATCAGATTTGGCTGGCGACGGACGAGGCGTACAAGGACGCGGGACAATCGCTGACGGAGAAACAAGCGGCGCTGAAACAATTCACGGCGGATGAACATCCCGTGGATGATTTTGCGAATGCGCCCGCGGTGACGCTGCTCGAAGCGCGCGCGACGATGAAGGTGGACGCGGCGGGCTGGAAAAAAGCGCTCGAAGACGCGACGAATCTTTACCGGGAATATCCGGAAATTCAGTCGCTTTCGGCGTTCGCGCGGTTTTCGGTGACGAACGAATACTATGTGAATTCGGAAGGGACAGTGACGAGGACCGGGCGCCCGGCGTACAGCGTGCAGATCTCGGCTTCGACGCAGGCGCCGGACGGGATGCGGCTGTCGAGGTCGCCTGCGTGGACGGTGGCAAAATACGCCGAACTGCCGACGAACGCAAAGCTCGTGCAATATTCGAAAGAAGCGCTGGAGACCTTGAAGGCGCTGCGAAATGCGCCGATCGTGGACGAAGAGTACCGCGGGCCGATTTTGTTCGAGGCGGACGCGGCGGACGACGTGGTGACCAGTCTTATTGGGAATAACGTGCTGGGGAGAAAGCCGCAACTTGGAGCGCCGAACCGCACGACGGGTGCGTTTGCGACGAGTTATAAATCCAAGGTGCTGCCGCCATTCATCGATGTGGTCGATGATCCAACGATGAAAGAGTTTCAGGGGAAGAGCACGCTCGGAAGTTATGACGTGGATTCGGAGGGCGTGAAGGCGCAAGCGGTGAACGTGATCGACAAGGGCGTGATGACGAACTATTTGCTGGGACGGCAGCCGATTCGCGACTTCCCGGCTTCGAACGGCCACGGACGCGGAGCGCCATCGACGCCGCCGGGACCGAATCTCGGTGTGCTGGTGGTCAAGAGTTCGGAACCGAAGCCGCTCGACGAATTAATTAAGGCGATGATTGAAAAAGTGAGCGCACAGGGCCAGCCGTTTGGCTACCGTGTGGTGACAATGGGCGGAAGCGCACCGCGACTGCTTTATCGCGTGTACGCGAAGGATGGGCACGAGGAACTGGTGCGCGGCGCGGTGTTCAACGAGCTCGATATTCGAGCATTGCGAAACGATTTGAGCGCGGCGGGAAACGATCCGATTGTGACGAACCGGATGGGTGGCGTTTCCACGACGGTGATTTGCCCCTCGCTTCTTTTTGACGAACTGGAAGTGAAACGGGCGGACACGAGCAAGGACAAACTGCCGGACTATCCGGCGCCGCCGCTCGTGAAGAAGTAGAATCCGCAAGACGACGATAACGATGAGCGACGAAGCACAAAACATAAGGGACGGCGAAGGACCGCCCGCAAGCGGGCACGGGCCGCAAGGGCAATCGTTTTTTGGCGGCCTGAAAGAGCGGCTGGAATGGGCGCTGCGCGCTTCGTTGCTGGTATTTATACTGGCGGCGGCGGCGTTTTTGAGCGCCATCACGGCCATGCGCGTGGCGATTCACGGACGCGAAGTGAATATGCCGAACCTTGTGGGAAAAAACGTGAGCGAAGCCGGTTCGATGCTGAATTCGAAGGGGCTGGGATTGCGCGTGGCGGATCATGTTTATTCGGATTTGCCGATCAATGTGGTGGTGCGGCAGACGCCGACGCCGGGGATGCAGATGAAAGTTTCGCAACAGGCGCACGTGGTGCTGAGCCTGGGGCAGCGGCAATTGCGGATTCCTTCGATCGAGGGAAATTCGTTGCGCGTTTCTCGGATTGAGCTATTGCGCGGGTCGCTGCAAGTGGGCGAGGTTTCGAATTTGGCGATGCCGGACGAGCCGGTGGATACGGTTGTGATGCAGAATCCGCGGCCGGGAGCAGGAGCGGCGACGCCACGAGTGGACGTGCTGGTGTCCGCAGGGCCGCGCGAGAATTCGTTCGTGATGCCACACCTGGTCGGATTGAACGAAGAAGAAGCGCAGCGGCGGCTGGAAGCTTCGGGCATCAAGCGAAGAGTGAACGGCGTTTCCGCGCCGCAATGGCCGCACGGAACGGTGATCGATCAATCGCCGCTCGCGGGAACGCGGCTCGGCGCTTCGAGCCAGGTTGAATTGACGACGGCGGACTGAAGTTCGCCGCGATTCGATCGGCGAAATCACGCGAAATTTTCGTGAGAAACATAATCCGGTATACTCTTACCCTCCATGTTACGGAAACTTAGTCCCCTGCAAATTGCCGCAATCGTTGCGTTGCTGCTCTTCACGGTGTTCATTACCTGGCGGGCGAAGCGGATTGAGAAGGCGCTGGCTTCGCACGACACCATTTCTTCGCTGGACGGGAAACCGGCGCCGAATTTTTCGCTGGATTCGCTGGACGGACACAAGGTTACGCTTGCGGATTACCGCGGAAGGAAAAAAGTGGTGATCAGCTATTGGGCAAGCTGGTGCGGACCGTGCCGGGTGGAATTGCCGGAGATGAAAAGGTTTTACGAGAAGTATCACAAAGACGATTCGGATTTTGAGTTTGTAGCGATCAGCATCGACGAGGATCGCGAAGCGGCGGAAGAGTACGCGCAAAAGGCGAAACTTCCCTTCCCCGTGCTGCTTGATCTGGGACATGAGGCGGCCGATGCGTATTCGGTGGACGCAATTCCAGCGACGTTCATCGTGGACAAAGACGGCAAGGTAAAACGGACGCAGACGGGCCTGGACGAAGCGATGGAGGTCAAGCTCGGGATCGAGCTTGGGCTCAAGATGGAAAACGGAATTCCGCCGAGCGCGGGAAAGTCGGGCGATGACGGCGGCGATTGAATTCGAAGGCGTGACAAAAGTGTATCGGCGTGGATGGGGCGGGCAAGAGGTGCCGGCGCTGACGCAGGTTTCGTTCGCGGTGAATTCAGGCGAGGTGTGCGCGTTTTTGGGGCCGAACGGAGCGGGAAAAACGACGAGCATCAGCATACTGATGGGATTTCATGCGGCGGATGGGGGAGCGGCGCGTGTGCTCGGTTATGAGCCGGGCGATGTGCGCGCGAAGCGGCAGATTGGATTCGTGCCGGAGAATTTTGCGTTTTATAAACACTTAAATGCGGTGAAATTGCTGCGGTTCCATGCGGCGCTGGCGGGAGTGGCGCTGGGAGAGACGGACGCGCGGATTGCGGATTTATTGGGCAAAGTGAAGCTGAGCGGATACGAGACGCTGAAAATTGGAAAATATTCGCGCGGGATGGTGCAGAGGCTGGGCATTGCGCAGGCGCTGCTGGGCGATCCGCAACTGTTGATCATGGATGAGCCGACGTCGGGATTGGATCCGGCGGGACGGAAGGAAGTACGGGACTTGATTTTGGCGCTGAAGGCGGCGGGCAAGACGATTTTTTTGAGTTCGCACTTACTTTCGGAAGTGGAACAGATCTGTGACAAGGCGATCATCATCAATCGCGGGCGGCTGGTGCGCGAAGGAACGATGCAAAATCTGCTGACGACGGGCGACAAAGCGGAAGTGGTTGCGGACCGGATTCCGCCGGAAATTGCCGTGCGGCTCGATGAATGGGGCGCGACGACGGAGCAGATGCCGAACGGCGTAAAGATATTGCTGCCGCTCTTGCGGAAGCGCGAAGCGGTGGAGGCGTTGTGGGCGGCCGGCGCGGACGTGGTGAGCTTGCAACCACTGAAAAGTTCGCTGGAAGAACTGTACATGCAGGTGGTGGGGAGCGAAAACCCTTCATGATTTTGCGGACGATTGCGTTCAACACGTTTGGGACGTTTTTGCGCGACAAGGTGCTGCTCGTTGTGGCGATTCTCTTCACGTGCGGATTGCTGCTGATGCTGACGCCACTGCTAATCGCAAGGACGGTGATGGCCGCGGGTAATCCCGCGCAAGCGCAGTCCATGGTGCTGGGAACGGTTTCGGTGATTCTGATTTTCACGAGCGGATTCGGAAGTTTGCTGGCGGCGTGGGCGGCGGCGGATTCCGTGGCGACGGAAATGAAGAGCGGAACGATTTTGGCGGTGATGGCGAGGCCGGTGAAGCGGTGGGAATTTTTGCTGGGAAAATTTTTCGGCGTGATGCTGCTGATGTGCGCGTACATCGCGATGATGCTGACGCTGACGTATTTGCTGACGGTGATCGGGGGACAAAGAATCCATTCCGCGCCGTGGCTGCTGGTGCTCTATCCGCTGGTGCGATATTCGCTTTACGCGGCGCTGGCGATGATGCTGGTGACGTGGATGCATCCGCTCATGGCGTGGGGGATCACGACGGCGACGGCCGTGGTGGTGATGATCGTGGAGCCGACGGGCCAGCCGGTGAAGAATGTGGCGTGGCGGTGGATCAAGAACGTTTTGTACACGGTGCTGCCGTCGAGCGGATTATTGTCCGAAGATCGTTTCTTGACGATTAAAGAGGCGGCGATCAAGAAAACGGGCTGGCTCGATCACGTGACGACGCTGGCGTACGGATTGGACTACGCGCTGGTGTTGCTCTTGCTTGCAATGTGGTCGTTCCATGCAAAGAGTTTGCGGCGCGATTAGATTAATTTGAGCGATTGGTCGATCAGGTTTGCCGTTGCGGCGTGAATTTCTTCCCTGCCTTCGTATTCCATCGAAAAGTAGCCTTTGTAATTTGCGGCTTTGGCTGCGGCGAAATTGGCGGCGAGGTCTACTTGCATTTCTTTTCCTTGCGCGGTGGAAGACGTTGGTTTGACGTGGGAAATGGCGTAGGCGAGCGGAAAAAGCGCTTTGACGGCGCGCGCACCGAAGGCGGGATCGCCGGAACCGTAGGAGTTGCCAAAATCGGGAAGCGCGTGCACGTACGGATGGTTCACTTTGCGGACGAGTTTTTCGATGAAGAAGGCGTCTTCGGCGACGAGATTGTCGTTTTCGAGATGGACGACGACGTTTTTGGAGGCGGCATAATCGGCGACGGGCTTGAGACTTTCCGTGGCGTGATCGAGATTGGGCGCGCTTTTTGTAGACGACATGGAAGTGCGCACGCTCGGCGCGCCAATGGTGACGGCGACATCAATCCATTTTTTTGCTTCGGCGACGGATTTGGCGCGGGTGGCGGCGTCGGCGTCGAAATAACTGGTGTCCATGTCGGCGGCGAGGTTGACGGCGTGCGAGCCACTTTTTTCGAGCGCGTTGCGAAATTGGTCGAGATAGGCGGGTTCGAGCGAGCGGAAGTAGCGATTGTAAGGCTCGATGTTGACGACGTTGAATTTTTCGCGGACGTGGGCGGCGAAATCTTTCATGTCCATGGCCGGGAGTTTGGGATCGCGCTCGTCGTTCTGCGGAGCGTCAATGATGAAGCGAAAGGCCCAGGCGGAGACGGCGAGGCGGGCGCGCGGATCGGTCGGAAAGTTGATGTGCGGCGACTGTTGTGCGGCGAGGATGGCGGAAAAGCTTCCAGCAATCATTTCAGCAGCGTAGGCGGCAGAAATCGTTCCCAAGAAATTGCGACGGTTTATTGACACAGTGATATCTCCTGATTTTGCTGGGGAAGGATATACGATTCTGCGGCCGCGCGAAACCTAGCGCAGGTAGCCCCAGTTGTGGAGCTTGTCGGAGTCTTCGGCCCAGCGGTCGCCGATGTCGGTGCGGTAGTACATGTTGGGAATCAGAATGTTTTTGATGCGCGAATAGACCTGGGCCTGAGCTTGCTTCATGGTTTGGCCGATGCCGACGACGACGAGGACGACGCCGGAGGTTCCGGCGATGAGCCACTGGCCGTTTACGTTTTTGACGTCTTCGATGTGAACCTGTTCGGGAATTTCGCGCTTGAAGACGATGGCGTTGTTTTTTGAAAAGGATTCGAACGTGGCTTCGTCGTCAAAAGGAAACGGCGGAACGACGATGCGGATGCCGATTTGAAAGCCGCTGCGCGTGCGCCACTTGGGTTCGGCGCCGGTGGCGAGTTCCCAAAAGAAGTCGCTGATGGGCGTGAGCATGCCTTCCTGCTGAATGCTGATCGTGGGATAGCCGAAGCGCGACGTGAATTCAAGCGGATAGATGCCATTGCCGTTGACGATGCAATTCAGGTCGATGTAGCCGACGTAGCCTTCTTCGGCGAGCTTTGGCTCCATTTTGAGGAGTGTGCGGTTGAAAAGCGCATTGGGCTCGCTCCAGAACATCGCGGTGCCCATTTCGCCGGTGGGAGGACCGACTTCGCCGGGAAAAAGTTTTTTGTGTTCGAAGTTGATGTTGATGGGCGTGACGAATTTTTTGCCGTTGAAAAAGGCGCCGACGGCGACTTCAACGCCGTTGATGCGGCGCTGCAACTGGAAGACTTTGATTTCGTCGGAGAAGGCTTTTTTGTACGCTTCGAGCATGCGAATAACGTCTTCGCCGTCTTCTTCTTCGCCGACAAAGAGGCGGCGCTTTACGTTCTGAGCTTCCCCGCTGGGCTTGATGACGTAACGGTCGGGGTTTTTCTTCACGAACTCGATGGCGGGATCGAAGGACTCGAAATCTTCGTACGGAATGATGCTGACGCCAGCGGCCTTCAGCTCTTCCTGGCCGAAGGAGCGATCGTCTTCAAGATTGTCGGTATACGGCGTGCCGCCGATGACGGGCTTCCCCGCCGCGCGCAATGCCTGCGCTTTCGCGCCCTGTCCAAGGGTATCGTCGAAGACGACAATGTCCGCCCACTTCGCGTCTTTTTCCCAGTCTTTCGATTTGGGCACGAAGCCGTCGGCGATGTCCTGCTCTTTTTCGTTGTCGATGTAATACCGGACGTCGTGGCCTTCTTTGAGGACTTGCCAGGCGATGTCGCCGATGAGACCACTCAGCGATGCGAAAAGAAATTTCTTTTTGTCCATGAACGAGGCGCACCCTCCGAGCGGCGCGGCTTTGTCAGTGTAAACAAAACCGCGCCCTTGGGGGTTACAAATCGTTCATGTTTTTCGAAACGCGAGCAACGGGCCGCCCTTTACTTGCTGGTCTGTTTTTTGTGCAAGTCGGTGCAGACGGTGAGAGCGTTATTGGGATTGATGGCGCTTTCGTCAAAGTCGATGTGCTGGATGATGCCATCCTTGTCGATGACGATGTTGGCGCGCAGCGCCCATTGATAATTTTCGCTCTGGACGTCGTAACCCTTGAGGATGCCGTAGTCTTTGAGCATTTTCTTGTTCATGTCGCTGAGGAGCGGGAATTTGACGTCGATCTGCTTGGCGAATGCGGCGTTTGCTGCGGGAGAATCCATACTGACACCGAAAACTGCCGTATCATTTGCATCGATCTTACCGGAAGCGAGTCCAGCCTGGACCGCCTGAAGTTGTTTGGTTCAACCACCGGTGAAAGCGAGGACGTAAACGGCGAGAAAGACATTTTTCTTGCCGTGAAAGTCCGACAGTTTTACGGTTTTCCATTGGTCGCTAAGAAGAGTAAAGTCGGGTGCGCGGTCTCCGACCTTTAGCGTTGTCTTGGCGACCTGATCCGCATTCTGTGAACGCGCCGGAACGACGAGTGAGACCGGCAGCGCGGCAAGAAGCAGGAACGATGCGATTGCGCGTCTAATTTGCAAGAAGCCTCCTTTTTGGCTAGCAGAATAACTTTAGCGTAAGGATGGGGCGAGGGAAAGCCCGATGTAATCGCGAATGCAATTGCCGGGCGAAGGCGGGGTATCGGAACATTTGGAACTACATTGCGTATTTAGGAGTGGGGAGGGTGGGCCATGAATCGAATGGGAAAGATCCGTGTAAAGGCCGGAGCGGCGCTCGTGGGAACGGCGCTGGCGGTGGCGGGGCTCGGGAGCGCGCAAACGAAATCGGCGAAATCCGATTCACAAAAGGAGACGGACGCCGGAATCCGGTTTCACCTGCAGGTTTCCGAAAAAGAGATCGGACTGCCGATCTACCCTGGCGCCAAACCACACAAAGATGAAAAAGACGAATCGCCGGCGGCGAATATCGGACTGTGGGGAAATAGTTTTGGCTTCAAATTGGTCGTACTGAAAATGGAGACGCCGGATGCGCCGGCGAAAGTCGCGGCGTTTTATCAGAAGGCGCTGGCGAAGTATGGAAAAGTGCTGGACTGCAGTAAAGCGCCGGCAAAATCCGACGCGCAGGGCACAAAGCAGTCTTCGAGTGCGATTACGTGCGACGACACGCCGGAAACGGGCGCAATGCTTTTCAAGTCGGGAACACACGCCAAGCAGCACATTGTTGGCATCGAAGCGAACGGTCAGGGAAGCAAATTTGAGATGGTGCTGCTCGATACGCGCGGAATCGAGACGGAAGAGCATCCGTTGTGAAATCTTTGCTCAAAGCCCTTGTCGCCGCAATTACCGTTTGCGGAGCCCTGCCGGCCATCGTCGCGGCGCAGGAGGCGACGCCGATCCGTTCCCACGTAAACCTGGTGAACGTCAGCTTCACGGCGCGGGATGCGCGCGGGGCGCTGGTGGAGCAACTCAAACCAAAAGACGTGGAAGTGCTGGAAGATTCGGTCCCGCAAAAAATCGCGGTGTTTGCCAAGAGCACCGATGTGCCGCTGACGCTTGGCCTGATTGTGGATGCGAGCGGAAGCCAGGATCACTTTTCGAAAAAGCACGAGAAGGACCTGGAAGTCTTTCTGAAGCGCGTGCTGGGGCCGAAGGACCGTGTATTTTTGCTTTGCTTCGGAAATCATTTGCGGCTGGTGAGCGACTTCACCCAATCCGGCGCGGAAGTGATTGAGCACATGAAGGAATATGAGAAGAGCATGAGCCGCTTTTCCGAAATTGGCCCGAAAGAGGATCGCGTGCTGGGAACGGCATTCTACGATTCGATCTTCTACTCGGTCGAGGAAAAACTGCGCAACGAAGCGGGCCGGCGCGCGTTGCTGGTGTTCAGCGACGGCGAAGACAACTCCAGTTCGAACGACATGATGACGACGATCGAGGCGGCGCAAGCGGAAAACGTGGTCGTCTACGCGATTCGTTACACGGAACCCGGAAAGCACGGTGAATTGACCGCGAGAAACAAGTACGGGATCAAGGTGATGGACCGAATCGCAAAAGACACGGGCGGAGCGCACATCGATGCAAAAGCGATGGACCCGAAGGAATACTTTCAACAGATTGCCGACGAACTGCGAACCTCTTACACACTGGCGTATTACCCCACCAATCCGATGAAAGACGACATCTTCCGTCGAATCGTCGTGCGGCCGGCGCAAGACGGCATAAAGATTCGCACGAAGAGCGGCTATTTTGCCCGAACCGCCGAAGAACGGAAGTAAGCGCCGCAAAAGGCAGGCAACCCGCAACCCCGATTGGCCGCATCCGAGCGAGGGGACGGTATGGCCGAGCGTGGCCGAAGGGCCAACTTTTAACAAAACACTTGGCGAAAGGTTCAGGCTATACTGAGACGTCGGTGGGGCCGCGAGTCCGTGGGGGGCTCGGGTGAAGATCCAGTCCGTGAGGACCGTCGACAACCCTAATTTTAGATGGTGAGGTGACGTTTGCGCCGCACTCTGCTTGCATGCACGACCGCCGTTGCACTGTTTCTGTCTGTTTCCGCAACCGGACAAATCCCCGGCAAATCGAAGAAGACGACAAAGCCATCCAAGAAGGCGGCGGCCGCGGAGGCGGATACTTCCGTTGCGCCGGATAAGGTTTTGTATGACCGGGCGGTGAAGGACATCAAGAAAGGCCGGCAAGAAGTGGGCCGGCTGACGCTGCAGACGCTGATTAACACCTATCCGGACAGCGAATTTCTGGCCAAAGCGAAGCTGGCGATCGCGGATTCGTATTACAAAGAAGGCGGGACCTCGAACCTGGCGCTGGCGGTCTCCGGCTACAAAGACTTTGAAGTGTTCTTCCCTTTCCTGCCGGAAGCGACGTATGCCCAGATGCAAGTGGCGATGGCGCACTACCGGCAGATGGAAAAGCCGGACCGGGACAGGACTCATGCAATCGCGGCGGAGGAGGAGTTCCAAAT
>DATGEI010000078.1:0-55832 GCA_035310365.1 Candidatus Acidiferrum sp.
CGAAGCAAATCTTCGAGTTGCACGCGGGCGTCCGTTTTGGCGTCGCGGTATTTCACGATCACTGCCGCATGAAGCGAAAGTCCCCACTTCTTCCCGGCCGGATGCGTAACGGCGCGCGAGCCCGGCACGACAATTGCTTCTTCGGGAATGACGAGAGGCGCGTCGTCGTTCGCAGTGTAAATCGTTTCTTTCACGAGGTCGTAGACGGGCGTCGACCGATTCAAAACGGTACCCGTTCCGAGCACCGCGCGCTGCTTTACAATCGTTCCTTCATACACGCCCGAATTGCCGCCGACCATTACGTCGTCTTCGATAATTACGGGCATTGCGCCGACCGGTTCGATCACTCCGCCAATTTGCGCCGCCGCCGAAATATGGCAATTTTTTCCGACCTGCGCGCAACTTCCGACGAGAGTGTGCGAGTCGAGCATCGTGCCTTCGTCCACATAGGCGCCAACGTTGATGAACATGGGCGGCATGCAGACGACACCGCGCGCGACGTAGCTTCCGTCGCGAATGCTCGATCCGCCGGGCACAATCCGCACGCCGCTCTCTTTCGTAATTGTTTTTGGCGGAAAACTCGACTTGTCAAAAAAAGGCTGCCGCGCGGGATACGGCCCCATCTCCACCGTCGCACCCATGCGGAATCCGAGCAGGATTCCTTTCTTCACCCACGCGTTCACGCGCCAGCCCGTCGCCGACTTCGCGTCCGGTTCGGCGGCTCGCGCTTCGCCGCTGTTCAACAAATCCTTGAACGATTGAAATAGCCGCCAGTGCTCTTCGCGGAATGTTGCCGGAGGCTGGTCGAACAGTTCCTCAATTTGCTGCGTTAGCGACGGCAACGTTTGCCCTTTCGAGAATCTGGAGCGATTCGAGGACCGCGCGGATCTTTTGTAGATTCTCCGCCTTCGGCGGCACCAAGGGCAACCGCCACACCGGTTCAACGAGTCCCATCAAACTCATCGCCGCTTTCACGGGAATCGGATTCGACTCCACAAAATTGATTTCCATCAACGGCAAATATTTTCTGTGAATCGCCCTGGCACCGGCAAAATCGCCGGCCAATCCACATTCACAGAGTTGCGCCATTTCGCGCGGCACTTCATTCGCGGCCACGGAGATCACACCCCTTCCGCCCAAAGCAAACAACGGAAGCGCCACCGAATCGTCGCCCGCCAAAACCGAAAACTCTTCCGGGACCAGATTCAACACGGCCGCCATCTGCCCGATATTGCCCGACGCTTCCTTCAAGCCCACGATGTTTTCGATTCGCGCGAGCCGCGCCACCGTGGCCGGTTCCAGATTCGTGCCGCAGCGCCCCGGCACATTGTAAAGAACGATCGGCAAACGCGTGGCCGCCGCAATCGCGCGATAGTGCTGATACAAGCCTTCCTGCGTCGGCTTGTTGTAGTACGGCGTTACGGAGAGAAGTCCATCCACGCCCATCGCTTCCAACTCGCGCGCCAGGCCAATCACTTCCGCGGTATTGTAGCCGCCCGCCCCGGCCAATACCGGCACGCGCCCCTTCGCTTCCTCGAGCGTAATTTCCGCGATGCGCATATGTTCGGCGCGCGTGAGCGTTGGGTTCTCACCCGTGGTCCCGCACGGCACCAAAAAATGCACGCCGCCATTCATCTGGCGCCGCACGAGCCTTCGCAGCGTCTCTTCGTCGACGGAAAAATCATTTCGAAATGGCGTTACGATCGCTGTTCCGCATCCTGCAAACCTCATACTGGCCTCCCGGCTCGCGTGCCTTCACGCAAGCTCACTTAAAATTTCGCGAAACTCGTGCACACCCTTTTTTCCGATCACCCAATTCGCCGCGCGCAGTGCGCCGCGCGCAAAGCCTTCCCTGCTTCGCGCCGTATGCCGAATCGTGATCGTGTCCTCCGCTGAATCGAATCCAATCTCGTGTGTGCCCGGAACGGCACCCGCACGATTTGCGCCCAAACTAATCTCGCGTGCGTAGCCGGTTCGCTTCATCTCTTCGGCAAGCGCCAGCAACGTTCCCGAAGGCGCATCCTTTTTCGCCGCGTGATGAATCTCCCAGCCCCACGCGCCATAGCCTGCTTCGCGCGCAAATCGCCGCGCCGCCTCCGCCACCACTTCGCGAAAAACGTTCAGCCCCACGGAAAAATTCGCGCTCCACACCAGCGCGCCGCCGTTTGCGCCGATCTGCGTCTTTACGCGGTCCAATTCCCCGAACCATCCCGTCGTTCCGCTGACGGTGGCCACGCCGAGCGCCGCCAATTTCTGCAAATTTGCCGCCGCCGCATCCGGCTTGGTGAATTCCATCGCCACTTCCACGCCGGCGAGCGCTTGCGCCGTCAGCGCGCGCGCGCCCACATTTTCTTGCCCCGAAAATTTTGCCTTCACGGCGAAGCCGAACTCCGGCGCGAGCCGTTCGATCATTCGGCCCATCTTTCCGTACCCGACGATCGCCAAACTTCGCGTCATGCTGCGCCCGCCAACAATTGCGTCACCATTCGCTCATAAATGCCGACCGCTTCTTGCAAATCCTTCTTCGCAATCCGTTCTTCCGCGGTATGCGCCACATGAATACTGCCCGGCCCAATCAAGAGCGGCTTTCCCCAGGCTCCGGCAAAGTTCGGAATGTCGGTTGTAAACGCCACGACCGTGCTCGGCAATCCATCCACTGCTTCCATGCGGATCGGTTCCGTGCAGAGGGCTTCGCGCACTTCGACGCGCCCGCGCACCACCGCCGCCAGCGCATCGCGCACCACCGCCGAATTTCCCACCAAACGGAACATCAGCTCGGCCTGCGCATGATCGGCAATCACGTTCGGCGCGCGGCCTCCCACAATCGTTCCCATGTTCAGCGTGGATTTGCCCAGCAATTCATCGCTCGGCAGCGGCATTCGCCGCACGTCTTCCAAAACATCCAGCAATTTTTCAATCGCCGATTCGCCCAGTTCCGGATACGCCGAATGCGCGAGTTTTCCGCGAGCGATCAATTCGAACCGCAGCGCGCCTTTCGAACCCAGCGCCAGCTGATTTTCCGTGGGCTCGCCGTTGATCAAAAACCTGGACCCGCGGGAATCTTTCGCCGCCGCAAGCGAACCCAGACTGTCTTTCTCTTCCCCCACCACAAACAACAAACCAAAATTACGCGTGCCCGCCGCGAGCAATCGCTCCGCCGCCGCCACCATCGCGGCGATGATTCCTTTTGCGTCGCAAGACCCGCGCCCCCACACAAAATCGTCATCTTCGCGCGAAGCGAAAAACGGCGGCACGGTATCCATGTGGGTGGAAAGCGTCACGACCGGCGTTCCCCACGTTGCGAGCACATTGAACCGCTCTTGCGTGACGACCATGCGCTCCGCGATGCCGCCGGTCCGCGCCGCCAAAACCGCCAAATACGCGTAGAGATATTCCGCCGCAGCCGCTTCGGCTCCCGTCGTGGACTCGATGTCCACCAATGCGCGCGTCAATTGCACCGCATCCATGTTTGGTTTTTAACTTTCTGGAAGGAACGCCACGGAGGAAGGAACCGCGCAGGAAATCTGCGGAGAACGCCGCCCCTCGATAGCGCTCCGTCCGGCGATCCTAAGACCGCTTTGTTCACCGCTTCGCAAGAAGCGATCGGACGACAGTGAACGGGCTTTCGCCTCGTTCCCCAACTTCTGCTGATTCCGCTTCAGCAGAAATCTCGGCGGAGAAAACTGCTTTGTCCCTTTCGCGCGGGCCACCGAAGCGAATCGGCGCTGCTGCCCGGCTACTCCTGACCTCCGCACCTCTACCAAGAACTCTTTTAGCCTACCGGACGATTCGGCCGAAAGCAATATGCCGTCGTCGGCCGGCCATGAAACAAACGAATCTTACCGATTACTTTTTGCTTTGGCGCAGCGTTGCGGCAAGCCCGCGCGCCACTTCGCTGGCACGCTCCACGTCGTTCGGCTCAAACGAAATCGCCGCCACGCGCTGATGGCCGCCGCCGCCGAATTTCTCCGCCAGCGACGCAAGATTCCGATCCGCCGTCGCCTGATTCCACGGATTTGTGCCGAGCGAAACCTTTGCCCGCGTCGCGGACTTGCTCACGCTGATCGAATACACGCATTCGGGGTGCAGCAAATACGGAATAAATTTGTTGTATCCCTCGAGGTCCAGATCGCTGACGTCAAAAAAGATCACTCCATCCTTGGCCTCGCACCGCTCGCGCAAAATCTCAATCGACCGGCGGTGGCGCTCCAACAGCGGACCAAGATGCTTTGCCACAATCGGCAACTGAATCATTTCCTTCAGCGGGCGGTACGCCAGATCTCGAATGATCTGCGCGGGCACGCCATCCTCCGGCGCCGCTTCGATCACCAGCGCGAGCTGCGTCGCCGGTTCTTTCAATTCCACCGCCGACAGCGGCGTCGGAAACTGCGCGCCATCAATGATGTCGCCCCAGTGAATCAACTCCGCGAGCGGCGTCGTATCAAACCCCAGATTCTTCCGCGCCGTGTCGGCAATCAGCTTTGTGCAGGACTTGTAGTCCGGCTGATAATAAAAATTCTTCCCCGGCGTCTGCCTAAATTGCTCCGCATCGGCCGCCGTCAAAAACGCGCTTTGGTGATGATCGAACCACCAGGTCACCTTCGGCGAATTCGAATACTTGAAATCCACAATCGCGTTTTCGTCGCCGTCAAACAGGCCTGGCTCCCAAGGCTGTTTCGCGCGATGGGTCATGCCGGTAAACCCAAATTCGGCGTTGGCGTCAAATTTTTCGCGGTAAATGCGGTAAAAAAGTGCGGCCGAGGCGGTGCCGTCAAAGCAGCGGTCGTGGAAGCAGAGCCTTACACGGGTCATAGTCGATCTGTTCGGGCCTTTCTGGCCGCACGGCCGATGGCGCCGCGGGGCACAAAGCCCTTAACGATGCGGTCCCCTCTTCAGAAAGTCAAGAGCCCTCTTTTCAAATGTCATTCATTAAAAAGAAAAGCCGCCTCGTTTCCGAAGCGGCTTCTCACGAATCGTTCCATATGCGCGGCGCCAGGGTATTACCCGATCATTTTCTCCACGATGTTTCCGATAATCGGAACCTTGAACTTTTCATGCTGGTAAGCCTTAACCATGCATAAAATCGCGATCGCGACGAACCCGATCGCGATCACGGGAAGCAGGAACACCATCAAGAATCCAATCGGAAAGTGCATCATCGCCGTAATAATTCCCAATACCACCGTCACGATCCAGAATCCGATCCAAACCACCACGAAGGCAATGTTAAGCGCGATTGCCTGTGCGCCGTGGAACCTCACGAACGACCGTTTATCGATTAACAGAAAAATCAGCCCCGAAATCCAGCCAAAGAGATAGCACAACAATCCGGCGACATTTTCTTCCATTCCCGCCGTCGGCGAATCGCTGCTGCCAGCCACCGGCGCCGCCGCTCCCTGGCTCGCCCCGCACTTCGAGCAAAATGCCGCCCCGCCAATATCCTGACCACACGCTTTGCAAAATGCCATTGCAGACCTCCTCGCGGACTTTCAATGGGCGTGAGGGTAGCAAACGCTCCCTACCCGTGCAATCTGTTTTCCCAAAAGGGAGAAAGTGTTTCGACGATTGAGCGGAGCGATTGCGTAATCTGATTGAGCGCAGGTGTTGCGCCCGCGGCCGGCTCCAAATCGGCCGAATCCGTGTCGTCGCGTGGGCCACGATTACTTAAAATCTTTTATTGCGTTTTCATTACGCAGGCACTTCCCATGCGCCGGTGAAGCGGAGCGGTCTCGCGCGGAAAAACCATCTTTGCCAGATTGGGAGTGAAATACTCGCCTACTGTTTTGCGACGCTATAAATTGCATTGGCGCGCCGCGCCCGTAACGTAAACTGAATGGCAAAATATTGCGCTTCCGCCAGCGTCTTCTGGAAATCCACGTTGTCCACGTACACGCGCTTCGGAATCCGCCGCGCCAGGATGCTCACTTCCAATACTTCCCTCTTGAACGGATACGGCGCCAGCGTGAGCACACTTCCGCCCTCACTCCGCAAATCCAAATCCGCTTCGTCGCCCTTATTGTCCAGAGGCACCGCATCGATCACGCAATTCTCCTGCGGGTTCAAACACAAGTGCAGCGACAGCCGGTCCAGCGCCTCCAGGCGGTCAAAATTTGCCTTCAGCGCGTCTTCAACCACCAGGTTCTTCGTCGCCGCATTCGCCCGCAAATCCACTTTTAGCCGCAGTTGCTGCAGCCGCAACCGCTGCACGAATTCGCTGACCAATCCGGTTTCACTCGACTTCACGTACTTTGCGGAAAAACCCGGCATCGTGGCCCGCGCACGGTCGTAGAGTTCCGTGCAATGCATGCTCACGAGCAGCGCCGCGTAGTGATCCACCTTCACCAGCCGCTCAATTCCCCGCTGGTACAGCGCAATGTGCTCGTCCGTGGGTAAGGACATAAACGAATAGGGCGTGCGCGATTTTTCGTCCAGCGTCGGCTGCAGCTCCCATTCGGACCAGCCGTTGTCGTGCTCGGAAACCGCGAGGCAGAACGATTCGAATGGTTCCGGCCGCGGGAACTCTTCATTGCCCCATTCTCTTGCGAGAAATCCGGCCAGCAAGGCGTGGTCCGTCTGGCGGATGAGCAGAAACTGATCGCCTTGTTCCCGGATGATCAAAAGGTTTTTCCCACGCGTGGCCGCGCCTTCAGATTACGCCTTCTTTTGAAAGGCGTTCCAGCTCGGCGGCGGGGTAGCCAAGCCATTTTCCGTAGACTTCCGTATTATGCTCCCCCAACGTTGGTCCAAGCCAGCGCATTTCCCCCGGCGTCGCTTCCAGTCGCGGCGACAGCCGCGGCAATTTCACCTTGTCTCCGCCGCCCAAATCCACTTCCTCGAACACTCCTCGTGCTTGATAGTGAGGGTCAGAGAGCATCTCCGCCGCGGAATAAATCGGCCCCGACGGAACATCCGCCTCGCTCAAAATCTTCAGCGCCTCTGCGGACGTGCGGCGATACGTCCAAGCCGCAATCGCTTCGTCTATTTCATCGATATGCTTGGACCTGCCCTCGTTGCTGGCCAGGCGCACGTCCGCCGCCAGATCCGGCCGCTCAATCGCCAGCATGAACCGGCGGAAAATACTCTCTCCATTTGCGCCAATCACGATGTACGCGCCATCCGCGCACGGATACGTTCCGCTCGGAACGATGCCCGTCAATCGCATTCCTTCGCGTTCGCGCTTCACGCCGGCTTTGTCGTATTCCGGAATCGTCCCTTCCATCAAATTCAGCACCGCTTCGTACAACGCCACGTCGATCACTTGCCCGCTTCCGCCTTTTGCATCGCGGTGATACAGCGCCATCAAAATTCCCAGCGCCGCGTGCAATCCCGCCACGGAATCTCCCAGACTCAAATTCGGCCGCACCGGCGGACGATCCGGCTCTCCCGTCACGTACCGCAATCCGCCAAACGCTTCCGCCACCGCGGCAAACCCCGGCCTTTGCGCGTATGGTCCCGTTTGGCCGTATCCGGAAATCCTCGCCAATATCAGCCCAGGATTTTCTTTCTTCAACTCCTCGTACCCCAATCCCCACTTCTCCAGCGTTCCGGGTCGAAAATTCTCAATCACTACATCCACTTTTTTCGCCAGCTCGCGGGCAATTCTCTGCCCTTCCGCCACGCGCAAATTCAAAGTCACGCATTTCTTGTTTCGCGCCATTAAATGCCACCACAACGACGTCCCCTTGTGCACCACTCTCCACGTCCGCAGTGGATCGCCCGTCCCCGGCGGCTCCACCTTAATTACCTCCGCTCCAAACCACGCCAAAAACGCCGTGGCAAACGGTCCCGCAATCAACTGCCCCAGCTCCAGCACTTTCACGCCGGCGAGAGGCCCCACGCGCTTGTTCGTTTCGTCACTCATGGAAGAACACGAATTGTATCCGAATCCACGGCAAGAACAGCCGCCAACGTGAGCGCGGCCCTCTTCGCAGCAAGAAGCACGTCAACGTACTCTTAGAAGCACACCCGTTCGCCGTGCGCGAATTTCCATTTTCGATTTTCCATTTCATCTAACGTCGCGGGCGATTCCTACGGCTCATACCAGAACTGAATCTTCACTTCCACGTGAGCCGGCACGGGTTTTCCGTTCCTCGTCGCCGGCTGATACACATACTCTTTCACCGTATCCACTGCCTTCTGATAAAGCGCCTTCGGCCCGCTCACCGGCGTCGCCGAGTCCACGCGTCCACTCTCACCTACAACCGTGTCCAGAGTCACCACGCCGCTCACATAGGCTCGCAAAGCTTCCGGCGGCGAAAGCGACCGGATCGCCTTCAGCAATTTCGGAGGCACGTACACTTCCTCCTGCGGCGCAACCGTCGCCGGCGTATCTTTCGGTACGGCTTTTGGCGTGGCTGCTTTTTTTCCGCTGCCAGTTGCCATGCCCGCGCGTGCTTCAAGATTTTTCGTTGTGGTTGCACCTGCCGCGCGCTCCGCTTCGCTTGCGGGTTGATGCGCGAAGTCGGCTCCAGTATTCGGCGCTTTGCCATTTTCCATCGGCGGCCGCTTATTTGCGCGGTCCGCCGCCGGAGCCGCCGGAACACCGTTTGTGTTTTCCGTCATCGCGCTGTCATTCGACGGAGCGCTGCCGGGCGCGACGTTCACGTTTGGCTCCGCCTTATTGGTGGATCGGCCGATTCCGCTGAGCCAACCCATACGATAAGTCCCGATTCCCGCCGCAACCAGCAGCAACACTACGGCCACCAGCACGCCGATCGGCTCGCTTAAACTGCGCGTTGCTTTTCCGCTGAACAGTTTCGGTTTCGACTGCTTCACTCCGGGGAATTGCTCGAAGTCCAGGTTTGGTTTTGGCAGCAAATGCTCGTCGGCATGCGCCGCCGCAATCGCCGCCGAGTCCGCGGCAAATTCCGCCGTCCGCGGCGAAGCTTCACCGGCCTTCGGAAGCTGCATTCGAATCGGATACGATCCGCTCTCTTCCGGTGCTTTAGCGGCGACGATTGCTTCGCCCGGCTCTTCCGATGCTTTGGCCGGTTCGTGTTGCGGTAGCTCCGCCGCCTCGACTGTGCCCGCTTCGATCGTCTTCAAGTTCAACTTCGACTTCAACGCTTCCACTTCATTTCGCAATTGCGCCACTTCTGCCTGATCCGGCGGCTGCGCGGCCCGGTCGCCCGCTTCTTCCGTTAACTCCGCTTCCGCCAGTTCCGCCGCCGCGCTTCCTTCCGCAGGGCTTGCCGCGTTCGCTTCGCCAGCCGCGGGAAATTCCACGCCCCAAAATCCCGCCGTTGGCTCGGTAAAATCAAGTTCCACATAACAAGCCGTCGGCCGGTAGCTCCGCTTCCGCAGCACCTGCGCCACGACTTCTTTCCCCGTTTTTTTGTTTGTAAGAAATATCAGTTGGCCAACCGCTACCGCCGCCGACAGCCGAATCACTCCGCCCGTTTCAAACACCAGCACGGTTTCGGTCTCTTCGCTAAAAAGCTCGCGGTTCTCCGCCTTATCGCCTGGACGCGCACCGGTAGCGACCACCGGAATTTCCAGCGGCAGGGGATGCTTTTTCGCCTCGGCGCGAGTCTCCGCGCCCTGCTCCGACGACACGGAACCCATGTCGCGCAACTCCCTCAGTTTCCCTCTGAACGGGAACGATCTGCTTCGCGCGGCCGTTCTTGCCCGATGGCGGCGTGCGCCGTGGCCAGACCGCGCTCGTTCTCATCCTGCCACTTTGCTTCCCAGCCCGCCATAGTACACGCGTACAGTTTCGCCTCACCGGCAACATGCCAGGCCGCTCATTTCCTCTCGTCTCGTTGTATTATGGTTGCGCTAGGTGCGGGAGTGGCGGAACTGGCAGACGCGCAAGACTTAGGATCTTGTGGGGTAATACCCGTGGAGGTTCAAGTCCTCTCTCCCGCACCAAACTTTTCCCATCAAATTTTGGCTTCGCAGTGTTTGCCTACCTCTGTTCGGCAGCTTCCAGCTGCCGGCCATATTTTGTAAACCACATTCTCGCCATCCAGCCGATACTTAGTACCACCGGAAAAAATCCCGGAACCGGCCAAATCGCCGCCCCGCGCCACTCGGCGGGAAATACTTTCCGCTGCCCCCGGAAGAACGATCCGGTCGCGATAAAAGACGAAAGCGCAATTCGCCACAAATGCCGCACAATCCGCTTTCTGCAAAACATGCCGCCGCGCAATGGCATGCGAACGCCGCCGCTCGCAGCAAGCAAAATAATGCCCACAAAGACGAGTGGAGGGCGCCCTTCCCGCCTTTCCAACTTTTCCTTACCCTCTTTTCCCCTTTCGCGATAAAAAGAGAGCGCACTCACTCCGCTACGTCCGTCGAGGTGCATTCATGCAACGCAGTCTCGCTTCCCTGCTCAACCTGTACAATCCGGCCGACCCGCTCGAAAAGGCTTGGACCATTCCTTCGCCCTGGTATTTCGATCCCGGCATCGCTCGCCTTGAACAGGAATCCGTCTTCGCCAACACCTGGCAAGTCGCCGGCCGCGCCGATCAAGTGGCCAACAAAGGCGATTTTTTCACGGCCGATCTTGCCGGTGAACCCATCGTCGTGGCCCGCGGCGACGACGCCACGCTTCGCGCTTTTTACAACGTTTGCCGCCACCACGCCGCCGCCGTCGTCACCGAACCGCACGGCTGCGCCAAAAATTTCCGCTGCCCTTACCACGGCTGGACGTACGGCAACGACGGCTCGCTCAAAGGCATGGTCGAATTTGAAGGCGTCTGCGACTTCGATCGCGCGCAAAACGGACTTGTGCCCATTGCCGTCGACACTTGGGAAAATTTCGTTTTCGTCAATCTCGGCGGCAAAGCCGCCTCGCTCCCGAATTTTCTCGGCAAAGTTCCTGAACTTGTCGCCCCGCTCGGGCTCGCCAAAAAACTTAAATTCTTCGACCGCCGCATTTACACGCTCGCGTGCAACTGGAAAGTCTACGTCGACAACTATCTCGACGGTGGCTACCACGTTCCCCACGCTCACAAAGGCCTCAGCAGCGTTATCGAGTACACCAGCTACACCATCGAAAATTTCGAGCGCGCCTGCCTGCAATCGAGCCCGCTCCGTTCCGGCGCCAAATCCAAAAAAGAGGTCGCCGCCACGCGCCAGGGCCGCGCCTTCTATCTGTGGATCTATCCGAATTTCATGATCAACGCCTATGAAGGAGTCATGGACACGAATCTCGTGATTCCGCTCGCCGTCGATAAATGCGCCGTCCTATTCGACTACTATTTTTCCGACGTCAGTAAAAAGGCCGAAAAGAAAAATCGGGCCAGCGTAAAAGTCAGCGAAAAAGTGCAGGAGGAAGACGAAGCCATCTGCGATTCCGTCCAGCGCGGCCTCGGCTCCCGCGCCTACGTCGCCGGGCGCCTTTCCGTCCGCCGCGAAGCCGGCGAGCATCTGTTTCACCGCCTGCTTCATGCCGATCTGACGAAAGCGCTTGGCCATTCCGCCGCGGCAGACTAGGGATGGAGCGGGAAATCCAGTGTACCCCGCCCATGCAAAGCCGCGGTCAAACGGTTCTCGACGTCGCGAGCCGAAATCCAAATCGGATGACGCGCTCAATTGACGCTGTTTTACGCGTAACTTATACTGGTATTTCGAGTTGAAGGGAAAACGCTCGCCGGTCTCACCTCGTTGGCCCTGATCCGAAACAAGAGAACCAAGCGAAAGAAAAGAGGATAGCCGCATGGCAGAAGCAACGTGCCGCCGCGAATTGGAACTGGAAATTACCGCGGAAGAAGTGTCGAAAGCGACGGAAAAAGTGGCGAAGGAATTGATGCGCGTGGCGCGCGTGCCGGGTTTCCGTCCGGGCAAAGCTCCCATCACATTGATCAAGAAGCGTTTTGCCGAAGAGATTAAGGGCGAAGTGCTGCAATCGCTGGTTCCCGAGACGGTGGAAAAAGCGGTCGCCGAACAAAAATTGACGCCGGTGTCGCAGCCGCAAGTGGACAAGCTCGATTACAACGAAGGACAGGCCGTGAAATTCCGCGCGATCTTCGAAGTGTTGCCGGAATTCGAGCTGGGAAATTACAAAGGGCTCGAAATTGAAATGCCTCCGATGGAAATTACCGACGAAGACGTGGCCAAGGCCCTCGAAGAGACGCGCGAACGTGCGGCGGCTTTTTCTCCCGTCGAGGGCCGCGCCGTGGAAAACGGCGACTTCGCGCAATTGAAATTGATGGGGACTCCGGACGGCGGCGGCGAACCGCTGCAGGCCGATAACGTGATGTGCCACGTGGGCGCGGAAGAAACGATGGAGCCGTTCAACGAGAATTTGCGCGGCGCGAATGTCGGCGATCACAAGGAATTTGCCGTCGAATATCCGTCCGATTATCCGGATCAGAAGCTGGCGGGAAAGAAATACAACTACGCCGCGGACGTGATCGGCATCAAGACCAAGAAATTGCCGGAACTGAACGATGAATTTGCAAAGGACGTGAGCGACGCCACTTCGCTGGATGAATTGAAGACGAAGATTAAAGACAGCCTGGAGCACGAGCGGGATCACAGGCAAAAAGATCTGCAACGCGAAAAAATTATCGCGGAACTGATCAAGCTCAACGATTTCCCGGTGCCGGAATCGCTCGTCGAGCAGCAAATGGACGCGCGGCTGGAAAGGGTCGTCCGCTCGCTCGCGCAGCAGGGCGTTGATCCGCGCGCGGTGAATGTGGACTGGGTGACGCTGCGGAATCGCCAGGCGGAGCGCGCCAGGGAAGACGTGAAGGCGGAGTTGATCGTCGACAAGATTGCGTCGACGGAAAACATCGACGCGAGCGAAGAAGACGTGAATCACGAGCTGGAACACGCGGCGAGCCATAGTAACGAATCGGTGGACGCGCTTCGCGCTCGTTTGACAAAGCAGGGAGCGCTGGATAGGATGAAAGCGAAGCTGCGGAGTGACAAAACTCTCGACTGGCTCGCGCAGAATGCCAAGATTCGCACGGCGGCCGCAGCAGCAGGAAAGTAACCAGGGCTCCTGCAAACGCGTCCAAGAACAATCAAACGACAACCCATGAAAAACCACGAAGAATCCCCGTATCGCGCCACGACCCTCGTTCCGATGGTGGTGGAACAGACCAGCCGCGGCGAGCGCGCCTACGACATCTATTCGCGGCTGCTGAAAGAGCACATCATCTTTATCGGCACGCCGATTGACGATCACGTGGCGAATCTCGCCACCGCGCAAATGCTCTTTTTGCAGGCGGAAGATCCGGAAAAGGATATTCAGCTGTACATCAATTCACCCGGCGGTTCGATCACCGCGGGATTTGCGATCTACGACACGATGCAATTCGTGAAGCCGGACGTGGTGACGACTTGCGTCGGGCAGGCGGCGTCGATTGCGGCGGTTTTGCTGGTCGGTGGCGCGCCCAAAAAGCGTTTTGCGCTGCCCAATGCGCGGATTTTGATTCACCAGCCGTGGATGAGCGGCCTTGGCGGCCAGGCGACGGACATTGACCTGCACGCGAAAGAGATTTTGCGTATGCGCACGACGATCAACCAGATTATTGCCAAGCACAGCGGCCAGGCCGTGGACAAGATCGAGAAGGACGTCGAGCGCGATTACATCATGAATCCCGAACAGGCGAAGGAATACGGGATGATCGATGAGATTATTTACAAGCATAAGTAAGAACGCGCGGCGATTTACGAGGCAAGGTTCCGCGGATTTTAATGTTCCAAACAGTTAGTAGCGGTTGCGGCTTTCGCGTTTGGTACGGGGAAAGAAACAGCCTAGAATGAGGGATGGAGACTCCGCCGATCGTTCAGCGGAGGCGAGGCCTTCACACCAGTGAAAAAGTACACCACAGACGAGCCGTTGCGCTGTTCCTTCTGCCATAAAACGCAGGAACAGGTCGAAAAGTTAATCAGCTCGCCTTCGGACTATCCGCGGGCGTACATCTGCAACGAGTGTGTCAACGTCTGCCAGACGATTCTGGAAGATGAAAAGCGCGAGCAGGCGACTTCTCCGACGAAGCGGCTGCCCCGCCCGCCGGAAATCAAACAGTTTCTGGACGCGTACGTGATCGGGCAAGACCGCACGAAAAAGAAATTGGCCGTGGCGGTTTACAACCACTACAAACGGATCATTTTGAACAAGCAGCCGGGCGACGTGGATCTGAGCAAGTCCAACATTTTGCTGATTGGACCGACGGGGACCGGCAAAACGCTTTTGGCGCAAACGCTTTCGCGCATGCTGGAAGTTCCCTTTGCCATCGTGGACGCCACGACGCTAACCGAAGCGGGCTACGTCGGCGAAGACGTGGAAAACATCATTTTGAAGCTGCTGCAGGCCGCCGACGGCGACGTACAGAAAGCGCAGACCGGAATCATTTACATCGACGAGATCGACAAGATCGCGAAGAAGGACGAAAACCCTTCGATTACGCGCGACGTGAGCGGCGAAGGCGTGCAGCAGGCGCTGCTGAAGATTCTGGAAGGCACCGTGGCCAACGTGCCGCCGCAGGGCGGACGCAAGCATCCGCACCAGGAGTTTACGGCAGTGGACACGACGAACATCCTCTTCATTTGCGGCGGAGCGTTCGTGGGCCTGGAAAAAATTATCGAAAAGCGCGCGGGCAAGCGTTCGCTGGGTTTTCATACGGAACAAGCGGCTACGAGCGCGCAGAAGCGGAATACGCAATTGCTCGAACAGGTGCAGCCGACGGATCTGATTCGTTATGGCCTGATTCCGGAATTTGTCGGCCGCCTGCCGGTTGCGGGCGTGATGAGCGACCTCGACAAAGGCGCGCTTGTGAAGATTTTGACGGAGCCGAAAAACGCGCTGCTCAAGCAATACCAGCGGCTCTTCGAATTTGAAAACGTGCGGCTGCGGTTTACGGATGATGCGATTGAGACCGTGGCGGAACTGGCGCTGGCGCGAAAAGTGGGCGCGCGCGGCTTGCGGATGATCCTGGAAGACTTGATGCTCGAGCTGATGTATCACTTGCCGATGCAGCAGCGTAAGGTGAAGGAATTTTTGGTGACGGCGGACATGGTGCGCGGCCACGAAATCAATTGGAGTTTGCTCGAGAAGGCAGGATAGTCCGCGAGATCGAAGAAGGGCCGCTTCCGAAAGCCGCCCCTACAAAGACGGCGGAAGCAACGAGCATAAACGGTATTTGGTGGCAGTTCAGGGGCCTGAATGTTTACTCGTGAAAAGCAGGAAATGAAGCGCGTACCGATGATGCCGGTGCGGGACATGGTTATTTTCCCGCAGCAGATGACGCCGTTCATTGTGGGCCGCGAAGCGAGCGTGCGCGCGCTGGAAGAGGCGCTGGCGGGCGACAAGAAGATTTTTCTTTCCACGCAGCATGACGCTTCGGTGGACGACCCGAAGCCGGAAGAGATTTACGCCGTCGGAACGCTTGCGAACATCGTGCAAAGCGTGAAGCTGCCGGACGGCAACATCAAAGTGCTGGTGGAGGGCGTGGAGCGGGCGCGCGCGATTTCGGTGGCGACGGAAGAGGGTTTTTTCCGCGCCACGGTGAAGCTGTTGAGCGCGAGGATCGAGCCTTCGCCGCAAGTGCAGCAGGTCGTTGAGAAGACGACAAATCTCTACGAACAATTTATCAAGCTTTCGCAAAGCTTGAATTACGACACGATGATTGCGGCGGCGCGAGTGGACGATCCGGCGCGGCTTTCCGACACGATTGCGGCGAATTTGCAGCTCCCGGTGGACGAAAAGCAGGATCTGCTGGAGACGGTCGATCCGATGGAGCGGCTGAACCGCATCGGCGACATTCTGGAGATCGAGCTCGAAAAGCTGAACGTGGACCGCAACATCAACACGCGCGTGAAGCGGCAGATGGAGCGGGCGCAAAAAGAGTATTACCTGAACGAAAAGCTGAAAGCGATTCAGAAAGAGCTTGGCCGCGGCGAAAAGAGCGAGCTCGACGAGCTGAAAAAGAAGATCGATACGGCGGGCATGCCGAAAGAGGTTCACGAAAAGGCGACGGCGGAATTGAAGCGCCTGGAATTGATGCCGCCGATGTCCGCGGAATCCACGGTGAGCCGGAATTATCTGGATTGGCTGCTGGCGGTGCCCTGGAAGAAGCGTTCGAAAGAGATTCGCGACATCAAGGCCGCGGAAGAGATTCTGGACAAGGAACACTACGGTCTGGACAAGGTGAAGGACCGGATTCTGGAATTTCTCGCCGTGCGGCAACTGGTGAAGAATCCGAAGGGCTCGATCTTGTGCTTCGTCGGGCCGCCAGGCGTCGGAAAAACTTCGCTGGCCATGTCCATCGGGCATGCCACCGGACGCAAATTTGTGCGCGTGTCGCTCGGCGGGGTGCGCGACGAAGCGGAAATTCGCGGGCACCGGCGGACGTACATCGGCGCCCTTCCCGGCCAGATTATTCAGATGATGAAAAAGGCCGGCACAACGAATCCGATTTTTGTGCTGGACGAAGTGGACAAGATGTCCACGGATTTCCGCGGCGACCCGTCGGCGGCGCTGATGGAAGTGCTGGACCCGGAACTGAATCACGGGTTCACGGACCATTATCTGGACGTGGAGTACGATCTTTCGAAGGTGATGTTCGTCTGCACGGCGAACGTGCTGCACACGATTCCGCAGCCTTTGCAAGACCGCATGGAGATTCTGCGGATTCCCGGCTACACGGAAAAGGAAAAGCTGGAGATTGCCAAACGGTTTTTGGTGAAGCGGGCGCTGGAGGCGACCGGACTGAAGGAAGAACACCTGACCTTCACCGACGAAGGCTTGCTGCACATTATCCGGCACTACACGCATGAAGCGGGCGTGCGAAATCTGGAGCGCGAGATTCAGAACGTTGCGCGGAAGACGGCGCGCAAGGTTGTTTCCGAAAAAGAAGGCGTGAAGGTGGAAATCACGGCGGCAAACGTAAACGATTTCCTGGGAATTCTGAAGTACCGCGAATTCTGGCTGGAAAAAGTGAACGAAATCGGATTGACGACGGGGCTGGCGTGGACGGAAGTCGGCGGGTCGGTGCTGGTAACGGAAGCGGCGATCATGGAAGGCAAAGGCCGGCTGACACCGACCGGCAAACTGGGCGAGGTGATGCAGGAATCGGCGCAAGCGGCGATGAGCTACATTCGTTCGCGCTCGGGACAGATCGGTTTGCCGAAGGATTTCTACCGCAACATTGATATTCACCTGCACGTGCCGGAAGGCGCGATTCCGAAAGACGGGCCGTCGGCGGGCATCACGATCTGCACGTCCATCGCGAGCGCGCTGACGAAGATTCCGGTGCGGTGCGACGTGGCGATGACCGGAGAAATCACGTTGCGCGGGAAGGTTCTGCCGATCGGCGGCCTGAAAGAAAAACTTTTGGCGGCCCATCGAATGGGCTTGCGTACGGTAGTGATTCCGAAGGACAATGAGAAGGACCTGGCGGACATCCCGCAGGAGATCCTCTCCAGTCTCACGGTTCACCTGGTAGAGACCATGGATGAAGTGCTGCAGATTGCTCTGGAAAGGCCGATTGTGCCGACAGAGCACGCCGCGGTTGCGCCTGTAGCCGAGCCGTTTGTGGCTGGCGCCGAGAAAGACACGAGTTTGACCAACTAAAAGCAGCGAAGTGCGGTTGCGGTTCGTTGTTCGGGGGACCGCTGCACGGAGTCAGAGCACAGCGCTGAGTGTGGTTGGCCGTAGTTCAGTTTGCCCCTCCTGGCCGGTTCTTCCCTGGAACTGCCAGCGCGGTGCATCATCCCGTGCATTCCAAAATCTCAAACAATTCACAAAACCAAAGTTAAGGACATATGGCGAAAGAAACAGCAGAGAACAATAAAGAAATAAGCATCAGCCTGGCGGAGCTGAAAGAAAAGAACATCACGGACCTGGCAAAGATTGCCAAGGAATTGAATGTTCCGGGCGCCAGCGGCATGCGCAAGCAGGAATTGATTTTCCAGATCCTGCGGGCCCAGACGGAAAAGAGCGGGCTGATCTTCTCGGAAGGCGTGCTGGAATGTTTGCCGGACGGATTCGGCTTTTTGCGCGCGCCGGAATACAACTATTTGCCCGGGCCGGACGATATTTATGTTTCGCCGTCGCAGATTCGGAAGTTCGATTTGCGGACGGGCGACACGGTGAGCGGGCAGGTGCGGCCGCCGAAAGACGGCGAACGGTATTTCGCGCTGATCAAAGTGGAAGCGGTCAATTTTGAAGATCCGGAAGTGGCGCGGAACAAAATTTTCTTCGACAACCTGACGCCGCTCTATCCGCAGGGCCGCTTGAAGATGGAAACGACGAAAGAGAACATGACCGGGCGGGTGCTGGATTTGCTGTGCCCGGTAGGCAAAGGGCAGCGCGGATTGATCGTGGCGCCGCCACGAACCGGTAAGACGATGATGCTGCAATCGATTGCGAATTCGATCACCACGAACCATCCGGAAGTGGCCCTGATCGTGCTCCTGATCGACGAGCGGCCGGAAGAAGTGACGGACATGCAGCGGACGGTAAAGGGCGAAGTGATCAGCTCGACGTTCGATGAAGCGCCACAACGGCACATTCAGGTTGCCGAAATGGTTCTGGAGAAGGCCAAAAGGCTGGTGGAACACAAGCGGGACGTGGTGGTGCTGCTGGATTCGGTGACGCGTCTGGCGCGCGCGTACAACGCGGTGACGCCGCCGTCGGGCAAAGTGTTGTCGGGCGGTATTGACGCGAACGCGCTGCAAAGGCCGCGGCGTTTTTTTGCGGCGGCGCGGCACGTGGAAGAAGGCGGGTCGCTGACGATCATCGCAACGGCGCTGGTCGATACCGGCAGCCGAATGGACGACGTGATCTTTGAAGAGTTCAAAGGCACGGGCAACATGGAAATTAACCTGGACCGGCGGTTGTCGGACAAGCGCGTGTTTCCGGCGATCGATATTCAGCGGTCGGGTACGCGTAAGGACGAGCTGCTCTTGCCGGCGGAGGAGCTGAGCCGGGTGTGGGTCTTGCGCAAGGTTTTGAGCCCGCTCTCAACGGTGGAAGCGATGGAATTGTTGCTGAGCCGGCTGACGAAGTCGAAGTCGAACATGGAATTTCTGGCGTCGATGTCGGCGCCAGTTTGAAGAAGGCCAAGTAACGGCGCCCCCTGACGGACTGCTCCCCTCTCGAGCACCGAACCCCACGCCGAACAGTGCACGCCACTGGACGGAGGTGGACGGGTGTACGAACGGTTCATTGCAAGACAACCCATTCTGAACGACAAGCTGAAGCTGGCCGGATATGAACTGCTTTTTCGCGCGCGGGACGACAATCGCGCGGGAGCAAACCCGGCGGCAACCTCGCAACTGATTCTATCGAGCACGATGCTGTTCGACTGGAACACGCTGGTGGACGGCGCGAGCGCGCACATTAATTTTGGCGCGGAAGAGATCCTGAACGGCGCCGCGCTGCTTCTGCCCAAAGAACAGACGGTGATCGAAATACCTCCCACGCTGGAATTCAATGAAGAGTTGATTGCGGCGATCAAGAACCTGCGGCTTTCGGGATATCGCGCCGCGCTCGATGGGTATGCGGGGCAGGAAATTCCGGAAACGGTGTTGCGCTACATGAATTTTGTGAAAGTGGATTTTCGTGAAGTGGGCGCGGCGGACCAAGAGGCCATCAAGGAGGCGCTGGCGAAATTCGACGCGAAACTGGTGGCGAAAAAAGTGGAGACGTGGAAGGAATACGAGACGGCGAAGCAGCTTGGTTATTCGCACTTCCAGGGGTATTTTTTTCTGGAACCGCAGATTTTGAAACGGCGCGAAGTGCCCGGGACGAAAGCGCATTGCCTGGAATTGCTGCGGCTGGTGCATCAGAAGCAGATGAACGTTCCCCAGATAGAAGAGTTACTGAAGCAGGAACCATCCCTACTTTACAAATTACTGCGATTTTTGAATTCGCCGCTGAAGGCGCGGCAGGCGGAAGTGCGGACGGTGCGGAGCGCAATTTCGCTGCTGGGAGACGACGAATTCCGGCGATGGGCTTCGCTCGTGGCGGTGATGACGCCGGCGGCGGACAAGCCGAACGAGCTGATTCGAACGGGGCTGACGCGGGCCTTTTTTTGCGAAGCGCTGGCGCGGGTGAAGCCGAATGGAGCGACGCCGTTCGAATATTTCATGGTGGGGTTGTTTTCGGTGATGAACGCTCTTTTGGACCGGCCGCTGGCGGACATCATGGCCGAGCTGCCCGTGAATGGAAAAGTGCGCGCGGCGCTGGGCGGAAAGACGAATGAATTGCGCCACGCGCTGAATGCGGCGGTGGCGTTTGAGCTGGGAAAATGGGAAGACTTCAGCGTGGCGATGCTGGGCCTCGAACTTGACGAGCAACGAGCGCCGGAATGCCAGTCGGAGGCGAACCGTTGCCTGAGGGAATTGCAGATCTGATGGAACGAATGGAATCGATGCAGCGGGAAACGAGCGAGCATGCCCGAAAAATTCATTGCGAGACAGCCGATATTTGGAAGCGACATGAAAGTGTTCGCGTACGAATTGCTGTTTAGAACCAGCCCGGAAAACAGGGCGGAACCGAATCCTTACGCTTCGCAGAGCGTAATCGTGGACAGCATGATGGTCTTCGATCTGGAACGGCTGATCGGTCCGGCGAAGGCATTTGTGAACGTGGATGAAAAGGCGCTGCGGTCCGAAGCGGCAAAACTGCTGGACCCGCGGCGAGTTGTGCTGGAAGTGCTGGAGCACGTGAATCCGACCGCGGAAGTCATTGAATCGTGCAGGGAATTGCGGCGGCGGGGATATGAGCTGGCGATTGACGATTTTGTGGGCGGCGACAAATGGGATGGCCTGCTGCCGCTTGTGCATTTTCTGAAAGTGGACTACCGGGAATGCGGCGAGATGACGCAGCAGGCGATTGCGAAGCGGTATTTGCCGCAAGGGATAGAGCTGCTTGCGGAAAAAGTGGAGACGGAGACCGAGGTGGAGCGAAGCAAGCGGCTCGGCTACACGTATTTTCAAGGTTATTTTTTCTGCAAGCCGACGATGCTGACGGACCACGACATACCGGCGGAGAAAACGGTGTGCGTGCGGATACTGAAAGAGGCCGCCGCCGCGGAACTGAACATCGGCCGAGTGGAAGAATTGATGAGTTTGGATCCTTCGCTGACGTACAAATTGCTGCGGTACCTGAATTCACCGCTTTTGGGGCGTAGCGGCGAGGTTCGTGATATTCCGCGAGCCGTTCGATTGCTGGGTGAAATGGAATTCCGGCGCTGGATTTCGATCGTCGCCGTGGTTTCGCTCGCGACGGGGAAACCGATCGAACTGGCGCGGACGGCGGTGATGCGCGGTTATTTTTGCGAACAGGTGGCCGAAGCGAGCGGGCGGGCGGCGGAAGCGTCGGAATTATTTTTGATGGGCTTGCTGTCCGTGGCCGATGCGCTGCTGGACCGTCCGATGGAGCGCGTGCTGGAGGATTTGCCGGTTTCGAAAGATATGGCGGCGGCGCTGCTTGGCGGCGAGAACGAATTTCGCCGCGTGCTGGACTTGATGCTAGCTTACGAGTGCGGAACGTGGAATTCGGTGGCGAAAGCGGCGCGGCGAGCCAGCGTGAAAGAAGCGGCATTGCCGGAGTGCTATCTGCGCGCGTCGGAAAAAGCTTCGATGCTGGTTTGATCGCGCCATCGCGCGCAGCTTAAAAATCGCAAAATGCGGCAGCGGCCAAGCCGGAATTGCTTCCGGCGACCGCTTGCCGCGTTTTACTTTTGCGGGGAACTCGCGCGATTTGCCGATTATTCGGCGGATTCCGATTCGATCGCGAAGATGTAATCCACGACGCGTTCGGACCAGCCGTCAATGTGCGTCCAGCCGTTGCCGTAGCTGACGCCGTGCTGATGCGGCGCAACGTTCACGACGTAGGCCTTGGGCGTCCACGCCGGAGCGATGCCGTCGTGAGACTGTTCGTCGGTGATGACGATGACGCGGTCGAGCCGTTCCCAACCGTGCTTATCGCGAAGCTCAACGAGCGCACGCTTCAAGTACGTCGAAGAGTGCGGCTGCGAGCCGGCGATGGCGTCGCGCTGCGCGAAGCCACGGCGCGCGGGAAGCGTCACACACTTTTCCGAGAAGGTGGCGATTTCGAAATCGGCCGCCACTTCGCGGAGAAGAATGGCCAGTCCGGCGGCCGCGTCGATGCGCGTCGCCTCGCCCTTGCGAGCGAGTGCGCCGTCCATCGAGCCGGAGACGTCGACAAGCAGCCCGGTCGAACCGGGAAGCTTTTCGAAGGCGGCGATGCCCTTGAGCATGGCCTTTTCGATCGCGTCCTCGAGCTTGGGCGCGTAACGCGCTGCCGTGACGAAACGAAACGGCAGCGCGCGGGCAATTCCCTTCTCGAGGCGCGTGGCGATGAGCTTCGGCTCCACGCCCGACGCAAGCATCAGGCGAAGATTGCGAAGCACGGCCATTCCGCCAAGCTTCTCTTCGCGAAGCAGGCGCTCCCAGGTCTCGCGCTTGTCCTTCCCTGCGGACAAGGCAACCTCCCACGTGTCGGGAGGCTCGAGCGTGTTCTCGACGAGACGCTTCCAAAGAGCGGCCTGCAGGGCGTCGGCGGGCTTGGCGTGGCTGAGAAAGAGCACGTCGCGAAGCTTTACGGCGCCGTCGCGGTTGTATTTCGCGAGCTGATAGGCGTCAAACTTCGTGAACGCCTTGGCGAGCCCGCGCTTTACACCGGCGGAAAGCGGCTGCTTGCGCGGAGTCCAGTAGAGCGCGACGAACTCGGCGAGTTCGTCGGCGCGCTGGATGACGCGATCGAGCGTTTCCGCCACGAGCGTTCCGGCTCCCTTGCGGCGCGCGAGCTCGCGGACGAGAAAGAGAGGAACATGGCGAAGCTGCATCTTGTCGCGCGCTTCGCGCGCAAGCGCGGCGACGTCTTCGGCTTTGTTCTTCGTCACAAGGTCGGCGATGCACTCCGCGATCTTGCTGCCCTTTTCGTAGAAGGTGTCTTCCCAAAGCAGGCAGGTGAGCACGGTGCGCCGCAGTTCGAGCCGCGGATTGACCTTCTGCGCGACCGCTCCTTCGTGCGTATTTGCGTGACTTGACGCGCGAATTCCGCCGGGGAACAGGCGCTTCCATACGTTCAGCTTTGCCATTCTTGTTTCTCTCCTTTCCGCGGCACGCCTTTTTGGCGTCACTCGCATTTACAAAAACTTGCTGGACGGGAACAAACGGCCAGGGACATGTGGCGCTCTACCGCTGAGCTACCGGCCCGAAGTGAAGACCAAGTGCGTCTTCGAATTCGTGGACCGGGTGAGATTCGAAGTCACGACCTCCCGCTCCATAGGCGAAGTAACCCTGCCTTTCACCACGTCCAACTCTTTTTGTGCGGCCGCAAAAAAGCTCAGCCGCACAAATTCACGCAGCCGGAATTCGAAACACCGGCCTCCCCGGCGCGAACCATAGACAGATTGCGATTCGTGCCGGACAAAATGAATCCGGGAGGAAAATCGTGCCGAGTTGCGGGGCGACAGCCCCGCAGCGTGTGTCAGACGAAGTAACTCGGCTCTGCGCCATCCCGGAAAACCGCTTCGCGTCGTTCGCGCACACCCGTAGTACTACTCCATAAACCATTGTTCGTTTCGCCGAATGCCACACGAGAAAAATGCCGGGAGGAACAGGCGTTCACGGCGTAATCGGGTTTCGAACCCGAACTCTTGCGAGTAGCAGTCGAAGTAACCGTGAACTACGCCATCCCGGAAAAAGATCCCGCGACGGGAAGCATTGAAAATAAACGATTTAGAAGGAGTTTCTTACGATCGCGCGAACAAGCAAGATGCGCGACCGACAGGTCCGTGAATCGTTTCGGTTTTATTGTCGAAGTCGCTTTGCATCGTTGCCTTTCACGCTCAGTGAGGATTCCGCAAAAGGGAAAACAACTGAGGTAACGACAAAGTAAAGGGAAACGAGGAATCTGTCAAGCGGTATTTTTCAAAAAATATGCGCGAACGCTGATTTTCTTCTAACTGATTGATTCTATTGCGCGGTTCACGGTTTTTGCGAGGCGATCCAGGCTTTGACGTGGGATTCGAGGAGAGTGAGCGGGACGGCGCCATTTTCGAGGACGACGTCGTGGAATTTGCGTTTGTCGAATTTGGCGCCGAGTTCTTTTTCAGCAAGCGTGCGAAGTTCACGAATCTTGAGCTGGCCGATTTTGTAGGCGAGCGCCTGGCCGGGCCAAACGATGTAGCGATCGACTTCGACGACGATGTCCTGATCGGTTTTTCCGGTGTTGTCCTTGAAGAATTGGATGGCTTGTTCGCGCGTCCAACCCATCGTGTGCATGCCCGTGTCCACGACGAGGCGGATGGCGCGCCACATGTCGTAGGTGAGCTGGCCGAATTTCGAATACGGATCTTTGTAGAGGCCGAGATCTTCGCCAAGGCTTTCGGCGTAAAGGCCCCAGCCTTCGACGAAAGCGGAGTAGCCGATGTGGCGGCGAAATTCGGGAGCGTCGTCGAGTTCCTGGCCGAGCGAAATCTGAAGGTGATGTCCGGGCACGGATTCATGGAGCGAGAGCGCTTCCATCTCCCACTTGGGACGCGCTTTGAGATTGTAAGTGTTCACGAAATAGTAGCCCGGGCGGCCGGCGGCGGGGGCGCCAGGCTGATAATACGCGGTGGTTTGAGAAGGCGCCTTGAAATCGGGGATGGGAATGACGCCGTATTGATTGCGCGGCAGTTTGCCGAACTCCTTGACGAGTTCCGGATCGACGGACTTCGCGATGATTTTGTAGGCGTTGATGAGGTCTTCTTTTCTGTCGAAAAAGAATTGCGGATCGTTGCGGAGAAATTCGGTGAAGTCGTGGAAGCTGCCTTTGAAGCCGGTGGAGGCGATGAGCTTTTCCATTTCGCCGCGAATGCGCTTTACTTCGGCGAGCCCGATTTCGTGGATTTGCCGGGGAGTGAGGCTCGTGGTGGTGTGCCACTGAACGTGATAAGCATACGCGGCGGCGCCGTTGGGATGGGAAGTGGCGGTGATGGATTCGCGGCAGGCGGGGAGGTAGACGGTGGCAATAAAATCGTGAAACCGGTGGACGGCTGGGACGATAGCGGAGGTATAGATTTCGCGGGCGCGCTGCGTAATGCGATCGCGATCCGGTTCGGAAATGGTTTGCGGAAAATCGGTGAAGGGATCGAGGAGCGGGCTTTTGAGGGCATCGGCCGGCGCGAGATCGGCGATCTGTTGCGGAACGTCTCGCATCGTAATTTTTGGCGGAGTGTACCCGCGCTTCATGCCTTCTTGAAGCAATGCGGTTTCTTGTTCGAATAGCTTGGGAAGAGCTTCGAGGCGCGCGATGATGTCTTCGTAATCGGCGAGGGTTGCGTGCGGCGCACTGGCGAGCGTTTCCGGCGCGCCTTGTTGAATGCCTTCGCGCTGATTGATGCGCAGCCAATTGTTGGCGGGGATGACGTTGCGAAACGGCATGGGGTCGTCGCCAAATTGCAGGCCTTGCTCGGCGGTCGCCAGAAGATCGAGATAGAGGTCGTAATTTAGTTGCTCAGGCGCCGAAAGCGCGGCGCGATCGATTTTCTTGAGCGTCGCGAGGCTTTCGCGAAGATGTTTCTCGCGGGCCGCGATGCCGGCGGGAGAATCATCCGACCACTTGCGATTTTGGCCCGGATAGCCGACGCCGGTGGCGAGCTCCGGATATTCTTCCATCCAGCGTTTCCAATCGGCGTCAAGATACGCGCGGAAATTTTTCTTCGCTTCCGCTTGCGCGGCAGGCGGCGCGGACTGCGCCACAAGGCCAAGTGGCGCAAGAAACAATCCACATCCCGAGACAAGAAGTGACAGCAACATACTACGCATTTCCCTTCCCTCCCGCGGGTTTGGCAAATTCCGATTCGCGATCGCGAGCGAGCATGACGATGAGTCGCGCGGTTTCTTCGATGTCCATCGCGGTGTTGTCGACGAGCACGGCGTCTTTTGCGCGGACGAGCGGAGAAACCTTGCGTTCGCGGTCGCGCTTGTCGCGCTCGCGGACTTCTTCGAGCACTTTTTCGAACGTCATGTGTTCGCCCTTTTGCTCGTGTTCTTTGCGGCGGCGCTCGGCGCGGATTTCCGGCGAGGCTTCGAGGAAAATCTTGAGTTCCGCGTTCGGAAAGACAACCGTGCCGATGTCGCGGCCCTCCATGACGACGCCTCCTCCGGCGCCGGCGCGCTGCTGTTGCGCGACGAGGAGTTCACGAACTTTCGCGACGGTAGCAACTTGCGACGCGGCTTGCGCGACCTCCGCCGTGCGAATGGCTTGCGTGACGTCGATGCCGTCGAGGAAGACCTGGTTTTTCACGCCTTCGGCAACGAGATCCGGCGGCGTGGGTTTCAATTCAATTTTCGTGCCGGCGGCAAGCGCTTCCAGTTCTCTTGTGGAAGAAAGGGCGAGGCCATCGTTTTCGAGCGCTTTGAGCGCGAACGCGCGGTACATTGCTCCGCTGTCAAGGTAGACGTAACCCAAGATTTGCGCGACGCGTTGCGCAACGCTGCTTTTGCCGGAACCGGCGGGACCGTCGATGGCGATAGTGAGTTTCGGCACGGAAGTTGGCTAAAAGCCCATGATGTTGTAGCCGCAATCGACGTAAATTGTTTCGCCGGTGATGCCGGAGCCGCCAGGGGAGAGAAGAAACGCGGCGGTCGAACCTACTTCTGTTGGATCGACGTTGCGCCGAAGTGGCGCGCGCTCGGCGTGGCCCTTGAGCATATCGCCAAGGCCGGAAATGCCGCGAGCGGCGAGCGTTTTAATGGGACCAGCGGAAATGGCGTTCACACGAATATTCTTGGGGCCAAGGTCGCTGGCAAGATAACGGACGCTCGCTTCGAGCGCGGCTTTTGCAACGCCCATCACGTTGTAATTGGGAACAACTTTTTCCGCGCCGAAGTAGCTGAGCGTCACGATGCTGCCGCCCGCGGCCATGAGCGGTGCGGCGCCGCGAGCGACGGCGATCAAAGAGTAGACGCTGATGTCGTGCGCGACGCGGAAACCTTCGCGCGAGGTGTGGACAAATTCGCGTTTGAGGTCTTCGGCGTGAGCGAAGGCGACGCTGTGGACGAGACCCTGCAAAGTGCCGTAGCGCGTTTTGAGTTGCTCGAAGAGCGCGGCAATCTGGTCGTCGCTCGAGACATCACACATGAAGCCGGCCGAGCCGGGCATGTCGGTAATAAGGTCTCGCGCCTCTTGTTCGAGGCGTTCGTTTTGATAAGTGATGGCGAGCCGCCATCCATCGGCGTGAAGTTTTTGCGCGATGGCCCAGGCGATGCTGCGCTTGTTGGCGAGGCCGAAGATCACTGCGGTTTTTTGCGAATCGCTCATGCGTTTCGTCTCCGTGAACTAAATTCGGTGAAAAGCGCGTTCAATTTCTTTTACGGAATAGCGCAGGACGACGGGGCGGCCGTGCGGGCAGCTCATGGGGCAATCGGTTTTTGCCAGCGCGTCGAGAAGCCATTCCATTTTTGTGTGGTCGAGCGGCATGTTTATTTTGATGGCGGCGTGGCACGCGGTGGACGCGGCGATTTTTGCCTGCAACGTTTCGATGGAGATGGCGGCGTTTTCGCGGTCGAGGCCATCGAGAATTTCGGTGAGAAGTTTTTCGGCGTCGGTGGTTTGCACGCCGGCTGGAACGGATTGAATGGCGACGCTGCGCGGGCCCATCGGCTCGACTTCGAAACCGTTGGCGGACATTTCTTCCGCGATTTTTTCGAAGATGACGAGCTGACGCGGAGAAAGTTCGAGAACGAGCGGCATGAGCATGCGCTGCGATTCGATGTTGCCGGCACGGCGCGCGGCAAGGTGCTGTTCGAACAAAACGCGCTCGTGGGCAACGTGCTGGTCCACGATCCACAGGCCTTCGCCGTTGACGGCCACGATGAAGCTGGAGCTAACCTGGCCGAGCGGCTTTAAATCGCGGATTTGATCGGGATGCGGCAGAGATGCCGGTGCGGCGGCGTTTACCGGTGCCAAATTGCCAGCCCAAGAAGAGAGCGCGCCAGCAGGGGCGGCAGCGGACGCGAAACCACCGGCGGATTCGAAGGTGAAACGTTGCGCGACCGGTTGAAGAGGCGCGTTCGAAAGTTCGTAGCCACCGTCCGAGCCGACGCCAGAACCGATGCTGACTTCTTCCATCGCCGGAATCATGGCGCGAGGAATTCCGGATTCGACCGGAGCGGGCGTGATGCCGCCGGCGAATGGGGCGCCATTGGCGGTGGGCATCGAATTGCCGAAGGAAGAAGGCGCTGCGGCCGCGGCGGCGAAACTGGCGATGGGGCGGGCGTTCACAAGTGCCTGACGAATCGTGTCGCGCGTAAAGTCGTGGACGAATTGCGAGCGGCGGAAGCGAACTTCGATTTTTTTTGGATGAACGTTTACGTCAACTTCGTCGTACGGCATTTCGAGAAAGAGCAACGTGGCGGGCGAAATCGCGTGCGGATGAATGTTTCGGTACGCTTCGTGGATGGCGTGGAGTATCAGTTTGTCGCGGACAAGGCGTTTGTTCACGAAAATGTAGATGCCGCTGCTGTTGGTGCGCTGCACTTCCGGGCGCGACGTAAAGCCGCTGATGGTGAGCGTGGCGTTTTCTTCGCCGGGTTCGAGCGCCGGCTCGGTGATGGCGGAGCGGAACGGCGCGGAGACAGGCGGGAGTTCGACAAGCTCGTCTAGCGCCTGGCGGCCGAAGAGTTGGTAGACGCGGTCGGCGAGTTTTTCGGCGGGCGGGCAATCGATAATGGTTTGCGTCGGCGTCGTGAGGACAAATTGCTTGTCGGGATTGGCGAGGGCGTAGTGCGTGACGAGCGAGGCGATGTGGCCGAGTTCCGTCGTGTCCGATTTCAGGAATTTGCGGCGGGCGGGGACGGAATAAAAAAGATCGGCGACGCTGATCGTGGTGCCCGCGGGAAGGCCGGCGGGTTTCACGCCGACGAGTTTGCCGCCGGCGAATTCGATGCGCGTGCCTTCGGCTTCGGCGGCGTCGCGCGTTTCAAGCAGAAGGCGCGAGACGGCGGCGATGGTGGGAAGCGCTTCGCCGCGAAAACCGAGCGTGGCGATGGAAAGTAAATCGTCGGCGGTGCGAAGTTTGCTCGTGGCGTGGCGTTCGAAGGCGAGAAGCGCGTCGTCGTGCGTCATGCCGTGTCCGTCATCAATGACGCGAACCATGCGGCGGCCGCCGGATTCCGTTTCGACGCGAATCGTTTTCGCGCCGGCATCGATCGCGTTTTCGAGAAGTTCTTTCACGACGGAAGCGGGCCGCTCAACAACTTCGCCAGCGGCGATTTTGTTGGCGACTGCTTCCGGAAGTATGCGGATACGGCTCATGGGCCAACGGATCTCCAGCGCCTTTTGGAATCTGGCTCAGCGGACTTCTCTTTAGGAGGCAGGGGCTTCAGCCCCTGCGTCGGAGCCTCACAACCTGGGGCTTTAGCCCCTGAAGCCGCTGAGAGATATTTTGCGGGCATCGGATCCAGTATGAATTTACCGAATGCGGAAGAGTAAGGCCAGTCGCGAAAAGTCTGTACCAAATGAGCGCGGACAGGGTTCATTGCAACGTATTCGGATTTAACGCGCCAATCGTCGGCATCCCGAATTGTCCAGTCGTGGAAGCCCTTTTGCCAGATTTCCATTTTCTGTCCGCGCTTTTTGTGAATTTCAAACGAGCTGCCACCTTTGATTAGCTGCATGGCCTTTTCGAGAGACATTGACTCCAGCGGAGTGAGCAGCAGATGAAGATGATCAGGCATGAGAACAAATTCATGGAGAAGGTAGGCTCCCTTTTCTCGATAGCGATAGAGCGCGTCGATGACTATCTGCGCGTTTTCTCGGACTTGGAAAATTGCGCGACCCTCTGCGCTTTTCGTCGTCACGAAATAGGAGTATTGCGGCGCGGTTCGGTGCTTTGGTATCGACATTTAGAGTCTTTCTTCAGGGGCTAAAGCCCCATTTGGCCGCTCCGTACGCGGGGGCTGAAGCCCCCGCCTCCTAATAATCTAAGACCGAATCTCCCCCGGGCCTATATGCACAGCTTGACGCACTCCAAGCACGCCCGGCATGACCTGTTCATTTTTCGAATTTGGGCATATGAGCGGGAAGTTTTGATGCGTCACTTCGCCCAAATGGACTCTCCAAGTCGCGCCACAATCGCAGGGAAGTTCAAACCAACTAGGCATGACTCGAATTCCGAGTTGGTCGAGTTGGACGGTGTCCACTTCGCTTGGCGAATCGGCCATTAAATCCTGGGCTTTGGTGGTCTTCGCGAAGGCGATCACTTCGCGAATGGAAGTTTCGCCGGCAAGGAGCATGACGACACGATCGATGCCGAGCGCGATGCCGCCGTGCGGCGGCGTGCCGTAAGTGAGCGCGTCGAGGAAAAAACCGAAGCGGCGGCGAAGTTGTTCTTCGGAAAGGCCGAGCGCTTTGAAGAGGCGCTCCTGAACATCCTGCCGATGAATTCGAATGCTGCCGGAGCCAAGTTCGTAGCCGTTCAAAACGAGGTCGTAACCTTTCGAACGCACTTCCCACGGCGCGGATTCGAGCTTTTCAAGGTCTTCGTCCACGATCCCGGTAAAAGGATGTTGCGCGCTGACCCACGTCTTGTCCGCTTCGCTCCATTCGAAGAGCGGAAAACCGGTGAGCCAGAGAAATTTCCATTGCGTTTTGTCGATGACGCCGAGCGCTTCGCCCAATTGCAGGCGGAGTTGACCCGCGATGAGCGCGGCGGCTTCCGTGCCTTTGATTTGTTCCTTTGCGGAGACTGCGACGACGAGGTCGCCGGTTTTTGCGCCGCAGGCTTCGGCGAGTTTTTTTACGTTTTCGGCGCCGATTAGTTTTTCGACGGTCGAAGTGGTACCTTCGGGCGCAAGCTTTACGAAATACGCGCCGCGCGCACCGAGCGATTTTGCCTTTTCCGTAAGTTCGTCGAGCTGCTTGCGCGAATAGACCGCGCCACCGGGAGCGGCAAGCGCGAAGACGTTGCCTTCGATTTGCAATTTTGTTTTGGCTTCTTCCGGAAAGCAATCCGTCACTTCGTGCAGCTCCATGCCGAAACGCATATCGGGCTTGTCGCTTCCGTACTTGCGGATGCAATCTTTGTACAACATGTGCGGAAACGGAGCCGTGGCTTTGATTCCCGCGACGGCGCAGGCGTTCACCATCACTTTTTCAATCACGCCGAAAATGTCTTCCTGGCGCGGGAACGACATTTCAAGGTCGAGCTGCGTAAATTCCAGCTGGCGGTCGGCGCGCTGGTCTTCGTCGCGAAAACATTTGACGATCTGGAAGTAACGGTCGAGGCCGCCGATCATCAGGATTTGTTTGAAAATTTGCGGCGATTGCGGCAACGCGTAAAACTGGCCGTGATGCACGCGGCTCGGCACAAGGAAGTCGCGCGCGCCTTCCGGCGTCGAGCGCGTAAGCATCGGCGTTTCGACTTCGAGGAAGCCCATTTCGTCCATGGTGCGGCGAATTTCGAGAATGATTTTGTGGCGCAGCGCCAGGTTGGCGTGCGGCTTCGGGCGGCGCAGGTCGAGATAGCGGTAACGCAAGCGCGTTTCTTCCGCGGCGTTGATGTCGGCTTCAACCTGAAACGGCGGCGTTTTGGCATTATTCAAAATGTGCAGCTTGCCCGCGAGGAGTTCGACTTCGCCGGTTGCGATTTCCGGATTCGCCTTCTGGCGTTTAATCACTTTGCCTTCGATCGCGACAACGAATTCGCTGCGCACATGTTCGGCTTTGCCGTGCGCTTCGGGCTGCGTTTCCTTGTTAAAAACAACTTGCACGATGCCGGTGCGATCGCGGACGTCGAGGAAGAGCAGATTGCCGAGGTCGCGGCGCCGATGCACCCAGCCCATAATGACCGCATCGCGGTCCGCGTCCGTGGCGCGGAGTGCGCCGCAGTAGTGTGTGCGCTTCAAGTTGCCGAGAAAATCGAGCACGGTCTGTTTCCCTTTCGTGGGTGACGAACGTTCTGCGCGTTCCGCTTACATCGAAGATGCCCCGACCTGGTCGGGGCGCTACAAAAGCGAAATTCACAATCACGGGTCTAAAGACCCGCCACTACAACTGCTTAAGAAATTCGAGCAGGTGCGCCTCGGTGAATTTCTGTTGCGTGCCGTCGGCGAGCGTCTTCAGCGTCCATGTGCCTTCGGCTACCTCATTATCGCCGAGAATGAGGGCATATTGCGCGCCGAGCTTGCTGGCCCGCTCGAGGGCCTTGCCGAATTTTTGCTCGACGGGCGGCAGCTCGATGCGAATGCCCGCCGCGCGAAGATCTTTTGCGGCGTGAACGGCGGCGGCGTAAGCGTTTGCGCCCATCCAGGCGACGTAGACGAATGGCGGCTGGCGAATGGTGACCGGCGACAGGGACATTGCCTCTTGCAGCGAGAGGATCAGCCGGTCTTCGCCAATCGCGAAGCCGATTCCCTTTGTTGGCGGGCCGCCGAGCAGTTCGACGAGTCCGTCGTAGCGGCCGCCGCCGCAGACGGCGTTTTGCGAGCCGAGACCTTGCGCGGTGATTTCGAACGTCGTGCGCATGTAATAGTCGAGGCCGCGGACGAGGCGCCAATTTTCCTTGTAAAACACGTCGCGCAGTTCGAGTTCGCGTTTTACGGCGGCGTAATGCGTTTTGCAATCGTCGCAAAGGTGGTCGGCGATTTTCGGTAGCGTGCCGATGATGGGCTGCTCGTGTTCGAGTTTGGAATCGAGCACGCGCAACGGATTCGTTTCGATGCGGCGTTGCGAATCGGCGCCGAGCTTGCCTTTCACTTTTTCGAGTTCGGATTTGAGCCGCGCGACGTAGCCGCGGCGGCAATTTTCCGCGGTGTGGCCAATCGAATTGATTTCGAGTTGCACGCCGGGAAGCTTTAGTTTGTCGAAGAAAGTCATCAGCATCTGGATGAGTTCGGCGTCGGTGATCGCGTCTTTCGCGAGTTCTTTGGCCGCATCGCGCGTCGGATCGGGCTTGACGTTTTCCAGAACTTCCGCGCCGATTTGGTAGAACTGGCGATAACGGCCCTTTTGCGGCCGCTCGCGCCGAAACATCGGCCCGATGTAGTAGAGCTTCTGCGGTTGCGGCAGTTGCTGCATATTGTGTTCGATATAGGCGCGGCAGACGGAGGCGGTCGCTTCGGGACGAAGAGACAATCGTGGACCTAGTCTTACCTGGCCTTCAGCAGCCATGAATCGATACGCGAGGTCTTTAGCCAATTCGACACTACGAGTATTTTCATCTTTATTACCCTCAGATACAGGGTATGTTAGAAATTCATTTACATCCTGCCAAGCATCTAAGTATCGATCTAGATCTTCCCGATTCACAGAATCGTCTGGAATCTCTCCTTTGTCCATTAGCAGTCTCAAGTCAGCGATATAGCGTTTACCATCGGCAATACTTTGTAGTGGCTGAAGATCACTAGGTCGATCCAAAAGCGTATACATTTCTTTGTTAACTATGTCTGTATCTCCGCCCACGGCGCGTGCAAATAACTGTCCATCCTCTAGCGTAGGCGGGCGGATTTCGCCGAAGCCGAACGTGCCGAAGACGGCGTGCGCGGTTTCTTCGACGTGGTGCCAGAGCGCGGTGTCTGGAGGCAAGATGTCGCGCGTGCCGCGAATGGCCTGGAATTTGCGGCGCTGTTCTTTTTTTGGTGCGGCGTCAGTCACTCGTCAAGTCCTCGGTTACTCATCGAACGGCCGGCTTCGGAAAGCCGGCCCTACAACGGCAAATTCTCTATTCAGCTTTCGCCGCTTCTTGGCGATAGATATTTTTGTACTCGACGTAGCGCTTGGCATAGCGATCGATCGAGGCGTCATCGGCTTCGGTCAAAGCGCGCTTCACTTTTCCCGGCGAGCCCATCACCAAACTTCCCGGCGGAATCACCATGCGCTCCGGAATCAGCGTGCCCGCGGCGATGATGCTGCCGGTGCCGACGACCGCGCCGTTCAAAACGGTGGCGCGCATGCCGATAAGGCAGCGCGACTCGATCGTGCAGCCGTGCAGCACGACGGCGTGGCCGACGGTGATGTCGTCGCCCAAAATCAGCGGCCATTCGTCTTTCATCACGTGAAGCACGGAACCGTCCTGCACATTGGTGCGCGCGCCGATGCGAATGTAATTCACGTCGCCGCGCGCCGCAACGAGCGGCCAAATGCTCGAATCTTCGCCGATGACAATGTCGCCAACGAGCACCGACGACGCGTCAATATACGCCGAAGCGGCAATCTGCGGCCACTTCCCTTTGTACGGCCGAATGTCGGGTTTTGCGTTCAAGTGCGCGTTGCCACCCCGGGCGGCAAGGGACGCCAAGCCGCCTGTAAGTTATTGCAGAAGCTGGACATAGCCGCCTCCGCAGAAATCGAAACCCTTCTTGAATCCATGAAAGATTACACTGCGCGAGGGCCGCTGACAAGGAAGTGCGGCCCGGCGAAATTGCACTAATCGATATGAACGGTGGGTGCGCCGCCGGCGGCCTTTAGCTCATCAACACGATCGATCACGGCGCGCGCCACTTTGTAAAGGCTTTGCGCAGCAGGGCCGGCTTCGCCCGCGGCCGCAACCGGTTTTCCGGAGTCGCCGCCGATGCGGATGCGCGGATCGATTTCAATTTCGCCAAGAATCGGCACGCCGTATGCGATCGCCGTTTTCGTTCCTTCGCCGTGGCCAAAAATGTCCACCGCCTTGCCGCAATGCGGGCAAGCAAACGTGCTCATATTTTCCACCACGCCGAGCACGTCCACGTTCACCTGGCGAAACATTTCGATCGCTTTGCGAACGTCGGCGAGCGCAACCGTAGAAGGAGTGGTCACGACGACGGCGCCGGTGACGGCCACCGTTTGAATCAGCGTGAGCTGCACATCGCCCGTGCCCGGCGGCAAATCGATCACCAGATAATCGAGCTCGCCCCATTCCACGCTGCGCAAAAATTGCGTGATGATGCTGTGCAGCATCGGGCCGCGCCAGATGACCGGCTTGTCGCCGGGATTCAGCAAGCCCATCGAAATCATTTTCAGGCCCTGCGCCTGCACGGGAATGATGTGCTGGTCGGCCGTCGCGCCCGGCTCTTGCGTCGAGCCGAGCATAATCGGAACGTTTGGGCCGTAAACGTCGGCGTCAAGCAAGCCAACTTTGTGGCCAAGCTTCACAAGTGCGAGCGCGAGATTGACGGCGACCGTCGTCTTGCCCACGCCGCCTTTTCCGCTGGCCACAGCGATGAGATTTTTTACGCCGGGAATCGGGTGGCGTTGCGGCATTTGTTGAGCTGCTGGGGGCATTCGAGTTTTCCTAGCCAAGCGCGAAAAAAAAACAGAAACGAAAACTAAGAGAAAATCTCGCGGCGCAAAACCGCCTTTACAAAATTCATCGTTCGATCAGGCGTTGGTGCCGTGGCATTTCTTGTATTTTTTGCCGGAGCCGCAGGGGCACGGGTCGTTGCGCCCAACTTTCGCGCCGGAGCGAACGGGCTTTGGCGCTTCGGCTTGCGCCGCGCCCGTCTGATACTGCAGCTCCTTTTCCTGGCGCTCCTGTTTCCGCTCCATGGCGCGCGCAAACGAAGGCAATTGCGCCGGCGCTTCCGAGACGCGCGCGGCGGCGCTGGCCGCGGCGGCCATCGGTCGCGGCGCGGCGGGAGACGGAGCTTCCGGCTGTTCCCCGCCTTGCGGCGGCTGGCCTTCCACTTGCACCTGCACTTGAAATAAGTAGCGCACGGTTTCGTTGTCGATGCGCGTCATCATGTCTTCAAAGAGGACGAACGCTTCCTTCTTGAATTCCACGAGCGGATCTTTTTGCGCGTAGCCGCGAAGGCCAATCGCTTCCTTCAAATGGTCGAGCGAAAGCAAATGGTCTTTCCACTGCGAATCGACGACATCCAGAATGATGCGGCGCTCGAGCCAGCGCACCAGCTCGGGCGTCAGCTGTTTTTCCTTGTCTTCGTATTTCGCGCGAATCGCTTCGGCGATGCCGTCCGAAAGCTGATCGTGATTGAGCGACGCGGGATCCGCGCCCGCGGCTTTTGCGTCAATCCCAAATTGACTGTTCACTTCGGCAAGAAATTGCGTCGTGTTCCATTCGTCGGGGTGCACTTCCTTCGCGCAGTAGGTGTCCACAAGTTCGCGTGCGACGTCTTCCGCGATGCCGAGCACATAATCGCGCTGATCTTTTCCTTCGAGCGCGGAGCGGCGAATCGCGTAAATCGTTTCGCGCTGCTTGTTCATCACGTCGTCGTACTCGAGCAAATGTTTGCGCGCATCGAAGTTCTGCGCCTCCACGGATTTCTGCGCGTTCTCAATGCGGCGCGAAATCAGGCCGGATTCGATGGGCACGCCTTCCGTCATGCCGAGGCGGAACATCAGCGCTTTCACGCGTTCGCCGCCGAAAATTCGCATCAAGTCGTCTTCAAGCGAAAGGAAAAAGCGCGAAGAGCCCGGATCGCCCTGGCGGCCGGCGCGTCCGCGAAGCTGGTTGTCGATGCGGCGCGCTTCGTGGCGCTCGGTGCCGAGAATGTGCACGCCGCCGAGCGCAATCACTTCGTCGCGTTCGGTTTTGCACTGCGCGGCGAATTGCTCATACACCGGCTTCCATTGATCGGACGGCACTTGAAAAATTTTGCCTTCGTACTGGAAAAGCACCATCGGCACGGTGGACGCGGGTGCGGCGCCGTCGCCCGGTTCCGCTCCAATCACGGCCGGCGCTTGCGCGTACGGAATGGCGAGCTTGTTTTTCAAAAAATGCTCGCGCGTAAGAAATTCCGGATTGCCGCCAAGTAGAATGTCCGTGCCGCGGCCCGCCATGTTTGTTGCCACGGTGATGGCGCCTTTGCGGCCGGCCTGGGAAACGACGCGCGACTCGCGCTCGTGTTGCTTGGCGTTCAAAACCTGGTGCGGAATCCCCGCCTTCTTGAGCAAATCGGCAATGGCTTCCGATTTTTCGATGGATATCGTGCCGACCAGCACCGGTTGGCCGCGTTCATGGTAATGGCGCAGGCCGTTCGCGTACGTATTGTCATCCTGCAAAATTCCGTTCACGACGGCTTCGAACTTTTCTTTTTCCGTGCGATAGACGACGTCCTGATATTCCTTGCGGATCAGCGGGCGATTGGTGGGAATCGCGACCACATCCAAATTATAAATTTTCGCGAATTCGGCCGCCTCGGTTTCCGCCGTACCGGTCATGCCGGAAAGTTTTTTGTACATGCGAAAATAATTCTGAAAGGTGATGGTGGCAAGCGTCTGGTTCTCGCGCTCGATCTTCACGCCTTCCTTGGCTTCCACGGCCTGGTGCAAGCCGTCCGACCAGCGGCGTCCCGGCATTTGGCGGCCGGTGAATTCATCCACGATGATCACTTCGCCGTCTTTCACCACGTAGTCCACGTCGTTCTTGTAAAGCGTGTGCGCGCGCAGCGCTTGATAGACGTGGTGAATAATTTCCATGTGCGCGGGGTCGTACAGATTGCCAAGGCTCAGCAGGCGTTCGCACTTGCTCACGCCTTCTTCGGTCAGCGTCGCCGTGCGATGCTTTTCGTCCAGTGTGTAATCAATGTCCTGGATGAGTTTCGGAATAATTTTGTCGATCTTGAAATACTTGTCGGTCGATTCTTCGGACGGGCCGGAAATAATCAGCGGCGTGCGCGCTTCGTCAATCAGGATGGAGTCCACTTCGTCGACAATCGCAAATTGATGGCTGCGCTGCACGCAATGCGACAAATCGTACTTCATGTTGTCGCGCAGGTAGTCGAAACCGAATTCGTTGTTCGTGCCGTACGTGATGTCGGCGCCGTACGCGGCGCGACGTTGCGCATCGTCAAGATCATGTACGATCACGCCGATCGTCATGCCGAGTCCGCGGTAAAGCGGGCTCATCCATTCCGCGTCGCGTCGCGCAAGATAATCGTTCACGGTGACGATGTGAACGCCGCGGCCGGCAAGCGAATTCAGTACGGCCGGCAAAGTCGCAACGAGCGTTTTGCCTTCGCCCGTTTTCATTTCGGAAATCTTGCCGTCGTGCAGAACGAGTCCGCCAATCAGCTGCACGTCAAAATGCCGCATATTTAAGAAGCGGCGGCCCGCTTCGCGCGCCAGCGCAAACGCGGGAGCAATCGCGGGGTCAAGAGCGGATCGCAACGCATCCTTATAAGAAGGCTCGGCGGGATCGGCGTCTTTCAATCGCTCGGTCACTTCTTCCTTCAACGACGCAAAGCGCGCTTTCAATTCGTCGTCGGTCAGCCGCTGGAGCTCCGGCTCGAGCGCGTTGATTTGCGCCACGGTGGGCTGAAGTTTTTTGATGTCGCGTTCGTGCTTCGTGCCGATGAAGCGGGCAAGAACGCTGTCCATTATTTTGGCTACGTCCATGAACGAGTCGCCGTTTCTTGGAGCTTGAGATGCGTGCAGGCGCGTGGCGCCAGGCAAACCTGTCGCCACGCGCGCAAACTTCTATTTTAACGGTTTAAGCGTTGCCACGCCAATGCGGATTGACGGGCTGCCAAATCCCGCAGAATTCACTCGTTTTTTTAGGACTTTCCCGCGGGATTTGCGGCGGAAGGGGTTTGTTCCGGCGCGCCTGCCGCCGGCGAAAGGCTATCGGCCAGGAGGCGGCGAAACTTGGACCGCTCGTCCAGCGACATGTCGACAAATTCGAACGCCATATCCTGAGCCCGGTAATCGCGCAGCAGCGCGGTCGCCTGCAACGTGCGCAAACCAATTTGAAACTTCATTTGCACCGGCGTGCCGGGATGCATGTGCCGGTCAATCGTGGCAATTCCGCCCGCAAGACTCGCCGTCTTGATTTCAAAGCGGCAGTTCTCTTTCAGGTTCGTGCTGACTGCCGTCACCGTCTTGCGCAGCCGCACGCGCGTGTGGCGCCGCTGGCGGACAAATTTGCTCGTCGCCGATATTTCAAGCGGCGCGAGGCCGAGGTCCGCTTGCTCCAATCCGCTGTTCGGCCGATATTGCGCCGCCAATTCCGGATTCAGTTTTTCCAGCGCTTGCAGCGCCGCAATGCGCAATTCCTGCGGATGTTGCCATCCGAAAACTTTGCGTGCTTCCAAAATGCGCATCAGCGTGCGCGCCGATTCCGCGGCGTGAATCCTGCCGATCGCTTCCACCGCTTTCACTTGCAGGAAGGGTCCGCTGCCCGTCGGCAAGTCGCCATCGATAATCGTGAGCAGGCGGCCGATCGCGTCGCGGTCGCCCGTCATTCCGATTTCGTCCACAACCAGCGGCATCAAAATCGGATCGACGTGATCCAGCAGCTTCAGCAAAATCGCGCAGCGGGCCGGCGCACCGCTTGCGGAAATTTGTCGAATCGTTCGGTCCTGCGCGGCACGCGGAAAATTCTTGACGCGCGAGGGGAGAAATACTTCCACGGCTTGCGGATCGAGCCGGCAAAGCAGCCCGATCATCTCCACGGATTCCGTAATCGTTCCGCCGCGCACCATGCTTCGCAAATATTGCACGACTTCTTCGCCAAGGTCGTGCGCAAGATTCGCAACGTGTTCGGCGTCGTCGCGCAGTTGGCAGCGATTAAATCTTGAGGCCAGTTGTTCCACCGCCTGCTGGGGCAGCATCCGCAAAACACGGGTCAATCCCGAAGCCAGTTTTTGCGCGCGCAGCGCCTCTTCCACGAATTCCGGTACGCGCTGCTCGATTCCCATCTTTTGGCGAAGCTCGCGCCCGATTCCCGGCCGCTGCGTTTCCATGCCGGCCACCAGATCGATCGCTTGCTCCATTGCGCCGAAACAACGATGCGCCGCCGCTTCCTGGCTCAGACGCACAAAGGCCGCGCTGACCACGCTTTGCAGTTCGGCATTTTGCTCCACATTCAGGCGAACGCCGAGCTTCCGCAGCGCGCCGCTCAGCAATCGCGGATCGGTCGTCGCGTACAGTTCGGCCAAATCCGAAAGGCCTGCCGCCGTGCGGTGGCGCGCGTCGGACTCTTCGCTATCCGCGCACGCCGCATAATTTTCCAGAATCTGCGCGGCCGCGCTTGCCTCTCCGCGCTCTATCAATTCCGCAACGTAAGAATGAACGTTGTACGGCGGAATGCACCACGCTTCCGGCGAGAGCAGTACGTCCCGTTTACCTTTGTCCGGCACGGCCGCCCAGAATTGGCGATCCAGGATTTCGCGGTGCGTCTTGGCCAGGATTCCGGCTTCGAGCATCTTGTCTTCGTGCGAGCCGAGAATTTTGCGCAGATTCTCAATTTCTTGATTCATGCGATCCAGCATTTGCCGCACCGCATTGACCTTCACTTCGCCCTTTTCATATCGTTCGAGCGCAAACCGAATCGCCAAATGCTCCGCGAGCTGCACCAGTACGGAATCCCCGGGTCTTAGGTCCGGCGATTGCGCGGCAATCGTGGCGAGCGCATTTTTCAAGGTGTCTTGCGCCGGAGTAGGCAGTTCCGAAACTTGCTTCTGAAACGCCGCTGCGGCGCCCACGCCGCCTTCCCCGGTGCTCATGTGGCCAAAACTCGTAAGCGCGCCGAGGATTCCGAGTATCTCTTCTTCCGCAATTTCGCCCATCCGCAAGGGCGTTCCCACGCGCGGCGCATGACGCGGCGCGACAAACCCGGCGCTCAAATAATTCGAAGGCCGCGCGCCGGAGTATCCGGTCTGGCCCGCTCCGCTTGCCGAACCGGAACTTCCTTTGCCTCCAGCCGTGCTTCCATTTCCGCCATCGCTGCTTCCGATCCCGCCCGCATCTTCTTTTTCCGAGCCGACCTCGGCTCCGTTGCCCGTCCCAGTCCCCGTCTCGCTTCCTTCCCCTGCAGCATAGCCGTCGCCGATCCCACTCCCTTGCTCCGCACTCACGCCGCCGCCACCGCTCTTTGTACCCGCCGCGGCCGCGATCAGTTCCAGAAGCTTTTGCGGATTATTCAAAAGTTGTTTGAAAGAATCTTTGTCGTCGCCGATGGACGCGACCGCCAGTTGCGCCGCAACGCTCGTGGCCTCCTTCAACCGCGAATCGGTCGCCACGAAGCACACTTCATTCACGCGTATTCCCTGCACGCCTTCGATCGCCGCCTTCAATTGTTGCGCAAGCTCGGACGGCTTCGCCTTGCCCGCCGGAAACGCGCGCGCGAATTTCGCAATCTCATCCGGAGTTACGGTCGAAAGAAACTGAACGCTGGCCAGTCCGGCACTGGAAAGCAGTTGCGCGAACTGTTTTTCCGCAGGCGACCCCTCGAGCGGCACACCGTCCAGCAGCAGTTGCGATCCCGTCGCGCCCAGCAATAGCGCCATATCGGAACCGGGCGGAATCGCTTCCCGCAATTCGCTGCACGCGGTCGCAAGTTGATCCGCGGTGCGAGCGTGGTCGTAGCCATATAGGCGGGCAAACTTCAAAAGGATGTTCAGGCTTCGAACGAAAGCGCGTCCCGCGGTAAGTTTTGGATCCGGTGCCATGATGAGCGGCGGAAAAACACGCCCGGACTCCTTCCCTAGTACGCTAGTTCCGCCCGACTGGCGCCGCAATGGTACAGAGGTCCCATGTGTGCAACGGCGTACTTGGGCGACCGTGCAAATCCGCCTGTCCGAATGGGCAGGCGGAAACATCCGTACTCAGGGAGAGAGGAACCTCTGAGGCTTGCGTAAAGGGACGAGTTTCGCGCGAAGGCCCGCCTGGAGCGAACTACGACTTCGCCACCGTGATGCGGCCACGCCGGCGAGTACGATTTCCCGGGCTCGCCATTTGCGGCAGGCCGCCGAGATCCAGCAACAACCGGCGCAATCGCCCGCGGTCTTCCAAATCCATATCCACAAACTCAAACGCCATTGCCGAAGGCCGCGCACCCCTTACGATCGCCTGCGCCTTGATGGTGCGCACGCCCGAAGTCAGCTTGAGAGCCAGGAGCGAACCCGGCGCCAAATGCCGATCGCCCGCGCCGATTCCTCCGCCGAGATTCAATTCCGGCACGATCAGCTTGAAATTCTCACGAAGATTCGTCGTGTAAAACGTCAGGTTTTTCGACAGCTTCAATCTTGCGTAACGCCGTTGCCGAATCACGGAGACGCTGCCTTCCGGATCCGTCGGCGCCAGCACCAGTTCTTTGCGGTCGATCCCTCCCGCGGCGATTTTTTCCATCGCCACCACCGGATCGATGCGCGAGTACGCTTGCGCCGCGGCCACGCGAAGTTCCGCCGCGTATTCCCACCGCCACACTTGCCTCGCATCCAGAAAATGGACGAGCATGTTCGTCGCCGCCGTGGCCTTCAGCCGGCCCAGCGCTTCCACCGCCTTCAGCCGGATGTAACCCGAATTCGCTTCGCTTTCCGCCACTTCAATCAGCTTCGGAATGCATTCGTGGCTCCCGCTCATGCCCATTTCGTCCATCGCCAGCGGCCGAATCAGCAGGTCCAGCGAATCGTAAAGCGTAACCAATAGTGCCGCGCGGTGTTCCGGCGGTGCCGCCGACAGTTGCCGCACCGTGCGATCGTGCGCCGAGCGCGGCCACTGCGAAAGTCTCACCGGCAATATCCTGCTCACCTGCTCCGGCGCAAGCTGGCTGAGAATGCCGATCGCCTCCGCCGCTTCCGTTGCCGGCGACGATTGCAAAACATCCAGCAATTGATTGACGGAGTCTTCGCCAAGTTCTTTGACCATCTGCACCAGCAAATCGCAATCTTCGCGAAATCCGGAGTGGCCGAAGCGATTCATCACGTAGTGCACGGTCGCTTTCGGCATCAAACTCAAAATGTCCACGAGCCCATCGGCGATGTGCCCGGTGCGGATCGATTCCTCGACGAATTCCGGAATGCGGTCTTCCGCGCCGATCCTCGGCCGCAAGCTTTGCGTCGAACCGGGGCGTTGCGCTTCCACGCTGTCGAGCGATGCCAATGCCTGCTGCATCGCCGGATAACACCGCTTCGAAGCCGCTTCCTGGCTCAATCGCACAAACGCCGCGCTGATCAGTGTTTGCAACTCCGGCTCGCGCTCCGCCGCCAGTTGATTTCCCACGCGGCGAATCGCTTCGATCAACGCGCTGCCATCGCCGCTCCCGTAAAGTTCCGCCAATTCCCCTAATCCGATCGCGGTCGTTCGCCGCGCTTCGGGAGCATCCAGCCCGATGCATCCGGCGTACTTCATCAAAATTTCGTTTACCGTCTTCAATTCGCCGCGCCGCAGCATCTCTTCCAGAAATCCGCGCACGTTTCGCGGCGGCACGCACCACGATTCATCCGAACACAGCACTTCCTTTTTGTTCTCTTCGGGAACCTGCGCCCAAAACTCCTGATCGAGCAGTTCGGTGTACGACGACATCGAGATTCCCGCCGAAGCCATCTGCTCCTGCTGCTGCCCCAAAATTTTTCGCAGCGCTTCAATTTCCGTGTTCATGCGGTCCAGCAATTGCTTCACCGCGTTCACGCGAAGCTCGCCGCGTTCATAGCTGTCCAACGCAAAGCGAATCGCCACGTGCTCCGCCAGTTTGAGCAGCATCGGTTTGTTGGGCGATTCGTTCGGCGCCTGCGCGGCAAGTCCCGCCAGCGCTTGCTGCAGCGTGTATTGCGCCCGCACCGGCAGCGCGCTCAACCGGGATTGAAACGTAGGCGTGTCCATTTTCGAATCGGCATCGCGCCGCGATTTTCCGAGTTGCGCGAACAACGTCAGCATCGAGCGCACATCTTCTTCCGCAACGGAATATTGGCCGCCACCGCCTCCGCCAACTCCGGGTCCTCCGCCTGCCGTCGCACTGCGCAACAACGACGACGCAGAAAGCCATTTCCCCGACGCGCCTTCGCCCGCCGACCCTCCGCCCGCTCCGGTTCCCGTACCACTGCCAGAACCAGAGCCTGTGCCTGTCCCTGCGCCACCGCCTGCCCCAACTCCCGAACCAACGCCAACGCCAGCGCCATGGCCAACGCCAGAGCCAGAATTTCCCCATCCTCCCGTTCCCGAACCTGTACCAGCGCCGCCCGTTCCGCCGCCACCAGGGCCTGCGCCAGGGCCTCCGCCCGAATCGTTCCCTTTTCCCCCGCCGCCGCCCGGACCGCTTCCTGAACCAGTTTCCCAAAGGCTTCCGCCCGGACCAGTGCCAGTCACCGCGGTCAAACCGCTGCCACTTCCCGCGGCCCCGCCGGTACCACTGCTTCCTCCCGCGCCGCCAGAACCGGCTCCGCCCGGAACTCCGCCTCCGCCAAATCCTGGCCCTCCGCCGCCGCCAACTCCGCCGCCGCCCCCGCCGCCGCGCGAACTTTCCGCGGCAAGAATCATCTGCAACAATTTATTGGGATCGTCGAGGAAATCTTTAAACTTGTCGCCTTGCGCGCCAAGAACTTTCGCCGTCAATTGCGCCGCAACCTTTGCACCGGCGATGGACGAATCCTCCGCAATATAGCGAATCTCATTGATCTTGATGCTGGTGTCGCCCGCCATTGCGGATTTCAATTGTTCCGCAAGCGAAGTTGGCTTCGCGTTGCCGGTGGGAAACGCGCGCACAAACCGCGCGAACTGCGGCTGTGCCAGATTCGAAGCGAAGTGAATGCTGGCGATGCCCGCCGAAGAAAGCAATTGTGCAAAACTTCGTTCGGCCGCGGCGGCACCCAACGGTACGCCGTCCAATAAAATCTGCGGCCCCGATGCGCCGAGCAGCAAGCCGCTGTCGCCGCTCTCTTTGAGCGCGGTGTGCAGCTCTTTCCAGGTCGTTTCGAACTGCGACATCGTCCGCACGTGCCCGAATTCGTACAGACGAGCGAACTTCAGCAGGATGTTCAGGCTGCGCACAAACTGTCGCGCGGCGGCTCTCGTGTCGCTGCTCATAAGTTCCTGCGATGAACTCCTGTGTCTCTCTCCCGTTACTCCTCACAGTAGGACGTATCGGGCCGCGAGACAAGCCTTGCGGTGGCCTTTGTCGCGTTCTGACTAATACGATTCACCACGCCCAATCGGCCGCCACTTCGCTTGCAGATTGCGCGGCCACATCTTCCATCGTGCCTTGGGCCTCCTGCCGACGTTGCTCCGAACGCATGGTGGTCATACAATGAACAACGCAGGCGGATTGCGTGCGCGCGGTCACAATGTGGGTTATCGCCTGCGCCGCGCAATCGATCGCCGCATTGGAGTTTCGTTTCATGGCCGATCAGACCCCCGCCCCAGACGACCGCTTCAAAGCGGAAATGCCGGCGATTCCCGGCGTGGCGGGCGCGAGCAAGCCGCTGAGCAACGCCGTCGCTCCGCTCAAAATCGTTGGCGGGCTTGCGGCCGTTCTGGTGGTGATTGTCGCGGCAGGCACTCTCTACAGCCGCTCTCACCGCAATCCATCCGCTGCCGCCGACCCCGCCTCCCAGCTCGAGGTGCCTGCGCCCGATCTGGGCAATCCCCCGCCGCAATCGCCGCCTCCCATGCGCGGCATCGCCACCGTGGACACGATGGCCAAGCCGTGGTCTTCGGCATCGTTCGAATATCGCAACGGCCTAAGCGGAGAAAGAGTGCCGTCGCTACTTTTGCGTTTGCCGGGCGGCTCCGCCGCGCAGCCCTCGGGATATTGGGCGTTCGCCTTGAAGGCGCCTTATGGCAATTGCCAGCTGGAGCTTGTAAGCGACCTCGAAAAACTGAAAGGCGACTACGGCTTTTCGGCCGCGCGGCATCCGATGATTGGCAATCCGTGCAGCCGCAGCGTGTTCGATCCGACGAAGATGGCCAATCTTCCCGGTAATGTCTGGGTTCGCGGCGCCATGGTGCAAGGTTCGGATCTGCGCCCGCCGCTCGGCATCGAAGTCAAAATTGAAGGCAAAGATATTTTCGCGGTGCGGATGGAGTAGGCTTCTCGTTGACTAGCGAAAAACTTCTGACTTTGTCTTTGTCTCGGTGTTTCTCTTCTTCCGACTCCAACCTTTTACATTCTTGACGTCTACATTAATCCTTGCGCGGCCTCTACCATCTGTAGAAGTAATGTCGCACAAAAGAGACCGGGGAGCCTAACATCGGCTCCCCGGACCGTAGGTTATGAATTGCGGTTTGGCTGGTTCTTAGAAGTCCAGCCGTAACGCCAACTGGATATTCCGCAACCCGTCCTTGAACGCGCTGATGCTCGGATTTGCAACCGGATCCGCACCAGACACGTCGACGTTGCCGTTGTTTAAGAACAAGTTGGCATGGTTAAAGGCGTTATAGAACTCAGCTCGGAACTGTAACTTGTAGCGCTCCGTAAGCTGAAAGTTCTTGTAAGCCCCAATATTCAGATTCCAAATACCAGGGCCACGGAAGGAATTACGGCCGACTATATTCGAAGGGAACGGACCAAAGTCAGAAATCCCAACGAGAGGATTCGCGTAGCTCGAATCATAGAGTGGCGTGCCCGAGCTCGTGAAGAAGCCTCCGTAGTCGAAGGTGTTAGTTGCGCCAGGAATCGCCACGGCACGTCCTGAGCGTGGTAGGCCTGATGTTCCCGCAGCATTGAACGCGTAAGGGCAGACCTGCAAAGCGTTGGTGCAATCGTAGATTGAATTAGGAGTTCCAGTTTCTGCGGTAAAGATAGGCGTCAGTTCCCACCCGTCAAGGGCCTGCTTGGCAATTCCATGCGTGTGCTTGGCAAAAGGAACTTCCCATATCGCTTGGAGGACATAGCGCTTGCGGATGTCGAGATAAGAATTACCGTAGTCAACCCTGGGATTAAACGGATCAAGGTACCCGAGATTGAAGTTATTGCCTGAACTACTGAACGTATCGCTCAATTCGTCCCACGTGTGCGACCACGTGAAACTAGTATCGAGCGTGAGCCCAGTGTTAGCAAAGTTCTTTAGACTAGCCCTGGCAACCATCGCATTGTAGAGCGAGCTGCCCGTGTCACTCCGGTAATTGATGTTGGAGTATTGTGCTGAGCGAAGACGGCTGAAGCCAACTATATTGATGTCATCGCCTTCGTACACAACGCCAGATCCTGGCCGGTTAATGTTTGCAATGTCGTACAACTTTTCACCTTTGGATCCAGAGTAGTCAACACCAACAACGAAGTTGTGTCGAATCTGGCGTTCCAAGCTCAAACTATAGAGGTGAGCATAGGAGGTTCGAATGTGCGGGTTCACTGCGCGCAAGCTGACCTTCGGGATCGCCTTCACGCTGCCGGACCCGGAAAGCGGTCCGGCCGGGTCACTAGTGACAGGATCACTGGCGATGTCGATGCCGGTTATAACGGAAACGACGGAATAGTTGGGCGGGTTTTGAATGACGTTGAACGTCACGTTGCCAAAGTTCCGCTCGTAGCCGACGCCATATCCGCCGCGAAGGCTAGTTTTGCCATCTCCGAAGATGTCCCATGCAAAGCCGAGGCGCGGAGCAAAGTTGTTCCAGTCCGGCGCCCACAAGCCGCCTACGGGGCTTTGCGGGGCAAGGGCGACGTTACCGGCGCGGATCTGGTCAAAAACGCTTCCAGCCGAGCCGAGATAGTAGTTGGAATCCAGTTGAGGATTCTTGTTGTGCTGGACACCAAAATACTCCCAACGAACGCCGAGGTTCAACGTGAAGCGGTTCGAAACTTTCCACGCGTCTTGGCCATAGACAGCAAACTCCTGATACCGGTTGCTGCGGGCAAATACTGGTGGGCCAACCGGCAAAGTTACGTTACCAAGGGCGTAAACATCTCCAGTCGAGGGGTCCGTGCAAGGCTGACCCGCTGTAATCGGGAACGGGCAGGGGAAATGTCCTTGCGGGAAGATTGCGCCTTGAAACTCCGCGAACTGACCGTTCAGGAAATTATTCAGCGACGAGTTCTTCACCTTGGTCCCGGATACGGCGAAGGAACCCACCGGAGTCTCGTACGCGCCGAAAGTACGGTTGTCACGCTGATAATCGTACGAGCCACCGAAGCGTAAGGTGTGGCGTCCTTTGGTCCAGCTCAAGTCTTCATATGCCTGGACGAAATTCTGCGGTCCGCCGAATGGGATACCGTTCCCCGGAGAGAAAGGCAAGTAGCCGGGTAAGCCAACGGAATGCGTGCCTAATCCCGCGATTCCGGAAAGGGGCAAGTTGGCAGCGGCGTTAGGGCTAAAGAACAGACCAGTTATCGCCGGCTTGCTGCCAAGCGGGTCGAAAGTATTCAATCGGTTGAACACGAGTTTGGACTGGCTGGTTAGCCTTGAATTAAAGGCGTGCACCATCGAAACCACAGCGCGATTGTCCTTATCCTTCTCTCCCGTGTCAAACCCAGCGTACGGACTCTGCGAGATGCCACCGGCAAACAAATCTTCATTGAAAAGCGCGTATCGAGCGTAGAAGGTGGTTTTGTCGCTGTATGTGTAATCGACATTGCCCACAACTTCGTAAGTATTCTGAGGGGACCCGGCGCCGGCATCCGCGGGTGTCTGATAACTGATTAAGTCGAAGGCTGCAGTCGTCGGCGCGAGCGCTGCACAAGGGCCGCTAGTGCAAACCCCGGCAGTTTCCAAGTCACCAATGGTAGCGACCCCGATTTGTCTCGCATTGCTTCGAACCGTGCCAAACTGCGAGAAATAGGTTTGCACAGCGGAGCCTGCAGCTGCGACCAAAGCAGCGTCCGGAACGTAAGTGATATTGCTGTTACCGCTGCGAATCCGGATCCATTCGACGTTGTTGAAGAAGAACAGCTTGTTCTTCTTGACGGGGCCGCCAATGGAATAACCAAACTGATTCCGGGTAAATTCCGGTTTGGGGTTCCCAAAGGCTTTATTGTTGAAGCTTTCAGAGGCTAATTTGGCCACCCGATTGAACTCGTAAGCCGACCCGTGGAAGTCGTTGCCGCCGCTCTTTGTCGTTACGTTCACGACGCCAGCTGCAGCCCGACCATATTCAGCAGTGAAGTTATTCGTGAGGACGCTGAACTCTTGCACCGAATCCAAAGGAACTTGCTGGCCGACGGTGGCGCCGAATTCGTCATTATTCGCTGCACCGTCGAGAAGGATGTTCGTACCCGCCGAACGAAGGCCGTTGAAAGCCACACCGACACCGCGGCCGCTGGGATCGCCATCGGATGCAGTTCCGACGTTCGCCGCAAAGTCATAAGGATTTCTTGTCAACGTTGGCAGTTGCAATACTTTCTGACTATCGATCACTGTGCCGATAGTCTGCGTTTCCGTATTGACCTGAACACCGCCTTCGGAAGTTACTTCCACTGTCGTGACCGCCGCGCCGATCTTGAGTTGAAAGTTCAACTCAACGCGGCTGCCCACTGTGACCTCTGCCCGAGCTTCCCTCTTGCCTAGATTCGCCGCTTCAGCCGACACTGCGTAGGTTGACGGCAACAAATTCGAAACGCTGTAATAGCCGTTCGTGTCAGTGTCGACGACGCGCTCTGCAGCCGTCGCCATGTTCTTAACAACTACCCTTGCCTTGGCAACGGCCGCGCCGCTCTGGTCCGTCACCGTGCCGTTGATCGTTCCCGTCTCGGTCTGACCAAATGTGACTGGCGCGACCACCGCAAATGCTAAAGCCAAAAACAGTAGAGCTGCAGACAGCTTCGTAAAGCTCTGTTTCACTGATTCCTCCTGGACTCTAAACAAAAGACCCTCGAATATTTTTGAGTAAGTACTAAAACCTGAGACTGCAACCGTAATTTGAAATCCTTGGTTGCAATCGTCTCGCCAAAAGTTCCGAACTTTTATCTAAATATAACGACTGGCAATTTATTGTTTACACTAGGTTTAGCAAACGATCAAACAAAGCGCGCTACGGCCAAAGACCGAGCCATTCTATGTATGGTACCAATATATGAAATTATGTAGAATTAAGAGTACCGATTGAACTTCGCTCTGCGGCGCATTTCAGGAAATGCTTGTCAGTGGCAAAGTGGTGGCCAAGGTCACAGGCCCCGCGGTTGGCTAATTGGTGCGCCGGTACTTCACAATCGTATCCCCGTCGCTGGCCTTCTCTGAATACTTGACGGAGACGTGGCCCACCGACTTCATGCTAGTACCAGGCAACTCCAGCAGCAGGTTGTTCGTCAGCAGGAAGCCGCCCGGTTTCAACATCGCAGCAACGTTCGTTAGCGCCAACGATTGTTCGAAGGTGTCGTAATAGACGAGAATGTTGGTTGCTATCAAAAGGTCGAATTTTTCGGCGTCGCCTGTAAATTTCGCTCGTTGCAACACAATGTCCGCGTCAAACGACTTCATTCGCCCCGCGATTTGCGGGCGCACGCTTACGGCTCGCAGCGTGATTCCCTTCAACGCGGCCGGCACGGCTGCAGGCTTCTCCGGCGTACCGATTTGATCGCCGAAATGGCGCCAGTACTCCACTAATTCCGGATGCCAGCCACGCGCCGCATCCAGGCCAAGCTGAATCGTGTACGATCTCCCGCGCCGGGCCTCCGCGGCCAAGTTCGTCGCGTGCCGCAACACGCGAGGGCTTAGGTCGAGTACATCTACTTCCAGATTTTCCGGCCTTCCCAAACCGAGCCGTAACACCGAATCGGCCACCGCAAAAGGCTGTACGGTCTGAACCGGATAGAAGTCATAGCCTTCATGTTTATCCGTGAAGTCCAGCCCCGGCCCAATCACCCCAATTCGCTTGATCGAGCCTGGGCCCAGCACTCCCGTCGCGCGCATCTCCTTTAACGTCTCTTCGATGGCGAAATCTGGCGGCAAGGAGGTATCGAGCGACAATCCCCGGTCCTTATAGAGCTTCGAGACCTCGGCAAATTCCTCGGTTGCATCGTTCAGATTCTTTGCCTCGGCCAGTGCTTGCTCGAATCCGGCCTGCTCCCGCAACACCCGCTGCACATTTTCGCGCAGGTAACCGCCCGCCCTCTGCGCTGCCTCTGGTTGTGAAAAATCGACCCCAGCCGCTTCCATCGTCTTTTTCGCAAACCCAACGCGTTCGTTTGTAACGCGCGCATTAGTGCTTTGGGTTAAATCCTTCACCCGCTTTTCCAGCAGCGCTCGGCTCGAAATGGAGCCGCTGTCGGGCGTGGCCCCATTTGCTCCGTCGCTCAACGACCGCAATTGCTCGCCGGTCAGCCGCGGCGCGCGTGTGAAACTCGTGCCAAAAAGCAGAAAATTCACCACCGAATCCGCGTCTCCCCGGGCCAGCCGCGCTCGAATCTCCGCGTCTCGCTTGACGGCCCATGCATTCCACGCCGCTTCCCCATCGCTCGCCGCATTTGCGCGCAGTTCGAAAGGTGCAATTTCCGCGAGGGTGTCGAGAATCGGTTTGGCGTCCCCGTATGGCGTGTACGCGACGCGCCCAGAAGGGACAGCGCCCGCAAGACAGGCGCACAAAGTCAGGATAAGAACCACGAGGCGTTTCATATCGAAAGTTCGCGCGAGTATAGCAAAGCGCTCAAGTCGCGATCGCAAACAACCGTGCCGCTCGGAATTTTCGCTCGATGTCTTGACACATCGCGACGGCACGTTCACTCTTTTCACGCCATGAATACCAATTTCTCGTCAGCGTCCGCTCGCGGAAACCGCCGTCATTTTCTCAAAAGCACGGGCCTCGCAACGGCCGCCGTTATGCTAACGGATGCGCGCCAACCGGCGCAAGACACCGCCTCCGCCCAGTCCAGCGCATTTTCGTCTCTCAAACCGCTCGGCTCCCGCGTCGTCCCCATTTCTGGCGACGAATTTCGCGCCCGCCTCCTGCATGCGCAACAACTCATGTCCGATCTTTCGCCAAAGTTCGACGCGCTCTTCGTCGCACCCGGCACATCTCTTTATTACTTCACCGGCATCCGTTGGTGGCCCAGCGAACGCCTTCTCGCCCTCCTCCTTCCCCGGACCGGCGATCCGATTTTCGTCTGCCCCGCCTTCGAAGAAGGCCGCTTGCGCGAACAGCTTCGCTTCCCCGCCGACGTCCGCGTCTGGCAGGAAGACGAAAGCCCCACAAAGCTGGCCGCGCAGGCGCTGGCCGAGCGAGGCGTCCGCACCGGCCGCGTCGCCATCGACGAAACGACATTCTTCACTTTCTTCGATCACTTTCGCGCCGCCGCACCTTCGCTTGAGTGTGCATCCGGCGACGCCATCACCATCGGCTGCCGCGCCGTCAAATCCCCTCACGAACTTGAACTGATGCGCCTCGCCTGCGAAGCCACGTGCGACGTTTTTCGCGCGGTCTTTTCTTCCCTTCGCGCCGGCATGTCGCAATCGGAAGTTTCCGCGCTCGTCGAATCCGGTTTTTCGAAAATAAATCTCCGTGGCGACGCGCTCGTTCTCTTCGGCGCGTCCGCCGCGCTGCCGCACGGCACGATCAAGCCGCAATCGCTCAAGGAAGGCGACGTCGTTCTCATCGATGGCGGGTGCAAAGTGGAAGGCTACAATTCGGACATCACGCGCACGGCGATTTTCGGCAAGCCCAGCGAAAAAATGTTGCGTGCGTACGATTTAGTGCGCGGCGCGCAGAACGCCGCGCTCGGCGCCGCGCGCAAAGAAAAACTTTCCGGTTCCGTCGACGACGCCGCGCGCGCCATTATTTCGTCGGGCGGCTTCGGCCCGGACTACAAATTCTTCACGCATCGCCTCGGCCACGGCATCGGCCTTGACGGCCACGAGCATCCTTATCTGGTGCGCGGCAGCAAAACCGTCCTCGCGCCCGGCATGACTTTCTCGAACGAACCCGGCATCTACATTCCCGGCGAATTCGGCATTCGCTGCGAAGACGATATGGCCATCGCCGCCGACGGACCGGCGCAAATCCTCAGTCCATCGTTTCAAACGTCGCTTGAAAAACCGCTCGGCTAAGCGATCGCGCGCTTTTCGCGCGTCAAGCTTTTCGCTGCTCCGCGCAAAAATCCACCACGCGCTCTTCCGCCCAAAATCTTTCGCTTCCGCCGTGTCGCGAAACAAATCCGCAATGCCCGCCATTTTCCGGCGCGACAAAACGAATCGCCGGATTTCGTTCCACGCCCGACGCACGAATCGCTTCATACGGCACAAACGGGTCGTCTTGCGCCGTGATCAATAGATACGGCACGCGGATTTGCCCGGCCACTTTCTTCGCGCCCGCGCTCTCGTAATACGCTTCCGCATTCTTGAACCCAAAACTCGGCGCCGTGATCGCATCGTCAAACTCGCGCACCGTTTGAATCGGCCCGAATCCATTCGTCGAATATCGCTGCGGAAACAGTTCCGCCTTCCGCGCATAGCGTTTCAAAAGTCCACGCACAAATCGCGCTTCGTAAAAATAATTGTCCCATCGCTCCAGCTCGTCCGCGCACGCTCCCAAATCCATCGCCGGACACACCGCACACACCCCGCGCAGTTGCCGCGGCGCGCCGTCGCCAAATTCTCCTGCCATTTTCGTCACCAGATTTCCGCCCATCGAATATCCCACAAAAAATATCTGTTCGAATCCATCGCCGTTCGCCAATTCATCGAGCACCGCGCGGTAATCGCCGCTCATGCCGGAGTTGTACAACGTGGGCGTGAGCAATTCCGTTCCGCCGCAATTCCGCTGATTGAGCCGCACCGCGTGAAATCCCGCCGCCCAAGCTTTTTCCGCAATTCCGCGCATGTAATTCGAATCGCTCGAACCTTCGAGGCCATGCACCAGCGCAATCACCGGCACATCGCGCCGCTTCCCCGGTTGCCAATGGCAATGCCCCAGAATTTTCGATTCGGCATCGACGGCAAACAGCCGCTCTTCCGCCGCCGGCAGCGCAAACGTCCGCCTCCACCACGCCGCCGCAATCGTCATCAAATGCCCACTCTTAAACAAAGGATGCGGTTCGAAACCGGTTGCCCGAGCGCTCATCTCTGCACTCTAATGGACCTGCACCATTCCGGCAAGTTGCTGCAAACGGGCAATTTAGGCGTATTGTTAACATCGCGCCCGATTTCAACGTCTTAATCCTTGAAGCTGCTTCAGGAGTGCGATGGCCGGCTCGTGGCAACGCCCCTCCACCTGCGCCTCTCGCTCGCGGATCGCGCTCGCGTGAATCCGCCGGTCTCGCAGGAGGCTTCGGACGAAGAACTTGTCCGCGCCGCGCAATCCGGCGACCGCGCCACGCTCGCCAAATACGGCCGATTCCTCGCGCCGATTTTACAAATCATGATCGCGCGTTAAGACGACGCACACACGACGCAACTCAATGCCGATCTCAACTCGGTCCACACGGATCTTCATCAGCTACTGCAAGCAGCGCCCTAACGGATAAACCATTCAACGCAGACCAGCCAGCGCCAGCATCTCCCTAAACTGATGCTCCGTCCGCATATCTATCGACTGCGCCACAAGCTTTCCATCGCGATCGTATAAAAATGATTTTGGAATTCCCTCGACGACAAACTCGCCATTTACCTTGCGTCCGGGATCCAAAAGCACGGGATAGGAAAATCTTCCCATTCCGATGAACGGACGAACCTTTCCCTCGTCTTCATCCGAGATTGCCAGCACTACCAGCCCCTTCGCCGCGAATTCCCGGTACAACTTCTCCAGATCCGGCATCTCCTTCCGGCACGGCGGGCACCACGTCGCCCAAAAATTTACCAGCACCACGTTGCCCTTCAACTCGCGCAGCGTCCAGGTCTTGCCCTGCAAATCCGAAAGCATGAAGTTTGCTTCCTGTCGCCGCTTGTCGATTTCATCCAATTTTTGCGTGGCCCTCGCGATCTGCGGCAGGTCTTCTCCCAGGTCCATATGTTCGTACCTGGCAAGCGATGCCAGCTCAAAATAAACGGCGGCCGGTTTTACACCCACGTCCGCCTGCGGCGTTTCCCGAACCGCCAGCGCCAACGTCGTCGTCACCTGTTGCAGGGCGTCCTTTCCAAAGTCGCCTTCCGTCGAAAGGCTCGCGAGACCCGAAGCCAACCGCACTTTGTTCTGACCAGCCGGTAACTTTCGTATCTCCAGCGCCATCGCTTTGGTCGTCGTCTTTCGCACGTCGTCCGGAAGTTGGCGCATGCCTCGCAACGTTTGTACAATTGGCGCCTCTTGGTCGCTCCACTCGATTTTCTTGCCCTGGGCCTCGGCAGTGGGCAAATCCGGAATACAACCCAGTCCGTATAACAACCCACCGATCACAACCCCAAACACCTTCGCTTTGTTCAACTTCATCCCCCGCCCCCTTGGACACGCCCACGATAGCTTACTGCTCCGTCTGCCCGCCCGATAGAACTCTCTGATCAACCTACTCTAGCGCGCATGGTGGCCTTAAACTTGACGCTTTCTTCCGCCGCCCCTACAATAATAAGTTCACAGTGATTCATTTTTTCGATTCGATGCATTGTACTCTCGGCCCGGCGGCCACCTGCCGGGCTGCGCTGTTTTTACAGCGACGATATTTCGAAGCCGTTAGCTAAAGAGGAGCGCATGATAGACGGTCCCATTCAAGAAGGTCTCACTTTCGACGACGTTCTTCTCGTTCCCGGCAAATCCTCCATCCTGCCCAACGAAGTCACCACGCGCACGAACTTCACCCGCAAACTCCAGCTCGCCATTCCGCTCGCCTCCGCCGCCATGGACACCGTCACCGAATCCCGCCTCGCCATCGCCATCGCGCGCCAGGGCGGTATCGGCATCGTCCATCGCAACATGCCGATCGACCGTCAAGGCGAAGAAGTTGACCGCGTAAAGCGCTCCGAATCCGGCATGATCGTCGACCCCGTCACCATTTCGCCGGACATCACCCTCCGCCAGGCTCTTGAAATCATGACCAAGTACCGCATCTCCGGCCTTCCCGTTACGCGCGGCACGCGCCTCGCCGGCATCCTCACCAACCGCGACCTTCGCTTCGAAAAAAATCATTCGCAACTCGTCAACGCCGTCATGACCAAGGAAAACCTCGTCACCGTTCCCGTCGGCACCACTCTCGAAGAAGCCGAAAAAATCCTGCAAAAGCATCGCATCGAAAAACTTCTCGTCGTCGACCGCGACTTCAACCTCAAAGGCCTCATCACCGTTAAAGACATCCAGAAAAAACTCGAATATCCCAACGCCGCCAAGGACGATCAGGGCCGCCTCTTCGCCGGAGCCGCCGTCGGCGCCACCGGCGATTTCCTCGAACGCGCCGTCGAAATGTCCAAAG
>DATGEI010000079.1:0-6963 GCA_035310365.1 Candidatus Acidiferrum sp.
CAATTAGGCGAACTCTTCCTCGGGGCTGTGCCTACAGTCCTGATTCTGATGGTTCTTTATTTCATTTTGAAATTGTTGTTTTTTAAGCCGCTGCTGGCGGTGATGGCGGAGCGCGAAGCGCGGACGGCGGGAGCGCAAAAGGCGGCGGAGGCGGCGCAGGCCGCGGCCGCGGAGAAGGTGAAGCAGTATCAAGAAGCATTGAAGCAGGCGCGGGCGAAAGTGTATGCGGAGCAGGAAGCGGCGCGGAAGAAATTGCTGGATGAACGCGCGGCATTGGTGAAGGCTTCGCGGAATCTGGCGGCGGCCGACGTGAGCGCGGCGAAAGAGAAGGTTGCGAAAGAAGTGGCGGCGGCGAAGCGGGAACTGGAAGCGGGAACGCCGATATTGGCCGCGGAGATTGCGAAACGAGTGATGGAAACGGCGGCGCCGGGTGGAGCGCGATGAAATTGCGCCGGATCAGCGTTGTGACGATGAGCGTGTGCGGTTCGCTGCTGGTTTGCGCGAACGCGGTGAGCGCTGCGGAAGAAGGCGCCAATACTGCGGCCCATTCGACCGAACTATTCAAATGGATCAATTTTGGGATCGTGGCACTGGTTGTGCTTTGGGCTTTTGGAAAGAAGTTGCCGCCGGTGTTTCGTGCGAACGCGGAATCGATCGGTTCGGCGATTGCGAAAGCGACGGCGGTGAAGGCGGAAGCGGACCGGCAGCTGGCGGATGCCGAAGCGCGACTGGCGCGGCTTGACGAAGAAATTGCGGCGATGCGGATTGCCGCGGAAAAAGAAGCGGCGGCGGACGCCGCGCGGATCAAGGAAATGGCGAAGTCCGACGCGGAAAAAATTTCTTTGGCCGCGAAAGCGGAGATGGAAGCGGCGGAACGCGCCGCGCGGATGGAATTGAAAGCGCTGGCCGCGAAATTGGCGGTGGACGGAGCGGAATCGCTGCTCGTGAAGCAATTGACGGCGCAGGCGCAAGAATCGCTGGTGAGCGGATTTGTCGCGTCGCTCGAGGGGAGGCCGAATTGAAATCGGCGAGCCTGCAATACGCGAATGCGCTGGCGGATGTGGCGTTGCCGCAAGGCGCGGCGGAGCCGGTGCTGAAGCAGTTGAACGATTTTGCCGGCGCGTACGCGGAATCGGCGGAATTGCGGAATTTTCTGGCGAGCCCGGCGGCGACGAACAAGGAAAAGCACGGCGTCGCGGAAAAAATCGCGGCACGTCTGGGCGCGAGCAAGATCCTGCGCAATTTTCTGTTCCTGGTGATCGATCACCGGCGGACGACGATGATTCCGGAATTGGCGGAAGCGTTCGAGAGCGTGATTCGCGAACGGCAGGGCGTGGCGGAAGCGCAAGTGGTTTCGGCGGTGGAGCTGAACGCGGCGCAGAGGAAAAGTTTGGCGGAATCGCTCGAGAAAAAGACGGGCAAAAAAATCGAAGCGAAGTATTCCGTGGATAAGACGCTGCTGGGCGGCGCGGTGGTGCGCATCGGAGACACGGTGTACGACGGGTCGCTGCGGCACCGCCTGGACGAGATGCGGATGAAGCTGGCGGCGGAGTAGCGGAGAAAAAAGTTTTTGTGCCGGCGGTTTGGCGGCACGAAGCGAGTTCGAGTAACGGAGCGGGCATGGCAAACATTAAGGCAGATGAAATCAGCAAAATACTTCGCGAACAGATCGCGAACTACGAGCAGACCGTAGCGGTCGAGGAAGTCGGCGCGGTGATCAGCGTCGGCGACGGAATTGCGCGCATTCACGGCCTCGAAAAGGTGATGGCGGGCGAGATGCTCGCGTTTCCGCACGACGTGTTCGGCATCGCGCTGAACCTCGAAGAAGATCAGGTGGGCGCGGTGTTGCTCGGCGAATACACGCTGATTAAAGAAGGCGACACGGTCAAGCGCACGAACACGATTATGTCCGTGCCGGCGGGCGAAGCGCTGATTGGGCGCGTGGTGAACCCGCTGGGCGTGCCGGTGGACGACAAGGGGCCGATCGCGGCGAAGCAGCGGAATCCGCTGGAGAGAATCGCGCCGGGCGTGCTGGACCGGCAACCGGTGCGCGAGCCGCTGCAAACGGGCATCAAGGCCATTGACGCGATGATTCCGATCGGCCGCGGGCAGCGCGAATTGATCATCGGCGACCGCCAGACGGGAAAGACCGCCGTCATTCTGGACACGATCATCAATCAGAAGGGCAGCGGGGTGATTTGCATTTACTGCGCGATTGGACAGAAGCGTTCGACGATAGCGCAAGTGGTGAAGGCGCTGACGGATGCGGGCGCGATGGAGTACACGATCGTGGTGGCGTCGTCGGCGGCGGAGCCGGCGTCGCTGCAATACATCGCGCCGTATGCCGCGTGCGCGATGGGCGAATATTTTCGCGACAACAAAATGCATGCGGTGACTTTTTACGACGACCTTTCGAAGCACGCGCAGGCGTACCGCGAAATTTCGTTGCTGCTGCGCCGCCCGCCGGGACGCGAAGCGTTTCCGGGCGACGTGTTTTATCTCCACTCGAGGCTTTTGGAACGCGCGGCGAAATTGAACGACAAGCTGGGCGCGGGTTCGCTGACGTCGTTGCCCGTGATTGAAACGCAGGCGGGCGACGTATCGGCGTACATTCCGACGAACGTGATTTCGATTACGGACGGACAGATTTACCTGGAAGCGGACTTGTTCAACGGCGGCATTCGCCCCGCGATCAACGTGGGTATTTCGGTGAGCCGCGTCGGCGGCAACGCGCAGATCAAGGCGATGCGGCAAGTGGCGGGCACGCTGCGGCTCGACATGGCGCAATTCCGCGAATTGGCGGCGTTCGCGCAATTCGGCGCGGACCAGCTGGACAAAGTGACGCAGGCGCAGCTGGCACGCGGCCAGCGGCTGACGGAAGTTTTGAAGCAGGATCAGTACGTTCCACTGACCGTGGAGAAGCAGGTGCTGATTCTTTACGTTGCGACGAGCGGTTTGCTGGACAGCGTGCCGGTGCCGGATGTGCAGCGATTCGAAAAGGAATTTCTGCAATACGTCGAGACGAGCCACGGTTCGATTTTGAAGGCGATCGCGGACAAGAAAGCGCTGGACGACGCGATCAAAGCGGACGTCAAGAGCGCGGTGGAATCGTTCAAGGAACGTTTTACGGCTGCGGTCGCGGCGGCGGCGAAGTAGGAAATAGAAAAAGGACATGCCCACACTTCTCGATTTTCGGCGCCGCATCCGCTCGGTGAAAAACACCCAGCAGATTACCCGCGCGATGAAGTTCGTGGCGGCGGCGCGCTTGCGCCGCGCGCAGGAAAGCGCGATCGCGGCGCGGCCGTATGCGAAAGAACTGGCGCGCCTGCTGCGGTCGATCATGGCGCGCATTGACGAGCCGCAACATCCGTTGCTTGCAACGCGGCCGGAAGAGCGTGTGCTGGTGATTGTGCTGACGGGCGAGCGCGGCCTCGCGGGCGCGTTCAATACGAACATTTTGAAGAAGGCGAATGAAGTTTTTCGCGCGAACAAAGGGAAAAAGATTTCGGTCGTGCCGGTTGGGAAAAAAGGCCGCGATTCGCTGAAACGAGCCGGATTTGAATTCGCGGCGGAATTCATCAACGTGCTGGCGCGAGTGGAATTTTCCACCGCCCGCGAAATCGCCAATTTGATCGGCGAGCTCTACAAAAAAGAAGAGATTGACGCGGTTTACATCGTGTTCAGCGAATTCAAGAGCGTCATTTCCGCAAATCTTGCCGTCGAGAAGCTGCTGCCGGTGGGAAAAATCGAAGCGTGCGGCGAGGAAGGCACGCAGACGGATTACATTTACGAACAGCCGGCGGAAAAGCTGCTCGATCGGTTGCTGCCGCGCTACGTGGAAACGCAGGTGTTGCGCGCGATGCTGGAATCTTCGGCGTCGGAATACGCCGCGCGCATGACGGCGATGGAATCGGCCACGAAGAACGCCGGCGAAGTGATTCAGGGTTTGACGCTGCACATGAACAAGGTTCGCCAGGCGGCGATTACACGCGAAATTATTGAGATTGTGAGCGGCGCTTCGTCGACCGCGTAGGAGAAAGCATGGCAGAGAAATACGCAAGCATCGGACACGTGGTGCAGGTGATCGGGCCTGTGCTGGACATTCAATTTGAAGCGGGAAAGCTGCCCGCCATTTTCAACGCAGTTCGCATCACAAGCGAAGGCTACAACGTGCCGACGCCGCTCGACGTGATCGCGGAAGTGCAGCAGCACCTCGGCGAAGGGCGCGTGCGCGCGGTGTCGATGGAGCCGGTCGAAGGCATGGTGCGCGGAATGAAGGCGTACGACCTTGGCACGGGGATTGAAGTGCCGGTGGGCCGGCCGACGCTGGGCCGCGTGATGAACGTGCTCGGCAAGCCGGTGGATCAGCTCGGACCGATCGTAACGGACACGTACTACCCGATTCATCGGCCCGCTCCGACGCTGGAAGAACAGTCCACCACGCTCGAAATGTTTGAAACGGGAATCAAGGTTGTGGACTTGATGGAACCGTACGTGAAGGGCGGAAAGATTGGGCTCTTCGGCGGCGCGGGCGTAGGAAAAACCGTTTTGATTATGGAATTGATTCACAACGTCGCGATGAAGCACGGCGGCGTTTCGGTGTTTGCCGGCGTGGGCGAACGCACGCGCGAAGGCAACGACCTTTGGCTGGAAATGAGCGAAGGCGGCGTGATCACGCCGGGCAACAGCGAAAAGTCGCGCTGCGCGCTGATTTACGGGCAGATGACGGAGCCGCCCGGATCGCGTCTGCGCGTCGGCCTCACGGGCCTGACCGTTGCCGAGTATTTCCGCGACCAGGAACATCTGGACGTTTTGCTCTTCATCGACAATATTTTCCGGTTCGTGCAGGCGGGTTCGGAAGTTTCGGCGCTGCTTGGCCGCATGCCGAGCGCGGTGGGATATCAGCCGAACCTGAATACGGAAATCGGCGAACTGCAGGAGCGCATTACGTCGACGAAGTCCGGTTCGATCACGTCGGTGCAAGCGATTTACGTGCCTGCCGACGACTACACGGACCCCGCGCCGGCGGCGACGTTTACGCACCTTGACGCGACGACGAACCTTTCGCGGCAGATCGTGGAGCGCGGAATTTATCCCGCGGTCGATCCGCTGGCAAGCTATTCGCGCATTTTGGATCCGCGCATCGTGGGCGCCGAACACTATGCCGTGGCGCGCGGCGTGAAATCGATTCTGCAACGCTACAAGGATTTACAAGACATCATCGCGATTCTCGGCATTGAAGAACTCTCCGACGACGACAAGCGCACGGTGAACCGCGCGCGCAAGATCGAAAAGTTCCTTTCGCAGCCGATGTTCGTGGCGGCGCAATTTACCGGCCTCGATGGCAAATACGTGAAGATTGAAGACACGGTGCGCAGCTTCAAGGAAATCGTCGAAGGAAAATACGACGACGTTCCCGAGCAGGCGTTTTACATGGTCGGCACGATCGAGGAAGTGCTTGCGAAGGCGGAAAAGATGAAGGCGAGCGCGTAAGCGGCGGAATGATGCCTGAAGCCATACAACTCGTGATTGTGACGCCGGAGCGCCAGCTGCTGAGCCAAAGCGTTTATGACGTGACGCTGCCCGGCGCGGAAGGCGAGCTGGGAGTGCTGCCCGGCCATGCGCCGCTCATCACGGAGCTGGGGATTGGCGTATTGACGTACCGCGCAAATTACGACAAGACCGATCTGCCGCCAGCCACCGGCGAAGCGGCGGAGCAAAAATACAAGCCGGAAGATTTCCGCGAGCGCCTGGCCATTATCCGCGGGTTCGCGGAAGTTTTGGGCGATCGCGTGACGGTGCTGGCGGAAACCGCGGAACGTCCGGGAGAAATCGATCTTGAGCGCGCAAAGGCCGCGCTCGAGCGCGCGGAGAAGCGGATTGCGGCGGGCACGGCGGCGACCGAAATGGATTGGGACCGCGCAACCGCTTCGTTGCAACGGGCAATGGTGCGGCTCAAGGTGGCGGAATATGCGCCGCACCGCCGCAGTGCCATCGTGACCGCTCCGTAAGGCATATTTCCCTTGGAACACATCACCATCTACAGCACAAACTGGTGCCCGGACTGCCGGCGCGCGAAGGATTTTCTGAAGCGGCGCGGCGTCGAATTCGATGAAGTAAACATCGAGGAAGATCCGGACGGCGAAGAGATCGTGATCGCCGCGAATCAAGGGAAACGCAAAGTGCCGACGATTAAAGTGGGCGAACGGTTTTTTGCGTGCAGCCCGTTCGATGCGGAGCAGCTTGCGGAAGAATTGCAGATTCCGCTGAACCCCGCATAAAAAGCCAACGCTACAGACCGGCGACAAGTGCGCGCTTCCAAGCGCGAATTTTCGCATCCTCTCGCTTGTAAAACGTCCACTGCTTGCTGCGCTTTCCGCGAATCAAACCGGCCTGCGCCAGGATTTTCAGGTGCTCGCTCGCCGTCGGATGGCTCACGCGCAGTTTCCGCGCGATCAGCAGGCCGCAAACGCCGTCTTTGACGAGGTCGCCGTCCATTTGCGGCGGGAAGTGCTTGCGAGGATTCTTGAGCCACTCGAGAATCCGCAGGCGGCTGCGGTTTGCGAGGGCGCGGAAAATGACGTCCCGGTGCACGGCGTCTCCATCCAAAATGGTAGTTGTGTATTTAGCTAAATGCCGAAGTACAATGGAAGCATACCATGGAAAGCGCACCGAACAATCCCGCGGTCAGCCGCGGAGAGATCCAGAAGTTTTTTCCCGTGCTTGCGCCGCACATCCGGCGGACGCCGGTGATTTCCGTGGATGGCGCGGAATTCGGACTGGAGCCGGCGCGGCTGACGCTGAAGCTGGAACTTCTGCAGCACACTGGATCGTTCAAAGCGCGCGGCGCAATGGCGAATCTTTTGACGAAAACCGTGCCACAGGCGGGCGTCGTCGCCGCGTCCGGCGGAAATCACGGTGTAGCCATCGCGTTTGCCGCGCAAAGATTCAATGTGCCGGCCA
>DATGEI010000080.1:0-25380 GCA_035310365.1 Candidatus Acidiferrum sp.
GACGCCGAAGCTAGAACGCTCAAACGCCTTAAGGCGGAAATCGAAGACGCCGAAAAAGTCGAAGCGAAATTTCCCGACACCGTAAAGGACTGCGACAAATTCGAACAAAGGCTTCCCCTCGCCTCCAACGCCTCGTCCACCATTGAATCCGAGCTTGGCGACGTTTCGAAAAAAGCCGGCATCCAGCTTAACGGCGTCGTCTTTCACGACAAGGAAATCGCGGGCAGAAATATCACCGAGCGCCTGATGGACGCAAACGTTGCGGGAAGCTATGAAGACGTCGTCAAATTCCTCAACAGCTTGCAGAAATCGCCGAATTTTTACGTCGTCGATTCGCTCGAACTGACCAGCGAAGCGTCCACGCCCAACGTGCTCCGCCTCACCGTGCACATGCGAACTTTTTTCCGGACGGTCGCCGCATGAAACAGAAAAAACAGATCGTCGCGCTCGCCGTCCTGATTTTAGTCGCCGTCGGCGTCTGGTATTGGCAGTGGTACGAGCCGAAGACCGGTTCGAACGGCCCCAATTCCAATTTTCTGCAAACGTACCAGCCGCTTAATTTCCCTAATCCCACCATTCTTTGGGGCGAAATCGAGCGCCGCCAGAAAGCCGAATACAAACGGACCGGCGTAAATCTATTTTCTTTGGACATTCCGCCCAACCCGATCGACGTGCGGAAAGCGCAGGATGATGCCAGGAAGGTTGCCGAGGCGCACAAGAACGATCCACCGCCGCCGCAACCACCGCCGGAGCTTCCGGCGAATCTGAAATTTTTTGGATACGGAAATGTTCCGGCCAATACCTCGCGCCGCGCCTTCATGGAAGACGGCGATGAAGTGTACATCGTCAACGAAGGCGACACGTTGATGGGGCGCTTCAAGATTTTGAAAATCAACAACGCCAGTTTGGAATTCGAGGAAGTCGGTTCCGGGCGGCGCGGGCAAAAAATGCTGGAAGATCAGGGGCCGGCGGCGTGAAAAAATCGGTCGCAAAACGCGCGCGAAAAAATGAGCGAGGCTACGCCTTGCTGCTCGTGGCGTTTGCGTCCACGCTGCTTTTGCTTGCGGCGATGACGGCGGCGCCGAATATTCTCATCGACGGAAAACGCGAAAAAGAAAAAGAGATGATCTGGCGCGGAAACCAGTACGTGCGCGGCATCAAACTGTATTATCGCAAGAACGGAAAATTTCCAACCTCTCTTGAAGATTTGACGAAGCCGCAGGCGGCGAACATCCGCTTCATGCGCCAGCAGTACAAAGATCCGATGAATCCGGAAGATGGATCGTGGCGGCTGATTTATGTGGGGCCTTCGGGACAGCTCATCGGAAGCTTGAAGCCGCAGCCGACGATTTCGCTGCCCGCGGCGATTCCCGGCGCGAGCGGAGTGGGAACGCCGGCCGCAAACCTGAATGGCGCCGGACCAAACGGTCCGGTGAGTTTTGCGGGGAATGGAGCGGCGACGCCGCCGGCGCCGGTGGACGCATCGGGACAGCCGGCCGAAGGGGCAGGGCAAGACCAGGGGCCGCGCAGCGGACATTCCCTGAATGGTCCGGACGGAATTTCCGCGGACACCGGCGCCGCGCAAATTCCGAGCGGCGATACGCCGACGGTGATCGGCGGCAGCATCATCGGAGTGGGGAGCAAGGTTTCGGGAAGATCGGTGATCGTTTACGAGAAGGCGAAAAATTATCGCCTCTTTGAATTCTATTGGGACCCGAGCAAAGATTTGCAAGGGTTTGGGCAACCGCAGAATATTCCCGGCGGGCAAATTCCGGGAACGAACACGCCGGGAACGCAGGGAACGCCGGCGTCGCCGTTTGGAAATCAAGGAACAAACGGTTTGAATCCTCCTGCGCCGACGCCGCCGTTGCAGGGCAATCCTCCGCAGAACCAGTAACACGAAAAATCGAAACCGGAAAATCGAAATTGGAAATTCGGATGGCGAAACTTTTTCTGTTTTTCCGTTTGGATCAGCCGCCGGTTTTTGTTTCAGGCGTGGCGATGGGTTTCGCGCAAGCGGAGGCGGGTTGCGACTTTTTGCGGGAGTCGTAGGTTTTTTGGACGCGGCGGACGTAAGAGATGGTTTCGCTGTAGGGCGGAATGGTTTTGAACTGATCGATGCGCTGCGGGCCGGCATTGTACGCGGCGAGAGTGAGCGAGAGATTGTTGCCGTAGCGATCGAGAAGTTCGCGCAGGTATTTTGTGCCGCCTTCGATATTTTCCCGCGGATCGAAGATGTTTTTCACGCCGAGGCGGGCGGCGGTTTCGGGCAGAAGTTGCATGAGGCCGCGCGCGTTTTTGCGGGAGACGGCTTTGGGATTGAATTTGGATTCGGCGGCGATGACGCTGACGATGAGGTCGGCGTCCACGCCGTGATTTTGCGCCGCCGATGAGATGAAATTGGCGAAAGGAATATCGGCGAGTTGCGGCTTCGGCGCGGAATGGAAAATTTCTTCGGGTTCAATGGCGACGACTTCGCTCGAGGGAAGTTCGGCCGAGCCGCCGGAGAGTTGGAGCTTGTAGGTGTCGCCGACGAGTTGATAGCCGGTGACGACGAGGCGCTGGCCGCTTTTGAGGACGACGTATTCGGCGCGGGCGGATTGCGGAGCGAGCAGGGCGAGGAAAATCAAGAAAATTGCCGTGGAGGTGCAAACGAGTGAGTTGCTGATGTAGTTCGTGGCGTTTGCAAAATCGAAGATGCCGGGCTGAAGCCGCGGCGCTACATTTTCGGAGACGGCGTGTCGGCGCGCGCGCATAAAGAGAGTCAGGCGCATGCGGCCTCGCGGAACGCGAAACGCTGGATGGCGGCGGCGACGCCGCTTTCGTCGTTGGAAAGAGTTTCGTGCCAGCCGAAGGTTTTTAGTTCGGGGACGCCGTTGGCCATGACGACGGGAATTCCCGCGACCTGCAGCATTTCGAGATCGTTGTGATTATCGCCGACGGCGAGAATTTCCTCGCGTTCGAGACCCTGGCGCGAAGCCCATTCGGCGAGGGAGCGGCCCTTGGTGCAATCGGCGGGAAGAACGTCGATCATGGCGAAATTTCTGGATTCGTAAAGCGTGACGGCGAGGCGATAGCCGGCGGCAAAATCCGCGTTGCGGAGAATAGATTCGATCGCGCGGATTTCCGCGACGGTGCCGGAGAACATGACTTGAATGGGATCTTCGACGACGGAATTTTCGAGCGGGGAAACGATGCCGATGTGGGCGAGGTTGCGTTTGTAGTAGGCGTAACGGATGGAGTCGTCTTCGCGGAGCGATTCGAGCATGATCTGGTCGGCGACGGGACGATCGAAGATAACGGCGGCGCCTTCGCGCCATGGCCTGGTGGCGGCGAGGACGCGGCGGGCGACGCTTTGCTCGAGCAAGTGGCGAAGCTGCGTTTGGCCGTCGGCGGTACGGATGAGCGCGCCATTATTGACGATCATGGTGAGCGGGCAATCGAACTGGTGCGCGATGGGCAGGGCGAAATCGTAGCGGCGGCCGGTGACGAGGGCGACTTCGATGCCACGGCGAGTGGCTTCGGCGACGGCGGAGCGATTGGCGTCGGAGAGCTGCCAGCGGCTGTCGAGCAGGGTGCCGTCAATATCGAGCGCGATGAGGCGGACGGGCATGGGGTCTATTTTAGCGCGAACCGGGCGGCGAGGTCGCCTGTTCTGGCGGGCAGGGGTTCTAAGTTGTAAGTTTTCAGTTTTAAGAGGGGCGGGGGAGCCGAAAATGAAGGAAATGCGCGGTTCGGCATCGAGCGGCGCGATCGAGCGGCGTGTGGACTTCTGGCGAGTTCCAAGTTGGGAAGAGTTTGGGTACACCCCGGTTGAATTTGTACGAGTGGCAAATAAAGGAGTTAGGGGCGGGAAATGGGCTTGGGGGGCGAATTTTGGAAATTGAACATAGGCAATCCAGATGGTTGTGAAAAGAAAGGGGATAGGGGAGAGGCAAAATGGATCGTTGTGAAAAGAAAGGGGATAGCCAGATTGGGAAGAGGGTGAGGCGGCGAGATGGGGCGACGTAAACACGGAGCATGATACTATGAAGTGTTGTTAAAGTCAATAAGATAATGGAGTAGGTAATTCGAACGGCTGTGGAAAACTGTTCGAAGGGAAAGAAAGGAAAACGCAAGGGCGACTGAATTTTTGCAATATTCCAGAGCGCGAAGGGAAGGCGAGCGAAGAGATTTTCTGGATTTCTGGATTGCCACACTTCATGGGCGTGGCATGGATAATTTTTTCGCGCCTGCTTTCAATGGTCGACGGACTGATTGAGAGCCGGCCTTTCGGCGCCGCTTCTCGCTCTCCGTTATGCGCTCGAATTTGCCTTTGTCGTAGCAGGCGAAACAGACATATTTCGTGGTTTTTTTTCCTCGTTCTTTTCCTCGTTCTTGTCTTCGTTCTTCCATCAGCAAGGGAGACAAATTCGAGAACATTCATTTTTCTGCTGACGGAGATCCTTCTCGTCCTGCCCGCGAAGGTCTGATGGGCGTGCAGAGGCGAGAAGCTGTCTCATAAATCGCCGGGCAATACGGAAGTTGTTTCTTCAGGGGCTAAAGCCCTGCTTTTCCTCGCCTCACCGTGGGGGCTAAAGCCCCCACCTCCTAAAGAACCAACGTCATAAAGGCTAAACCTCCTAAAACCGCCACCTCCTAAAGAACCCACCTCCAAAAGCCCCCACCTCCTAAAGAACCCACCTCCTGAAGAACCCACCTCCTGAAGAACCCACCTCCTGAAGAACCCACCTCCTAAAGAACCCAGGTCATAAAGACTAAACCTCCTAAAGCCCCCACGTCATAAAGGCTAAACCTCCTAAAGCCGCCACGTCCTAAAGAACCCACCTCCTAAAGAATCCACGTCATAAAGAGCCCACTTCTTAAAGGCTGGGCTTCTTAAAGCCCGCGCCACCTAAAGAACCATTTATGAGATGACTCCTAGTGATGATGGTCGGCGGCGGAGGCTTCGCGATATTCGGTTCCGTCCGACCAGTGTTGGACCGCAACCACGAAGGTAGTGACGTGCTCGCGGGTGTCGGTAAGACCCAGGACGGGAGAGCCGGGCAGATTCGCGCCCCAGATGGCAGGGTCGGCCTGCGGAAAATAAAACATGAGGTGCGAGGGCCCTTGATCGACGGTGCCCGCGCCGTCGGGGCCGATTCCTTGCTTCGACATCATGTAGCACATCGCGCCGGACTCGACCGCAGGAAGTTCTTTTTTGTCGACGGCGGCGACGATGGCGTCGTCCACCTGAGCTTGCGTGCGGCCCGCAAGGATTAGTTGGGTCCTTTTGATGTTGCGGACGAAGATGGAGCGCGCGGCGGCCGCGTTCCAACAGATCGGGGTGCGCACTTTTGGATTCCAAAAGTCCGCATCGGCTGCGGAGGTCCACGAGCGCTCGACGACACACACGAAACCGTTTTTGCCTTTGACCGCGGTTGCGAAACCATGACGGCCGAGAACGAGGACCTCGGCATCGCGTGAAATGGAGGCTGGCGCGGCGCTGCGGGCGAGGGCGATTTCGGCGTCGCGATCCGGCATGAGGTATTGGTCGACAGGGGCCATGGTCGAATAAGTTTTCTTGGCATCCTGCGCCATGACTTGGTGTGCCATACCGAGGTAAGCCGCACCAAGCACAACAAGCAGTGCGACCGTCTTGCTTGCGATTGCGCGAGACTTTTTTAGCCGCATTGTTTTCCTCCTGAGAGTGGGCCAAGCCGGCCCATCGGACCGCATCATTAGCCAGGGTGTTTACTTGCTTCCGCCGGGTGCGAGTTCTGGAGCAGGGAAGAAAAGAAGCTCGCGCACTTCGCCGGCCACATTGCAGGCGGTGGCGGCCTTCTTTGCCCATGCGAGGGCCTCGTCCATATTGGCGCATTCCAAGATCCAAAATCCGCCCATGTGCTCCTTGGTTTCGGTGTACGGCCCGTCGGTGACGAGGACTTTGCCACCGGCTTGCGCCCGGAGCGTCTTCGCACTGCTGACGGGGGCGATGCCGCAGGCGAACTTTCTGATGCCGGCAGCGATCATTTGGCGGTTCAGCGCGTGGATCTCCTCCATCATCTTTTCGGTTACGGTGGACGGGTCGAAATCGTCAGGGAGGTAATTGGAAACGAGATACTGCGGCATGATTTCTCCTTTTTGGGAAACGAATGAGCTTCGGGCCGGGCGCGTGCCCCGCCTTCACTATATAGTCGAACGGCCAGCAGGAAATCGACAGAAGGGATGAAGTTTTTTTGGAAAGATGGGGACCGAGCGGACGTTTGCCGGTTTCTCTCCGTTTGAAGAACTGGGAACGTTTCCGCCGATTGACAGGTTCCGGTGTTCGGACAATTTGTTAAGACTGGGCCGTATATTTCCCCCTTGTATATACAAATCCTACTTATTTCTCATTGATGGACTACGGAGGATGTGTAATACTATTTGGTATGGGTATGACAGAAAAACCAGAGACGGTGCGGTTTACGACAAAAGGGCAGGTGGTGATCCCGCTTCGCTTGCGCAAGCAATTTGACATTGAGGACGGGACCAAGGCGGTGGTGCAAGCCACGCCGGACGGCATCCTTCTGAAACCGGTTACCGCGGCGCTTATCAAACGCGGGCGCGGGATTTTGAAACGTACGCAGGGGGGAAAGCCATTGATTGAGGACTGGGCCGAGCACGAAGAAGAAGAGCGGGCAATTGAGGAGCGGCATGCCCGCTAAGGTGCTGGACAGTTTTGCGCTGATTGCCTACTTCCGCGACGAACCGGGCGCGGAGATGATGGAAACCCTGCTCGTTTCGGCGGGTAGAAAGGACCATCCGGTCCTGATGAGCGATGTGAACTACGCCGAGGTGAAGTATTCGATTTTGAAAAAAGATGGCGCGGCCGCGTGGGCGGAAGCCGCGAAAATTCTTCCAGGCCTGCCGATTGATTTTTATTCCACTACACGCGCCTTGGCGGACACGGCAGCCGATTTCAAGGCGCGTTTCAAGATGAGCTTGGCCGACGCTTTTGCCGCGGCGCTAGCGAAGGAAAAGAAAGCGGAACTGGTGACAGGCGACGTGGAATTTAAACCATTGGAGAAGGAAATCAAGATCCACTGGTTGAAATAACACCTTGGCGCACGAAGATATATTTACCGGCCTATTAAAGGCCGAGCGCCGCGAGGATTTGTCGTATGCGACACTTGCTAAAGTACGGAGTCGACTTTCCGATTGGCCGATGCGAGGCCACTTGAATGCCTTGACGCAAAGAACATCGCTAGTGTTGATCCTTGCTACGATGCTGGTCGTCGAAGCGTGTCAATCGCCACAGTCTCCGATTGCAAGAGAGACTTCCGCTTCTCCGCCTCAGCCGTTGAATTGCGCCCCGATGCTGTTCCGATCTTCGACTGTCGCAAAATACCCGACAAACGCGAAGCCGGGTTTTAATTCTCCCGAAGAAGTTACCGCTTTCTTGGAAAAACGGTGGCCGCTCGCGGATATTCGAAAATACGCAATTCCTGAGCGGCGCCACAATGACCACTACCAGAATTTGGTTCCCGATACTTCTGAGATATGGGCCGGTCGCCTCTATTGCGATAAGACGACGGGATTTGATTCAATTGAATGGTATGCCACCACCGAAACCGGTCATACAAAAGAACCTTCGCTAAATGAATATTCGCTGGGGGCCATCCGAGGAAAAGATTTTTGGCTGCTGGAGATCGGAAGCCCAACTTCGGCCCAACAACCTCCAAGCATTGAGCCCGACTTCCGGGAACCGTACTTTGTCGGGCACAAGTAAACCTGTTCGCGGCTTCGGCTTCCTAAGCTGCACGGGAAGAAAATTTCGGAACTTTCCTGACCTCACCATCGTAAAACGTCTTATCGACGGCGGCGGTGCGTGCATTACATTGGAGGGGTTGCGCTGATATGAGGCGATTTCTGCTGCTTTTAACGGTGGCTGCGTGTTTATTGGCCACTAAACCTGCTTGGGCGAGCCAGCCCGACTTCCGGCTGCAGGCGGTTCCGGCGATTGTTTACAAAGTGGACGATCCGGGAAATTTGAAGACGTCGTCTTTCGTGTTCAATATTGCGGTGATTTGCTCGACCGACTGCGAGCTCGCGCCGATATCCGCGCGCGTGGAGCTATCGAGTGCCGGATCGATCGTGGAGAGCCAGGAATGGACGGCGGAAATGCTGGCAAAGATCAAACAGATAAGCTATCGGAGCCAGCCGAACGACCCGTTCGCTTGGCCGATTGGATTTACACTGCCCGAGGCGTTTGACCTGCTGTTTTACTTTCGCCATCCGCAAGCATTAGCGATTGACTCCGCCGCGGTGCGGCTCACGGTTGCCGATGCGAAGGGACATCGGGCGGAACAGACGATCGCGATTCCGATTCGATACTACCAACAGAAGACCACGCTTATCGTTCCGTTTCGCGGTCATGGAATTGTCGGGCAAGACTGGATCACCAGCGGCGGCCACCACCAGTTTTCGAATGCCTTTGCCATCGACCTTGACGGCTTGGATGAAAAAGATGGAGAGCTCGGCGACGCCAACGAGTTTGCGGCGGATGCGGGCTGGGGCCGCGAGATCCTGGCACCGGCGGCGGGAACGGTGGTGTACGCACGCAACGACGTACCGGAAAACCCGCACCCGGGAAAGGCTCCTGGCGACGATTATTACCGGCCGCTGCATGATCCGGCGATGGCGTATGCGGGAAATTGCGTGATTATCGACCATGGGAACTCGGAGTACAGCGTAATGATGCACATGCAAACAGGGTCCGTGACCGTCAAAGTGGGGGAACGGGTCGCCACGGGCCAGGTGATTGGACGGTTGGGGGCCTCAGGAAGCGCCGGCGGACCACACTTGCATTATCAACTGCAATCGGGCCCGGGGCTTTGGCAGTACCCGTCGCTGCCGTTCCGGTTTCAAAACATCGATGCTCCGCTGCACCGAGGCGAGTACTTCGTCGCAAAATAGATTGGCGATTTCTTCGCGTTCCCACGAGAGCCGATAGAGGCGCGATTTATCGCGCACCTATGAGTTTAGAACGGCGAGAGAAGGGTTGCGTATCTGCCACCCGTTGCAGAATAAATTCTGCGCTACTTTTCTCCGTTTCCTGCCGTTTTGCTCGCGGTGTGAAGCGGCCTGGACGCGATCGCGCTAATTAGTCGCGATCTGGATTGCGATGGCGCCAACGCCAGTAGTGGCGTTGCACGCGGTGATCTTGCCGGTTGTATTCGCGATATTCCCGGCGTTGTTCGGCGAGGTAGCGGCGATAGGCGCGGTCTTCGCGATCATCCCAATTGTGGTAGTCGCGATGGTCGCGGTCGTAGATGCGGACCTGAACGCCCTCTTGCGGAGCGGGACGGGCCAAAGTGATGGTCGGTGCAGCAAAGGCAGCGATCAAAAAGAGAGAACCGAGAAAACGATGGAAGAGACGCACGATGTGCTCCTGTAGGCCGGAAAGAGTGGGTTCCGAAGTCCGGCATGACCAGAGTGCACCGCCGGCGGCGCGATGTATGTTCGATACTGCACGCTGCGCCGAACGAAGCGCGCGGAAGTTTGCGGCTTCTGGCGGAGGCGGCGAGGCCGAAAGTGGCGGGTGCAAGCGCGACTATCGGCGGCAAGACGGAGCTTCACAAAGAAATGGCAATGTGGGGGGCGCTTCAAGGAGCGACGATTTGGGTGGAGGGAGCGGTTGCCGCTTCGATGGCGACGAAGAGTTCTTCGACGTGCAAAGGCTTGGTGACATAGCCCTCCATTCCCGCGCCGAGGCAGCGCTCGCGGTCGCCAAGCATGGCGTGAGCGGTCATGGCGATGATGGGGACGTGCCGGCCGGTGGTTTGCTCGCGCTTGCGAATGGTGGCGGTAGCTTCGAGGCCATCCATCTCGGGCATTTGCATGTCCATGAGAACGACGTCAAACGATTGTTTTTCGACGGCATCGACGGCTTGCCGGCCCGTTTCGGCGAGGACAACGGTGTGCCCGCGCTTTTCGAGTAAGCGGAGAGCAAGTTTTCGATTTACCGGGTTGTCTTCCGCGAGGAGGATGAGGAGCTGCTTTCGCGCCTGACGGAGAGAATGGATGGTGACAAAGGGCTGGCCGCTTGCGGAATCGCGCGATGAACCGAGAACGCTCTGAATCGCTTCGAGAAGGTCCGAACGCTGAATGGGCTTAGTCAAGTAGGCATCAATGCCAAGTTCGCGGCAACGGGCCGCGTCTCCGCGAATGCCGACGGACGTCAAGAGGACAACGGAGCCGGCGGAGGTTGAGTCGCGGCGAATTTGTTCGGCGACTTCGAAACCGTCCATACCCGGCATTTGCACGTCGAGCAAAATCAAAGAGAAGGAACGGCCTTGGCGTTTTTCGCGATCGAGAACGGCGAGGGCTTCGTGGCCGTCTTTTGCCAAGGTTGGATGCATGTGCCAGCCGGCCAAAAGTTCCTGGAGAATGCGGCGATTGGTAGCGTTATCGTCCACAACGAGGACGGGCATATTGCGAAGGACGTCCAAGGCAATGGGCGGCGCCTTTGTGAAGTGACCATGCTGTACGGGGAAGGGAACGGTAAAATGGAAGACGCTGCCTTGCCCCGGTTCGCTTTCGAGCCAGATTCTTCCGCCCATGATGTCGATAAGGCGGGAGGAGATCGCCAGCCCCAAACCGGTGCCGCCAAACTTGCGAGTGGTGGAATTGTCGGCCTGGGTGAAGGCTTCAAAGATGGTCCGCTGTTTTTCGGCGGGAATTCCCAAACCGGTATCTCGAACGGAAAAATGAAGGAGCGCGAGCGAATCCATCTCTTGCTCGAGCTCAACGCGGAGCACGACTTCGCCGGTATCGGTGAACTTCGTGGCATTTCCGACGAGGTTGGTTACGATCTGGCAGAGGCGCGAGGGATCGCCTTTGAGGGCGTCGGGCACGTCGGGAAGAACGTGGCAAACCAGTTCGAGTCCTTTGTCGTGAGCACGAAGGCTAAGAAGCTTCATGACGCGATCCAAACTGTCGCGCAGGGAAAAATCGATTGTTTCACATTCGAGTTTTCCCGCTTCGATTTTTGAAAAATCCAGGATGTCGTTCAGAAGGCCGAGCAGGGAATCGGCCGAGGATTTGACGATATTGAGGTACTCGCGCTGTTCACGATTGAGATCGGTTTCAAGGGCAAGACCGGTCATGCCGAGAATGCCGTTCATCGGAGTGCGGATTTCGTGGCTCATATTCGCGAGAAAATTGCCTTTGGCGCGGCCGGCGGCTTCGGCGGCCTGGCGCGCTTCGTGCTCTTTTTGCTGCGATTGCTCGAGCGACTGCAACATGCGATTGATGGCCGCGGAAAGGCTGCCAATTTCGTCGTAGCCCGCGCTCGAGACGCGAGCGGAAGCGTCTCCGCTGGAGGCAATGGCACTGACAGTGGAGTTCAGGGCGCCGAGCCGGGCGATGACGGATTTTTCCAAAGAGACCTGCACCACGATGCCGAACAGAACGCCGGCGACGAGCAATGCGCCGAGAAAATAAAATTGGCTGAGACGGCCCTGTTGATAAATTGCCCGCGGCATCTCCACCTTCAAGAGCAAAACGGGCTTGCCGTAAATATCGCGGAGACGCGTGTAACTTGCGATGGTCTTATTGTCCATGGCCCGGATATAAGACGATTCCGCGCCGTTTAAGTGCGAGGTTGCATCGACAAAATCGGGCGGCATGGGGGAACCGTCAAGCCGGTAAACCGTCAACGAAAGGTGGATGCGTTTCGCCAATCGCGCGATCTCCGCATCGTTCAGGTAGCGGGCGGTCAAGAAAGTGCCCCGCGCGGGACCCTGGAAGTTTGACCGCACGATTGGGCGCGAAGCGATGAGAAGGGGGCCGCTCGGAAGAAGCAGGATTCCATTGACGCTCGATGCGGTGGTGGGGTGTTGCAAAAGCTTGTCCGCAAGAGTGATGTGCGCGGCAAAAGGCCTGGGAATTTCGATGATGCGGCCCGTTGGCAGATCGATCCCTCTGGCCCCTACGACCGTTGCGGCCTGGTCCACGAAGAGAAGAAAATTGAGGCGCTGCAACGACTGATTTCCCTCGCCCACGACGGAGTGAACGAGCGCCGGCGTCGGCCGGGCCATGCCATCATAAGTGCCATCGAAAGCGGAATTGTCGGCGTTAAAACGATCGATGCCGTCGATGTCGTCTTGCAGTGCGTTAATTGTCCGGTCCAGGTTTTCGTGAGCGCTTTCCTGTTCAAGCCGGACGAACTCGCCCAGAACGAACTTATGCGACGCGGCGAATAGAGTGATGAGGAGGCTCACGAGAGTGGCCGCGATTATGAAGAGAGTTTTGAGGCGGACGGTCACGCGAGGCACCTCGCTTTAAGCGCTAGCTAGCCCACGAAGAGAGAGCACGTTGGATACCGAAGAGACGAAATCGCAGAGTGCTAAGTGGCGCAGAAACAGAGAGGTAGATGCGAGAGGTTTGGACGATGGGGAAAATGAAGAGAAGGGATGTACCGATGTGGAACAGTTGGCACGATGTTTTTGTGATGGAGCGGAGAACCTCGCGGCGCGATTGAGCGTTCTAAGTGCTTTTGGCGACAACGACGCAATCGCGGCCCTCCGCTTTCGCTTGATACAAGGCTTCGTCGGCGCAGCGCAGGATCGCCTCGCTGGCGGTTCCGTGTTCGGGAAAGGAGGAGATACCAAGAGAAAGGGTTATGGCGGCGAGGGGCCGGCCACCGTATTGAATGCTAATGCGCTTGCATTCTTCGCGTAACTTTTCGGCACGCTGGCGCGCGGTGTCAAGAGAAGTGTCGGGCAGGATGAGCAGGAACTCTTCGCCGCCGACGCGGCAGGCGATATCTTCGCCGCGAATTTGCGATTGGAGGAGGGCGCCCAACTCACGCAGAACGATGTCGCCGGCTTCATGGCCGTAGGAATCGTTGAATTGTTTGAAATGATCGATGTCCAACAAAATTGCGGCGAGGGGTTTGGCGGAGCGACTGGCCCGGCGGAGTTCGCGTTCGAGGGATTCCTGCATGAATCGGCGATTGAAGAGGCCGGTGAGGGGATCGCGAACGGAGAGAAGGCGAAGAGTTTCGCGAAGCTTGAGATTTGCCAGGGCAAGACCGACTTGTTCCGCGACGGCCGTGGACAACTGGCGCTTGGAAAGCGAGAGAGGGCGAATCGCTTCGTCGGATCCGGAATCGCTTACGGGGTTGCCGTGGACGTGAAGGATGCCGAGCGTGTCTCCCTGAGCCGCCATGGGGACACACAAGTGCGCGACGTTTGGGGACGCACGGAGGTGACGGCAACGAACGGCGGAGGCCGACTCTTCCACGTAATGCATGCGGCCGCTGCGCAAAGCCCAACAATCATCGGGAGGAAAGACCTGCTCGCCGGCCGGGAAGTCGCCCCAGGTGGAGGCCGACTCAAGGACATTCCGCGAAGGACTGAGAATATAGAGAGCGCCAGACTCGCCGGGAAACAGTTGAGTGCCGAATTGAGTAACGACCTTGAAGGCTTCTTCGACGGTCAAGCAGGCGTGAAGCAGAGTGCCTAACTGGCTGAGGAGAGTGATCTCGTTGGTGCGTTGCTGCAAGGCCAGGGCCTCCTGGCGAACAGCTTCCGCCTCGAGGCGATCGGTGATGTCGCGAGTCACTTTGCCAAAGCCGCACAAGCGGCCGGACTCGTCGCGCAGGGCGGTTATGATCACGTTGGCCATGAAGCGTGATCCGTCTTTCCGCACACGCCAGTTCTCGTCCTCGAAACGCCCTTCCCGTGCGGCGGTGGCCAAGGCGGTTTCGGGCCGGCCGGCAGCAATGTCTTCGGGAGTGTAAAAGACGGAGAAATGCTTTCCGATGATTTCTTCTTTTAGGTAACCCTTGATGCGCCTGGCGCCGAGATTCCACGTTGCGACACGGCCCTCCGGGTCCAAATGGAAAATCGCGTAATCTCTGATGCTGTCGACGAGTAAAAGAAAGTCCTCGGCGGCATTGCGGACGGCTTCGCGCGACGCAATACCTTGCTCTCTGGATAGAGCCCGTTTAACAGCACCCGAAGCTCCACGCGAAGCTCGCATAATTTTCCGGCGCTCCGCCAAGACCCCAAGAGCTGGTCCCCCGTTGTGGCAGGCGAACCGGTGGTCACCCTATTTCCATGTCCTTTTTAAAATGGAGAGGCGGATGCCCGCAAGTAGGTGAAACACTGTAATTGCTGGAAGGGAATTACCCGAGGCATTTACGGTCACTTTGCGCATTATTTCGCGCAGGGGGCTCGCGGGCGCGACAAGGGATGCGGTGCGAGGCAGCATGCTAAAGGAGTAGCTGGACGATGGAATATAATCGCGGGATGACGACGAAGCGAATTTATTACGACGATGCGTTTGTGAGGGAGTTTGAAGCGGAAGTGTTGACTTGCGAGGAACGGCCGGGAAACGCGGGGAAACGGTGGCGCGTCTTACTGGATAGAACGGCGCTGTATCCGGCTTCGGGCGGACAGCCGGACGACCGGGGAAGAATCGGCGGGGCGGACGTTCTGGAGATTGTGGAGGAAGGCGAGGAGATTGCGCATTTTGTGGCGGCGCGGGTTGCGCCGGGGCCGGTCAAGGCGGAGGTGGATTGGACGAGGCGGTTCGACCATATGCAGCAACATACGGGGCAGCATTTGCTGTCGGCGGTGCTGCAAACGAAGTTTGGGCGGGAGACGGTGTCGTTTCATTTGGGAGAGGAAGCGTGCACGATTGATTTGCGCGGCGCGGAGCCGGGAGCGGAGACGCTTGAAAGGGCAGAGCGGGCTGCGAACGAGATTATTTTTGAGGACCGGCCGGTGAAGGTGCGGTACGCAACTCGAGAGGAGTTGCGGGGTTTGGGTGTGCGGAAGGAAGTGGAGCGGGAAGGGATTTTGCGGGTGATCGAGATTGAAGGCGCGGATTTGCAGCCGTGCGGCGGAACGCATGTGGCGCGGACGGGGCAGATCGGAATGGTGCAACTGCGGCGCTGCACGAAGATACGGCAGGATTGGCGGCTGGAGTTTTTGTGCGGAGAACGAGTGGCACAGGCGGCGCGAGCGGATTATGAGACGCGACGCGGCATTGCGGAGAAGTTGAAGTGCGTGATGGAAGAGGTGGGCGGGGCGGTGGAGAAAGCGCTGGCGGAGCGCGAGGCGATTTTTAAGCTGGCGAAGGCGAGAGGAGAACGGCTGGCGGAGTTCGAAGCGGAAAAGATGGTGCGCGAGACGCCGGCGGGCGCGAGCGGCGTGCGAGTGGTGGCGCGAGTGATGGAAGGCGTGGAGGCGAGTTTTGTGCAGATGCTGGCCCCGGCGATTGCGGCGCACGAAGGCACGGTTGTATTGATGGCGCGGCGAGAATGCGGGCAGGTGTTTTTTGTGCAGCATCCTGCGGTGGGCAAGGACATGAGTGCGCTGCTGAAGAAGGTGATGGCGGAAGTGGGCGGAAAAGGCGGCGGGACGAAGGATTTTGCGCGCGGAGGATTGACGGCGCCGCCGAATGCGGCGCGAGCGATTGAACTGGCGCGAACGGAATTGGGTTTGTAGAAAGCGGGCGACAGGGAAAAGGAGGAGTTATGTTGACACTAGCGTTGTTGGTGTTGGCGTTTCCGGCTGGAGCTGCCACGAATGGAGCGGCGCAACCGGAGACGGTGAAAGTGAAGATTGAAGCTTCGGAGACGGACCGGCGGCTGCTGCTGGAGAAGCTGAACGAGCACGGAGCGGAGCATGGCATGAAGTTTGTGCTGGATGAAAAAGAGTTTGGTTACCGGATTCATTTTGCGGTGGAACAAGGGCACGCGTGGAGTACGGGCGCGGGATCGGGCGGATCGTACAACACGAGCGAAGCGAAGGCGACGGTTTACGACGACAAGGACGGGGAGTTGTTTAGCTTTACGCGGGCGCAAAGGCGGACGGATTCGGGCGCGGCAAACGCGGTGGCGAAAGAGATCATAAAGCGGATGTTGAGGTTGAAGGAGCCGCCGAAAGGGTGAAGGCGGATTGAAACTACACTAAAATAGTGTGCACTATTCTCGTATGAAAAATATCACGCTGAGCGCGGACGAGCACCTGATCGAGCAGGCGCGGCTGGTGGCCAAGGCGCAGAAAAAGACGCTGAACGCATTGTTTCGCGAATGGCTTGAGCAATACATTGCGCGCAGCGGAAGCGTCCGGGAGTTCGACGCCCTGCGACGACGCACGCGGCATATTGAGTCCGGCGGCCCTTACACGCGGGACGAAATGAATGAGCGCTAGATTTTTTGTCGACACCGGCTAACTTCCTATAGCCGGTAGAAATCACGCAGTTGGCTTTGCTGCTCGCTTGCCTTACTTTGTCCCGCCGCTATAGGCGCTTCGCCATTGCCTCAGCTAGCAGCTGAGACTCCGAGACTCACACGAGAACTTCCACTGCGCCCATGAATTGCGCCCGCTAGTGTGCAATTTTGACGTTTGTGGGCATCCTCTTTCCGTCGCTGACACGAGTTACCACGTATTCTTCGCCGCGGGGTGGTGGTAGCACCTGAAAATCCTCTTCGTATAGTTCTCCAGTCTCGCAGTGAATCATTATCTGGTAGTGTGCCTTTCGAGGCGGGTCAAGAAAAAATTGAATCGGTTGCGGAAATGCGTTTCTCCCCAAGCCACCTGGTAGCTCGATAGTCGGATAGATTATGGGCTCCACAACCGTGTATATATGAGACGGATCAGTGTCGTCTAAGTCCCAAAATGTGAATGCCACCTGCTTTAGGCCGAGGTCTGTTTCGTTCACGACGCTGAATTGTAGCCTGAACAGCCCATTTGGCGCCGGACCCAAGAAGGCCATGACATAACAATACGGAGTGTGGCGAAATTCGTACTCGTTGCCATATTTAAGAGCAAAACAGACCGGAACTAAAAAAACCCAAAGAGTAAGACAAAGTCGAGCCGGATAATCCAATAGATTCGCCAGAAACTCAGAATTGAAAACTTTAAGCGCCTTAAAAAGCGAGACCAGGATATTAGCCAAGATAGCCGCGACCAGTAACCAGAGATACTGTGGGAGGTGATCAGTCAAGTACAGCAGAAAGCCGATCGGGAGGAGACTTTTAACCCGCGCCCACAACCATTGGCCACGAGCGATAAGGGGATCTGCTACTTTGTCGACTACTTGCTTTACGGGCGGGTGGCCCGGACTTCCCGCCTCGCGAATCATCGCGAGTGTTCATTGATCGCGCTGCATTGACGCGAGTGGCCACGCAACAGTGTGTTTGTGCACGGAGAACTGCCGACGCTGCCTATTAGCCGCAGCTTACATTTTGTTTTGTATTCGTCGATGGTTATAGCGCCGGTCACCTTCACCTGCTTTCGTTGACGAAACTTACCTTGCAAGTTAATGTCCTGTCAACGAAATATGGTTACAATGCTCCCGCTATGGCCTACTTGTTCTATCTGTTCGTTCTTATTGCTGTGGCCGCTCCTACGATATTCGTGTTTAGTTTTTGGCGTGATGCCAAGGGGCGGCAATGGAACTACACTACTGACTCTAGCCGTGGAATGTATGTTGATGTGGCCAAAACTCTCATTACAGCCTCAGGCATCGCGGTGGCGCTCGTCGCTTCCGCGTCTGCGCACACATTAGATAGCATTTCTAAGTCTTCGACGCGGATTGCTGTGGTGTCCCTGATTATTTGTATTCCCGCTTCGCTGATGACGATGCTGGCACTAACTCGTGGACACGAACGAGCACGGTCACGGAACATCGAAGCCGGGAAGTGCGGCCAAGAGGGACAACTTTTAGACGCTGAACTGCTGTTTATTTTGATTCCCGCTGGCATCGCACTCGCTTCGTTTCTCGTAGGTATCCTTTTTCTCGGCCGAATTACGTTCCACACGTGAAGTGCCACATAATCAACCACCAAAATGAACGCCAGCATATCGACTAGCGGTTAACCGCGAGTAATCCTAGATTTCAATCGACGCCCGCAATGTGTGATGCAATTGCAGAAAGCTGCATTTTTATTGGGAATTTGGTGGACGTGACAGGGATCGAACCTGCGACCTCGTCGTTGCGAACGACGCGCTCTCCCAGCTGAGCTACACGCCCACGATCAGCAAATTCATTTTAGCAAAGCTTGAGAGTGTTTCAAAATTCCAGTTGAGGCGGGATTTCGCGGCGCGGACGCTTTGCCGGCGAAATACGCGAAGTTGAATCACGCGACGCCTTGAAACGCGAAGCCTGGCCAGTGCAGGCCAAGGCTTCGACTTTAGGGTTGATCGAGAGCGCCGCCATTGCGCTGCGCGACGATTTTGCGCGCGTTTTGATAAAGGGCGCGAGCCTGGGGCACGGAGTCGATGGCTTTTTGCACTTGCGGGTCGGCTTCGAGAAGGACTTTGAAGCCGTCCTGCATGCCGAAAGTGGACATGAAGACTTCCTGCTTGATCTTGCGCTTTACCCAATCCTGATTTTCGGCGAGATCGGCTTCGGCGTAACGAACGTTGTGTTTGGAAAGGTAGTTGCGGAATTCGTGCATGACGTTGTCGTCGACGGAAAATTCGTGCGTGATGGTGGGACGCTCGCCAAGGAATGCGCGAGTGAACCCGCCGACGCCCGCTTCGGCGGGATAAAAGACGTCAAAGCGGAAAAGTTCCTGCTGGAATTTGTTGAGCTTGGGCTCGGTGACGATGATGTCCGGCGTGATGCCGCCGCCGCCGGTGACCTGGCGGCCGCTGTCGGTGAGCTTGATCTCGGTTGGATGATCGGGAACTTTGCGCTCGTAGTGATACTGATAAAGCGAAATGGATTTGTAATCGCGCTGGATGAGGCGGCCGCTTGGCGTGTAATAGCGGGCGGTGGTGAGCGCGAGGCCGGTGTTTTCGCTGAGCGGCTGCACGGTCTGCACGAGGCCTTTGCCGAACGTGGTTTCGCCGACGATGAGGCCGCGGTCGTGGTCTTGCACGGCGCCGGAGACGATTTCGGTGGCGGAGGCGGAATTGTTGTTGACCAAAATAACGAGGGGAACGGTGACACCCTGATTGCCGCGGAAGGCGTAATAGCGATGATCCTGCGAAGCGCGGCCATGGTGCGAAACGATGAGCTGATTTTTCTCGAGGAACATATCGCCGACGGCGACGGCTTCGTTCAAAAGGCCGCCGGGATTGCCGCGCATGTCGAGGACGAGGCCGTCGAGATTGGAAGCGTTCAAATCCTTGAGAGACTCGGCGATTTCGTGGTCGGTGGTTTCATTGAAGGCGGAGAGGCGAATGTAACCGATATTGGGCTTGATGAGGAATGCGATGTCCACGGAATGGCGGGGAATATCGCCGCGCGTGACGGTGAAGGTGAGCGGGTCGGCGTAGCCTTCGCGCGTGACGACGATTTTGACGATGGTGCCTTTTTGGCCTTTGAGCATGTCGGCGACTTCACTGGTGCTGAGGCCGTCGGTGGCTTTGTCGTCGACTTTGATGATGACGTCGCCGGGGCGAAGGCCGGCGTTGTAGGCGGGAGCGCCGACGTAGGGCGCCATGACCACGGTGTGATTTTCGCGAGGCGCGACGATCATGCCGACGCCGGAATAGCGGCCGCGCTGGTCTTCACGAAGGAGCGCGAATTGGCGCGCGTCAAAGAAATTGGAGTGCGGGTCGAGAACGCGGAGCATGCCGGGAATGGCGCCCTGATAGACCTCTTTGTCGACGTCGACGGGATCCGCGTAGTTGGATTGGACGACGTCGAGAACGCGCGTGAATTGCTTCACGGCGGTCTGGTAATCGTCGGCGGAGGAGGTGGCGGCGCCGACGGAAGGGCCGTACACACCGCCCAAGGCGGCGGAAACGAGGAGTACCAAAACGATTGCAATCAGACCGCGACGCTCAGATTTCATTCTGACCTCACGCTAGAAAGGCTATTTAAAATTGTAACACGCAAACCGGAAAGCCATTGGCACGGACCATACCGCATTGGGCAACTTTGCGACCCAGCGACCGGAGGCAAGAGCGCCGGCCCGGCGGAAGCCCGTTTGACACGTCTTCGCACACTTTCTATGATGCCAATGGCTTCGAAAAGGGTCATCCAGCGGAATGTTCAGTATTCCCCACATGATTGTGTTGTTTGTCGTGGTGCTGGTGGTATTTGGACCGCACAAACTGCCGGAATTGGCGCGCGGCTTGGGGAAATTGATGGCGGAGTTTCGCAAGGCTTCGACGGACTTCAAACTGGCGTTTGAAGAAGAGATGCGGAACGTGGAGCGGCAGGCGCGCGAGGCCGAGCGGAAAAAGCAGCAAGATAGCGCCGCCGCATCGGCTGCGGCATCGGAGTCAGGAACAGTGGCCGTTGCGGATTCGACCGAAGCAGGTCCGGCGCAATTGCCGGAAACGATTGAACCGGTGGTGGCTCCGGTGAGCGAAGCGGTCGCGCGCGGAAGCGAGGAGACGAGTTCCACAGAACATTTGGACGCGACGGAAAAAGAAACGTCTTCCGGGCAAGATTTGCAAGAAAAGGCGATGGATGATCCGCTGCACGATGAGGGGCGCCCTGCCTGAAGTAATCCCATAAAATATGGACACCGAGATCACGCCAAAGACAAAAGAAGAAGAGACGGGCGGCCAGATGACGTTTTTCGAGCATCTGATCGAGCTGCGGAAGCGGATCATCAATTCGTTGATTGCGATTGCGGTGTGCGCAGCGGGTGCCTGGTTTCTGGCGCCGAAGCTTGTGAACGTGATTGCCAAGCCGATCCAGGTGGCGCTGAAGGCGCACGGTTACAATCCACAGCTTATCTACACGGGGCCGACCGATTATTTGGGTTTGCTGATCAAGTTGAGCATTTACATTGGATTGGTGCTGGCGTCGCCGGTGGTGCTCTATCAGGTGTGGATGTTCGTGGCCCCGGCGCTTTACAAGCATGAGCGAAGCGCGGTGACGGGATTTGTGTTTTCGACGGTGCTGCTGTTTTTGGGCGGAATTGCATTTGGATTTTTTATGGCGCTGCCGCACATTCTTGGTTTTTTGATCGGATTTCAGGGGCCGGCGTCGCCCGTGGCGCCGATGATTCATATCAATGATTACTTTGACCTGGTGCTGCTGGTGCTCGTGGCGTTAGGGCTGGTGTTCGAATTGCCCGTGCTGATTTTTCTGCTCTGCTATTTCGGGATTGTGACGCCGAAATTCCTGGTGCAGAACACGAAGTACGCGGTATTGGTGATTACGATTGCGGCGGCGATTGTGACGCCGACACCGGATGCGTTTACGATGCTGCTTGTGATGGTCGTGATGCTGGCATTGTATTTTCTTGGGGTGGCGGTGGCTTGGGTCGCGCTGCGAAATCGCGGGAAGCAGGCGGCAGCGGCGCAGGGGGCTTGATGCGGCGAACCGGAAAATTCGTGGCGTGTGCGTCGATTTGTGCGGTGGGGCTGATCGGATGCAAGAACACCGCGGACGCGGCGAAGACCGCGAAGGCGGCCGAGCCGCCGTTCATGAGTTCGGTTGCCGTGCCGCCGGCGCAGATTGCCACGGACGCGCTGCCGGCGGAAAAGACGGGCGGATTTGACGGAAAAGCGGCTTACGACCACGTGGCGAAAATGGTTTCGTACGGCCCGCGGCCTTCGGGCACGCCGGCGCTGGCGCAAACGCAAGAGTACATTCTTTCGCAATTGAAAAGCTTCGGTTGCACGGTGGAGACGGACGATTTTTCGGCGCAGACTCCGGCGGGGCGGATTGCGATGAAAAATATCCTGGTCAAAATTTCGGGAGAGAAACCGGCAATTATTTTATTGGGGACGCACTACGACACGTTGAAGAAAGACAATTTCGTGGGCGCGGACGACGCGGGCTCGTCCACTGGAGTCATGCTCGAATTGGCGCGGCAACTTTGTGGCAAGCGCGGCCGCTACGCGGTGTGGATCGCGTTTTTTGACGGCGAAGAAGCGGTGCAGCAGTGGAGCGACACGGATAGCCGCTACGGCAGCCGGGAGATGGCGGCGAAGCTGGCGATTTCCGGCGATTTGAAAAACGTGCGGGCGTTTTTGCTCGCGGATATTGTTGGCGGAAAGAATGCGCGGATTCCAAGAGAGACGGACTCGACAAAAGCCTTGAGCCAGCTGGTCCATGCGACGGCGAAGCGTTTGGGATACGGAGAGCTGTTTGTGGACGAAGATAAAGGCGCGTCGGACGACCACGATTCGTTTTTAAGCCGCAACGTGCCGTCCGTCGACGTGATCGCGGACTTTATTAACAACGGGTATTGGCACACGCCGCAAGACAACATGGACCAGATCAGCGCGAAGACGCTGGGAATTGTTGGGCACGTGTTTTTGGAGTCGGTGAAGGCGCTGCAAGCGAAGTGATGGCCGGTGCGGAGTACGAGCTGTTTTCTTAACGCAGAGTTCACGGAGTGCGCCGAGGCGCTCGGGTATTCCGTTTTCTTCTCCGTGTCCTCTATGTGTCCTCTGTGTTAAAACGCGCCTGTGCCACCATCCCAGACCACAACCCAATCGCGCGGCGGCGTGCGCGGCTACTTTTCGAAGGTGACTTCGGATCCTTTGCGGATGAGCGAGTGTTTCTGAAAATCGTCGTCGTCGCGGTAAGGGAAGTCTCCGCGGTAATGACTGCCGCGGCTTTCTTCGCGGGCGATGGCGCTGCGCGTGATGACTTTGGCGAGAGAGTGAAGATTTTTTAATTCGTTTTCTTCGCGAGTGGCGGCCGCGGCGGGAACTTCCATCGATTCGAGTTGCGCGAGCGCCGCTTTCAGATCTTTTCCATTTCTTAAAATTCCCACGTGGCGCCACATGATGTCGCGAATTTGCATGCGCAGCGGATTTTCGGGCGGCGCGGCGTGCGGGTGTTTTTCCGGGTCGGGCGAATCGGGCTGCGGCGCGCGCTTGCCGGGGAGGAGCGCGGAACCGGTTTTCTTCGCAGAAGAACCGGAAACCGGCGCGTCTTCAATCATGGCCTGGCCGCTGCGCGCGCCGAAGACGAGGCCTTCGAGCAGGGAATTGCTGGCGAGGCGATTGGCTCCGTGGACGCCGGTGTCCGCGGTTTCACCGGCGGCATAAAGGCCGGAGACGGAAGTGCGGCCCCAGAGATCGGTTTTGACGCCGCCCATCATGTAATGCGCGGCGGGGCAGACGGGCGCGACGTCGGCGGCGAGATCGAGGCCGTAGCTTTCGCATGTGGCGTAAATGCGCGGGAAGAGCTTCTTGAGAAATTCCTCCGTCTTGGCGGTCATGTCGAGATAAACGTGCTGCGCGTTGGTGCGATGCATTTCGCTGACGATGGCGCGGGCCACGATGTCGCGCGGGGCAAGTTCCTGCGCTTCGTTGTAGCGCTTCATGAAGCGTTCGAGATTGATATTGCGAAGGATGCCGCCTTCGCCGCGCAGCGCTTCGGAAAGAAGAAAGCGCGGCGCGCCTTTGACGGTGAGCGCGGTGGGATGGAACTGCACGAATTCCATGTCGGAGAGAACGGCGCCGGCTTCGTAGGCGATGGCCATGCCGTCGCCGGTGGCGACGTCGGGATTGGTGGTTTCGCGATAGATCTGGCCGAGGCCGCCGGTGGCGAGAAGAATGGCGTTGGCGCGAAGTTCGTGCAGCGAGCCGTCGGTTTCGTCAATGAAGCGCACGCCGGCGGCTTTGCCATTTTCGAGGATGAGGCCGGTCGAGAACGCGTGCGCGCGAAGATGAAGATGCGGAATGGAATTGGCGCGGGCAAGAAGGGCGCGGCTGATTTCGCGGCCGGTGGAGTCGCCGTGCGCGTGAAGAATGCGCGAACGGCTGTGCGCCGCTTCGCGGGTGAAGGCGAGTTTTGTGCCGGCCCGGTCGAATTCCGTGCCCCATTCGATGAGCTGCGTGATGTACTTCGGACCTTCTTCGACAAGGAGCGCGACGGATTCGGGGCGGCAAAGGCCATCGCCGGCGTTGATCGTGTCCTGCTCGTGCAGGCCGATTTCGTCTTCGTCGCTGAGGGCCACGGCAATGCCGCCTTGCGCCCAGGCGGTGGCGGAGTCGCTTAAGAAAGATTTGGCGAGGACGAGGACGCTGCCCGCTTCACTGAGTTCGATGGCCGCGCGCAGGCCTGCGACGCCGGAGCCGACCACGGCATAGTCTGCGCGATAATTTTTTTCGGAAAGTGCCATCGAAAGTGGACGTTCGTCGGTGGTCTCTGGCCGCGTTGAAATGGTACCACGAAGGAATTGGAGCGGCTGGCGACGGGTGGGATCTTGATTTGCCTGCCCTCACGAGGTTAGTTACTTCGGATTTCTCAGTTGTGACAAGCGGGGAAAGGGAGTTTGTTAGTTCGAGTAGACGCTAAAGGGTCGCAAACTTTACCGGTTCTCGTATCAAAAAGGAGCACATCCCTTTCACCCAAAATAGCATAGTTGTGCACAGGGAATCGCTGCCCGACAATAAAACCAAGGACAGCAGCAAACAGAATCAGAAGAGTAATTGTTCTTCGCTGCATAGGATTTCCTTTCAGTATCCCACTTTTGATCGAAAGGTTAGTCCGGTGCTCGATTGTGGGACGACTTTGTGCCCGCACCCCGGAATTGGACAGCGCCAACCGTCTGGCCCACGGTCATATTGTTCTTGAGTTAGTTGAACCAAACCATGTTTGTTGTTTTCGCAAAAAGCAGGGACAAAATCTGCTGCTATTTCAATCTTATTTCGTTCCATTACTATGGATACTCCTTCTTTGACACCTTGGAACTACACACTCGAATGGTCTCATTAAATGCTGGTTATGCAAGCCCGCGACTAGTGCCGTCAAGCAATCGTTAAGCTTCAGAACAGTACAAGTTATATTATCTTACTGATACACTCTACTATGTGTAATATATTTGCTCGTGAAAGTCTCAGCCCGATCGGCTAACTACCGTAGAATCAGCAGTTACAAATAAAAGGGTATATACGCAGTGGTTCTGGTACCCACCAAAGGGCGACGAATTTCTTCCGCCGTTATGGGGTGCGGTGCCACCTATGCTAAGGTCGAATCTACCCAAATGAGAGCGCGGCGGATACATGTGAAGGCGTCCAGCGGGGCGTACGAGGTTGTGTGCGCGGCGGGAGCGGTGTCGCGGCTGGGCGAGGAGATTGCTCGGCTGGGGAAATTTACGAGTGTTCAGGTGGTTTCCTCGCCGAAAGTTTGGCGCGCGGTGGGGAAGACCGTTTTGCGCGGATTCGGCAAACAGAAGCCGGATGGCGTGCACCTGTTTGACGACCGTGAAGCGAAGAAGGCGATTGCCAGCGTCGAGCAGATTTCGCGGATGCTGGCGCGGGCGAAGGCGGATCGCGGATCTCTGATTGTGGCGGTGGGCGGCGGCGTCGCGGGCGACGTGGTGGGCTATGCGGCGGCGAGTTATTTGCGCGGCGTGGCGCTGGTGCAGGTGCCAACGACGCTGGTGGCGCAGACGGACAGTTCCGTCGGCGGAAAAACCGGCGTGAATTTGCCGGAAGGGAAGAATCTGGTTGGCGCGTTTTA
>DATGEI010000081.1:0-31537 GCA_035310365.1 Candidatus Acidiferrum sp.
CCAGAGCAGCGTCTTCCGTTCGAAGGCTCGTTCTTCCCATTTCCAAAAGACGCCGCCGCGCGCGAAAAATCCGGCGACCCGCGCAAATCGATCGCCGAACGCTATCCCTCTCGCGAAATTTATTTGGAGAAATTTACACAGGCCACGGATCAGCTGATCAAGCAGCGCTGGATTCTGCCCGAAGACCGCGACGCATTGCTCCAACGCGGCGCCGAGGAATGGAGTTTTCTCACCCGCTAGAGCGCGGTCGATTCTTGCCGCTATTTCTTCGTTGCCGCTTCCATTTCGTCCGCCCGACGGCTCGCCCGGGAGATCTGCGAAGCGTGTGTCGAGGGAATCCTCCGACCTGGCTATCAAACGCAAATCATGGATTCAAACAATCCCCAAACTAAAACGCTCGCAGTGAATGCAGAAACTCGGATAGATCTTTCTAGACCGGCGGAAACCGTATGGACTTGAACGTAGCTCAAAGCGCCGTTCAACAAGATCGCACTCGAAATCAGGACGACACTCCGAACTATTGACGTCGTACTCATGAGATTGACCGGGCGATTCGTATTATGAGCTTCCAATCAAAATTCCCGTCAGCAAGACCAACACGCCGCCTACAAGCACTTGAAACGTCACCTGTAAAAACGGCGAGTCCATATACTTGTGCCGGATAAAGCTGATCGTGGCAAGCTCCGCCGCCACCACCAAAAACGCCACAATCATCGCAATCCGGAAGTCCTTGATTAAGAAGGGAAGCGTGTGCCCCATTCCCCCCGCGGTCGTCATCAATCCGGTCGCCGCTCCTCGTATCCACGGTGAACCGCGGCCCGTCAACGACCCGTCATCGGACAGCGCTTCCGTAAAGCCCATCGAAATGCCCGCGCCGATCGAAGCCGCCAATCCCACCAAAAATGCGTCCCACGTTCGATGCGTGGCGTAGGCCGCGGCGAATATCGGCGCCAGCGTGGAAATCGAGCCGTCGATCAGTCCCGCAAGTCCCGGTTGCACAATCTGCAGCAGAAACAATTTTTCGTGCGACTTGTTTTCTTGCGCGAGCGCTGTCTCGGTCAGATGTTTTTCTTCCAGCTCGCCCGCCGTCTCGGAATGTTTCCGCTCTTCATCGGCAAGCCGGTTCAAAAGCTCTCGCGTCGGAATGTGCGTCACGCGCGTTGCGGCCCTCTGATAGAACCGCACCGCTTCCATCTCCATCACTTGCGCGTGCTTGCGCGCCGCGTCCACGCCCAGCGGGCGCATCAACCAAAGCGATTTCCGCTTCAGGAATCCCTTCACGTCTTCGCGCCGGATCAGCGGAATGTGGTCGCCAAACCGCTCGCGAAACGTCGCGAACAATCGATCCCGGTGCGCCGCCTCTTCCTCGCGCATCTCTTCGAACATTTGCGCCGTCGCCGGATACGATTCGCGCAGCTGGTCCGCGAACTCGCCGAAAATTCTTCCGTCTTCTTCTTCGTTCTGAATCGCCAGCGCCAGGATTTCGCGCTCGCTCAAATCCTTGAATTTCTTCAGCATTCGTTCCCGCTCCGCGTACTTCCGCGCAGGAAGAATCGCACAACTGCGCCACGGAAGTCATCTGCAAGAAGGGAACTACGGAGTGGAAAAACCGACCGGTTCAAGTTACGCCAGAAAACCGTGCTGCCGGCACACGTCCACAATTTCCAGCCGCCCGTGCGCCCCGATTTTTCGCCTCATGCGATACAAATGATTTTTCACCGTCTGTTCCGACAGCGAAAAATGATTCGCAATCTCCTTGTTCGTCAATCCGCGCGTCAGCAGCGGAATCAATTGCTGTTCGCGCCGCGTCAGCCCCAAATCGCGGTGCAACGCCGCCGAGGGGAACGCTTCCGCTTCCTGTTCAAAATAGCGGAAAAGCAGCGCGCATTGCGCTCCATTGCAGAGCGCTTCGCCGCGGCCGAGCGCGCGCACACCTTCCACAATCTCCTTCGCCGTCGCCCCCATCTGCAGAAAGCCGTTCACGCCTCCGCGCACGCAAAACAAAACGTCCTCGTTTCGCTCCGGCATCGCCAGCAGCAATACTCTCAATCCCGGCGCCGCCATCTTCCACGAATGGGCGTGGCGCAAATCCTCTTGCGTGTTTCCACCTGACGCCAGAACAAGAATTTCGCATCCCGGTTCGCGCGATTTCCGATTTTCCAATTTCGGCGGAACCTTCTGCACCACGACTTCAAAATCTCTTTCCGTCCCCAGCGCTCGCACCAGTCGTTCTTCCATCGTCGCGCTCTCGGCCCGCACATACGTCCGTATGCGCGGGCCGTCTTTCTCGATGCCGATTTTCGCCTCGGTCGCGGAACGTTCCGGTTCGCTCATCTTTGTCTTCGCCGCTCCACTCACGGTAGCCCTCCGGGTGCGTCGGTCTCGCAATGACGCGTCTCCAAATCTCTTCGTTCAAATCCCGCTCCACCGCTGCAACCAGCCTGCCGAACATTTCCAGCCAGTCTGGCTGAAGCATCTGTAATCTGTTCATCCTGCGGCACTTGCCTCCACGGTCATGCGGATCGCCATGATATAGGTCCCAATTTGGTACCGGCCGCCGGACCGGTTTCAATTCGGTCTGCATTGCCCCGCTAGTACCTCCGTACTAATTTTCCTCGTCGAAGGTTGCGTTGTTCGAGGTACCTCTCCGCTATAGGTTTTGTGTTCAGCTGCTTGTACACTTTTCCCAACAAAAGCTGTAAATTTCTAGGGTGAACATTCCATGGCAACGCAAGATTTCATGACGAAGACTCCCGGCATCTCCGCTCCCGTCACACGTCCCGCCTCGCAGCCGGAGCGCCGCGGCACCCGCCGCTGCAAGATCACGCAGTTAATGCGGATTCGTCCCTCCGACCCCGAGCACGAGAACTTCGAGGATCTGCGCGGTACGATGAGCGTCTCCCGCAGCGGCGTGTATTTCCAGACCAGCGAAAAGGGCTATGAAATTGGCCTTCGCCTTTTCGTCACCATGCCTTATTCAAGAGAGCCGGCGGCGATCAATCGCGAATACCTTGCCGAAGTTGTGCGCATGGACGCGCGGCCGAATGGCTTGACCGGCATCGGCATCAAGATCCTGATGGAAATGGGACTTCAGCAGCACACTTACTCGTTCTACGGGCCGCCGCAAAAGTAAACGCGGCGCTTTTTACCGAAAAGCGATGCAGCGGAAACAAGAAAGGGCGGTCCATGGAGACTCGGACCGCCCTTTCCCGTGTTTGGGGGGTGGGAAAACTCGATTTTGTCTTACGCTTTTCCGATCAGGGTCAGGGTTTGATGCCGGATTTTTCCGAGGCTCCGGTTGATCGGGTGATGCCGCTTCAGAAACGAAAGCACGGGCATGCGTCTCCGCGTCAGCTTGTTCATCGCGATATTCAACCGTACATCTCGCCGCGCAAATTTGAGCCCTGCCTGCAGCGCTTCCACCGCTTCATCGCGGCGTCCCGCCGTTGCATAGACTTCGGCGAGATTCAAATAGAGCTGAGCCTGGTTTCGCTTGAGCCGCACCGCGCCGTCGCAAAGCTTTTCCGCTTCGCCCCACTTCTGTTCGGAGCGCGCCAGCACCACGCCGAGGTACGACATGTAGTAAGGATTATTCTTTTCCAGCTCGGCGGCCCGCTTCATGTGCGGCAACGCCTTGCCGGCATAGTTGTCGCGCAGTAGCGTCAACCCCTGCTTGAACTCTCGGAAAGCTTCAGTATCCATCATGGTCCACCTCGCCAACCGCGCAGCGCGCGTTAGATTGACACCTGGGAAGCAGAAAGCCGTCCTCGCCGATTGCGGGTAATCGCGGAATTGATCGGAATCGGGCCATGCACGATTTTTCCAGCCAGCATCAGGATGCATAGCGCGGGGAAGAGCAGGGCGAGTGCGGTTTCCAGTAACATCACAATTGGAAAGTACGCGTCTCGTGCTTCGGAATCTACTGGACCGAGGGACAGTCTTGGGACATCTGCACTTTCGTCGACGCCGTCAATAAAGGGCAGGAACGCGATGACAATATTTGCGCCTGTCCGAAGCGGCGGTCGTCACCGTCACCCTGTTCGCTCGGGCGCAATCTCAATGCGCCGTTTTGCGCCATTCTTTCCAGTCTTTTAGCGACGCTTCCAGCATCGTTTTCGCCGCCTTGTGCAGCCATTTTCCTTTGCGCCGCGCCAAATCTTTTTTCACGGCATCGATCGCGCGCGGAGTTCCAAAATGCATGTTGGCGATTTCGCGGCCCATCGAATAAAGCAATTTTTCCTCGTCGCGTTCTTGCGGCAACGACGCAAGTTCGATCCGCGAACAATCGGGAGCGAGCCGCCGCACCAGCCACCGCTCGGAAAATCCGACAAACGGATCGCGCACTCGTACCGCGGACTCCACCAATTTTGCGCCGAAAATTTCTTTTTCGCCGCCGCCCTTCGCCCATACCCATGCCGACGGACGGATCGCTTTTGCTTCGCGCGCGATCCACGACCCACGCGATGGCGTCAGCGCCAAAATGCGCGGGTGGCCGAGGCTTCCGAGTCCGGCGATGCGCCGCTTCAGCTGATACTCCGTTTTGGGCGCGGGCAGGGCGTCCTCGATCAGTTTCTTCACTTCGTGTGGCAATTCGCCTTTGTACGCCGGCAAGCCCGTCATCTTTGCCCAGAAATGAACCGGGTCGCGCAATTCGCTGAGCGCCATCAAACGAAGCCACCGATGTTTCTCCGCGAGGATGAAGGCTTCGCCTCCGCAGTCGAGCCCAGCGCGATAGCCTTCTTCGATCGCCTCCGCGCCGTGCCTTCGGCGCAGGCAGAGGTGTTCCGCCTCAACGGCGAGGTACACGCTGGTGGCGAGGCGCACCAGGTCGATCGTGTAGGCGCAAGGCCAGGCTTCATCGAGGTCGTTGACGCCCCAAATGAGGCGGCCTTCGAGGTCGCGCCAGGTACCGAAGTTTTCGATGTGCAGGTCGCCGACGGCGAGGACCGAAGGAGCGGACGCAAGGTCGCCGCAAAGATGCGGCCAAAGCTGCAGCCAGCGATAAAAGGTGGCGCGAAAAAAAGGAAAAGCGGCCAGCGCCATCTGCTCGTGTTTGGTCTTGAGGTCTTGCTTGACGATCGGCAGTTGCTGGGCGAGCCACTTTTCAAAATCGGCGGTGGCTTCGACGATGCCCGCGGGCTTTTTTGCAACGGCGGAATTTGTCATTTAACCCTCAGGAAGGCCGTCTCAGAAGACGTCCTCTACATCGGAAAGGCCGTGTGCGACGGCGTCCTCTGCACGAACGGCTGTCTGCGAAGACGGTCCTGGCATTTATCCTCTGGCCGTGCCGGCAACTTGCCTGCCGCGCACGCGCGCTTCGTAGATGGGAAATTTCGCGGCAAGCTCCGCCACTTGCGCGCGAATTTTTTGTTCGACTTCGGCGTTGCCGATCGAACCAAGGATTTCGGCGATCCAGTTGCCGATGAATTCCATTTCCGGTTCGCGCATGCCGCGCGTGGTGACGCTCGGCGCGCCGAGGCGAATGCCGCCGGCTTTCATGGGTGGAAGGGGATCGAACGGAATCGAATTTTTGTTGACGGTAATGCCGGCGCGGTCGAGCGCTTTTTCGGCGTCGGTGCCGGTGATGCCGCGCGAGTGAACTTCCACGAGGAAAAGATGATTGTCGGTGCCGCCGGTGACGATGCGGAAACCGCGCTTGGCGACGGCGGCGGCCATGGCCTTCGTGTTTGCAACGACCTGCTTTTGATAGTCGACGAAGCCCGGCTCAGCCGCTTCTTTGAAACAGACGGCTTTGGCGGCGATGGTGTGCACGAGCGGACCGCCTTGCAGGCCGGGAAACGTGAGCTTATCGAGTTCCTTGGCGAATTGCGGCTTGCACATCACAAGGCCGCCGCGCGGGCCGCGCAGGGTTTTGTGCGTCGTCGTGCTGACGAAATCGGCGTGCGGAACGGGGCTCGGATGAACGCCGGCGGCGACGAGGCCGGCGATGTGCGCCATGTCCACGAAAAAAAGCGCGCCATTGTCGCGCGCGGATTTGGCGATACGCGCGAAATCGATCACGCGGGAATAGGCGCTGGCGCCGGCGACGATCATTTTCGGTTTGTGTTCGGCGGCGAGGCGATCGATTTCGTCGTAGTCGATTTGTTCGTTGTCCTGGCGCACGCCGTAGGCGATGAATTTGTACATTCGGCCGGAAAAATTGAGCGGATGGCCGTGCGTCAAGTGGCCGCCGTGAGAAAGATTCATGCCGAGAACCGTGTCGCCGGGCTGAAGCGCGCTCATGTAAACGGAAACGTTGGCTTGCGTGCCGGAGTGCGATTGCACGTTGGCGTGTTCGGCGCCGAAGAGAGCTTTGGCGCGATCGATGGCGAGCTGTTCGGCTTTGTCGGTGACTTCGCAGCCGCCATAGTAGCGCTTGCCGGGATAGCCTTCCGCGTATTTGTTAGTGAAGACCGAGCCCATCGCTTCGAGGACGGCTTCGGAGACAAGATTCTCCGAAGGAATGAGTTCGATGCCGGTGGCCTGGCGTTTGGCCTCTTCGCGCAGGAGTTCGGCGATTTGCGGGTCGACGGAGTCGAGCGGGCGATTCATGCGATGGTTGGCGTCGGTTGTCATGGCAGAAAGTTTAGCGGAAGGAATGGAGAATGCCAACGGAGTGGGCTGGAAAGCAAAAGAGCGGAGAGAAAAAACCCCTAACGCAAGACGTCACGGAGATCGCGCGGAGCGCGCCTGGTGTAGGATGCTGCTGAGAGTTCAGCCGTCAGATCGAAAGGGGCGATAAGGAATGCAGAAAGACGCTCTCTTGGAAATTGTGAAGCAAAACCAATTTACCAGCCATTTTTCTTTTGACAAAGTTACGGAAGAAAATGCTCATTTGAGGTTGAACGACAAAACAGCATCAATCGGTTTCATCTATCGTCATATCGGCGAGACGATGAATTTATTCGGTCAATTTTTTGGCATACCAACTGACGTGAAAAACACGACGATAAGCCAAGTCGATACCGGTGAACACTATGATGTCGGTTATAGCAGGGAGTTGATTGAGCGAGGATACCAAATGCTTCGAAACCTCGTGGAAACCAGCCCTGAAGAGGATTGGCTGAAACCGGTTGATACTCCGTTCTTTGGCACGGTCACCAGAGTAAGGTTGTTTGCCCATGTGCTCTTTCATAATTCACATCATGCGGGACAAATATCGATGACGTTATCGAAAGGGAGCGGCTAACTGCGCGTTATTTTCTTTTTTTTTCGGACGCCGATGCTCACGCTCGTGGCGTTCGATCTCGCCCTCGACCGCGATCAACGACTGGAATCTTGAAACCAGGATTGCACACATGGTTTTCAAACGGCCTGTCTGAGTACAAATTCACGCGGTTAGAGGACAAGTGCTCATCGTGGTCCCTTTTTCGCGGCTGTATCCCCTTCCTCCGCGATGCTTTAAAATGCGAAAGAAAGCGGGAAAACGATCGGGCAATGCCGAATTGCGCGAAATTCGAGCGCGCCACCTGCGGGGAATTCGAAATCGCGGGCAGGAACCGTTATTCATTTTGGTTGACATTTGCGCTGGCGGAAGAGTTAATGGCGGTCGGCCTAACCCTTGCCCCGAGGCCGCGAACCTGCAACTTGGTCGCGTGACCGGTCCAGCGCGAGCTGCATCGTTCGTTACAATCCGAAAACCTGAGAAGCGTAAAAGGAGTTCACATGATTCGACTCAAGTTCGCTGCCGTTTTCGTTGCGATCGCATTGGGGTTCCTGCTGTTCAGTCCGTCGTTGCGCGCACAAGCGCCCGCACAAACAAGCCAGGCACAACAGCCGATGGTTTATGAAGACACGGCCGGCGGGTGGCGAGTGATTGAAGAGGGGCAGCCGCCCGTGATGATCCATGCCACCACGGAAGAGATGAAGCGGTTCCACGAAACCCACGCGAATGCGCGGCCGGGCCAGGGGCAGCCGGCCAGCGCGTCGAATGACCTTTCCTATCACGGCGGGGTTGGCGGCATCGGCGTCGAAACGGCTCCCAAGATCTATCTAGTGCTCTGGGGCTCGCAATGGAACAACAATGACCCGAGCGGCGAAGCAGCCATGCTCGAGAACTTTTACCGCGGCGTGGGCGGCAGCTCCTGGCTGAATAGCGTCACGCAGTATTGCCAGGGCGTGGCAATCGGCACGGTAACCTGCGGCACTTCGGGCGCGCATGCCGGCAACCCGAGCGGGATATTTGCCGGCGTCTGGGCGGACAACGCGACGGCAGCGCCGCGCAGCCCGCGCCAATCGCAACTTGCGGCGGAGGCGGTGCGCGCGGCGCAGCACTTCGGCAATACCAGTCCGGCCAGCAACGCCAGCGTGCAGTACGTGATCGCGACCGCGACGGGGAACAGCTCCAAAGGATTCAAGACGCAATACTGCGCGTACCATAGCTCCACGAGTTCGTCGGTTGGCAACGTGGCCTATACCAATTTGCCGTACATCACCGACGCGGGCGCGAGCTGCGGCGCCAATTTCAACGGACTCGGCCCCGATGCCGGCATTACGATTGTTTCGGGCCACGAAATGGCCGAAACCATCACCGACCAGTTTCCGAACGGCGGTTGGCTGGACTCCGTCGGCGCGGAAAATGGCGACAAGTGCGCGTGGATCTCGTCGGGCCAGGGCGCGTCGGCGGACGTCAATCTTTCGACCGGCACGTTCGCGGTGCAGTCTTTGTGGAGCAACGCCTTCAATGGCGGCGCTGGTGGTTGCGTCCTGACGTATCCCTGAGGCATTTCCGAGGCACTGCGCCCCCAGGCCGGCCCCATACAAAAAAACAACGCCCGCGGCGGCTGAAGCCGCGGGCGTTGTTGCGCCAGTTTGCCGCCGCGGAAACGCGGCTGGGCCAGAGGCTCGCCGAGATGGGCGAAACTTCTAAGACGGGTGTGCGCGGATTGCGAGTCAGGATGTGTGTGTGAAAACCATTGTGCGAGTAGTGGTGTTGCGCCTTGCGGCGCCGCGCGGGATGACAAGAGTGTTTTGCTCCAGATTGTAAATTGCCACTTGGAAGAAATTTGCGAGCAAAGAGCGACTCCTCGTTTTGTGCTGTGTCAGGATTGGAGCTGGTCGGAGAGCCATTTGAGGATGGCGGTGAGGACTTCGTCGTCGTAGGGATGGGGCTTTTTGTCGGCGGCGCGGCGAAGAAATTCGAGTTGCGAATCGTAGAGCGCGAAATCGTGGCCCATGCGAGGAAGTTCGACGTAGGTGGCGCGGCCGGGATGATGACGGTTGATCAGGGCGGTGAGGTAGCGGCCTTCGTCGGCGCTGGTGGCGGGATCGGAAGTGCCGTAAAGAACGAGGACGGGAATGTCCACGGATTTCCATTGCAGGCCGAGGCTGACGTCGCCAATCTCGTGAAGGTAGGCGTCCGAAAGGCCGGCATAGCTGCGAATCATGTCCACACATTCGGTGGAACGCTTGGAAACGGCGGCGGCGGATTCGTGCTCGATGAAGAAATGAAAGGCGCATTGCGCGTTGTCTCGGACAACGGCGTCAACTTCGTCCGGCTTTTGGCCAAGTAGCGCCATTTGGCGGCGGACATTTTCGATGGTGTATTCGAACCAAGTGCGGCCAATGGTTTCCGCGGCAATGAAGCCGCGAACGGATTCTTGCGGGATGACGAGAGAGCCGATAAGCGGGCCGAGGCTGTGCGCGAAGACGAAGACGCGCGCCGGGTCGACGAAGTCGTAGGACTTGAGCGCACGAAGGCCGGCGACGAGGCCGCGAACTTCGAGATCGACCGTGGCCTTTGGATCGGTGCACGGAACGCCTTCGCTGTCGCCTTCGCCGGTTTTTTCTACGCGCATGGTGACGTAGTTGTTTTGCGCAAGGGCGCTGAGAATAGGGCCGTAGCCGGTTGGATCGGTGAGCATGCCGTCAAGCGAATAACAGCCGAGGCCTCCGATGAGGAGCACGGCAGGATGGCGGCCGGGAGACTGCGGTTTGGTGACGATGAGGCGGCGGCGCACGCCGTCAACCGAAACGGAAGTGTAGACGACGTCGGCGAGAGGAGTGGTTTCGAGCGGGCGGGGTTTGAGAACGGCGGTCTTCGTCAGCTCCTCGGCGCCGCGGCGAATGCGGATTTTTATCGTTTCGCCCGCGAGATGGCGAGAGACTTTGTGCGCGAAGTCGATGGCGGTCGAGACTGGCGCGTCGTCGAGCGATAGAAGAACGTCGCCGGGTTGAAAGCCCGCGGCTTCCCCGGCGCTGCCCGGTGTGACGATTTGGATGGTGGCCGGATTTGTGGCGGGATCTTCGGGCTTGGCGAGGTCCGAAGGAGCGACTCGGAGGCCGATGACGCCGTGCCGGGGGAGAGAGTCAGACTGGGCTTGCGCGGCAAAAGCGGAAGCAAAGAAACCAAGTGCGATTGCGGCAAGGCGGACGGAAAAGTTCACGAAGACCTCCAGAGACCGATTGAATCGGCAGATCGCCTGCGATTTAGACGCGCGAACAGCGGAGAAGGTAGGAAGGATCATTATAGAAAATAAACATAAGAATAGTTGCGCTGGATTGTGGGCGGGAAGATGTAGAATCCGCGGGAAAGATTTGGTGCGTGGAGGCGCACAAGGAAATGGCAGCGGGAAAGGATCTGGCGTTGCTGCTGATTGCGGTGGCGATTCTGGTGGCGGGAGCCGCGAAATTCACGCTGGCGCCCGGAAAGATTCGGAACTGGTGAAACGCAAAATGGAAAACAGAAAATGGGCGGCGACGATTTTGGCGTGTGGGCTGATTCTTGCGGCTTGCGCGAGGATACGCGCGCAGGAGAAAAAGGCGAGCGAAAGGATGATGGCAAAGGGAGCGTTCGACGTGAAGCTGGCGCCGCTGGAGACGGCGCACAAAGAAGAGAAAGCGATCGCGCGGTATTCGCTGGATAAGGTGTATCACGGAGATTTGGACGCGACGGCGACGGGCGAAATGCTTGCGACGATGGGGACGGTGAAGGGTTCGGGGACGTACGTGGCGATGGAGATCGTGAGCGGCGCGCTTGTGGGGAAGAAGGGCACTTTTGCGCTGGCGCATAGGGGAACGCAGGCGCATGGTGAACAGAATTTGTCGATCGACGTGGTGCCGGATTCCGGGACGGGAGATCTCGCGGGAATTTCCGGCCAGCTGAAAATCATCGTTGCGGCGGATGGAAAACATTCGTACGAATTCGAATATGAGATTCACAAATAATTCATGACGTGGCGATGCGGGATGCAGGCAGAATTTTGCGCGAGGGGTGAAAGATGATCGAGCGAATGAAGGCGATTAGAGCAGCGATCGTGTCCGCGACGATTGCGTTGGCGCTTTGGTCCGGATTTGCGCCGCCGCTCTGTGCGCAGGTGAAAAATCCGTACGCGGGCGACGAGAAGATGGCGAAGCTCGGCGAGTTTGCATTTCGCGCGAACTGCGCGTTTTGCCATGGACTGGGCGCGCGGGGCGGCGGGCGCGGGCCGGATTTGACGCGAACTCCGAAGAAACACGGTGAAAGCGACGCGGAAATTTTTAATACGATCAACAACGGCGTGGCGGGAACGGCGATGCCGCCGAATGGCGCGACGCAGCAGGGCGTCGGCATGACGGAAGAAGAGGTATGGCAGGTGGTGACGTACATCCGCAGCGTGGAGAAAAAAGCGGACGCGAAAAGTTTGGGAAACGCCGAGCACGGCAAGCAATTGTTTTACGGCGCGGCGGCGTGCGGAACGTGCCACATGGTGAACGGAAAAGGCGGACGGCTGGGGCCGGATTTGAGCAGCGCGGCGGCGGGAAGGTCGACGGACTATTTGACGGAGTCCTTGCGTACGCCGAGCAAGCGGCTGGCGCAGGGAATTTCCGAGGCGATGAAGGAATTTTCGCAAGAATACGAAACGGCAAATGTGACGGCGGCGGATGGAACGAAATATGCCGGCGTGGTGCTGAACGAAGATGCGTTTACGCTGCAGATATTGGACACGCGCGAGAATTTACATTCGTGGGAGAAGAGTTCGCTGAAGTCGTATGAGAAGACGCGGCAATCGTTGATGCCGGCATATGACGAAAAAGTTTTGCCCGAAAAAGACTTGCAGGATTTGCTGGCGTTTTTGGCGGCGGCAAGCGGAGGTGGCAAGTGAAGCGGCGCGAAACGATTTTGGTTGCGATGGCGTTGTGCGCGGGAGCGGCGGCGCAAGCGCAGGTGACGGCGGAAAGATTGTTGCACGCTCCAAACGAGCCGCAGAACTGGCTGATGTACAACGGCGATTATGCCGGCCGGCGATACTCGGCGTTGGAACAGATAAACCTTGCGAACGCAAAAGAATTGTCGCCGAAGTGGGCGTATCAGACGATGGCGGGCGGAAAATTTGAAGCGACGCCGCTCGTTGTGGATGGAATTTTATACGCCACCGGACAGGACGACCGCGCGTTTGCGCTCGATGCCAGGACGGGGCGGCCCGTCTGGCAATATCAACGCGCTTTGCCGGGCGATATTCGGCCGTGCTGCGGGCGCGTGAATCGCGGCCTCGCGATTTTAGGCGACAAAGTGTTCATGGCGACGCTCGATTCGCACGTGATTGCGCTCGATACGAAAACGGGCAACGTGGTGTGGGACGCGACGGCGGTGGACTACACAAAGGGTTACAGCTTCACGCTTGCGCCACTCGCGATCAAAAACCTTGTGCTGGTCGGCGTAAGCGGCGGCGAATACGGCATTCGCGGATTTATCGACGCGTACGACGCCGCGACAGGCGAACGAAAGTGGCGGTTCTATACGATTCCCGCGGCCGGCGAGCCGGGCAATGAAACTTGGGAAGGCGAATCGTGGAAGATCGGCGGATCGCCGGCGTGGATTACGGGAACGTTCGATCCGGAAACGAATACGACGTTTTGGACGACGGGGAATCCGTCGCCTTCGAATCGCGGAATCGGGCGCGCGGGCGACAATTTGTATTCCAATTCGCTGCTGGCGCTCGATCCGGACACGGGAAAATTGAAATGGTATTTCCAATTCACGCAGCACGACGAGCACGACTACGACGCAACGCAAGTGCCGGTGATGATCGACGAAGGCGGAAAAAAGCTGATCGCGCAGGCGAACCGGAACGGATTTTTTTATGTGATTGACCGGACAAACGGAAAGTTGATGCTGGCCGAGAGTTACGCGAAGGTTTCGTGGACGAAGGAAAAAGACGCGAATGGGCGGCCGGTTCCGGCGAAAGAAGGCTCGCCGACGCCGGAAGGGAATCGCGTTTGCCCGGGAGCGGCGGGCGCGACGAACTGGATGTCGCCGACGTACGACCCGCAAACAAAATTATTTTACGTGACGGCGCGCGAACAGTGCGACGTGTTTTCGACGGCGCCGCAACCCTACGACGCGGGACATGCGTATTACGGCTCGGCTTATTTCCCGAACGAGGATGCGGCGCCTTTTTATGGAGCGTTGCGCGCGCTCGATTTGAAAACGGGCAAGGTCGTATGGGAATGGAAGCACGTGTCGCCGACCTGGTCGGGCGTGCTTTCGACGGCGGGCGGAATTGTGTTTACCGGCGACGCGGAAGGAAATTTCATCGCGCTTGATGCAAAGAGCGGAAAAGCATTGTGGCACTTTCAGTGCGGCGCGAGCGTCTATTCTTCGCCGATGACGTATTCGGTCGATGGCAAGCAATACGTGGTGGTCGCCGCGGGTTCCGCGCTATTTGCGTTTGGCTTGCACGAGTAAACGAGGATTCGTCAAGTCCCCGTAACCGCCACCTTTGCTGATTTCGCTGCCGCGCATCGTCGGTCGAGTATCGGTGTCGGGATCGCGGAGTTCTCCTCAGGCGGTAAAGGCAAATCGCGGCGAGCGACGACGTTCCTCAGACATGTTGTGCCGCGCCTTTCGGGACAAATTTCCGTGCAAGCGGGGGCATCCCGAAGCGACCCGATTCGCGAAAATGTAACGCGAGCGGTGGATTATTTAGAAGAGCTCGCATTCGCTGCGCCGCCGCCGATCGCTTCGCCGTTGACGACCAGTTCGACGCGGCGATTCTTTTGCCGTCCATCGGTGGTGTCATTCGAAGCGACGGGCTGCGTCTTGCCAAATCCGTGAGAAGTCATCGAGCTTGCGGAAACGCCCTGCTCGGCCAGGAAATCGAGAACGGAACCGGCGCGCTGTTCAGAAAGGCGCTGATTGAATTCGTCGCCGCCGACGCTGTCGGTGTGGCCTTCGATCTGCAGCGTGAGGCCCGGATGCGCAAGAACAATGCCGGAAATTTTGGCGAGCTTTTCGCGCGCGGCGGCGCGGAGCGTGTAACTGCCCGTGTCAAAAAGAACGTCCGACATATTCACGATGAGGCCGCGCGCGGAATCTTGCGTTTGCAAGACGGCGTTCAATTGCGCGAGAAGCTGGGCGCGAAGTTCGGCCTTTTCCGATTCGGCTTTAGCCGCCGCGGCGCGGGCTTTGTCTGCCGCCGCTTTCGCGTTTTCCGCTTCCGCTTCGGCAGCGCGTTTTTGTTCGAGCGCGGCTTGCTGGTCGGCAAGCGCGGCGGCGCGGGCTTTTTCCGCCTCTTCTTTTGCCTGGGCGGCGTCCGCGGCGGACTTTTGTGCTTCCGCTTTCAGTCTCTCGGCTTCGGCGCGTGCCGCTTCAGCGGCCTGTCGCGCTTGTTCGGCGTCGGCGCGGCGCTTGGATTCGTCGGCGGCATCCTGGCGCGCTTTTGCTTCGCGCGCCTCGGCGGCGGCTTTGTCCGCCGCGGCTTTGGCTTGCGCCACTTCTTCCGCCATTTGTTTTCCGGCGATGACGCGTGCTTCTTCCGCCGTCTGCACGGAATCGCGAGCGGCGGCGGCAACGGATTTTTTGTCGCGCTTCTGCCGGTAAAGATCTTCGGCGGACTGAAGTTGCTGCGCCGCTTTCGAAAGCGAGGGTCCGGCGTATTTCTCCGCACCGGCGTTGCGCGCAATGCGAACGGCGTTGCGCGCTTCGAAGAGCTCGACCGGAGTTTTGCGATCGATGCCGAAGATGGCATTTTCAATTTTGGTGTTCGAAGACGAATACACGCCGCGCGCCAGAAGTTCGTAGCGGGCTTCGATCGTTTCTCCGCCGTTCGCGGCATCCAGGGAATTTTCCGCAACCACTTCGTCGCCGGGTTGCGTGACCGCGAAATACGGTTCGGCGGTGACGATCATGCCGAACGTTTGCATGTCCGAAATGGCTTTCACCTGGCCTTGCCCATTCTTGATTTGCACTTCGCCCAAATTTACGGCGCGGCCCTGCGGCGAAACGGCCCAAAGAACATAGGTGAGATATTCAAGGCCGAATTTCGTGGCTTCTTCAAAGCCTTCAAATTTTGCTTCGATTTCAACGCGCGCGCCTTTGTTTTCGACTTTGGCTTCGCCGCCCGCTTGCTGCATCAGATCGGTGCCGTGGAAGCTGATTTTAAGATTGGTGCCACCGCGGCGGTAGTTGATGGCTTTGGTGGTGCGAGAGACGGGCGCGGCCGCGGCCGCGCTTGATGCGACGGTCTGGCTCGAAGCGCGCAGCGCGAAGAGGCCAAGCAGCGCCATGAGCGCAATGCAGGCGGCCGCAAGCCGCAAATTGAAATTGGTGCGAGCCGAGTACGGCGAAATATTAGTAATGCGTCGATGCATGTCAATGCCATCCCGCCGCGGCTGGTGGCCGCGGCCATTGCAAGTTACCTGCCCTGATTGGTTTTAGAGTAGCAAAAGAAAACCGCGGCGGGCCGCGCGTTTCGCGCCGTTTGTGCAAGTGATTACACCTCCTGCCACGAAGGCGGAGGAAACAAAAAGGGCCGCGTCGAAACGCGGCCCTCGAAGCGCGTTGTAATGCAGGTTGGCTTATTTGGCCAGCAAAGTTTTCCAGCGTTTCCAGGCCTCTTCGCGGGCTTTTTTGTTGGCGTCGCTGGCGTCGGGCGCTTCGCCGGCGCGCATGAAGCCGTGTCCGGCGCCGTCGTAGGTGACGGGTTCGAAAGGTTTGCCGGCCGTTTTCATGTTCGCGGTCGTATCGGAAATCGTAGCGCCGATGCGAGAGTCGTTGCCCGCGTAAAAGCCATACACGGGCGCTTTGATGCGCGCCATATCTTCCTTGGCCGGACCGGAACCGTAAAACACAAACGCGGCGGAAAGGTCGGCGCGATTCGTCGCAAAGCGGAAAGTTTGCGAACCGCCCCAGCAAAAACCGGCAACAAAAAGTCTTCCGTTCGAAGCGGGAAGTTTCAGGCCGAAGTCGGCGGCGGCGTCGAGGTCGGCCGTAATTTGATCGGGCGGTAGCTTGCCGATCGCTTCGATGGCCGAATCCACGTTGAAGTCTTTCGTGCGGCCGCCGTTGGATGCCATGCCGCTTAGAAGGTCGGGCGCAACCGCAATGTAACCGGCGGCGGCAACTTCGTCCGCCATCGCCTGCGCCCAATCGCTCAAGCCGAAAATTTCATGAATGATCAGCACGACGGGGCGCTTCTCTTTCGATTCGGGATAGACGATCAGCGTTTCCACGGAGCGGCCATTGTGCTTGATCGTAGCCCACTCGCGGTGGCGCGGCGATTTGGCAAGTTGTTCTTTGGCCCAGTCTTGCGCGGCGGCAAATTGGGCGGTGAATAGCAAAGCGACGGCGGCAAACAGAATGCGTTTCATCGAGACCCCCTCAGGCGACGGAGGAAATGCTAGTGGGTTCAGGGGAATGACGCAAGCGCGATTCGAAAAACCGGCGCGTGGCTACGGTGTGCAGTAGGCGGGGAGCGTAATCGTTTGGCCGATGCGGAGTTGGTGCGGATTCGCGATCCAAGGGTTGGCGTGTGCGATGCAAGGCCATGCGGACGCGTGGCCGTAAGCGGCGAGCGCGACTTTCGAAAGGGAATCGCCGCGCTGAATGGTGACCGTCTGCTTGGCGCGCGGACGTGCTGAACTCACCGGTGGCAAAGTCAGTTGCGTTCCGGGAACGAGTCGCGTTGGATCTTCGAGCGCGGGATTTGCGGCCATCAGTTCGAGCCAGCGCGTGCCGTGGCCGAGATGACGGCGAGAAAGATTCCAGAGCGTGTCGCCTGGTTGCACAACGATCGTCGGCGCATTCGCGGAAAGCGCCTGGCGTTGCACCGGAGCGGGAGCGAAGTTTGGTTGCGGCACAGACCGCGGCTCAACCGGTCGAATGGCGGCGGCCGCCGGCGGCACGGGTTGCGTGCGGCGACCCACGAATGGGTTAATGCGGTTCGCGCGAGAAAATGGCAACAAAGGCGCTCTCGGCGCGAAAACGTGCGGCAGCGGCGCACTCGGCTGGCCAGAAATAAAATTTCTTCGCGGCGCCGGCGGCTGAAAATTGGCGTTTGGTTCCGCGGACGGCGCAACGATTTTTGGCGTGGCGAGTTCGGAAGAATTCAGTGGCAAGTGAAACGGGGAAGTTTTCTTCGCCTTGCGGTAACGGCGAGCGACGTCGCCGAGAGGCTCTTGCGGTGCGGTTGCATTGGCGTCGAGCGGCTGCGCATCCGGCGTTGCCGCAGGAACCGGAGGAAGCGAATTTTTGCGATTCGCGGCGGCGGCGCGCGCTTGATCTTCCGGCGTAAGAATTTTTCCGCGGCGCAAATCTTCGTTGGTGTAAACGTGGCGCTCGGCGGCAGCTTGCCCTTTGCGCGCGCGCGCTTGGCGCGCGGCTTCCGCGACGTCTTGCGTGGATTGCTGCGAGTCATCGGATTGCGCGCGAAGGGGCGGCGCGGCGAGCAACGCGATGCAGGCAACAAAATACGAGAGCGCGTAACGGCGCGCTGGCGTGCGGCGGATGCTGGGGGCTGACGACATATTTCGCAACCGAAAACTGCCACAAACGGGGGACATCCGTTGCCGGAATCCTACGAGAATCCGGCGTTTCTGGCAACACGTTTCGCTGGACAAATGGTTATGGAACGTAGGTACTGGTGCATCGCACTTCTCAACGGCACAAGAAGAAAACTAAGAATTCCGGCGCCGATTTTTCTTGAGGCTCGGAGAGCAGCGCATTGATTCAAAATGCTGCGCGTTCCCCGTTCATTTTTAGTTTCGAGCATGTCTGAGATGGCGCATGAACCGGAGCGGTCGTGCAAAAAGCTGCCTCAAACAAAGCTCTTCGTAAGTATCTTGAATTCATGCGCCGCTCCCACAAGCGGTCGAACGAACGCGCCGTGGATTATCCATCGGACCGCAGTCGCACAGTCTTGCTTCGATGCACCTGTTCCGCTACGCTGAATAATTCTTTTACGAGCAAAGGAGCCGCAGGGTTCTCTGAGAATGGCCGAAGAAAAGCTTCCGACACGCGCACAGGATTTTTCCGAGTGGTACAACCAACTGGTTTTGAAAGCGCAACTGGCGGACTACGCGCCGGTGCGCGGCTGCATGATCGTCCGCCCGTACGGCTGGGCGCTTTGGGAAAACATTCAAGGCGCGCTGGACCGCCGCTTCAAGGCGACGGGTCATCAAAACGTCGCGTTCCCGTTGCTCATCCCCAAAAGCTTCATCGAAAAAGAGAAGCACCACGTCGAAGGATTTTCGCCGGAGCTTGCGGTCGTCACCATCGGCGGCGGCGAAGAATTGGCCGAACCGCTCATTCTTCGGCCAACTTCCGAAACAATCATCGGCCACATGTGGTCGAAGTGGATTCAGTCGTACCGCGATTTGCCGGTGCTGATGAATCAGTGGAATTCCGTGATCCGCTGGGAACTGCGCACCAAGCTCTTTTTGCGCACGCTCGAGTTTTACTGGCAAGAAGGCCACACCGCGCACGCAACGCAGCAGGAAGCCGAAGACGAAACGCGCCAGATGCTCGACGTCTACACGGACTTTGCCGTGAACGACGCCGCGATTCCCGTAATTCCCGGCAAAAAGTCCGACGCGGAAAAATTCGCCGGCGCCGACGTTACGTATTCCATCGAAGCGATGATGGGCGATGGCAAGGCGCTTCAGTCGGGCACGTCGCATTTTCTCGGGCAGAATTTCGCGCAAGCGTTCGAAGTGAAATACCTCGACCACACCGGCGTGCAACAGCATTGCTGGACAACTTCGTGGGGACTTTCGACGCGCATGATTGGCGCCATCATCATGGTGCACGGCGACGATCAGGGTCTCGTCCTGCCGCCGAAGCTCGCGCCGTACCAAGTCGTCATTGTTCCCATTTTCAAAAATGACGAAGAGAAGACGAGCGTGCTGGGCGTCGCGAAAGACATCAAAGCGCAGCTCGTCAAAGCAAACATCAGGGTCACGCTCGACGAACGCGAAGGCCAAAGTCCCGGTTGGAAGTTCAATGACTGGGAAATGCGCGGCGTGCCCCTCCGAATCGAACTCGGGCCGAAGGACGTCGCCAAGCAATCCGCGGTTCTCGCGCGTCGCGATCGTCCCGGCAAAGAAGGCAAAGTATTCGCCTCGCTCGCCGATTTGCCGGCAACCGTCGAGAAATTGCTCGCCGAAATTCAGGAATCGCTCCACGCCAAAGCTTTGAGCTTCCGCCGCTCGAACACGCAGAACGCGCAGACTTACGACGAGCTCAAGAAAGCCGTTGAAACGGGCTTCGCCTTTTCCGGCTGGTGCGGCAGCGGCGATTGCGAAGGCAAAATAAAAGAAGAGACGCGCGCCACCATGCGCTGCATTCCGCTCGACCAGGAAGCGGTGTTGGGAACGGGCAGCGGTGCGGCATCGGGCAAGTGCGTCTATTGCGGCCAGCCGGCCCAGAACCGCGCCATTTTCGCCCGCGCATACTAGGAGCCATTCGTGGGCGCGAAGACTTGGATGGTGGTGCATTCGAACGGAAAAGTCGGAGAGGTGTTGAGGGACCACCCCCAACTGGACCGTGACGCGACGCTGCGATTTGCAGGAAAGTTATTTCCTAGCGACGGCCTTAAGCCGATTGGTGACGGGGACCTATCTTTCACATGCCCACCAGGTGATGAAGTTCACGCAGGCTGCTATCCGGGCGTTTCGATTGTCGCTGCAAAGGAGTTTGGCATTGACTGTCCGTCCAAGCTGCCGGCAAAATTTATTTCCGCTGGAGGCAGCGGAACGGTTTACCTGCACGCGATGCACAGTGTTGTCGATTGGCTTGCATTCGCTTACTGGGTTGACGGCAAGTTAATTCGATCACTCAGTTTGTCGCCCGATTCGGGAATCGTGGAAGACCTGGGGCAACGGCTACCATTTGAGGAACCGTTTTGGTCGGGCAAGCACCCTGTGACGGACGACCCCAAGGAGAGCTACCCTCTGCCATTTCATCCTCTCGAGTTGGGAGAAGTGGTGTTGAAGGAATTCTTCGGTTACCAGCTTGAAGGATTTGGCCCAGTCGATTCCGCGTTGCTCGAACCAGAGTCCATACCGCTCGTCAGATACAAGCGCAAGAAATCGTGGCTTAAGTTTTGGTGAGTCGACCCAACAGAAGGATCCCCTAGTAACAGCGACGAAACAGCTGTCCTTCGCTCTCATCGACATGGCATTTCGCCGGTGTTAGCCTGCAAAAGTGAGAGGTATTGCGGGCGTGCGAGCAGGCTATCGGCAAATACAACATAGCGAACGCGGCGAGGGAAAGTTCAAGGCCATCCTCGTCACGGCGATTCTCGTTTTTCTGATCTACGCCGCGATCAAAATGGTTCCTCCGTACGTGTCGGAGTATCAGCTTTCCGACAAAATGCAGGAAACGGCGCGGTATGCGAGCGTGACTCGCAGCAGTCCCGACCAGATCAAGGACACCATCTACAGAGAGATGCAGGATTTGAACATCCCCGCCACGCGAGAACAATTGGTGGTCACCGCGGACGCGGGCCGAGTTTCGATCAGCCTCGACTACAAAGTGCCCATCGACCTGATGGTTTACAAATTTGAGCTGCACTTCACGCCTTCGAGCGCCAACAAGGATCTCATTTAGCCGCGGCGCGTTTGGCCCGCGAAGTGCCGCTTTCCAGACGAACTTGAATAAGAGACAATAAGACTTCAGCCCAATGGAGAGAGCTTGCGTATCCGCGTCCAAAAAGGATTCTGGACATCCACGTTCGGTCTAACCCTGCTCGGAATCGTCTTCTTCGCTGTGTTCGTTTCCGCTTCGGTCTTCGCCTGGTATTACATTAAGTATTCGCGCATGATCGACGCGCGCCTTTCCGGCCACGTCCTGCAAAACACCACCCAGATTTTTTCCGCGCCCGAGCAGATCTCCACCGGCCAGGCCTGGGGGCCCGACGATCTCGCGCAGTATCTGCAGCGCGTCGGCTACCGTCCGGCGGCGGACGACAGCGCTCTCGGCCAGTACACCGTCCAGGGCAATACCGTTGACGTGCGGCCGTCGAAGTTTTCCTATTTCGCCGGGAATAACGCCATCGCCGTCCAGTTCGCGGGCAAATCCATCAAGTCCATCCGGCCACTCAATGGCGGCGCCGAGCTGGGCGCGGCCGATATCGAGCCGGAACTCATCACCAACCTTTTTGACAGCGCGCGCGAAAAGCGCCGCGCCGTGCGTTACGAAGATCTGCCGCCCACGCTCGTAAATGCAATTTTGTCGGCGGAAGACAAACGCTTCTTCGAGCATCCCGGTTTCGACTTCATTCGTATTTTCGGCGCGGCTTGGAACGATTTGCGCCATGGCACGCACCTGCAAGGCGCCAGCACCATCACCATGCAGGTCGCGCGCACGTTCTTTCTCTCCACCGATCGCAACTGGCGCCGCAAGGTTGCCGAAGCAATGCTGTCTCTCGAACTCGAACAGCGCTTCAACAAAAAACAGATTTTCGAAATGTACGCGAACGAAGTCTACCTCGGCAACCGCGGCAGCTTCGGCATTCGCGGATTCGCGCAGGCCAGCGTCGCCTATTTCGGAAAAGATTTGCGCCAGTTGTCGCTCTCGGAGTGCGCGTTCCTTGCCGGAATCATTCGCGCGCCAAATTATTATTCTTCGGCCGACCGCCATCCCGAGCGCGGCGTGCAGGCCAGGGATCGCGTTCTGCCCCAGATGCTCGACAACAAATACATCTCCGAAGCCGACGTGCAGGACGCCAAGCGCGCGCCGCTCAAGATCGTTCGCACCTCCGTATCCGGCAACGAAGCGCCCTACTTTGTGGACATGGTGAAGGATCACCTGCTCGACAAATATTCCGAGTCCGAGCTGCTCGGCGAAAACTTTCGTGTTTACACCTCGATCGATCCCGCATTGCAGCGCGCCGCCGTCGCCGCGCTCGATGCCGGCGCAAAGAACGTCGACCTTCTCCTCGCCAAGCGCTACGACAAATGGAAACGCGAAGCAAAAAAGAAGGGCAGCGACGAGCCTGTGCCGCAGGTGCAAGCGGCCATGGTCGTGCTCGATCCCCATACCGGTGAAATCAAGGCCTTGGTCGGCGGCCGGGACTACGGCCAGAGCCAGCTGAATCACGCCATCGCGCGCAGGCAGCCCGGTTCCGTCTTCAAACCCTTCGTCTATTCGGCCGCCTTCGCCAACGCCGTGGACGGTGTCCAGCCGATCATCACGCCGGTCACCACCGTCGACGACGAGCCGACCACCTTCGAATTCGAAGGCCAGGAATACACGCCCAACAATTACGGCGAGCGATTCATGGGTCGCGTCACCGTTCGCGACGCGCTTACCAATTCCCTCAACGTCGCCACCGTGAAAGTCGCCGAACTGATCGGCTACGGCCGCGTCGTGCAAATCGCCCGGCAAATGGGCCTCGGCAACAATATCCGCGCCACGCCCGCCGTCGCCCTCGGTGCGTATGAAATGACGCCCGTCGAAGTCGCCGCCGGTTACACCGCGTTTGGCCAGGGCGGCGTTCGCGCCGAGCCGGAATTTCTTCGCGAAGTCGTCAGCGCCAACGGCACCATGCTCGAAAAAGTCACGCCGCAAACTCGCGCCGTGCTCGATCCGCGCGTCGCCTACCTCGTCACCAGCGTCATGAAAGATGTTTTGAATCGCGGCACCGGCGCCTCCGTCCGAGCGCATGGCTTCACGTTGCCGGCGGCCGGCAAAACCGGCACTTCGCGCGACGGCTGGTTCGCCGGCTTCACTTCCAATCTTGTTTGCGTCATCTGGATTGGCTTCGATGATAATCGCGACCTCGGCTTGCCCGGTGGCACCGCCGCCGCGCCAATCTGGGCCGATTTCATGCTCAAGGCCACCGCTTTGCCCGGCTACCGCAATGTGAAAGACTTCGATCCGCCCGAAGGCGTGCAAACAACCGTGATCGATCCCGAGTCGCTTGAACTGGCCACGCCGAATTGCCCCACAACGAGGGACGAAGTCTTTGTCGCCGGCTCCGCGCCCACTCAATATTGCGAATTGCACGGCGGCGGACAGGGAATCATCTCTTCCACCGGCTCTTTCCTCTCGCACATTTTTGGCGGTGGAGGCGATAAAAAAGACGGCGAAGCAAAAGGCGCGGGCGCGGCGAAGTTCGACCCCAACCGGCCTCCCAATGCAACCGGACAAGGCGCCGAACCCGGTGCCGCCGACGTCAAGGACCAGGACAAGAAAAAGAATCCTTTGAAGAAGATTTTTGGTATCTTTGGGGGTAAGAAAAAGCCCGAGCCGGGCAATACCGACCCAGGCCAACCAAATCCGAATCCGGCCAAACCGGACAAAGGAGATTCGCCATGAAAGTTTTGCGACTGGCGATTCCAGCTGTTGTAGTCCTTTTCCTCGGCGTCACCGCTGTTTCTGCAGGGCAATCCAAAGACAAACCGACAGAAAGCATGGCGTTCGCGCCGCGTTCCATCCAGGCGCCTTCGCAGGAGGCGTCGCCTAGCACTCCCGTCGGCGCTCGTTCCTTGTCGGCCGAAGAGATGGCCGACCTCATGATGGCGCGCAAGGAGTTCAAGGAAGCGGTGCAGGCGTATAAGAAACTCGTGGACCAGAATCCGAAAAACGCCGTCATTTACAATAAGCTTGGCATCGCCTTGCACAAGGAATACGACCTCACCGGTGCGCTCCGTTCCTACGAACGCGCCGTCAAGCTTGATCCGACTTATGCCGACGCGCAAAACAATATCGGCGTCATCTGGTACGACAAAAAGAAATTCACCCGCGCCATCCGCGCCTATCAAAAGGCCATCAAGATGCGCGCCGATCTGGCCGTGTCGTACAGCAACCTCGGTTACGCCTATTTCGCCGACAAGAAATACGAAGATTCCATCGGCGCGTTTCAGCAGGCGCTGAAGCTGGATCCCACCGTTCTCGACCACGGACCCGGACGCAATGGTTCCACCGTGCAGGATCGCTCCGTCGAGGATCGCGCAAAGTTTTATTTCCTTCTCGCCAAATCGTTCGCCGAATCGGGCAATTTCGCACGCAGCCTCGTCTATTTGCGCAAGGCAAAAGACGAAGGCTACAAGACGATAAACGAGGTGCAGACCGATCCCGCATTCTCGGCAATGTTGAAATTGCCGGAAATGCAGGAAGTCCTCGCGCCGCGTCCGCAAGACGCCGCGCACTAATACGCACCCGTCTTCTTATCTTGCCGTTGTAGATTCTCTCTCCGAAATCAAACCGCGTGCGTTGCCGGTTTGTGCATCGGTTTGTGTAGCGGAGGGGCTTTTAGCCCCGTCGAGCTTGGCAAGGTCGCTCAATTCACGAGCGAACCATCGCTCCCATTCACCTTCGCGCCGTAACACGACTCATCCCGACTCGGACCAGCGAGCCTTTTTCCCTTGCCAAGAACGCAAACTGCGCCTGCGCGCGGTGTATCCGTACCGCTCCGCACAATGCACGAATCTCGCTTCGATCACGCGACGTCGCCAGCCGATGCCCGGCCACCCGCAACAATAAGAACACTCGCTCCAGAAGCAACCATCGACCCCGCGGCAGTCTGTTACAATTTTTTCGTGATTACGTTGCGAACGGTTTCCCGCGCCACACTCGCGTTGTTAGCCGTGCTGTTCCCGAGCTTTGTGTGTGCGCAGAATGCGCGAACGGCTCCTTCGGCCGGCCAGGGAATCTTCCTCGTTTTTCCTTTTGAAAATTCAGGTTCCAGTCCGCGCCTCGAGTGGCTCAGCGAAGGCCTCGAAGAGTTGACGATCGAGCGCCTCTCCGCCGCCGGCCAGCAAGTCTATTCGCGCGCGGGCCGCACCGCGGAACTCGAGCGTTACGGCTTGCCGCCGGGCGCCCGGCTCAGCCACGCCGCCATGTTGCGCATCGGCGCGGAACTTGATGCGGACTACGTCGTCTTCGGAAAATTCAATACCGACGGAAATTCACTCACGCTGCAAGCGCGCGTCTTGCGCGTCAGTCCCACCGGGTTACAACCCGTCGTGCGCGAGACCGCGAAACTCGAATCCCTCATGGACCTTCATTCGAAACTCGTTTGGAAATTGCTCGCCGGCAATGATCGCTCCTTTCCGCTCAGCCAGCCCGATTTTGCGAAGTTGCAGAGGCCGCTCCGCCTCGATGCCTTCGAACATTACATTCGCGGATTGCTCGCCGGCGAAGACGACGCGCGGATGCGCGAACTGCGCGAAGCCACGCGCCTCGAGCCGGACTGGCCCGATCCCGCTTTTGCGCTCGGGCAGGTGTATTACGGCCGTCGCGATTGCGCCTCCGCCCTGCCGTGGCTCAGCCGCGTGCCGAAAACGAGCTTGCGCTATGCCGAAGCCGTCTTTGCCTCCGGCGTTTGCCGTTTGTGGATGGACGAACCGGACAAAGCCGAAGCGGTTTTTGTTTCGCTGCAGGACGCCTTGAAAGACAACCTCGTCTCCGGCGCGGACTTGCCGGAAATTCTAAACAACGTGGGCCTTGCCCGCGCGCGGCAAGGAAAATCCGCCGAAGGCGTTGCCGCGCTCCGCCGTGCCGCGGAACTCGATCCCGAAGAAGACGATTATCCGGTCAATCTCGGATTGATTTATTTGCGCGCCAATGAATTTTCGAAGGCCGCCGACGAATTTCGCGATGCCGCCGGGCGCGAACCGGAAACCGCGGAAGATCGCGCTCTCTTGATTTATGCGCTGGGCAAAGCCGGAAAAAAAGAAGAAGCCGAGGAAGAAAAAGATTCCGCCCTCGAGACTTTGGGGCCCGGCGGCTTGCCTGCCGTCAAGCCCGAAGGCTTGCCGAAAATGGAGCGGATAAAAACCGAGCTGGACTCGTCCTCGTTGCAGTTGGAAATTTTGTCGCAGCAGGCTGCCGCGCACGCAACCGCCGATGCCTCGGCGGGTTCCGTCGCGGCGTTGGTGCGGCGGGGCCGGCAGGAACTTTCCGCGGGCCGGCTTGACACGGCGGAAGCCGCTTTTCGTTCGGCGCTCTCGGCCGATCCCGGCGATGCCTCGGCGCATCGCGGCATGGCGGATATCGCGCGCCGACGCAACAAGCCGGACGACGCCGTGAAAGAGTTGTTGCTGGCGTTGGCACGGCGAGATTCGGCGGTCGATCACGTTTCGCTCGCGCGAATTAATCTCGAACAAAAGAAGAACGATCTCGCGCGAACGGAATTGGAGCGTGCTTTGAAGCTGGCGCCGAATTATGCTGAAGCGAAAACGCTGATGGATCATCTGCAAGCCGCGAAGCCGGGTGAAAGGAAGAAGTGACGATCGGTTCAATTCGATTGCGCTCGGCTTCGAGTCGCTGGCTCGGCGCGCTCGCGTGTGTCGTGTTGTCGATCGTTTGTTTCGGTTTGGGTGGCGCCAAAGCCGAGGCGCCGCGGAACCGTCCGCTGGTTCTCGAATTACAAATCGACGGCGAAATCGAGCCGGTGCTGGCGACTTACGTCGAAGAAGGCCTCGCCGATGCCGCCCGTCGCAACGCTACGCTGGTGTTGATCACGATGGATACGCCCGGCGGTTTGAGCGATTCCACGCAAAAAATCGTCCAGCACATTCTGGACTCGCCCGTGCCCGTCGCGGTTTACGTTGCGCCAAAGGGCGCGCGCGGCGCGTCCGCCGGATTTTTTATCCTGCTGAGCGCGGATGTTGCCGCAATGGCGCCCGCAACCCGCACCGGCGCGGCTTCGCCGATTTTGGCCGTCGGCGGCTTCACCATCGGCATGGACGAAACGTTGCGGCGAAAAATCATGAACGACGCGCAAGCGTTTCTCCGCAGCTTTTCGGAAAAACGCGGCCGAAATCCCGCCCTCGCCGAAACCGCCGTGACCGATGCAAGGGCCTTCACCGCGCAAGAAGCGCTGGACGGCAAGCTGATCGATCTGCAAGCGGATTCAATCGATGAGCTGCTGCAGAAAGTAAACGGGCGCGAGATCGCGCGTTTCAACGGCACAAAAGTGACGCTCGAACTTGCCAACGCCGAACGCCAGCTGTTTTCGCTTTCGCTGCGGCAAAGTTTCTTGGCGCGAATCGTCGCTCCCGACGTCTTCTTTCTCCTCTTGCTTGTCGGTGCGCTCGGGCTTTATACCGAATTTACGCATCCCGGAATGGTGGCGCCCGGAGTCGTCGGCGCGATCTGCATGGTGCTCGCGCTGTACGCGATGCATTTGTTGCCGGTAAATTTGGCGGGCATCGTTCTGATTCTCGTGGCCATCGCCCTGTTTATACTGGAAGCGAAATACACGAGCCACGGCGTGCTGTTGGCGGGCGGCATCATTTCGATGATGCTCGGCGCACTCTTTCTCGTGCGCTCGCCGTTAACGGGCCGTGGCGTCAGCCCGCTCGTGGCGTTGGCCGTCACGTTGCCCTTTGCCGGCATTTGCGTATTCTTGATGCGGTCGGTATTGCGCTCGCGCAAATGGAAGCCCGCAATGGGACCCGACGAAATGATCGGTGAAATCGGCACGGTCGTAAAGCCGGTGTCCGCGTCGAGCGAGGGCATGATTCGCTGGCGCGGAGAGTTGTGGCGCGCTTTTTCGTCGCAAGAAATTGGCGAAGGAAAAGCCGTGCGGGTTGTGAAGCTGCAAGGATTGCGCGTGGAAGTTGCGCCGGCCGAGCGGCCTGCGGAGCCGCGAAATTAGTAGGCAAGAAGTCGGGGAGGAACAATGGAAAACTGGCTGCCAGCATTGATCGTCGTCGCACTCGTGCTGCTGTGGTTCGGCAAATCGTTCAACGTCATCAAGGAATGGGAGCGCGGTGCGGTGCTTCGTTTGGGGCGCATGTTGCCCGACGCGAAAGGGGCCGGCCTTCGAATTATTCTTTGGCCGATCGAAACGCTCTACCGGATTCCGCTTCGCATCGTCACGCTCGATGTGCCGCCGCAGGACATCATCACCAAAGACAACGTATCCGTAAAAGTGAACGCGGTCTGCTATTTCAAAGTGGTCGACGCGAATCGCGCCTTGCGCGAAATCGAAAACTACCTGTATGCGACTTCGCAACTCGCGCAAACCACGCTGCGCAGCGTCGTCGGCCAGTTTCAACTCGACGAAATCCTCTCCGAACGCGATCGCGTCAACGAAAAATTGCAATTGATTCTCGACCAGGACACCGAAGCGTGGGGAATCAAAGTGACCAAAGTCGAAGTAAAACAAGTGGACATTCCCGAGCAGATGCAGCGCGCGATTGCGCGGCAGGCCGAAGCGGAGCGCGAACGCCGCGCCAAGGTCATTCACGCCGCCGGAGAGTTCGAGGCGGCGCAAAAACTCGCCGACGCGGCAAAAGTCCTCGAAACGCAGCCGTCGGCCATTCAACTGCGCTACCTGCAGACGTTAACGGAAATAGGTGTCGAAAAGAACACAACGATTGTGTTTCCGCTTCCGGTGGATATTATTAGTAGCTGGGTGAATGCGTTGGGGGGCAAACAGAAATAAGCATGGCGGCTGGGGGAAGAAGAGCATCGGCGGGCGATCGCGTGCTGGAAGGCCGGCACGTGATTGGCCTTTTTTTCCTGATGCTGCTTTTCTCCGGCGTTTTTTTCACGTTGGGTTACGTGATGGGCCGCAAGGAGTTCGAGGGCCAGGTGCGCGCCGAAGGACCGGCGCGGCCTGCGGACATGGTGGTGCACGCGAAGCCGGAAGTTGAATCGAAGCGAAATAAAGACCTTCCGCAAGTCGAGCCGGCGACCGATCCGGTCGCGCCGCCGAGTTCGGATTGGGAGTTTTATCACGCCGGAGAAAAACAGGCGACGGATGACCGCTTACGGCCTGCACCAGCGATGACTGTCCCGGCGCGGAGCGCGCCCTCGCCCTCAAAAAATTTAACGGCGAATGCAAAGCCGATTGTTCCTTCCGGCGCGAAGTCCGTTGTTGCAACGCCGCAATCGCCGCGCGGCTCGTTCACCGTGCAGGTTGCCGCGCTCACCAAACAAGCCGATGCGCTCAACGTTGCGTCGACGCTCATGAAAAAGAAATTTCCCGCCTACGTGCTGCCGCCGCAAGGCGACAAGTATTACCGCGTGCAAGTTGGTCCGTATCCCAATCAAAAAGCCGCCGATGCCGCACGCAAGAGCATCGAATCCGCCGGCTTTAAGGCCATCGTGAAGCGCGGATGACGCCGCGCGGGTGGTTCGCGTTTCTCCATTCGCAATCGGGCGCGGAAATGCCGGCGTCGGCGCGATTTTTTTTCGCGGCGCTCACCGGCGCGGCCTTGTCGCTCTCCTTCATCGGTTTGAATCTGCAGATTTATTCGTGGGTAAGCCTTGGCCTGCTTTTGATGCTGGTGATTTCTCCGAAGCCGCGCGTGGCGTTCGGCTGCGGATTTTTTCATGCGATCGCCTTTGTGCTCACTTCCGTGCCGTGGATCGCGACGGTGCTCAGCGTGCACGGCGGTCTTTCCCCCGCCGGCGGCTGGGCCGTGCTGCTTTTGATCGCCGCGGCGTGGGGCGTTTTGATCGGCGCGTTTGCATGGTGCGTGAATCGAATCGCGCGCCGCAATGCGAAGCTTGCGTGCATTGCGGCGCCCTTTCTTTGGGTCGCGTTTGAGTTTGTTCGCGCGCATTTGCCGGAAATCAGTTTTCCGTGGAACTTGCTCGGATATCCCGCCGCAACGAATCCGGCGATGGTGCAGCTCACGACGCTTACCGGAATTTACGGCCTTTCGTTTGTCGTCTCCGCGTTCAATTCGTTGATCGCGTGGGCAGACGTCGCAAAGTCCACTTCCATTGGGAAGCGAGCGGGAATCGTTGGCGGCGTGGCGGCGCTCGTTCTGATTGTAATGTTTGCCGGACCAAAGCTGGTGCCGAGCGCCACCGCGAATCATTTTGCGCGCGCGGTGCAGCCGAACTTTCCCGAAGTTGAATCGTACGGGCAAGATTGGTTTGCCGCGCACCACGAGGATTTGGCGGAGCTGGAAGCCCTCAGCCTCGAGGATACCGCCAAGCATCCGGATTTAATTATCTGGCCGGAAGCGCCGGCGCCGTTTTCCTGGCAGGACGCGCAATTTGGAAGGTTCGCGTCGCGCATCGCGATCGAGGCGCAGCGGCCGTTTCTGGCGGGGACGATCGAATGGAAATCGGAAGCGCTGGCGTCGGGAGCGCGCGTGCAAACGCCGTACAACAGCGCGGTGATGGTCGACGGAAACGGGCGGCGCATCTTTGCATACGACAAAATCCATCTTGTACCGTTCGGCGAGTATGAACCGTTTCCGCTGATTCATCGCGTGGTCTCGAGCGTGTCGAGCGAGGTGGGCGGATTCCGGAAGGGAACGAATCGCGTCGTCGGAACGTTGCCGAATAGATATAAATTGGGCGCGTACATCTGTTACGAGGCGATTTATCCCGGAGAAATTCGCGAATTTGCCAATCGCGGCGCAAATCTGCTGATCAATATTTCCAACGACGGCTGGTTCGGAAAATCCGCGGCGGCGGAGCAGCATTTGCGCATGGCGCGCGTTCGCGCGGTGGAAAACCGGCGCTGGCTCGTGCGCGTGACGAACAGCGGAATTACCGCGGCCGTCGATCCGTACGGGCGGACGTTTACTTCGATTCCGCGCGACGTGCGCGGCGCGGCCGATTTGCCGTACGACTTCCGCACGGACCTGACGTTGTACACGCGGATGGGCGACTGGTTCGCCTGGTTGTGCGTGATTGTTTCGGTTATTCTGGTGGGGAAGACGTTTACAAAGCAACGCCGGTTTCCGGCCGCGAAGAGTGAAGAAAGATGATTCTCGAAGATCTGCAGCACCGCTACGAAGGACTGAAGCAGCGCATCACGCTTGTGCGGAGCTTTCTTTGACGCCGCGCATTTCCGCGAAGAACTGAAAACCCTGGAAGAAAAAATAGCGCAACCGGGCTTCTGGGACGACCAGGAGAAAGCCCAGGGTGTGTTGCGCGAACGGAAACGCGCGGAAGATCAGGTCGGCGCGGATGCAAAGCTCACTTCGGTGAGCAGCGACATCGAGACTTATATTGAGCTGGCTTCGCAGGAAACGAATGCGGCGCAGAAGGAAGATTTGCTGAAGGATCTCGACAGGGAACTGACGGCGGCGGAGACGTTTGTTTCCGAGCTCGAGACGCGGACGCTGCTTTCCGGCGAGAGCGACCACCTGAACGCGATCATGACGATCAAGCCGGGTGCGGGCGGAACCGAATCGCAAGACTGGGCTTCGATTCTGATGCGAATGTATTTACGCTGGGCGGAGCGCCGAAAATTCAATGCGGTGGTGCTGGACGAAACGCCGGGCGAAGAAGCGGGAATCAAGAACGCGACGATTCAGATCAGCGGCGAGAACGCGTATGGATTGCTCGCAGGAGAAACCGGAGTGCACCGGCTGGTGCGGATTTCTCCTTTCGATCAGGCGGCGCGGCGGCATA
>DATGEI010000082.1:0-49982 GCA_035310365.1 Candidatus Acidiferrum sp.
TGCTTCAATGCCTCTTGATACTGCTTCACCTTCTCCGCGGCCGCGGCCTGCGCCGCCTCCGCCCCTTTTTGCGCTCCCGCCGTCCGCGCTTCGCGCTCTGCCATCACCGCCAGCAGCGGCTTAAAAAACAACAATTTCAAAATGAAATAAAGAACGATCAGAATCAGGACTGTAGGCACAGCCCCGAGGAAGAGTTCGCCTAATTGGTGACCCATTTCACCCATTTAAAATGTTTAGCCTGAACCTCGTCTAACGGGAAGGCCGCAAAAACCCCTTCTTTGCAGGCTCTCCATGCCCCTACCCGGGAAGGAGCACACAGCTGGCCTCAAACCACCAACCCGAACATCAATTTATATCATCGGCGCGGAATTCCGTCAACGCGGCCCGGCCGCGCGAATATGCGGTTTTTGGCGGGAAAATGCGCGTAAAAATCTATTTTGCGGTGGAGCTTCCGCCGCTTTTCCGGTCGTAAACGTCTTTCTTCTTTGCCTGCGTGCTTTCGTCCTTATTCAGTTTCCACGGCCCGCTCAATTCGTTTTGTTTCGAACTCTCTGGCCTATATCAGCCAGTTTCGAAGGTCGGTCGCGCGCGGCAGCAGCGCCAGCGCTCCCAGCTCGCGGAATCTTTTGGACCGCTCTCGATACCCATGTTCTCCCCGCGCAATAATCGCCATGAACGGCACGCCCGCATCGCGCGCCGCCAGCGCGTCATCGATGTTGTCGCCCAAATAGAGCGCCGTCGCCGGATCGCGTTTTCCCAAAATTTTGTGCAAACCCTCCGGATTCGGCTTGATCTTCGCCACGTCATCCATCGTCACCACCATGCGAAATTTCTTCGTCGCCGGCCATTCCGCAAACGTATACGTAAATTCCTGCCGCGTCCGCCCCGTAAATAAATTCAATTCGTACCGCTTCGCCCACCGTTCGATCTGCGCCGGCGAAACAATGTGCTTTTCATTTTTCACGTTTCCCGGCCGCCCCGGCGTTCCCCAATAAAACTTGCCGAACGCGTCGCGCGCCTCTTCATAATTCATCGGCTTGCCGAGCGACGTCACCCAGCTCGCCACCATCGCCCAATCGTCGTTGTTCCCCGGCTTCGCCTTCCATTTGTGCAGCTCCGCGTACGTCGCACGCTTCCCCGTCAAATGCCGCACCGTATCCAGCGCCGACCGCCAATACGTTCCGCGCACATCCACCAGCACGCCATCCACGTCAAAAATCAAAATTTTCGGTGAAACTTTCTTGTTCTTGCCGCCGCCGGATTTGCCCACAAGCCCTCGCCAAAAAAAATGCGTTTCAAAAGTTTGCGTGTCCCCGCCACCCGCGTCAAGTTGCCGCTCCGCAAAGCCGCTTGCTAGAATCTATGCGTAAAGCCGTGGCCCACAAGTCGGGCCGGCGCCCGCACTCTCTAAACCCCTGCACGATACGGGCAGTCTCCGCGGATTGCTCCGCGCCGAAACGCGGACGTGCGGCACCGGCAACCATGGCTCGCGAAGGAGCAGCAGATGGCCAAGTACACTGGCGTGGATTTCATCGATTTCGATTCCCAGCTCAACGACGAAGAAAAACTCGTGCGCCAGGCCGCTCGCGAATTCGTCGAAAACGAAATCGTTCCCATCATCGAAAAGCACAGTCGCGAAGCCACTTTCCCCATGCATCTCGTGCCGCAGCTCGGCGAACTCGGCTTTTTCGGCGCCAATCTGCAAGGCTATGGCTGCGCCGGCATGTCCAACGTCGCCTACGGCCTGATGACCCAGGAACTCGAGCGCGGCGATTCCGGTCTCCGCAGCTTCGTCTCCGTGCAAGGCGCGCTCGTCATGTATCCCATTTACGCCTTCGGCAGCGACGCGCAAAAAAATAAATGGCTTCCGCTTCTCCAGCAGGGCAAAGCCATCGGCTGCTTCGGCCTCACCGAACCGCAATTCGGCTCCAATCCCGGCGGCATGCTCACTCGCGCCGTAAAAAAAGGCGACAAGTACGTTCTCAACGGCGAAAAAATGTGGATCACCAGCGGCTCCATCGCCAGCGTCGCCGTCGTCTGGGCCAAATGCGAAGACCAAAAAATCCGCGGCTTCCTCGTCGAAAAAGGCACGCCCGGCTTCAAGACCTGGGACGTGCACGGAAAATGGTCGCTTCGCGCTTCCGTCACCAGCGGCCTTTCTTTCAGCGATTGCGAAATTCCCGAAGAAAATCTTTTGCCCGGCGTCACGGGCCTGCGCGGCCCGCTCAGTTGCCTCAATCAAGCGCGTTACGGCATCGGCTGGGGCGCCCTCGGCGCCGCCATGGCCTGCTACGACACCGCTCTGCAATACGCCAAAACCCGCAAGCAATTCGCCAACAAGCCCATCGCTTCGCACCAGCTCGTGCAGGAAAAACTCGCCTGGATGATCACCGAAATCGTCAAAGGCCAGCTCCTCGCCCTCCACGTCGGCCGCCTCAAAGACGCCGGCAAAGTCGATCCCGCGCACATCTCCATGCTCAAAATGAACAACGTCGGCATCGCGCTCGACATCGCCCGCAAATCCCGCGACGTCCTCGGCGCCAACGGCATCGTCGATGACTACTGCATCATGCGCCACATGAACAATCTCGAATCCGTCTTCACCTACGAAGGCACCAACGACATCCACAAGCTCGTCATCGGCGAAAAAATCACCGGCATCGCCGCTTACGTTTAATCCCCCATAGCAACGCCACTCCGCCTCCACCCGAATTTGTAGAGGCCGCCTTCCAAGGCGGGCTCTCCTAGCTGGATGCAGCAGTCCTAGTTTTTATCGGCCCTGGTTTATGTAGGGCCCGCTTTCCGAAGCGGGCCGCTTTGCCCTTCGCCCACACAACGTAACCAACACTACGCAGTTGTAGGGCCGGCTTTCCGAAGCCGGCCGTTTCGCCCTTCGCCCGCACAACTCCTCGTGTACGGGCCAAAAAACGCGATCACCGCGCAACGTAACAAACTCTCCGCAGAAGTATTGCCCATCACCCTACGCAGGCAGTTGTAGGGCCGGCTTTCCGAAGCCGGCCGTTTTGCCCTTCGCCCGCACAACGTGACCAACACTCCGCAGTTGTAGCGCCGGCTTTCCGAAGCCGGCCGCTTTGCTCTACGACGCCCAAGACGCCGCCTTCGCGTCATAAGACCGACCCGCAATTTACAAATGCGCCCCGCCACCCAAAAGTGCGCCCTCTACTCTACGCCACAAAGTACTTGACGCCACACCGCCCCCGCCCTATCCTCATTCCCAGATCCACCGAGGAGGCTCTTCATGCCCACCCAAACCCTCTCCAACCCATCCAACAACTCCTTCCGCGAACTTCTCTCTTCCTCCGCTCGCTTCTGGGAGCCGCGCCGCATCCTCTACAATCTCATCCTGCTCGGTGTTTGCTTCGTCTGGCTCGTCGCTTCCTGGCCGCACTTCCGCCCCGCGCTCCATCTCGCCACTCTTCTTCCCATGGCCGTTCTCGCGCTCTTCGCCAATTTCTGCTATTCCGCCGCCTATCTTGTTGACATCACTCTCTTGAATTCCACTTTCCGCGCCGCCTGGCTCTCCCGCCGCTGGATTCTCTGGCTCGCCGGCACGCTTTTGGCCATCCTCCTCGCAAACTACTGGATCGCCGACGAAATCTATCCCGACGTCGGTTGATGGCGTTTCTTTTCGTCACAACAACACGGAAAGACTCGCCGACCGGCTCGTGTTGTTATACGAAGCTGTAATATTCACCGTCGTCGAAATCAGCACGATCGATGTATTCACGGGAAACGTCGCGCTCGTAGTTCCCGCGGCAATCAGCACGCTCGATGGAACGCTGGCCGCGAAGCCGTTGCTCACAAGCGCAACCCTCGATCCACCCGCCGGAGCGGGAGCGCTCAGCCTCACCGTTCCCGTGGAAGCCCCCAATCCTCCTACAACGCTGCCGGGACTCACCGTCATTGAAGTCAGCAATGGAAGCGGTACCGGATTGACCGTAAGCAGAGCCGTCCTCGTCGTACCGGCATAGGACGCCGCGATTGTCACCGAAGTGGACGCAGGAACTGCGTTGGTCGTCACCGTAAACGTGGCGCTGGTCGTGCCCGCGGCAACGGTCACACTGGCAGGCGTCTGTGCGGCTCCGGTATTGCTGCTCGAAAGCGCAACGACCGCCCCTCCCGCCGGCGCCGCCCCGCTCAACGTCACCGTTCCCGTCGAGGATTGCACGCCGCCCGTCACGCTCGTCGGATTCAAACTCAACGACGAAAGCGTAACCGGTGGTGGCGCTGCCGGATTAACCGTCAACGACGCCGTCTTCGTCGCTCCCGCATAGGAAGCGGAAATCGTCACCGCGGTCGCGGCACTCACCGCGCTCGTGCCAACGGCAAAGGTTGCCGTTGTCGCTCCCGCCGCAACCGTCACGCTGGAAGGCGTCCTTGCCACTGTCGTATTGCTGCTCGAAAGCGCAACCACGGCCCCTCCCGCCGGCGCCGCCCCGCTCAGCGTCACCGTGCCCGTGGAAGACTGCGTTCCGCCCGTCACGCTCGTCGGATTCAAACTCAACGACGAAAGCGTAACCGTATTCGTGGACGTTGGTCCCTGCTCGAAAATCCAAATGGAGGGATTCGGCTCGCTCATCGGCACCACAACAAATTTGGTCGGCGAAATCACATACGCAATCGCAGTCCCGCTCGCGGGTGACGTGAGGTTGAACGTTCCTCTTCCATTCGTGGGAGAAGCGGTTATCGAATAAGTGGACGCAAACGATGCTCCCGCCACGGTTCCCGTCGATCTGCCGATGTCTTCCTTGCCGCTCAAATGGCCGGGACTCGCCCCATCCCCTGCAAACTCTCCGCTGAATGTATTTACCGCGAAACTGACGGGATTCGTCGCCACTCCCGCATAGCCTCCCGCAACCGCCATGTTTGTGAGCGCGCTTGCCGTCTGCGGCTCGCCCGGCCCAAACAAAACATTCGAATCGATAACGGAAAGAAAGAGCTGATTCGCGCTCACCAGATAGGCGACGAGGTTGTACCCTCCGATCGTCATGGTGAGCCGTCCGTTGCTTGCCACGGCATAAGAACCGGGCGCGGCGGTGACTGAATTTGGCGCGCTGCAAAAATTTTCGTCGTACGTCAGCGAAAGCGCGCCGCCGCCATTTGTTGTAAGCAGGCCCGCCACCGCTTTGGGGATGCCCGACGGGGTGCCGCACTGCGAATGTCCCGTCAGGTAAATCACGCTGTTTCCATTGAGCGACCCGTTCGAAAAGCCGCCGGTGGGAACGTGCTGCTGCAGCACAACGCCATTCATCAGCGGCGTCGCCGTCGAAACCGAATCGCTTTCCATCGCGAACAGCTTCCCCGAATTCACCACGTAAAAAACGAAATTCATGGCGTCGGGCGCTCCGCCAAACGTAAACGCAAATCGCATCGTGCCGCGTCCCGTCGCCGTGTTCCCTACCGCGTAATTCGCCGCCGTGAAATTCATCGCATAGTTTGTGCCGTAGGCGTTCACGTCCCCCGCCGCATTGCTCAAAACGCCGGTCCCGTTCGAAGTGAATCGCACCATCATCGACGCGCGATTGTTTGTGTTGTCGAAACCCGCGCCGCCAAACACGTAGTCTCCGGTCACCCGGGCCGTGCTAAATGCCGTCGTATCCGCCTTCTCCATGCTTCCCGAACCAATCGTTCCCGCTCCGCCCGAAGCGTCAAACTTGATGAATTTCGCATTGCCGTTTGCCGTCATCGCAAAAGCCAGTTGCGCGGTGCTGCCGCCGATATTCAGCGTCATCACTCCTCGGTGGTCCGCGCCAATCGAATACGTCCCGGTGAACGCCTGCGCCGCAATCGACGCCCCGGCTCCAACCCCGTTGATGTCCGCTTCACCGTTTGTAAGATTTCCGGCGCCGTCCGCCGTGAACCTTCCCACCGCTCCATAAACGGACGCGATGCTTCCATTGCCATTCACCCCGGTGAATGTAAATGCGTAGTTCCCGCTCAATTCACCGTTGTTCACTCCGCTTTGCCCGCAAGCCGGCAAAGCGAAAAACAAGGCAAGGCACACCCATAGCAATACACTTTGCTTTTTCATTCTTTCCTCTTTTTGGCGGCTGGGGGGAATCGCGCTTTTGTTTTACGTGCGAGCTGCCGATAATTCGCTGTGGATACTCCTCATGAGCGTGCCGCGCCAAATTTCAAGGTATGCTGCCGCGGCACCTTCATCCCGGACGTGAGTAGAGAAATGCACGCGACTGTGCACGCCAGCTTTCTTCAGTCTGCCCTCAGAGATTTGCATCTCTCTCCTCACACCCGGCGGAGAGAAGCTCTTCTTTCTTCACACCCAAAACAAGAAAGAGCTTTTCGCACCCCTACTTATGCCCTCATCGCCAAAAAACTCCAATCAGGTCCAGACCCTAAACATTCGTCGGGAAAATTCTTGCCTTCCCGTGGCAGCCCTGTCGCTCAAAGAGTCGGTCTTACGATGAATCTTTCCTCGGCGTAGGATATATATGCTCAGAAACGCGTCAGTAGCGTTCACCGGAGACACGCCATGCCATTCTTTCGAAACCGCCGCACAATAATCCCTGCATTCGCCATTCTGTTGGTGGCCCTCTCCGCCCGCGGAGCAATCGCTCAACAAAAAGCCGCACTCCCGCAAACCAAGCCCAAAATCCGCACCGTCACCGCCTTTCTCAATCTCGATCGCGCGCAATATAAAGAACAGATCGCCGACGCCCTCCAAATGCTTCGCCGCGCCAAAACCATCTTCGAATCCCGCGGCTACGAAGTCGAAACCATCCGCATCGCCACGCAGCCTTTCCCCGAATACACCAAAGGACTCACGCCGCAACAAACCATCGCTTTTTTCAAGGATCTCGACGCGCTCGCCGAAAAAGAAAAATTCGCTCCCGGCATCGGTCCCGCCATGCTCGGCGCCGACGATCCCGAATCGCAGGCCGATCTTCTCGCCGACATTCTTGCCGGCACCAAACACATTCGCGGCAGCATCGTCATCGCCGGAGAAGACGGCGTCCGCTGGCGCGCCATCGGCGCCGCCGCCCGTGCCATCAAAAAACTCGAAGACTCGACCGAACACAGCCAGGGAAATTTCAATCTCGGCGCCATCGCGGACGTTCCCCCGCTCTCGCCCTTTTTCACCGCCGCCTACGTCAGCGGCTTCGGCCATCAATTCGCCATCGGCCTCGAATCCGCCAACATCGTCGCCGAAGCCTTTCGCGGCGCCACCGACATTGACGCCGCGCGCCAGAAGCTCACCAATATGCTCACCATCGAAGCCAGTGAAATCGAGCGCCACGCCAATCGCATCGACATGGAAACCGGCTGGGCCTACGTCGGCATCGATCTTTCGCCCGCGCCGTTAAAAGACGTTTCCATCGGCGCCGCCATCGAAAATCTCATCGCGCAACCATTCGGCTCCGCCGGAACGCTCACCGCCGCCGCCACCATCACCGCCGCCGTCAAAGCCGTTCCCGTCAAGCAAACCGGCTACAACGGCCTCATGCTTCCCATTCTCGAAGATTCCCGCCTCGCCGAACGCTGGAGCCAGGGCCACGTTTCTCTCGAAGGCCTTCTCTCGTATTCCGCCGTCTGCGGCACCGGCCTCGACACCATTCCCCTTCCCGGCGATATCACCGTCGAACAACTCGACCTCATCCTCAGCGACGTCGCCTCGCTCGCCGTCAAATGGCACAAACCTCTCTCCGCCCGCCTCTTGCCCGTCAAAGGCAAAATTCCCGGCGACACCACCGAATTCAACGACCCCTTCCTCGTCAACGCCGTCATCCAGCCCTTCGAACCAGGACCGCGTTAACGCATCGAGTTTTTCCGATTATTTTGTATCGGCAAACGCGACGTACGCACCCAATCCGATTCGGCCTTTCGCCGCATGCGATGACCCATTCTCAACTTTCCCCGCCGCGCATATCGACGGATTCGCGGGAATTGGCTACGATACCTCCCAGAATCCTGCCAATCCGATTTACTCCGGAGCTTGCCGATGGAATCACAGCTCAGCCTCGAATTCCTGCGCGTCGTTGAAAACGCCGCCATCGCCGCCGCCCGCACCATGGGCTTCGGCGACCGTCACAAAGCCGACGAAGTCGCCGTCGAAGCCATGCGCAAAACCATGGACTCGCTTCAGATGGACGGCGTCATCGTCATCGGCGAGGGCGAACGCGACGAAGCGCCCATGCTTTACATCGGCGAACGAGTCGGCCTCGCCACCCACGCGCCCAACGCCAATTTTCCCGCCGTCGACATCGCCGTCGATCCGCTCGAAGGCACCAATCTCTGCGCCACCGGCGCGGCCAACTCCATCGCCGTTCTTGCCGCCAGTGAACGCGGCGGCCTTCTTCACGCGCCCGATCTGTACATGGAAAAAATCGTCGTTGGCCCGTCCTGCAAAGGCGCCGTCGATCTCGACGCGCCCGTTTCCGACAACCTCAAATCCATCGCCAAGCGCCTCGACCGCGACGTCGAAGACCTCGTCATCATCGTCCTCGATCGCCCGCGCCACGAAAAGCTCATCGAGGATATTCGCAAGGCGGGCGCGCGCATTCGCCTCATCGGCGATGGCGATCTTTCCGCCGGCATTTCCGCCGCCGTCGTCGGCACCGGCGTCCACGCCGTCATGGGCATCGGCGGAGCGCCCGAAGGCGTGCTCACCGCCGCCGCTTTGCGCTGTCTAAATGGGCAGATCCTCGGCCGCCTGATCGTGGCCAAGCCGCAGGATGCGGAGCGTCTCGAGAAAATGGGCGTCAAGGATCCCAAACGAATTTACGACACCACCGACCTCGCGCCGGGAAAGAAAATGATTTTCGCCTGCACCGGCGTCACCGATGGAAATCTTCTTCGCGGCGTGCGCTTTTTCGGCGAGGGCGTTCGTTTGCAATCCATGATTCTCACGCTCGACGATCGCCAGGTGCGCTTCATCGACACCGTGCATCTTGAAAAACGCCCCGACGTAAAAGTCCGTTTCAATTGATTTTGTGCGCGAGAAAACGCAGGGAGGCTGCATGAGATTCCGTTTGCTTGCCGTCGCAACGCTCGTTGCTTTTACAATTTCCTTTTCGTGCCGGTCGTCCGCGCAGGAAAAAACTTCGGCGTCCACCGCTCCGGCGGCGATGCCCGCGGCAAATCCAAAAGACGTCGAAAGCATCGACGCCATCCTGGCCGCGCTGTACAACGTAATTTCCGGCCCGGCCGGCGAGCGAGACTGGAATCGCTTCCGCTCTCTTTTTCTTCCGGAAGCGCGCATGGGCGCGGTGCGCAAAAAACCCGACGGAACATTTTCCGCGTCGACGTTCACCGCGGAGGGTTACGTCGAACGCGCGGGAAATTATTTCAAGGAGCACGGCTTCTTCGAGAGCGAACTTGCGCGGAAGACGGAGCAGTTCGGACAGGAAGCGCACGTTTTCAGCACGTACGAATCGCGCAACGCGAAAGACGAAAAGCCGTTCGCGCGCGGCATCAACAGCCTGCAGCTTTTCAACGACGGCAAGCGCTGGTACCTGGTAAGTATTTTTTGGGATGAAGAGCGCGCGGACAATCCGCTGCCGCAAAAATATCTGGCGAAATAAAAATTCGCGCGCGAAAAATCAGTTCTGCGATTTGGTGATCGCGAGAAAAACGCGATCGTCCACCGCGACGGAGCGCGTGAAGAGCGTCGCCGAATGATTGTCGGCAATGCCGACGCCCGCGCCGTTTCCGCTGATCGCAGGGCCGGCCGGCTTTCCGCCCACCGTATTCGCATCGCCGGGCTGCGTGGAAATGCGCGTGGTTTTCGGCGTGCACGAACCGGTGGCGCCGAGGCACGTATCGCGCACAAAAACCTGGCGCACGCCGGTATTCAACTGGCCGGCGCTGGCCGGCGCGCTCTGCGCTTTCGCACTGGGCGATTTGGACTCTGTAACGGACAAGAACGCCACGAAGCGGCCCGACGAACTGACGGACGGAAGCAGATTGTCCGTTGCGCTGAGCAATCCGTTCGGATCGACGGAAATCAATTGCGTTTGCGGTTTGCAAGAAGAGGCCGCACCACGGCACGTATCGCGCAGGAAAATCTGTTTTCCGGCCGGCGAATCGGCAACGAGATTCGTGGCGGCGGAACTGAACGCGATGAAACGGCCGTCGGAACTGATGGAAGGGGAATGGCTGTCGGCGTTGCCGGCGGTGCCGTCTTCGGCGGCGGACAAGACGGACGTTTGCGGTTTGCAATCGCTGGCAGCGCCTTCGCACGTATCGCGCAGGAAAATTTGCGCGGGAGCGTTTTGTTGTCCAACCGGTGTTCCGGCAAAAGTTACGAAGCGTCCGTCGACGCTTACGGCCGGAGTTTCTTCCGCAACGGCCAGCGCCGGTTGCGCGGCCTGCGCCGCGGCGGGGCAGAACGCGGCGTTCGATGAAATGGTGAACACCGCCTGATTCATGCTGGTCCCGCCGCCGCCATTTCCCATCGGATTAGTCGGATCGACGGACGGGCCGGTAAACACGGCCACCTTGGCGCAGCTTTCCGTCGTCAAAAGGCTTGCGGGAACGGTTGCGGTCAATTGCGTTGCGGAACCGAACGTGGTCGCAAGGTTCGTCGCCGTCGTTGTGGTGTTCCAGACGACGATTGAGCCGTTCGCGGGGCTGCCGGTCGCGGCGGTGTTTTGCACGAAACTCGAACCGGTGACGGTCAGCGTGACGTCGGGGCTTCCGGGCGACGCGATGGCCGGCGAAATAGAAGCGAGGACGGGGACGGGATTGGCCGGGACGGTGACGACAAAAGCGATCGTATTGGAAAGTCCATTGTCCTGATTGCTGGTGGCGGGATTGATGGTGTTGACGAAGTGCCGGCCGGGTTTCGCGAGCATCGTTGCGGGCACCTTTGCCGTCACGTTGGTGACGTTATTGTTCACGTCGAGCGTCACATTGGTGACCAGGTTTGCGCCGTCCCACTGCACGACCGTCTTGGCCACAAACCCGGAGCCAAGCACCGTGAGGACAAGATCGGGGCTGCCCGGGGCCGCGGCGGGAGTATTCACCGGCGAAAGGGATGTGATAACCGCTCCCGTATTCTGCTGGAAGGTGTTGCCGTAATCATTGCAGCCGGTTGCGACGCACAGCGTGAGTAGCGCAACAGCTGCCAAAGCTGTCCCAAACCGCTTCATGAAACGTCCCTCTCTTGAACCGCGCGCGGCGGGGAGCCGAGTCGCCATTCCTATCCGGTATTTCCGTGCTACGTCCGACGCCACTTCCAAAGCCCCATCCGTCGTTAGAGTCGGATGCAGGCAAAGCGCGCCGCGTTGACCGGCCCGGATTCGTTTTCCGGGTCCCTGCCGCAACCCCCGACCGCGCATCTGCTGTGGGCGAACCGAACCATCATTCCATTCCTGAGAGGGAAGGTCAATGCGCGGGAGCGAGGAACTCGTGACTGGTGACGAGTAACTGGTGACTGGTACGTAGGCGCGGGCGTATCGAGGTTTGGCAGAGGCGTTCGTTAGCAGTCCACGGTTTTCAGGCAGGCGGAAGAGGGAGTTGAGGAAAGGACGATGGAAGCCGAGGCGAGTTCCGGAGTGGGAAGAGTTTGGGTACACCCCGGTTGTTTTTGTAAGAGTGGCAAACAAAGGAGTTACGGGCGGGAAAAGGGCCTGGTTGGCGAAATTTGTAAATTGAATATAGGCAATCCAGATGGTTATCAAAAGAAAGGGGTTAGGGGAGAGGCAAAACGGATCGTTATCAAAACAAAGGGGATAGCCAAAGTTGCCCAGATTTGGGCGCAGCGGGCAGGATGAAGCGGAGAACCCGGGAAAAGTGAGGTCGGACAGTTCGAATGGAGCTTGATTACACTCGTCAGTATAGCAGATTATTTTACGATGTCAATAGATATTTTGTAAGTATTCGAATGGCGGGTGAGAGGTTTTCAGTCGTCAGTGCGCTCGGTACAGGTGGGGTGTGGTCACAATTAGACGCAGACACAAGAAAGAAGAAAATAAGTGCTGTAAAGCGCTGGCCGCGGCAACGCCAACCGATTCGTCGCTCGACGCCTTCCTCGGCGACGTCGACGCTACCAAGAAGCCGTTTTGAAGTACATGCTGCGGGACCGGGACAAAGAAAGAGAAAAGACGGAGAAAAGACGGAGAAAAGAAAGAGAAAAGAAAGAGGAAGAGAAAAGAAAGAGAAAAGAAAGAGAAAGAGAAAAGACAGAGAAAAGACGGAGAAAAGAACGGGTCTGAAGACCCGCCACTACATAAAGGCCAAAGAGCCGAAAAAAAAAGATGGGCGGATACGGTTTGATTACCGAGTGGATCGTTGGGTGGCAAGTTTGGTTGGTTGGCTAGCGAAGAAGGGCGAACTGAAGTTCCGCCCCTACACGACGGCGGAAAAAGAGGGCGGCGCCGAGCCGCCGGTACGAGAACGAATCGGGAGCTGCAAGGAGTGCGAATAGTACGCGTTCGAAGAGGCGTGGCGCTGTTGCTGCGGCCGGCGCGCGATTGCGAGGTGCGGGGTGAAGAATTTGCGCGTGTCGGCGGCAGATTCAGCGCGCGGGGTGGAGCATGCGGCGCGTCATCGGTTCGACGGGCGCGTAATCGTCGGTGAAAACGGGCGCGTCGGGCGGGGGAAGGATATCGGATAAGCTGGCCGCGGCTTCGCGGGCGAGCGATTGCAATTGCGCGTCGCCCGCGAGATGCAGCCAGCGATCGCGAAGTTCGGCGAGCGATTTTTCTTGCGGGAACGCGAGGACGATGCGATTGCCGTCCGAGCGAGAGATGACGCACACGGTTCGAAAGACCTGCTTGAGGGTGGCGGCGGTGGCCATGAGGAGTTCGCGCGAATCGCTGGTGTCGTAAACATTCATCATGAGCAGGCCGGCGGGATCCATGTGCGCGCGAACCTGTTCAAAGAATTCGCGCGTGATGAGATAGAACGGAACGTACGGACCGCCCTGGTACAGATCGACTTGCACGAGATCGAAGGATTGCGAAGAGGCGGCGAGCCACGGGCGGGCATCGGCGACATGAACGGAAAGCTGCGGCGAGCCTTGCGGCAGGCCGAAATAATTGGCGGCGACGGCGACGACCTTGGGATCGATTTCGACGGCATCGACGTGAAGATTCGGCGCGACGGCAAGCGTTGTGGTGACGGCGCCGCCCGCGCCGAGCCCGAGAGCGAGCATGCGGCGAGCGGGAACGAGCGAAGGGCCGAGCGCGAAATCGTCGGTATAAAAGCCGGAAAAGGCCTGGCCGACTTTGCGCGTGGTCTGCGAATAAGCGGGATGATTCAGCACGAGCCAGCGCAAATCGCCGCGGTGCAAGACGGCGATCCAATTGTAGGCGGATTCGGTGGTCCACAAAACGGCGGGAGAAAATGTGGGTTTGGGAACGAAGAAGGCGGCGACGGCGGTTAAAAAAACGGCGGCGACGGCGAGGCGTTTGCGGGCGAGGCCGGCGGCGCCGACGAGCAAGGTGGCGGCGCAGAGGAGTTGCAGCGTCATGCGCGTGCCGTGGCGCGGAACGAGGTAAAACGTGGTGACGAGAATTCCGGCGATGCTGCCCGCGGTGGAAAGTGCATACACTTTGCCGGCGGTGATGCCGACGTGCTCGGCGCGCGCGAGAAGGCGAATGACGAAAGGACCGGTGATGGCGAGCGCCGTCATGGTGGGGACAAAAATGATGAGGCTGGCGACGGCGGTGCCGAAAAATTCGCCGGATTGCCAAAGCCAGCGAAGAATGGACCGAACGAGGAAGAGGATTACGAGTTGATAGAAACCGCTGGCAACGATGACCGCGTACAGGCTGGCATCCGACCGGCTGCGATCGGCAAGCCAGCCGCCGAGAGCATAACCGAGAGAGAGCGCGGCCATGACGACGGAAATCATGCTGCCCCAGACATAGATGGAATAGCCGAAATACGGCGCGTAAAGGCGAAAGGCGGCGAGTTCGAGCGACATGACGATCGCGCCGGTGAACACGGAAGTGAGCAGCCAGAGGAAAGGCCGCGGCGAGATCGCGGAAGCGGAAGAAGTGTTCATTGGACGAACGAAAGAATCTGCACGACGAAATTTGTAACACAAGTGGAGGCAACGCGATAGCGAAGCTGCGTGCAAGCGGCGGGTTTGCTATTCTCGCGGGACGATGCGTGAGGGTGAGAATGGGCATGGCGGAGGGCCAACCGAGAAGTTGGCCCCTGCAACCGCCACGACGAATGGGCAGCTGGAGCGCGGGCTGGGGCTGAAAGAAGCCGTGGCGCTGAACATGATCGAGATCGTGGGCATTGGCCCGTTTGTGGTGAGCTCGCTGGTGATCAAGGCGATGGGCGGGCCGCAGGCGATGCTGGCGTGGCTTGCGGGCGCGGTGATTGCGACGCTGGACGCATTCGTCTGGAGCGAACTGGGCGCGGCGATGCCGAAGGCGGGCGGGACGTACGTATTTTTACGCGAAGCGTACGGGCCGAACAAATTGGGACGGCTGATGTCGTTCCTGTTTGTGTGGCAGACGTTTATACAGGCGCCGCTTTCGGTGGCGTCGGCTTCGATTGGGTTTGCTCGGTATGCAAGTTTTTTGCATCCGCTGAATAAATGGGAAGCGAAAGCGATTTCCGGCGGGCTGGTGCTGCTGCTGATTGTGCTGCTCTACCGGCGAATTACGACGATTGGAAAAATTTCGGTGCTGCTGTGGGCGGGCGTGGTCGGGACGATGCTGTGGCTGATCTGGGGCGGCATGCGGCATTTTGATGCGAAGATTGCGTTTGATTTTCCGGCGGGCGCGTTTTCGTTTTCGTCGCTGTGGTTTGCGGGGCTGGGATCGGCGATGGTGAGCACGGTTTACAGCTACTGGGGCTACTACAACATTTGCCATCTGGGCGGAGAGATCAAGCAGCCGGAGAAAAATATTCCGCGCGGGATTTTTTTGTCGGTGCTGGGAATCGCGGTGCTGTATTTATTGATGCAATCGAGCATTTTGGGCGTGGTGCCGTGGCGCGAGGCCGCCGAGTCGAAATTTCTGGCGAGTCTGTTTGTGGAGCGATTGTACGGGCATGGCGCGGCGCAAGTTGTGACCTGCATGGTTTTGTGGATCGCGATGGCCAGCGTGTTTTCCGTGTTGCTGGGCTATTCGCGCGTGCCGTATTCGGCGGCGCTCGATGGAAATTTTTTGTCGGTGTTCGCGAAAGTGCATCCGACAAAACATTTTCCGCACGTTTCGCTGCTGGTGCTGGGGGCGCTGGCGTTTGTGTTGAGCGTGACGCTGGATTTGCAGACGAGCATTGCGGGAATTCTGGCGGTGCGGTTGATTGTGCAATTTATCGGGCAAGCGGTGGGATTGATGATGCTGCGGCGGCGGTGGGGACCGGAAAAATTTCCGTTCAAGATGTGGCTGTATCCGGTGCCGGCGGTGCTGACGATGTTTGGCTGGGCGTGGCTTTTTTGGCAGACGGGCGCGGCGCGGAAATGGGGATTGCTGGAGATTGCGTTGGGAGCGGTGGCGTATTTGATTTGGTCGAAAGAGAAGAAGCAGTGGCCGTTTGCGGAGAAAGTTTTAAGTTCTAAGTTTTAGGTTGTAAGGAAAGAGAAGAAGAAAGAGGTTCGTCTCGTTTGCCGTTTGCAGTTTGGGGAGAAGAGTAGACAGTCGTCAGTCGTCAGTCGTCAGTCAACAGTCGACAGTCATCAGTCGTCAGTAGAAGAAAGATTGGATTTGGAGCTGGGAGCGAAGTAACGCGGGGACAGAAGGAAGCGTCAGATGAAGGGGCGCGGAGATTGGCGCTGAAGCGCGGGAGAGTTATGCGGAAGATTGTGGTGGTGGCGGCATTGGCGTTGAGTTTGGCGAGTGTGCAGAGTTACGCGCAATTTCCCGCGGCGCCGGGGACCGGGCCGGGACTTGCGGAAACGATTGAAGCGATTGAAAGCGCGCGGGTGACGACGCGGATTTTGTATGTGACGGCGCATCCGGACGATGAGAGCGCGGCGGTGCTGACGTATTTGGCGCGGGGGCTGCATGCGGATGTGGCGCTGCTTTCATTGACGCGCGGCGAAGGCGGACAGAATGCGCTGGGGCCGGAGCAGGCGCCGCAGCTGGGATTGATTCGCACGCAAGAGCTGCTGGCGGCGACGCGCGGGTATGGCGTGAAACTTTATTTTACGCGCGCGAAGGATTTTGGATTTTCGAAAACGCCGGAAGAGGCGGAAAAAATTTGGGGCAATGAGGTTTTGGAAGATATGGTGCGCGTGATTCGCGCGTTCCGGCCGAATATTGTGATCAACGGCTGGGGCGGCGTGCATCAGGGACATGGCCATCATCAGGCGGCGGGATTGCTGACGCCGAAGGCGGTTGAGCTTGCGGCGGACGGGAAGACTTATCCCGACCAGGCGAAAGACGGAGTGCAGGCTTGGGGCGGAGCGCAGAACGAAGTTGTGATTCTCGATTTGGACCGCTTCAGTGAAAAGCCAACTGGCTATGTTCTTCCGCTCGATGACGTTTCGCCACTGTGGGGGAAATCGTGGCGCGAAATTGGTATTGATGCGTTTGCGAATCACCGTACGCAGGGCGTTCCCGTATTTCTTGGCTCGCCGTTCCTGCGCCGGCCGATTGCATTGAAGAGAGAAGACGGTGGCGAGTTCGATGGGGCTTCGTTAGCAAGAACTTTCGACGCACTCGCGTCGAACCGAGGATTGGCTGCATGTGCCGGCAAAGAGTTCCTGCAATCGGCGGCGGCCAAGGCAGATGTTAAGTTAGAGGAAGCGAAGAGGGCTGCGCTGGCGCTGGACTGGACACGATCGACTCAAGCGGTTGCACAAGCTGCAGAACTCTTGAATGCGCCTCTGGCAAGAAACTCCATTCCACCCGGGTGTAACGCGGCCGATTTGATCGAACTGGTTAAGATTCAAGAACGAATCAACCACGCGATCGAGCTTGCCGCAGGAATCGAGATTATCTCGAAGGCGAACCGCCAGTTCGTTCCTGTCGGTGAGTCTACCGAGGTTTCAATCGAGCGACATTGCCGCACTCCCGAACTTTGCTCGTTCGAGAGCGTCGGCTTGGTGTTGCCAGACGGTACGACCGCGGGAGATGAAAAGGGTCGCGGAATCAATAGCGAGGCCCATACGATTCTAGCGACACACGTCACTTCCAGGGGTGAAGCTTCGCCTGTCAGCGTGCCGGTGGGAACCCCAATTTTCTCGGTGAACCAAACTTTGAGCGTGGCAAATCATCGATTCGGCGTGGAGTCGCCGATTTTTTTCGTAGCGGCAAATACGACTCACGTAGAACAGGTGCCGCCGCAGATTGTGCCGGCATATACGCTGGCGGTGGAGCCGAAGCAGGAGATTGAGATGCTGGCGGCGAGGCATGAACCGTTTGATGTGTTTTTGCGGGTGCATTCGTATTCGCAGAAGGCGGCGACGGTTGCTGTTGGGTTGGATGTGCCGGCGGGATGGAAGAGCAGCGGCGCAGTGGAGTTGAGTTTTGCGGGAGAAGGCGACCGGTACGCGAAGCTGACGGTGACGCCGCCGGCGAATTTGACGACGGGGCATTACACGATTACGGCTTATGCAAAGCGTGGCGAGGAGAAATTCGCGACGTCGATTGAGCCGCTGCCGTCGATGCCGACGCTGACTTGGGAAGAGCCGGCGCAGACGGTGGTGCACGCGTTTGACATCAAGGTGCCGGAGAATTTGCGCGTGGGATACATCAGCGCGGAGAGCGAGCCGGTGCCGGATGCGCTGAAGATGCTGGGCATGCACGTGGAAATGCTGGACGCGAATGCGTTGAATTTTGGCGATCTTTCGAAATACGACGCGATTGTGGTGGGCGTGCGCGCGTATGAATTGCGCGGCGAATTGCCGGGTGCGAACCAACGGCTGCTCGATTACGCGCAGAATGGTGGAACTCTTGTCGTGCAATACCAGCGCGATTTTGCGTGGGACGGAAAAAACTATGCGCCGTATCCGGCGAAGATTGCGAACAAACAAGGCGATCCATTGCCGCGCATTACGGATGAAACTTCGCCGGTGAAATTTCTGAAGCCGGACGATGCGCTGCTGAATGCTCCAAATAAAATCACGCAGGAAGATTTCAAGGGCTGGGTGCAGGAGCGCGGACTCTATTTCTGGAGCGAATACGATTCGCACTATACGCCGCTGCTGGCGATGAACGATCCCGGCGAAAAAGATCTGGACGGCGCGCTGCTTTACACGAAGCTTGGCAAAGGCACGTACATCTATACCGGCATCGCCTTCTTCCGGCAGTTGCCGGAAGGCGTGCCGGGCGCCTATCGGCTTTTTGTAAACCTGCTGGCGGCTTCGCGCTCGCGCTGACGTACACTGCTTGCATAAGAAATGTTTGCCGCTTGGGGTTTGCCGTTTGTGGTTTACCGCAAGGCGACAACGGGACAATTGGTTGCGTGAGGGAGAGTTTGATGGCTGGATTCCAGATAAACGTTTTGCACGATCGGCGCAAAATAGTGCGAATCGGGACGGCATTGCTTGCCGGGCTGGCGATTGCGTTTTGCCTGGTGGCGGCGCCGGCGGCACAGGGCCAGAACGACAAGAAGAAGAAAAAAAAGAAGGACCCGCCAACGGTGAACAACGACGACGCAAATCCGGTGGTGCCGCTGACGGACCAGCAGCAGATCGACTACATGCTGAGCGAATATCTGGCGGCGTGGCAACTGGGCGATACGGAGCGTTTGCACAAGTTTTACGCCGAGGACGTTTCGGTGGTGAGCGGCGGATGGAACGCGCCGGTGGTGGGATGGTCAAATTTTCTGGCGCTTTACGAGCAGGAGCGGGCGCACATGCAGAAAATCCGGATGGATCGAATGAACACGTTCATCCGGGTGAATGGAACGACGGCATGGGCTTGCTACCAATGGGAATTTGAAGCCGTGATGGATGGAACGCCGGCCGGGGCGCGCGGGCAGACGACGCTGGTGCTAACCAAAAAAGAGACGCGGTGGCTGATCGCGCACGATCACACATCGGTCGTGCAGGTGCCGAAGCAGGAAAAGCCGGCAGGCACACCCGCGCCGGCGGCGGGAGCTGCGAGCAAACCTCCGTCACAGTGAAGGCACGGCGAGGAACTATCGAGGCCGCTAAAAATTCTGCTTCAAACCCTGATAGACCCAGATACTAGCCGCCGAGAGGAGCAGCACGCCCGCCAAAATCCCGGTCATCATGATCGGCCGGGTCAAGGTGTTGATTTTGGCGACAAGCAACTGCTGTTCGCGAGCCAGGTGCTGTTCCGTGGTGCCCAGAAAGATCTGATCGTCCTCGTGGCTCTCGAGCAGGCTCTTCCATATGAGCAAGCCCAAGAATGCGGCGGTAGCGACTCCACAGGCGATCAGTAGATACAAGACGGGCCCCTGAAGCGATGATTCCATAATGACCTCCTACTGGAACCGGTCCGCGGTGCACGCTGCCTGGAGAGGCCCAGGAAGCGGGCAAGGGGTGATACGGTACTCTGAGGCGGAGTATAGCACCACGAATTAGAAAAGCTAGTGGCTCGCATCACCAAAACGAATCGATGACGGGTGGGCAATTGGGACGGGTTGGAGACGGGAAGATACGGACCGGGCGCGCGCCAAAGGGCGAATCTATACTAGGCCGATGGGGATCAGAGGCGCTTTGTGAACGCGCATATGCGCTGGCTGTCGATTGGGTGTTGACTGTATAAGGAAGCTCGGATCCTCTTAGGGTGCGGCACGGTTGAATCCTGCGCTCGTTCACAAAGGTAGTGAGCCGCCGTGTTCGATACCTTTTTTCGTTCGTGTTAGAATCGATGTGAGTGCGGATGTGGCGGAACTGGCAGACGCGCAGGTCTCAGAAGCCTGTGGGGTAACACCCGTGGAGGTTCGAGTCCTCTCATCCGCACCAAAGAAGTGGTCTTCCGTCTTCGTCTTCAGTCTTCCGTAAAAGCAAAAATCCAGAGAGAGACAGAACCTAGCTGGCGAAGCGTGCCAAAGGCGTGAATGCGCGGCCACGGGCCGCGCGACAGAAGCCTCAGACCTGCGCTACAGCGTAGTGTAAAAACCGAAGAGAAGCAGATATGCTTTGGCGCGAGAGCGAGGAGATGCGATGCGCTTTTTGCGGATATTGGCGGCGAGTTTGCTTTGCGCCGGCGTGGCGAGCGGGCAGCAGCAGTGGCCGGTGACGGCAACGGTGAATGAGCGGACGATCGCGGGGCGGCCGGTGCAGCTGGATGCGCAGGGGAAATTGCTGCCGTGGCCGATGGCGGACGACACGGGATTTTCTTACTCTTCGCATTTTTTGACGCAGTGGACGATTCTTTGGGACCAATACAACCGGCAACGGCTGGACTATTTTTATTGCTGCTTCGATTTTGACCGCACGACGTACGAAATGTTTCCGGAATTGCATTGGGTGAATTCGACGGGGTATTTGCGCGCGATGATGCAGGGATTTATCGAGCGGCTTTATGCGTACACGGGCGACGCGAGAACGCTCGAAATGCTCGAGAACTTCATGGACTACGAACTGGAGAACGGGCTGACGCCGGAAAGTTATTCGTGGGGCGGCGTGCCGTATCCATCGGCGAATCCGGGAGCGAAGCGATACACGGGCTGGAGCCAGCACGGCGAAGATTTTATCGAGCCGCACGTTGTGGGCGAAGACGGCTACGCGTATTTGCGGCTGTATGAAATGACCGGCAACACGAAATATTTGCGCGAAGCGATTCGCTGCGCCGAGATGCTGGCGAAACATTTCAAGGCGGGAGACGAAAAGAATTCGCCGTGGCCGTTTCGATGCTTTGCGCGCGATGGTGCGCTCGAAGGCGGGCGCGGAATGAGCCCGTACACGGCGAATGTGGTTGAGCCGATCATGCTTTTCGACGAACTGATTCGCATCGGGCAAGGCGACGTGGAGGCTTATAAACGCGTGCGGGAAGGCGCGTGGGCCTGGCTGATGAAGTATCCGATGACGAACAACGTTTGGGTCGGATATTTCGAAGACGTGGGACCGGGCATGGACAACATGAACCAGGTGATTCCGCTGGAGCTGGCGCGGTATGTGCTGCTGCATCCGGAAAAAGACGCGGAGTGGCGCGAGCACGCGCGTAAATTGATCGATTGGGTGAAGACGACGCCGAAGTGGCCGAAGTATGTGGTGCACGGCGCGACGGTGACGACGGAACAAGGCAACGGAAAAGAGTTTTGCTGCAATCTGCCGAATCAATGCTGCGAGAGCCATACCTCGCGGCTGGCGGCGGTGGAAGCGTTTTATTTTGCGAAAACGGGAGACGCCGCGTACAAGGATGCGGCGTTTCGTTCGTACAACTGGGTGACGTATTTCCAAGGACTGCCGGGCGCCGCGCATGCTCCCTTTACGGATCAATGGTGGTTTACGGATGAATTTGCCGATGGACCGCGGCGATTGATGGATGCGTTCTGGGCGGTGCCGGAATGGGCGCCGGCGGAAGAATCGCATTTGCTTGGCGGAATTTCACCGTTGACGAAGATTGCCTACGAGGCGAGTTCGGTCGTCTACTCCACGTTCGATGAAAATGCGACGGAAGTGCTGCGGCTCGATTTTGTGCCGGAATTTGTGACGGCGAACGGAAAGCCGCTCGCGAAGCGCTCGGACCTGACGCAACCGGGTTATACGTTCGACGAAAAAACGCGCGTGATGCGCGTGCGGCACGAAAACGCGAAAGACATTGCGATACAAGGGAGCGGCGGAAATGCGCCGGTGCGAATCGTGACGTTCGACGATCCGCATCTGACGGCGGGCACAATGATGGACGGATTTTATCCCGGCGCGCCCGTCGCGTGGGGCGATTCGCAATGGCAAATTGCCGTGCCGGGCGGAAAATTCGGAACTTTTCACGTGGTGCTGAAGGATCAAAACTCCGACAATGCGAACATCTGGTTTTCCGTGCCGCAGATTTTTGCCGGCATTGACATTTATAACGGCGGATCGAGCGAAGCGATTGTGAATATGAGTTCGCCGGAAACGCGCGCCGTTTCGGTGACGCTGAAGCCCGGTGAATTGCGCCGCGTGCGGACGGCGTGGCGCGATGCGAGTTCGGTTGTGAACTTTCGATTTTTGCACGGCGAGGCGCTGCACTTCGACAATTTGGCGTGGATTCATCAATAGTTTGGCGGCGCTTGCCTCGGCCGGCCGAGGCAAGCAAAATTCAGGACTTCGCAGCCAGTTTCTGTTTGCGCGTGGAGGCGCGAACGACGAGGCGAGGCTCGAGAAAGATAGGTTTGGGCACGACCGGTTGATCGGCTCCGATAAGCTGGAGGGCGAGCTTCGCGGCGCGCTGGCCAATGACGGCGCTTTGCTGGTCCACACTGGTAACCGGGACGCGGATGAACTTGTTGTAAAGCAAGTTGCCGCAGCCGATTACGCTTACATCGTCGGGAACGAGAAGGCCCGCATCGAGAACGGCGGCGATTGCTCCGTACGCCGCGACATCGTTATAGCAGAAGATTCCGTCGGGACGAGGATTTTGCCCCAAGAGGATTTGCGTGGCGTTGTAGGCGGCCGCGTCGCCCAACTCTTCCGCGCGGTCCGTGCTCATGACCAGGTCTGGATTGAAGGCGATGCCATTTTTGGTAAGGGCGCGTTTATACCCCTCGAGGCGGCCGAGCAACGGGCTCAGCGCCGGCCCGCCGATGTGCGCCACGCGCTTGCAACCGGTATCGATCAAATGTTGCGTCGCCAGAGCGCCAACCTCTTCGTCGTTGACTCCCACGAAATGGGCGGCCAGGCCCACAAAGCTGCGGTCGATCAAAATATACGGAATGCCCGCCTCCTCGATGCGGCGAAACATCTCGACGGTCCAGTGAGTCGAGGCGATGAGGAGCATATCCACGCGGCGCGAGATAAACTGTTCAACGGCCTGGCGTTCGAGTTTGGGATCCTGTTCCGATGAGGTGACGACGAGCGTGTAGCCCGTGTTGCGCAAGGCGACGGCAACGCCGCGGACAACTTCGGAGAAAAAACTGTTGAGCAGATCGGGGATGACGAACCCGATCATGTTGGTGCGGCCGGTGACGAGGGCGCGAGCGGCGAGATTCGGGCGGTAGTTCAGCTCCTCGACGCGCTTGAGCACGCGTGCTTTGGTGTTATCACTGATATCGGAGTGATTGCGGAGGGCTTTGGAGACCGTGATGACGCTTACGCCGAGGTCTCGAGCGATGTCTTTTAGCGTGACACCCATGGGGGATTATAACATCCAGTGGGTTAGATGGGGTTTGGCCGAAGAACGTTCCACGAGAAACGAAAAGGGAGGCGAGCCAGGTCTTCTCGCCTCCCAATTCTTCCCCTTACGGGGAATCCCGATAAGCCTGACGGAGGGTGGCTTACCGGTCGTGTGTTGGCCTGCCCTATTAAACCAAAAGATAGGAAAGAAATTGCGGCCGAAGGCAAGAAAGAGTAAGAATCCTTACGAAATCCTTATAACTTTCCATTAGCCTGAAACCCATGTCACGAAGCTCTTCTCTAAGCCCCGATAACATATTGCGTTTTCTACAAGTTAGGCAGGAAAGCGTATCCGCGGTGGAAATTTCGCAGGGCCTCTATCTGCCGAAGAACGAGCGAAAACATCTGTTCAAAATGCTTTCGAAGCTCAAAAAACGCAACTTGATCGTGGAAGTCGCACCGGGGAGATACCAGCTGAAGTCAAAAAAGGCGGCGCAGGCGGAGGCGAAGAGCGACCGCCCGGACGCGCAAGCGCCACGCACCGGATTGGGTGGAAAAGGCATCAGCGGCCGGCTGGTGCTGCATCAGGATGGGTACGGATTCGTGATTCCCGACGAGCCGATTCCGAATATCGAGGGCGATATTTTTGTCCCGAGGCATGCGACGGAAGACGCGATGCACGGCGATCGCGTGGCGGTGGAAGTTAGACGTACGGGATTTTCGTCCGAAGGGCAGCGGATCGAAGGGCGAATCGTGCGCGTGCTGAACCGGGCGCATCCGAGCGTCGTCGGATTGTTTCGCTACGGCCCGCACGGGAACGTGGTTCTGCCGTACGACACGCGGATTCATCATCAAGTGGAAATTCCGCCGGGGCAGGAACTGACCGCGGCGCTGCGAAAAAAACTTGGATTCGCAACCGCGGAGGAAGCGACGGCTCGCGCCAGGCGGCTGCCACGGCTGGCGGAACTGGATGGCGCGGTGGTGAACGCGGAACTTGTGCGGTATCCGCGCGGAGGACTGGCACCGGTTGGACGAGTCGTCGAAATACTGGGGAATCCTGGCGACCTTGGCGTGGACACGGAGATCGTGATCCGCAAGCATCACTTGCCGCACGAATTTTCGCCGGAAGCTTTGCGCGAAGCGGAAGAACGCGCCCAGCCGGTAAGCGACGCGGACCGCGCCGGACGCGAAGATTTCCGGTCGCTGCCGATCGTGACGATTGACGGAGAGACGGCGCGGGATTTTGACGACGCGGTTTACGTGGAAAAGCGCGCGGACGGCGGCTGGCATCTGCAGGTGCATATCGCGGACGTGGCGAATTACGTTCGTACGCTGACGACATTGGACAACGAAGCGCGGCTTCGCGGCACGTCCGTTTATTTTTTGCATCGCGCGGTGCCGATGCTGCCCGAAGAGCTTTCGAATGGGATTTGCTCGCTGAATCCGCACGAAGACCGGCTGGTGATGAGCGCGCTGATGGACTTCGACGCGGCCGGACGGATGACCGGCTCGCGCATGGTATCCGGCGTGATTCGCTCGGCCGAGCGGATGACGTACACCAACGTGAACAAAGTGATCGAAGGCGACGCGGAGATGAAGGCGCGCTACGCGGCGCTCGCGCCGCACTTCCAAAACATGAAGGAACTGGCGCTGCTGCTGAATGCGCGGCGAAATGAAAAAGGCTCGATTGACTTTGATTTGCCGGAACCGGTGATTGAGTTTGACGCGGAACAGAAGATGACCAACATTACGCGCAGCGAGCGTAACATCGCGCATCGTTTGATCGAAGAGTTCATGCTGGCCGCAAATCGCGCCGTGGCGGGATATTTATTGAAGCGGGGAATCGCCGCGCTGCACCGCGTGCACGAAAAACCCGATGCGAAGAAAGTGCTGGAATTTGAAGAACTGGCGCGCGCGTTTGGCTATTCGCTCGGCGTGGAAAATTTGCACCAGCGCGAAATTGCCGTGCGGCACGGGCGTGTGCCCGCGCCGGCGAAACGTGGCCGGCCGGATTCGGCGGGCCGTGGGCGCGAGCGAGGAATGAAAGTGGCTTTGCCCGGCGCGGGCGAGCTGAGCATTACGCCGCAACATTATCAGCGATTGTTGAAAAAGCTCGTCGGAAAAACAGAAGAACGGATCGTTTCCTACCTGATGTTGCGTTCGCTGAAGCAGGCGCGCTATGCGCCCGATTCGCTGGGACATTTTGCACTGGGCTTCGATGAATATGCCCATTTTACCTCGCCGATCCGGCGGTATCCGGACCTCGTGGTTCATCGCGCGCTGAAATGGGCGCTGGCCAATCCAGCCGCAAGCCCGCCGCCCGATCCGCTTACGGCGAAGGGAATTCCGGCGGCGCTCTATTCCCACCGCGTTCTGGAAGAGCTCGCCACCGAAACTTCCGATGCGGAACGCCGCGCGGCGACGGCGGAGCGCGAATTGCGCGATTGGAAGACGTCGCAATTCATGGAGCAACATCTCGGCGACGAATACGAAGGACTGATTATTTCCGTGCAGAAATACGGATGCTTCGTTGAGTTGATGGAAGTGTTTGTGGAAGGCTTGCTGCCGATCGGCGCAATCGAAGAAGCGGCGGGAACGCGATGCCTCTTCCGCGAGCATGAGCACGCCATCGTCGCCGACCGAGGCCACGAGCAAAGACGCGGGCGCGGCGCGGCGCCGAAATCCAAGGAGAGCTCGTGGAAATTGGGAGATCGCGTTCGGGTGCGCGCGGAACGAATCGATCCCATGCGGCACCGCGTCGAATTTGCGCTTTTAACGTGAATCGCTACGTCAAGTGTCGGTCCACACTTTGCCGCCGGCCATCACTTCCTGTGTTGCGTCGTCAAACGTCGCTCGCTCGCCGGTCTGGATCGCGGCGATCGTCATGCAAAGTGCAATCGAGTGGCTGTAGCCCGCTTCAATATCGGCGTTCGGCGTTTTGCCGTTGCGCACGCACTGCATCCAATTCAGCATGTTGGCGCTCGTCGCTTCATCGACGCCCGCATGGCCTTCCGTCTCCACGCCCGATGCGCCTTCGACCAGATCGCGCGTTTGCAAGCGATTCACTTTCATGCCCATGGCTTTCGCGGCGCCTTCCTCGAGTCCGCCTTCGCCGCTGATGACATTTTTCTCCAAATCGAGCGTGCCTGCGTTCGAACGGTAAAGTTCTTTCACGTCGCCCGCCGAATTGGTCTGCCGCGAGGAGTAGATCACTTGAAAGCCCTTCGCCGGATCGTTCAGCGGACCGTAATCGAACACCGCCGTGAGCGTATCCCAATTCTGCCGCCCATCTTTCCACAAATAAATTCCGCCGTTTGCCACAACGCTGCGCGGCCGCGGCAGATCCGCGAACCAGTGCACGGTATCGATCTGATGCACCATCCACTGATCGGGAATTCCGCTCGAATACGGCCAGAACAAACGAAACTCAAGATACTTCCGCGGATCAAACGGCACGACGGGACGATTGACGAGGAACCGCTTCCAATCCGTGTCTTCTTCTTTCAATTGATTCACGAGCTGCGGCCGGCGCCAGCGTCCGGGTTGATTTACGTTCCAGGTCATCTCGACGCTGACGATGTCTCCAAACTTGCCGGATTGAATGAACTCCTTCGCGCGCTGATAATTACGCGCGCTGCGGCGCTGCGTGCCGATCTGCACCTTTCGCCCGGTTTGGCGCACTGCTTTGCGAAATTCGCGCGCGTCGTCCATGGTGTGCGCCATCGGCTTTTCGACGTACGCATCCACGTTGTTGTGAACGGCTTCGATGCCGTGCTGCGCGTGCTGAAAATCCGCGGTCGCGACGATCACCGCATCGATGTCCTTGCGGTCGTAGAGTTCATCGTTGTTGCGGCAAAGCGCGACGCGGTGGCCGGTGCTTTCCGTAATGAGGGCCACGCCTTCGTCGCGGCGGCGCTTCCAGATGTCCGAGAGCGCCACGATTTCGAATTGCTGCGTTCCCGCGTGTTTCAGAAACGCGGGGAAGAGCGCTTCGCGAAATCGGTCCGAGTAGCCGATCACTCCCGTGCGAACAATATTGTTCGCGCCGACGATTCGCGCATAGCTGCGCGCGGTAAAGCCGCACGCTCCCGCTGCCGCCGCGCTCCACTTCAAGAACTCTCTGCGTGATTTGTTTTCGGGCATGGGACGGTACCTCGACGCGTTATTTCAGTGCACCCGCTTTGTGCAGCAATTCCTTCGTTCCCGCCATCGAAATCCGCGACGATTCCTCGGGCGTGCCTCCGCCGGTCCAGTGTGTTTCGAGGCTCATCGTGCCGCGGTAGCCGTCGCGCAGCATCGCGCGAAATTGCTCGGCGTAGTCGATAATTCCTTTGCCCATCGCCGCCCAGCCGAAAGTTCCATCCGGTTTTTTCTGTACGTCTTTCAGGTGCATGTGGCCGATGCGTTCTTTGGGAAGCTTCGCGTATCCATCGGGAAACGCTTTCTCTCCCAGCGCCGCCGCATTGCCCGGATCCCAGTTGATCATGAAATTCTTTGCGGGAACCGCCGCCAGCGTGCGCGCCGCTTCGGCTCCCGTGCCGGAATTACATTCGTACTCGTTTTCGAGAATCAGAATGATGTTATTCTTCGCGGCCTTCTCGGCAATGTCGCGGATTTTGGCATCCATCGCATCGCGATAGGGTTTGTCGCTTTCGAGCCGCCAGAAATCGAACATCCGCACTTTGTTTGTGCCGAACGATTTCGCCATCGCGGTGGCGCGTTCGAGCACTTCGTCCTGCTGTTCGAAGCGGAAGCTTGCGTTGTACGCCGATCCCGTCGGGCTGTATTTCGATTTCGGCGCGCCCGGCCAATCCACCTTAAACAAAGGACTCGCGATGTCGGTCACTTTCAAATCGAATTTCGCAAGCAGCCGCTTCGCTTCCGCAACTTCTTTTTCCTCGAGATTGACGATGTTCTTGTTCCACAGGCCGCGAATCTCCACAAACCCGACGCCAAATTCATTCGCCGCCACTTCCAGCGCGTGGCCAAAGTCCTGCGAAATTTCGTCGGTGATCACCGACAACTGGAACAAGCAGTCCAGTTTCGGCGTTCGCGCCGCACTCATCCATTTTGGTATGGCCATCGCGCCTGCCACCACGCCCGCTTTTTGCAGCATTTCCCTTCGTTTCATGTCTCCATCTCTCCGCCCGCATTCTACATCCACTTTCGCGACGGCGGTCCAACTCTCTTCGCTGCGTCCCGCCATGATATTCTTGTTGCTTGCAGGCGCGTTCGCGGCCACGCCGTTCCCCGCCTCACCGGACTGCACTCAATAAAAAGGGCCACTCGCCCTATTGGAGAAAACAATCGTGTCTTCGCTGGTGACCGCTCCCGCTGCAAAACGTGTCTTCAATTTCAACGCCGGCCCCGCCGCGCTGCCGCTCGCCGTGCTCGAGCGCATTCGCGAAGAGCTGCTCGATTGGCGCGGCTCCGGCATGTCCGTGATGGAAATGAGCCACCGATCGCCGGAATTTGAATCGATCAACGCGGCCGCGGAAGCGGGCCTGCGCAAACATCTCGCGATTCCCGAGGAGTACGCCGTGATTTTCGTGCAAGGCGGCGGCAGCATGCAGTTCACGATGGCGCCGATGAATTTGTGCCTGCCGAACAAACCGGTCGACTTGATTCACACCGGCACGTGGACCGCGAAAGCGCTCGGCGAATTGAAAAAGGGAATCGCGCACCGCATCGCCGGCTCGACCGAGCCGGTAAAGTTCACGCGCATTCCTCGTAAAGACGAACTCTCGCTCTCGGCCGACGCTTCTTACGTCCACCTGTGCACCAACAACACGATCGAAGGCACGCAGTATCACGCAATGCCGGAAACGGGCGAAGTGCCGCTCGTCGCGGACATGTCTTCCGACATCGCTTCGCGCCCGATCGACGTCAGGAAATTCGGCGTGATCTTCGCCGGCGCGCAAAAAAACCTTGGCCCCAGCGGCGCGACGATCGTGATCGTGCGCAAGGATCTTGCCGAACGCGCCGACAAGAATCTTCCCACCCTTCTGCAATACCGCACGCACATCAAGGAAAAGTCGCTCTACCACACGCCGCCGACTTTCGCGATTTACATCATCGGCCTCGTGATGGAATGGATCGATTCGCTCGGCGGAATCAATGCGGTGCAAAAGCGCAACGAAGCAAAAGCCAAACTTCTTTACGACACGATTGACTCGAGCAACGGGTTCTTCAAATGCCCGGTCGAAAAAGATTCGCGTTCGCTGATGAACGTCGTTTTCCGCATCGCCGGCGGCGACGAAGCCGTGGAAAAAGATTTCGCCAAGCAAGCCGAAGCCGCCGCACTGGTCGGCACGCCCGGCCATCGTTCCGTCGGCGGCATGCGCATTTCGCTTTATAACGCCGTCGAACTTGCCGCCGTCGAAGCGCTCACCAGCTTCATGAAGGATTTTCAGCGCAAGCGCTGTTAAACGAATAGCGAAAATCTTAAATTTCTCCTGGGATCTTTCATGAGCACATACACGTTTGTCCTATTTCTCCACATTGCCGCGGCGCTTTTACTTTTTATTGCGTTCGCAATCGAATGGGCCACCGTCACCTATTTGCGCCAGGCCACGACTCCCGCCGAAGCGCAAATGTGGCTTCGTTACGGCCGCTTCAGCCCCGCGCTGAATGGCCCGGCGCTTGCCGTTCTCGTTTTGACGGGCGGGTATCTTGCGTCGGTGCTCGGTGCAATGAAGTTCGCTTGGATTCCGGCCTCGCTGCTGGGCATTGCGATGGTTATGCTCCTCGGAATCGTAATCAACGTTCCGAAGTTGCGCAAAATTCGCCTTGCGATTCCCGCCGGCGGCGAAGCGCTTTCCGCCGCGCTGCAAAACAAAATGTTGCCCGTCTCCGTTCGCCTTCGCACCTTCCTCGCTCTCAGCATCGTCTTCATGATGGCCACGAAGGTTCGCTTTGAATATTGTTTGCTCGCTCTGTTTTGCGGACTCGTTCTAGGCCTGCTCTTATCCATTCCGGCGCTCAGGCGCAAGCCGGCATAAACTTTTCCCGGCGATTTCGCGCGCGAAGCGCAGTGTCTAAAACAAAAAGGGCGGAAGCATTTTTTTGCTTCCGCCCTTTCCTTGTCTGGCTTGCGCCGCTTAGGCCAAATCAAACAACAACACTTCCGCGTTTTCCACTCCGGCCAGCTCCAACGATTTCTCTTCGGAAATCGCCGCGCCATCGCCCGTCTCCAGCTTCTTGCCGTTCAGCGTCACGCTTCCGCGCGCCACTTGCACGTAGGCATGCCTCTCCGGCTTCAATTCGTGCTTCACTTTTTCTCCGGCGCCAAGCACCGTCGCGTACAATTCATTGTCCTGCCGGATTTTCACCGAACCGTCCCGCCCGTCCGGCGAAACAAGCAGCCGTAATTTTCCGCGCTTCTCTTCCACCGAAAAATATTTCTGGTCGTACGCCGGCTTGTACCCGTTTTTGTCCGGGAACATCCAGATCTGATACAGATGCACGGGCTCGGTCTTCGACGCATTGAATTCGCTGTGCGCCACGCCGGTTCCGGCGCTCATGTACTGCACGTCTCCCGGCTTGATCGTCGAGCCGTTGCCCATGCTGTCTTTGTGCGCCAGCGCGCCTTCCAGCACGTACGTCACGATTTCCATGTCGCGGTGCGGATGCGTCGGAAATCCGCCGCCGCCCGCCACGCGGTCGTCGTTCATCACGCGGAGCGTGCGAAATTCCACGTGCTTCGAATCAAAATACTCCGCAAACGAAAAACTGAAGCGCGTATCCAGCCACCCGTGATTCGCGTGTCCGCGTTCGTCGCTCTTTCGAATCGCAATCATCGTTCCACCTCCCGGGGTCGCCCCGACAGTCACAGCGGCATAATAATCGTTATCACGACTATTGTCAAGAGGTACATTTCCGCGCCGCTAACCCCTTTCTCCTCTTCCCCTTACGCCCTCCTTCTGTTTTCCTCACCTCTTCCTTCGCTCCCGTCGCCCTCCTCTCCTCTTTTGGTGTAAAGTGAAAGTGAAGCTTGGACTGAGGCTCATCTATGGATTCCGTCATTTCCACCGCCGATTCGAAAAAAACCGCGAGCACCGCCGCTCCCCGCGAAACCGTCTCCATCACCGACAATCGCACCGGCAAGTCTTACGAGATTCCCATCACCCACGGCACCATCCGCGCCATGGACCTTCGCCAAATCAAGGTTGACGCCAACGATTTCGGCATGATGAGTTACGACCCTGCCTTCAACAACACCGCTTCCTGCATCAGCCGCGTTTCTTACATCGACGGCGACAAAGGCATCCTCCGCTATCGCGGTTATCCCATCGAAGAGCTTGCCGAAAAAAGCACCTATCTCGAAACCGCCTATCTTCTTCTCCACGGCGAACTTCCCACCGAAACGCAGTTAAAAGATTGGTCCTGGCACATTTCGCATCACACCTTCATTCACGAAAGCATCAAGAAATTCCTCGACGGCTTTCATTACGACGCCCATCCGATGGGCATGATGATCTCCACCATCGCCGCGCTCTCCACTTTTTATCACGACGCAAAAGACATCCTGAATCCCGAATCGCGCAGCAAACAGACTTTCCGGCTCATCGGCAAAATGCCCACGATCGCTGCCTTCGCTTATCGCCATACGCTCGGCATGCCGTTCGTGTATCCCGACAACGAACTCAGTTATCCCGGCAATTTTCTGAACATGCTTTTCCGCACCACCGAGGCGCGCTATCGCCCGAACCCCACGCTCGAGCGCGCGCTCGATATTCTCTTCATCCTCCACGCCGATCACGAACAGAACTGTTCCGCCAACGTCATTCGCGGCGTTGGCAGTTCGCACGTCGATCCGTATTCCGCCACCGCCGCCGCCATCGCCGCCCTCTATGGCCCGCTTCACGGCGGCGCCAACGAAGAAGTCGTCCGCATGCTCCACGAAATCGGCTCCGTCGCCAAAGTTCCCGATTTCATCAAGCGCGTCAAAGCCGGCGAAGTAAAACTCATGGGCTTCGGCCATCGCATTTACAAGAATTACGATCCGCGCGCTCGCATCATCAAGCGCGTCGCGTACGAAGTTTTCGAACTCATGGGCAAAAATCCGCTGCTCGAAATCGCTCTCGAATGCGAGCGCATCGCGCTCGAAGACGAATATTTCGTCAAGCGCAAGCTTTATCCCAACGTGGACTTTTACACCGGCCTCATCTACCAATCGATGGGCTTCCCGATGACCATGTTCCCGGTCTTGTTCGCCATTCCGCGCACCTCCGGCTGGCTCTCGCAGTGGCAGGAAATGCTGCTCGATCCCGAGCAAAAAATCGCGCGCCCGCGCCAAATTTACCTTGGCCACGATACGCGCACGTACATTCCGATGGATCAGCGCGCCTGACGTTGGCCGTCTCGCAACACAGCCTCTGAACTCATTGGGAACCACCCCTTCGGTTCTCACGCCGCGTTCGAGTTTCGGCGAGTAAAATAAGATTCAGCAAGAAAAGAGAGCGACCGTGTCCTCCACGCCCATTCATCCCGGACCAAAGCGCCGCAGCCAGCGCGTTCTCATGCAAGTTCCCGTGCGCCTTTACGGCGTAGACTCGCAAGGCAAGCCCTTCGACGAAGAGACCGAAACGCTCGCCATCAATGCGCATGGCGCGCTCGTGCTTCTGCAGGCGCGCCTCACCAGCGGATGCACGTTGAATTTGCAGCACAAGCGCACCACGGAAGAACAGGAATGTAGCGTTGTTTTTCTCGGCCCCGTTCGCGGCAACAAAGCCGAAATCGGCCTGGAATTTTCCTCTCCGCGCCCGCAATTCTGGCGTGTCGCCTTCCCACCCGAAGACTGGTCCCCCAAGGGTCCCGAGTCGCGCACGGTTTCCAGAAAAAATCCTTCGTCGTAATCCACTTCCCACCGCCGCCTAAAACGCGTGGTAGTACGCGTCTTTCCGATGCAGCCGTACCGGCACGCCGAACAACGCCTGCAGGTTCCCTTCGGTCAAAATTTTCTCTTTCGCCCCATCCGCCATCACGCGCCCCGCGCGGAGCATAATCACCCGCTCGATCTCGGGAATAATTTCGCTCACATGATGCGTCACCAGCAGAATCGCCAGCCCCGATTGCGCCTGCCCGCCGGGGCGGGCCAGCTCCCGCATCGTCTCCCGCAGCTGAAATTGCGCCGCTATATCCAGCGCATTGCTCGGCTCATCAAACAGCAGCGTCTTCGGCTCGTGTACCAGCGCTCGCGCAATCAGCGTCCGCTTCGCTTCGCCGCTCGACATGTGCATCACGCAACGATCCGCCAGGTGCGCAATCCCCAATCGCTCCAGCACCTCATCGCTTCGCCGCAAATGCGCCGGGTCCGGATGATGGTGCGGAAAAATCCGCGTGCTGCTGAAAAACCCGGAGAGCACCACGTCGCGCCCCGTCGCGTCCGTCGTGCATGCGGCAAGCAAATCCGGCGAAACAATCCCCAGCAAATTTCGCAGTTCGAACACGTCCCATCGCTCGCGCCCCAGAATCTCCATCGACGATACTTCCCGCGCCAGCGGATAACACTCGCGCGTAATCGTCTTGATCAGCGTCGATTTGCCGCATCCATTCGGCCCCAAAATGCAAACATGCTCGCCCGCTTCAATTCGCAGAGACACATCTTCCAGCGCCGCGCGTTCTCCGCGCATCACCGTCACTCGATTTAATTCCAGCAGCGGGGCAGTGTTACGCATCAATGTCGGGTCCTTGCACACTTTGAATTTCGAGCCGTTATCTTAGCGAACGAAGTCCAAATCCAGAAGCTGCGGCACTGCTTGATGGAAGCCGGCGGGCACAAAAATAGGAGGCGAAAACCCGAGGATCCTCGCCTCCCGGGGTGGGGTGTTACGCATCGGATCCCTCAGCAGCCGCGCCTCCCTGCCCTGCCAGGCAGGGGCGCTGCATCACTCGCGTGTTGCTGACCGCAATGCGGTAAGAGACTTACCACCAGAGGGCCCGTCTTTACCGCTATTTAGCACTTGGGTTCGCCCGTGTCAACGCCAATCTCCGCCTTTTTAATTGCGCGGTTTCGGCGATTGCATGTCCAGAACGTTTCGCACCAGTTTGCCGAGGGCAGTCGGACTGTACGGTTTTTGCAGGTAGATCGTTTGCCGCGTTCCGTTCGGCAGATTCGCCGTATCCTGGCTGTACCCGCTCGTGAAGATCACCGGAAGATCCGGGAATCGCTCCGTCAATTGCGCCGCAACTGCCGTGCCGCCCAGCTTTGGCATCACCACGTCCAGCACCGCCAAGGCCGGCTTCTCTTCCTCCACAAGCCGCAAGGCCTCTTCCCCGTCTCCCGCCGAAAGCACTTTGTAGCCGAGATGCAGCAACGACTGCCGCGCCATTTCGCGAATCGATTCATGGTCTTCCGCGATCAGAATCACTTCCGTCCCGCGCAATTCTTGTACGCCGCCGCTTTGCGCCGGACTCGCGGCCGGCGCTTTTTCTCCATTCGTTGTGGCTGGCAAATAGATCCGAAACAGGCTTCCCTGCCCCGGCTCGCTGTAAACGTGCGTGAAACCGCCGTGCTGCTTTACGACTCCATACACCGTCGCAAGGCCCATTCCCGTTCCTTTGCCGGGTTCTTTTGTCGTGAAAAACGGTTCAAAAATTCTTTCTCTTGTCTCCGCGTCCATTCCAATTCCCGTGTCGGAAACAGAGATCACCGCGTACCGCCCGGGCACGATGTGCGGGTAAAACCGGCAGTACGCCTCATCCAGCTCCACCATTTCCGTTTCGATCACCAGCCGCCCGCCCGTCGGCATCGCATCCCGTGCATTGATGCAAAGATTCATAATCACCTGTTCGATCTGCGTCGGATCGGCTTTCACCGCATCGACAGGCACCGTCACGATTTTCAGCTCGATGTCTTTTCCGATCACCCGGTCCAGGAACGTCAGCAGACCGCTTGCAATATTGTTCAGGTCGATGATTCGCGGTTGCAGCGTCTGCCGCCGTGCAAAGGCCAGCAGCTCTTTCGTCAGCGACGCGGCCCGCTCTCCCTGTTCCCGTATTCGTGTAAATCGGTCGGCAATCTGCCGGTTCGCTCCGCACTGCTCGTAACCGATTTCCGCCCAGCCCAGAATCGCCCCCACCACATTGTTAAAATCGTGCGCAATTCCGCCCGCCAGCTGACCGATCGCTTCAAATTTTTGCGCCTGCAACAGCTGCCGTTCCATCGCCCGCAGCTCCGTGGTGTCTTCCGCAATCACTTCGTATTCCGGCTGCTCGCTCTTTCGTTTCAGCAAACGCAGGTGCAGCCTCACGCTCACCAATCCGCCGTCCGGCCGCCTCCACTCCGCCTCCGCTCCTCGCACTTCCCCCGCCTCCTGGCACGAGCGAAACAGCTTGCTGTGCTGCTCCGGAAAACGGAATACGTCTCGCAACAGATTCAGTTTTTGAAATTGCGAAACCGAACCGCACCCCAGCAGCCGCAAGAGCGCCGAATTTGCGTCAAGAAATTCGCCTTTCCCGTTCACGCGGCAGATTCCATAAGCGGAGTTTTCCACCAGGTCGCGATTTCTGTCTTCTGAAACTCGCAGCGCCTGTTCCGCCATTTTTCGTTCGGTGATGTCCACCATCATCACGCACACCGACTTTTTCCCGCCCGGCGCCGCCTGCACCGGAAAAAAATTCGCCAGATAATGTCTCGGCTCGAACGGCGGAATCGTCCGCTTGACTTGTGCTTCGATATTCAGGATCGGTTCACCCGATTCGAATACCCTCCGATACAGCTGCACGGACTCCAGGTACGCCTCGGGCACCAGCTCGCGCAACGCCCGTCCAACGTGTTCCGCCGCCGAGATCCCGTGGTTCCTCGCCATCGCTTCATTGACGCGGATGAACTTTAAGTCTTGGTCGAGCAGCGCAAAACATACCGGCGTTGTCCGGTACAGCAGGTCCAGTTCTTCGAATTGTTGCCGTGCCCGCGCTTCACTCTCGGCCAGCGCGGTCGCCGCCGTCGTTGCATCCTCTCGCAGCCGTTTTTCGTTCAGCGACCTGTTCACCGCCAGCGGCAATCGTTCCAAATGATCTTTCAGGACATAGTCGCTCACCCCTTGCTTGATGCATTCCACCGCCGCTTCTTCACCCAGCGTTCCCGTCACCAGCAGGAACGGAATATCCTGCCCCGTGGCCTTCACCGCCCGGAACGCATTGAGTCCCGTCCAATCGGGCAGCCGATAGTCGGACAAGATCACGTCGAATGGGCCTTCTTCGAGCGCCTTCAGAAAGTCTTCCTGGTTGTGCGTGATTTTCGCGTCCACCGCGAATCCCTTGCTTTTCAACTCATAAAGAATCAAGTCGATGTCGTCTTGTGCATCGTCCAGGATCAGCGCGCGCATCGCCGTCGCCGTCGCCTCCGCGGGAACTATTTGTAACGCCCGGATGCTCATCGTTTCACCTGCTCACCTGGTTTGAAATGCAGCCTCCGGCGGGGGAAGGTTTACCCCAAGCCAGTAGCTTCCCACTTGCTTCACCGACTCCTGGAAGAGAGAAAGGCTCATCGGCTTCTGGATGTAACTGTTTGCTCCGCCTCGGTAACACTCGAGAAGATCGTTTTCGTGATTCGACGACGTCATCACGATCACCGGTATGCAGCGCGTCCTCTCATCCCCTTTGATCGCCTTCAGCACGTCATGGCCGCTGACGCGCGGCAATTTCAAATCGAGCAACACCACTCGCGGAATGTGCTGGAAGTCGCGCTCCAGAAACTCGCCTCGGCAAAACAGGTAATCGAGAGCCTCCGCTCCGTCCCTCGCAATCACAATGTTCCCGGCGGCGTGCTGTTTCTGCAGCGCCATCGTCGTCAGTTCGGCGTCGGCCGGGTCGTCTTCTACCAGCAATATGTCGTGCATGTCTTGTGTCACGCGAGCGCTCCAATCGTTTCCTCCGCCACTCTCTCCGCCTTTTTCGCCGCCGCCAGTGTGAAATAAAAAGTCGCCCCTTGGCCGAGCGTTGACTCCGCCCAGATTCGCCCGCCATGCTTGTGAATGATCCGCAACACGATCGCCAGCCCGATCCCCGTCCCTTCGAATTCGTCCTGCCGGTGCAGGCGCTGGAATACTCCAAACAGTTTGTCCGAGAATCGCGGGTCGAATCCCGCCCCGTTGTCTTTCACAAAAATCGTCACCTCGTCCTCTTCCCTTTGCGAACCGATTTCGATCACCGCCGGCTTCCTCTTTCGCGTGAATTTGATGGCATTCGCCACCAGGTTCGTGAACACCTGCCGCACCAGCCCCGGATCCGCTTCCAGTTTCGGAAGCACTTCGACGTTCCACACAATTTCCCTTCCCGGTTCTTCCTGCAGGCACGCTGCAATCGTCTCCTCAACCAGCGGACGCAAGGCTACCTGTTCGCGCTTCACCGCCTGTCGCCCAAACCGCGCCAACTGCAGCAAATCCTCCACCAGATTCGACATCTGCCCGGCCGCCAGCCTGATTCGATGCAAATAATGCTTCGCCTCGGTGGATAATTCCGGCGCGAACTCCTCTTCCAGAATTTTCGAAAATCCGTCCAGATGCCGCAGCGGCGCCCGCAGATCGTGCGAAACCGAATAGTTGAAACTTTCCAGCTCCTGGTTCATCTCACGCAGTTCCTGCGTCCGTTGCGCCACTCGCGTCTCCAGCTCCTGGTTGAGCCGCTTCATTTCCTCTTCCGCCCGGTTCCGCGCTTCAATCTGAAGATGCAAATCCTCCATCGTGTGTCCCAGTTCGGATTGCCGCTGGCTCAGCTGCGTCCCCATCAGTTCTCTCGCCCGCCGCAGTCCCGCTTCAATTTGCGCTCGCGATAGCACTTCTCGCTGTATGTAATAACCGGTCACAATCAGTGCGCCGCACGCCAGGAAACCCGTAATCAGCAGCAGGTCGAGCGTCCATTGCGCGTTGTTTTGCACCTTTGCCGAACGTTCCGCAAATAGCCTTCGTTCCTCCCGTTCGAACTCGTCCATCGACGCCGTCAATTGATCGTCGGTGGGAATTACCGCCGTTGATTCCTGCCGCTCGCCCGATTGTTTTGCGGATTTCGCCTTCTCCATAGCAAGATCCATCAATTCGATCTGTTGTTGGAGCAGCTTGCTCACCCGATTGATCACGCCGTGCTGACCGGGGTTATCGGCTGTCAGTTCCAGTAGCTTGTTGGTGTTCTCCCTCAGATGTCCCCTCTCTGTCTCGTACCGCAGACGGAATTCGTCGCTGCCCGTCGCCCGGTAAAACCATAAATCGTTTCGCATTCGCAACCGGTGCAGTCGCACCGACGACGCCTCCGTCAGCACTTCTTGCGTGTGCGAAACCCACTGGTTCATCCGCCGCGTCTCATGTGCGCTCCAGATTCCAACGGAAAACCCCAGTAGCAGCAAAGCGAGCAGAACAATCCACGCTTCGGCCAGCCGCTTGCGAAATTTGCGCGCTCTTTGCATGCCCCGGTCCGTCAACCTTTCTCGCCCTCGCTTGCCGCCATCGCCAGTGCCGGGCTCAACTCCGCGAACTCTTTCAGCAACGGATCGGCGATCTCCGAGAAGGAAACTTCCTCTCTCGATGACCAGAAACCCACCTCGATCGCCAGTTCCACCGCACCCCACGGCTCCCTCATGTTGTTCATCGCCGCGCGCCGTGTTTCCAGCCTTTGTCGCATGATCGCCACGCTCGGCTCCGCCGCGTCCGCCGCCAGCACCGCGAAATTCCCTTCCGAAAGTCTCGCCAGCACATCCGTCCGCCGGAAGCTTCCTTTCAGCATCTCCGCCGTGTCCTTGATCGCGCTGTCGCCGTCCGAAGGGCCAAACTCTTTTCGCAGCGCTTCCAGATTCGCGATTCGAATCGTCAGCAGCACCAGTTGCCCGCCCGTTCGTTGCGCTGCCTGCACCGCCTTGGCCGTCAGCGCGCGAAATCCATCGCCGTTATAGAGCTCCGTCGTTCGATCCCGCAGCAGATCGGCAAGCCCTGATACCGTGTTCCGTTCGAGCGCGCTCCGTAACACCCGCTCCAGCGTTCGAACGTCCGCGACGTCCTTCAAAACAAAATCCAGCGCGCCTTCCCGCACGCTCTGTTCCGCAATTTCTTTTTCCGGCGTCGCCGCCAAGGTAATCAGCGGCAGGTTCGGCGCCGCGCGATGCACCGCGCGCACCGTCGCCATGGCATCCTGGCCGGACGCCGCCAGATCCAGAAAAAGCACTTCCGGCCCTACCAGTTGAATCGTGGGAAGGAGAACCGAAACCGTCGAAACAAGGGTTAACTGCAGCGCGGATTCGTCATCCGGATAAAGCGAACGCAACATTTTCGAGATGCGCGGCGGATCCGTTTCCGCCATCAACACGCGCAGTTTTCTGCCGTTTGAATTGCCTTCATTCGAAACGCTTGGCTGTTCGGCGCACATGGCCGTCCCGCGGTGCCGCGCTGTCTATTCGAAATGCCCCCGGCCCGGCTTTGCGAAAGCCGCGGCCCGCCGTTTCGAATTTCGTTTGCGTTACACCGATTTGTCGAGACTGGAGAGGACAGTCCTCTGCACAAGTACTGGAAGGGTTTCTCTATTGTCGCGCGGCGGCGGGGAGAGTCAAGGCTTCGTTCCTATCCGTAACCTATGCATTCGCCTTTCCGCCATTCGAACGTATACCCGCGGCAATTTGAACGCAGCTTTTCGCTGGGGGAAGATTTTCCCGCGTGCGCGCGGCCTCGTTTCAGGAGCCGGACGTTGTCTGTTTCGCGAGAGCCCCGGCAAAAACCTCTTCCACTTTTTCCGCAAGCACGAAATCGAGATCGCTGATTCCTTTCACGCTGTGCGTGACGAGATCGACGACGACTTTATTCCAAACGTTGAACCACTCGGGGTGGTGATTCATCGATTCGGCGATGAGCGCAACGCGGGTCATGTTGCCGAAGGCGGCGACGAAATCCTTGCACTCGTATTCGCGGTGAAGCTTTCCGTTTCGTACCGACCAGCCGGAAAGCCTGGTCAGCAGTTTTGCGATTTCGTCGTCGGTAAGTTTTCGTGCTTGCATGGCGGTTCTCCGGGGCAGCGGGTTTCTGCCCTATGTTACGCGCGTCAAAGTGCGCCGCCAAGAGCGGCCGCGCCAGGGAAGCGTTGCGAGCGCGGGTCGAATCCTTTATCGTAGAGGATTCCTTTGCACGTAAAATGCGCGGTGTGGGCTTGCACCGCCGAAGCGGAGAACTTTTGTGAAAAAGAAAATACGCGCGATCCAGTATGGCATTGGCCCCATCGGCGCATCGATTGCGAAGCTGATGCGCGAAAAGCAGTCCATTGAAATTATCGGCGCGATCGACCACGATCCGGCGAAAGTGGGGCGCGATTTGGGCGAAGTGATCGGCGCAAGCGATGCGCCGTGGGGCGTGAAAGTTTCCGCCGAAGCCGCGGAAGTGCTGGGACAGGCGGCGGACGTGGTGATGCACACGACTTCTTCTTCGCTGCCGAAGGTGATGGACCAATTGCTCGCGTGCCTCGAAGCGGAATCGTGCGTGGTTTCGACGTGCGAAGAACTTTCCTATCCATACCGGACCTATCCGGAGCTGGCGGCGAAATTGGATACGTCGGCGAAAGAATGGGGCGTGGCGCTGGTCGGCACGGGCGTAAATCCGGGATTCGTGATGGACAAGCTGGCGATTACGCTGGCGGCGGTCTCGCAGCGGATTGAACATGCGAAGGCGCTGCGAATTGTGGATGCAGCGAAGCGGAGATTGCCGCTGCAGAAAAAAATCGGCGCGGGATTGAGCGTGGAAGAATTCCGCGCGCGCGTGAAAGAAGGAACCATCAAGCACGTTGGTTTGCCGGAATCGGTGGCGATGGTGGCGGACAGTTTGGGTTTGGCCGTGGATGAAATTACCGAGACGATCGAACCGAAAGTGGCGACGGAAAAAGTGGTGACGGAATTTTTGACCGTGGAAGCGGGACAAGCGGCGGGTGTGCACCAGATTGCGCGCGGTCTTGGCGGCGGCAAAGAATTGATATACATGGAACTGCAGATGTACGTTGGCGCGAAAGATCCGGCGGACACGATTACGCTGACCGGCCACCCGAATATTTCGCTGATGATTCCGGGCGGTTCGCACGGAGACATTGCGACGGCGAGTGTGGCGGTGAATTCGATTCTGCCGATCTTGAGTTCGCCGGCGGGCTTGCGGACGTCGCGGGATTTGCCGATTGGATTTTTCGCGCCGACGGCGAAGCCCTGACGGAGCCTTGGCCGTTTACCATTGGCCGCCGGAGAAAAACGGGTAAGGAACCAGGACATCCCGCGCGCTCTTTTACCAACCGGATTTTGGGTATGAAATCGTTTGCACAGTAAAATTAGGCAAAACCCGCACGCTTGAAACGGAAGCATGCTGCGCCCGAGATTATTCGGAAGCCGGCACTCCTTGCCGCCGGCCAAAATCGACACTTCGCTTGGAACGTTACCTGTCAAATAGGCTTGGAGCGGAGTCCCAGCCGTCCGTCCGCATTATTCTCAACATGAACTCGCCAAAAAGTGGAACAGTGAAAGAAGTATCTCCGTAGGCCGGGCTGTAGATCATTCCTTTTTTTATCAGTCCGGAGCGGATCGGCGCGACGGATTGAGATTTCACATTCAGTGCCTCGGCGATATCGCCCGAGCGCTGGCTTCCCGAGCCGAGTTGGGCCAATGCCAACAGGTATTCCCGTTCCCGTTGCGTTAGCCTGTCAAATCTGACGCGGAAGAAGCTTCGGTCCAGGTTCGCGATGGCGGCGGTGGTGGCGCCGCGCACATCAAATATCGTTATGGGACTCCTGCTTGCGATGTTCCAGGCTTCGTGTCCCCATTGCTGTAAGAAATACGGATAGCTTTTGGTCTCCGAAATTATTTCTGTAATTGCCCCCTCTTCAATTTCCACGTTGTTAGACCGTAGTGGACTTTGCAGCGCGCTTCTGGCGTCGTCTGGAAGTAACGGTCCGACCGGTGGAAAATCAAACAAACGCTCCGCGTAAGATTTCGACTTACCCACCAGACCCACTATTTGTGGAAGTCCGGCTCCAATCAAAATAAAGGGCAAGTTTCTTTGATTGATCCGATGAATCGCCATGATCAGAGCGCTCAACTCTGATTCGCTCAGATATTGAAGTTCGTCGACGCAGATGCAGATCGCCGTATTTTTTTCAACTGCAGCCTCACCCATCGCCAAAAATAGCTCGGCGAGGTCGGATTCCAGGTCCCCGCTGTCCGCCGAACCTGCTTCCGTTTCCATACCGATTTCAAGGTCGCCGAATTTGGCCTTGAAGCCCTTTATGAAACTTGCTAAAACTCGAAATCCTCGCTTCACCTTATCGCTGGCGTTTTGTGCCAAATCCAATTTGTAGAGTAGTTTGCGAAGCGGGGGAACCAACAATTCCGGAAGGGCCTTGTCCTCGTGAGCTTCAATTAGTATGGATTCGTAGCCTTCCTGATTAGCCTGCTCCCAGATGCGATTTAGTAATACCGTCTTCCCCACACCTCGAAGGCCGACGAGAATCAAGCTCTTGGAAGGGAGTCGATTCCTTATGCGGGCGAGAGCAACTTCGGCACTGTTCAAGATGTCAGCTCTTCCAGCGAGTTCTGGAGGCTGCGAGCCTGCTCCGGGAGCAAACGGGTTGGTCTTTGGGTCCATCGTATAGGTAGTTTATCATAGTTTATAACGATGTGAAATAAACTAAGATAAAGTTTCTAGAAGTGGCCCTGCGGCGACCAGAACATGCTCAATACTGGAGTCACGATCCGACGAGGTTTCAACTTATCCGGATGACGAGAATCGGTCAGTTGTGTTTTACGAAGGGGCCGGGGTGGTTGGTGAGGGAGTTGAAGAGGGTTTCGATGAAGACGTCCTGGCTGACGAAATCGTTGGACCATTTGGCCCAAGGGGCGAGGATTTTTTCCTGCTTCATTTGGTCGAGGGTCTTGTGCGCGTCAATCGCCTTCTGAACGGCCGCTGAAGTTTCCTTGAGCATTTTGACGTAGGCACGGACGTCGTCGAGATTGGAGAGGACGCCGTGGCCGGGAATTACTTTTACGTCGGCGGGAAGCTGGGCGGCGGCCTTTTCCACGCCATCGATCATGCCCTGGACGCTGCCGCCGCTGGCGACGTCAATGAAGGGAAAACCGTAACGGACGAAATCATCGCCCATGTGCACGACGTTGTTTTTGGGAAAGAAGATGATGGCGTCGCCGTCGGTGTGGCCGGCAGGAAAGTGAAGGGCGCGGATATCTTCGCCATTGAGATGGACGGTGACGTCATGCTCGAAAGTGATGATGGGAAGAGCGGCTTTTTCCGCGGGCTTTGCCTCCATTTTGAGGGAGCCGCCGTTGCCAGCCGTGCCGCCGGAGGCGAGGCGTTTGCGGACGTTGTCTTGCGCGATGAGAGTCGAGCCGGCATTGGCGAAGGGAACGTTTCCGCCGGTGTGGTCGCCGTGATAGTGCGTGTTGATGACGAAACGCACGGGCTTGTCCGTGATGCCGAGATTTTTTAGCGCGGCCTGAATTTTTTCGGCGAGGGGCGCGAATTCGTCGTCGACGATGACAATGCCGTCTTCTCCGACGGAGGCGGCGATATTGCCGCCCTGTCCCTCGAGCATGTAAATGTTGCCGGAAACTTTGGTGACTTTGATTTCGACTTTGGAGAAGTCCGGCTGCTGTGCGGCGGCGAGTGTGCAAAAGAAGAATGGCGCCAGAACAGCGAAGATCGTGGAAGTGCGGATGGAATGGTTCATAAATGGCCTCCGATGCGAGAGGGGAAGTTTAGCACTGGTGGGGACTGCGGACGAAGACTCCGGACAAGGTTACGCGAGATACGGCCTGCATCACCGGAAAAGGGGCTGTGTGCGGGCCTACTCGGCCAGAAGCGGGGAAAGAAAGATGCCGCCGTCACATGTACGGCTCTACTTGTGTTGCGGCGAGAAGCCGAAGAAGCGCGATGTCTCGCTCGTGACTTGAGCAACCGTGCCAAGCTAGACGGGGCTAAAAGCCCCTCCGCTACACAAAAAGATGCGCAAACCGGCAAGGCACACGGTTCGATTTCGAAGACAGAATCTACTTGAAGAGAGGAAGAGATGCCGCCCTCGCCGGGCCAGCTCTACTTGAAGAGAAGACGAGTAGAGAGCGGAGCAATGTTACGGGGAGATGAAAAAGGTTTTTATGGAAGTGTGACGCGGCGTTCACGGAAGCGTCGCATGAAAGGTTCGGAATAGCGCCAGCGGAGTAGCAAAAACTTGTCTCACCCGCGCGTTGCCTCTTCCCGAGAAACGGCAAGCGCGCCCAGGTTGCCGAGACACGAATAGGGCGTGTTCATGCGAACAAATAAATTGAGAACGGCGATGGCGTTGGTGTGCGTGCTGGTGTGCGCGATGGGCGGCGTGGCCGTGCAGGCGCAAAGCGGCCGGGGAACGATCAGCGGCCGAGTGACAGACACGAGCGGCGGCGTGCTGCAGGGAGCGACGATCGAACTTGATCCCGCGGGGCTGACGCGCGTTTCCGACGCGCAAGGCGAGTTCACGTTTACCGGCGTGGCGGCGGGAAGTTATACGGTGACTTACAACTTTGTTGGAATGGAGCCGCACGCAACGACGGTGAACGTGAAAGCGGGCGAACTGGTGCGGGCCGATGCGGTGCTGCATGTCGAATCGAACGAACAACAAGTGATTGTGACGGCGGAACGGGCGCACGGAGAAGCGGACGCGCTGAACCGCGAAAAGAGCGCGGATAATTTGCTGCAAGTGCTGCCATCGGAAGTGATTCGCAGCTTGCCGAACGCGAACATGGCGGATGCGCTCGGGAGATTGCCGAGCGTGACGCTGGAGCGCGATGAAGGCGAAGGAAAATACGTGCAGATTCGCGGGACGGAGCCGCGGCTGACGAACGTGACGCTGGACGGGGTGAACGTGGCGTCGCCCGAAGCGGGAATTCGCCAGATAAAATTGGATACGATTCCGGCCGATCTGGTGGAGTCGGTGGAAATTAATAAGACGCTGCAGGCGAATCAGGACGCGGACGGAATCGGCGGGTCCGTGAATCTGGTGACGAAGACGGCGGGCGAACGGCCGACGATTTCCTTCAGCGGAGCGGGCGGATTGACGCCGATTGCGGGAACGCGGCACGCGGTGGAAGGGACGGGAACGCTGGGACAAAGATTCGGCGCGCAGAAACGATTTGGCGCGCTGGTGGGCGGCTCGTATGACTGGAACGGCCGCGGGATTGACGACCTTGAGCCGGTGCCGGACCAGGCGGTGAATTTGCCGGGAGCGCCAACACAGTTTGATGCGATCGACATTCGCGAATACCGCTACTACCGGAGCCGCTGGGGACTTGGGGGAAGCCTCGATTACAAGCCGACGGATGGATCGACGTTGTACATCCACGGACTGTATTCGGATTTCAAAAATTTCGGCGAGCGGTTTGTTTATTCGCTGAACGACAATACGACGGGCGTGCAATTGCTCGGCGCGAATGGATGCGCGACGGATGCGAATGGGGTGACGGTGCAGCCGTGCGGAGGAGTGCCGTCGTTCAACACGCAGATTCGGCGGCCGGATTATGCGATTGCGAGCCTGATTGCGGGCGGCAAGCACGTGTTCGCAACGCGGTGGTTTGCGTGGGACATTTCGGGCGGACGTTCGCGGCAGATCGAGAATGGAGATCCGACGGCGTCGTTCGGCAGCACGCTGGCGACAAGCGCGTGCCAATTCGATCCGGCGGCGACAAAAAGTATTTTTCGGCCGCAATGGACTCCGAACTGCTTCACGGAAGCGTACGATCCGACGACGCTGCAGCTTTCGAACATTCGTGCGTCGCGCGGGCTGACGGCGCAGGTAAATCTGCAAGCGACGGGCGCGATCGGACAGAGGTATTCGATCGGCGGACACACGGCGACGATTGAAGTGGGCGGAAGATTCCGGAACGCGCACAAGTTCGACGATTCGGTGAACACGGAGATCGATCCGACGGGGACGGTGCTGCTTTCGCAATTTGCGAACTCCTTCGCGAACCACAACTACTACGACGGTTCGTATCGGCTGGGGCCGAATCCGAAGTTTGACGATGTGTTCGCATTCTTTTCGGCGAATCCGGGGCAATTTACGGCGGCGCCGGACGACATCAGCCCGCAGTTCGACCTGGACGAGAAAGTTTCGGCCGGATACGTGATGAACACGATTGATTTGAACGGCAAGCTGCGAATCATCGCGGGGTTGCGAATCGAAGGAACGAATCTGGACACGGCGACGCCAACCTTCGACAGCAGCGGAAATTTTATCGGGCTGACGAAAGCGAACGGGTCGTACGTGAAAGTGCTGCCGAGCGCTTCGCTGCGTTACGCGCTGACGAACAACACGAATTTGCGGCTGGTATACGGACGAGGACTCTCGCGGCCCGATCCGCAGGATATCGCGCAGGCGGTTTCGTTTACCGTGGGCGGAACTCAGAATACGGCGGCGCTCGGAAATCCAAACCTGAAAGCGGAAACGGCGGACAATTTTGACGTGCTGGTGCAGCACTACCTGAATCCTTTCGGCGGAATCGAAGCGGGATTCTTTTATAAAAGGCTGTACGATCCGATCGTTACGGAAGAGACGACCATCAATAATTTCCAGCCGACGCCGACGGCGCCGCTCGGAACCTATCGCGTGACGCAGCCGATCAATGCGGGCAGCGCGTGGGTATACGGATTCGAAGCGTCGTACGTGCAACACCTGACGTTTCTGCCGGGAATGCTGCGCAGCTTTGGCATTTCCGCGAATTACGGCTACACGAATTCGCAAGCGAATGGATTGCCCGGACGGTCGGACCACCCGCGGCTGGTCCGTTCAGCGCCGCATACATGGAACGTGAGCCCGACGTTTGATTACAAACGATTTTCGTATCGCGCGGGATTGTCGTACAACGCGGCGAATATTTTCAGTTATTCGTTCAAGGACGGACTGGCGGGAGGAGTGAACGGCCCGCTGAGCGACACCTATTTCTACCCACACCTGCAAATCGATATGCAAGGAAGCATGGGAGTAGGGCATGGATTGAGCGTCATCGGATACATCTTGAACGTGAACAACGAAGTGTTCGGGTTTTACAACGGCAGCTCGCAATACATGATTCAGCGGGAGTATTACAAGCCGACGTATTCGCTGGGATTGCGGTGGAATCCAACGTTTGAAAAAAAGTAAGAAGAAGACTGGACTGCGAACGGGAAGAGAGCGAGAGTTCTCTTCCCGTTCTTTTTTAAGGTGCCCGGTTTTTTTTGAGGTGAGCGATGGAACGAGCGATGAAGTACGGAGTGCGAGTGGTTGCGTGCTGCGCGATTGTTGTAGGAATTGGCGCGTGGCACACGGCGGGAGTGAAACGTAACGCGGCGGCGGCGCAGAGTGAAGCGGTGCTGGTGGGCGCGGGAGACATTGCCGATTGCACGGACCTTTCCGGCGCGGAGGCGACGGCGAAATTGCTGGCGAAAATTCCCGGCACGGTGATGGCGGTTGGCGATCTGGCGTACCCGGACGGGTCGGCGGCGAATTTTGCGTGTTACGACAAAACCTGGGGAAAAGAAAAAGGCAGGACGCGGCCGGCGCCGGGAAATCATGAATTCCATTCGGCGGGAGCGACGTATTACTTCCAATATTTCGGCGCGGCGGCGGGCGAGGCGAGCAAGGGCTACTACAGCTACGAATTGGGGAGCTGGCACATTGTGGTGCTAAACAGCGAATGCGACCGACCGGGAAGCTGTGGCGCGGGATCGGCGCAAGAAAAATGGCTGCGAGAAGATTTGGCGGCGCATCCGGTCGACTGCACCCTCGCGTATTTTCACAAGCCACTGTTCAGTTCGGGCGGAAAGCATGGAGACGATTTGACGGTGAAGCCGCTGTGGGACGCGCTGTATCAAGCGGGAGCGGATGTGGTGGTCGGCGGGCACGATCACGATTACGAACGATTTGCGCCGCAAACGCCGGAAGCGAAGGCGGATGCAGCGCGCGGAATGCGGGAATTTGTTGTGGGGACGGGCGGAAAGAATCACCGGCCGTTCGGGGCGGCGCATGCGAACAGCGAAGTGCGAAATGCGGATACGTACGGCGTGCTGAAATTGACGCTGCAACCGGGGAAATATGCGTGGGAGTTCGTGCCGGTGGAAGGCGGGGCGTTTCGGGATGCCGGCGAAGGGTCGTGCCACTAGACGAGCGGCCCCTGCGCCAACGCAATTTCTGCGTTGCTACTTTTTCCAGAAGCGCATGACGCCGGCGTAATCGAGATCTTCAGTGGTCGAGCCTTTGACGTAACTGTAGGTTTCGCGAGCGGCGGCGGTGGCGGGGAGGGCGACGCCGATTTGATTGGCGAGGTCGAGCGCGAGGCTGAGGTCTTTGTGCATAAGTCGCAAGGGAAAGCTGGGCTTGAAATCTCCGCTGAGCATGTTGGGAGCCTTGATATCGAGAATGCCGGCGCGGGCCATGGAAGACTGCATGACTTCGACGAGTTTTTCGCCGGGCAGGCCGGCGCGTTGCACAAGCGCAAGTGCTTCGGCAAATGCCTGCACTTCGACGGCGAGAAGCGAGTTCATGGCGAGCTTGATGGTTTGTCCGGCGCCGTTGGGGCCGAGATGAAAAAGTTTCTTTCCCATGGCGCTGAGGACCGGACGCGCGGCATCGAGCGTTGCGGCGTCTCCGCCGATCATGAAAACAAGTTCGCCTTTTTCCGCGCCCCACGTGCCGCCGGTGACGGGCGCGTCGAGAAAGCGAATGCCGGCCGCCGTGGATGCGGCGGCGATTTTGCGGGCGAGGGCGGGAGAGACGGTGCTGGAGTCAATGTAGATGCCGCCCTTTTTGAGCGCGGCGAAGGCGGATTTTTCCGCGCTGCCCCATAGAACTTCCTCGAGGGCGAGCGGATCGCTCACGATGGTGAGAAGCACGTCCGCCGAGGCGGCCACATCGCGGGGCGAGGCGGCAAGTCTTGCGCCCGCGGAGACGAGAGAATCGGCGCGCGAAGCGGTGCGATTCCAGACGACGAGAGGAAATCCGGATTTGAGAAGATTGTGGCCCATGGGAAGGCCCATGAGGCCGAGGCCGATCAGGCCAACGGTGGGTTGCGACACGGAAATGCCTCCAAAGATTGCGGCATCGATTGTAACGGATTCCTTGCAAAGCACAGAAACGCGGGCGGGAAAGAAAACAACGAAAGATTAGGCGAGCTTGGTGCGTCTGGAGAACGGCAACATGGTGGCGGCACCGGCGGAGCCCGCGACGGCTCCTTTTGCTTTTACTTCGGATGATTCCGGTGTGAGGTCGGCCGCAAAATCCTTCGCGGAAATTGCGAATGCCGGCGATTTCATGCCGGCGGATTCAGACGGAAGTTCTTCGATGCGAATAATGTATGCATATGGAACTTCCCAGCGGAAGGTGCGCTCGAGCCCGCGCTGCTCGAAACGAGTCTCGAGAAAAATGGAGCGGCCGGAATCGGCGACAAACATTCCCGAGGCGGGCAGGCAGATATCGCCGGCTCGATAATGAATTTCGACTTTGCGCCCGAGAAAGGCTGAGTAGCGGGCCATGCAGCCAGTTTCCGGAGCAGAAGTACCGTGGTCAATAGTACGGAGGATTACGGGCAAGAAACGTTGTGGAAAAGTTGGGGCTGGGACTAAGGAATTAGGGATCGCCCGAATGCAGAAGCTAGCTAGCGATGCGGCGCGGGAAATGCGCCGGGGCCTGAGACGTGAACGATGACGTATGCCAGCGCCGCACTCAACAAGATAACGAGCACGATGTTGCTGATGCGTCGAATGGCGCGGCGGCGGCGAATGTAGTCGCGGGGAAGCGAAGGGAGAATGCCCCAGGAATGAGAGGAGTTCGGCATAGGCTTCCGAGATCGATGAACACTGGAATTGGACGCTGTCTCAAACCCAATGAGTTGGAAAAGGTT
>DATGEI010000083.1:0-11500 GCA_035310365.1 Candidatus Acidiferrum sp.
GCGTACCTGGCTGACGGGCTGCGAGGTCGGTCCCGAAGGCGGCGTGCTCGCGTTTTTAACGCTGCTGCTCGGCGCGATTTTGATTCATTTTCTTTTTCCCGCCGCGCAAAAGCCGCAATCGGACACGTGATATAGGCTGAGCTTTTAGTGCACCAGGTCGGACGCGAACACCAGCCGCACGCCGTTCTCCCGCACCGTCGGCAAAAATTCGCGCAATGCCCCGAGCGTCGCTGGATGAGGATGGCCAATCGCAATCGCCGCTTTCTTTTCTTTTGCGCCGCGCAATGCAAGCTGCAGTTGTTTTCGAATCGCAGCCGCATCTTGCACGTCGTCAAGAAACGGAACATTTCGAAATGCGGCGGGAACGCCATCCTGCTGCGCGATATCGAAGGCGACCGTCGCCGCCGTCGTGCGGCTGTCCACGTAAAAAAGGTTCAAGCCGCGCAGAGCGGGCATCAATTCCTTCATCAACGCGGGATCGGACGTTGCCTGCGAGCCTTGGTGATTGTTGACTCCCACGGCGTTCGGCACCGATTCGATCATTTCCCCAAGCAGCGATTGCACTTGTGCCGCGGACATGCCGGGGCGCAACTCTTCTTTTTCCGGGGCCTCGTTGGCGATGGATTGCATCGGCAAATGCAGCATCACTTGAAAGCCGCGTTGCAGCGCTTCGTCGGCAATCTCTTTCGAATGTTCGTGGTTCGGCAAAACGGAAATCGTCACTGGATACGGCAGCGCAAAGATGGATTCGGCCGCCGCCCGGTCGCTCCCCAAATCGTCCAGAATGATGGCAAGCCGTGGAGAATCGGCAACTTCTCGTTGTGCCGGAGCCGCGCGGCGCGCGAACCCGATTTCGATGGAGTGCGTGATGCGAGTGCCGGAGCGAAACGAGAGGGAGGTGCCGTTCCGCTGCTCACCGCGAGTGCCGGGCGCAAGTTTGTGCCGCGCCGCAACGGCGTTAAGCGCCTGCAAAAGTTGAGCAATCTGCGCGTTGCGCTCTGCGTCGGTTGCCGCGGAGAAGAGAGTGATCTCGAGCCAGTCCGGCATCGCCGGTCCTTTTGTTTGCGTTGTTGGCGACGCTTGCAGTTTCATGCGAATCACGGTGCCGGCCGGCGCGGCTTTTTGCGCTGCCGCCGCGAATTCTCGCGTCATCTGGTGAATTGCCGCGGGGCTGGAACGCGATTCGCCGGAGGGCTGGCGACACGCGCCGAAAATAAGAGAAAAGAAAAAAAAGACACAACCGAGCGAAGCAAGCTTTCGGCAATTCACAAAAAAGATTGTAAAAGACAGTCGCGCCGATTGCGAAATCTTGTGCCGGCGCTAACCGAAATCAGGCCGCTTTTTTCGCCGGAGTCTTGAAGAGTTCCAGGGCTTTCTTCAGAATCGGGTCTTCGGGAGAGAGCGGCTTGATGGACGGCGGCGTTTGCGGCGCGCCCGCATTGGCATTCGCCGCGGATCCCTCATCGTCGCCGCCGTCGGAATTGTCGGCCACCGTCGGACGCACAACTTCCGTCGGCACGACGCCTTCATCGAGAATGGATTTTCCGCTGCCGTTGAAATAGTTGGCGACGGTGAGGATGAGCGCCGAGCCGTCATCGAGCGTAATCAATTTTTGTTCGGAAGCCAGGCCAAACGTCCGCTCGCCGACGAGATCGCCGCGGTGATTCATTTCGAGGGCCGACGCGAGAATTTCCGCGGCGCCGGACGTGGTGCCGTCCATCAAAATCGACACCGGGCCCTTCCAAGCCACTTTGTTCGGCTCGGCGGAAAATACCTGAACGGAAACCGTTTGACCGCGAAGCGTGGCAATCGTCCCGCTCGTCAAAAACAGCCGCGCCGCCGCGATTCCTTCCGATGCCGGACCGCGGCCGCAATTGCGCAAGTCCAGAATAATTTTGTGCGCGCCCTGTTTTTCCGCGTCGCCAATGCGCGCGCGCAATTCCTCCGCGCGGCCCGCGTCCAGCGATTGCAAGCGCACCGCGAACACGTCCGAATCCACTTTCGTCAGCTGCATTTTTGGCGGCGCCACTTTTTCGCGCACAATGTCCACTTCTTCCGGCTCCGGTTTGCCGCTGCGAATCACGCCAACTTTCACGCTCGTTCCCGGCAGGCCGCGAAGCAAATTCAGCGCTTGCCCCACCGACATCTCGCGCGTGGTAAATCCCGCCACCGATTCCAGGAAGTCGCCGCTATGAATGCCGGCTTTTTCCGCCGGGCTTTCCGGCACAACGGAAACCGCGATGATGTATCCCGAGCGCTTGCTCATCGTCAGGCCGGTTTCGCCGGCGGCGTTCGCGGCCAGTTTTTGCTTGTATTCGGCGTATTCGCGCGGCGTCAGGTAACTGGACTGCGGATCGAGCGATTCCAGCAGGCCGTGCAGCGAGCCGGCGGTCACAAGCGGAATGTTCGGATCGTCAACGTAGTCGTTCTGAATTTTTTGCAGCACTTCGCTGTAAACCGTCAGCGATTTGTACGCCTTCTCGTCGTGCGATTGGCCGAGCACGTGGCCCAATCCCGCGTAGCAGAATATGACGATTGAGATGGCAATGATGCCGATACGAGCCGCTCGATTCATGAGCCCCCCGTCTTTCGCCGACAAAACCTGATTATAGCACTACCCATGTATGGGACGCATCGGGTGGGGTAAAGGAAGCCTGACGATTAACCCGACATCGAAGCTGACAAAGGAACGCGCCCACAAAAACCACGCCCATGCGGTAATTTGTTGCGTAATTACCACAGCTCCGCGAATCAACCGCCATTTGTGCTCTGTAAGACAATGAAAACAAAGCAGAAGCTCTCCTTTGCCTGGCCATGCATTTGCTACAATAGAGTCGCATGTTCCAGACCACCATTCAGCGCGAAGTGAGCACCGAAGGCATCGGCCTTCATACCGGTGTTTTCGGCCATGTTCGCCTGGTTCCCGCTCCGGCCGATACCGGCATCGTTTTTCGGCGCACCGATCTCGACAACTTCATCATCGAGGCGCGCGGAGAAAATGTCGCCCGCGTCAGCTACGCCACCAGCTTGATGAAGCAGGGCGTCCTGCTCTCCACGACCGAGCACCTGCTCGCGGCGATCTACTCCTGCGAAATCGACAACGTTTTCGTCAACATCGATTCCATCGAAATTCCGATTCTCGACGGTTCCGCCGAACCTTTCATGCAGATGCTCGAACAGGCCGGCACGCGTCGCCTTCGCAAACGGCGCCGCTATTTGAAGGTATTGAAGCCGCTCGAAGTCGTCGAAAACGGCCGCCGCATCGGCATTTACCCCGCCGGCGATTTTCACGTGAAGTGCTTTGTCGATTTTCCGCACCCGCTCGTCGGCCAGCAGCAATTCGAAATGCACGTCAGCCAGGAAAGTTTTCGCCGTCTGCTCGCGCGCGCGCGCACATTCTGTTTCGAACGCGAAATCGAGCCGCTTCGCGCCATGGGCTTGATTCGCGGTGGTTCGCTCGAAAACGCCATCGTCCTCACGAGCGACGGCGTTATGAACGGTCCGCTTCGTTTCGACGACGAATTTGGCCGCCACAAAGCGCTGGACTTGATCGGCGATCTCGCGCTGGTGGGCTTGCCGCTGCTTGCGCGCGTGGAAGCGCACAAAGCTGGCCACGCGCTGCACACGCAGCTCGTCAGCAACCTCCTTGCCGACCCAACTCTTTGGACGATTACGACCGAGGAAGAAAGTCCGGCAGAAAACACCGCGCCCATTGCCGTTCCCGAGCCGGTTCCCGCCGCGGACTAAGCGCCGTCACCAGCGACGTGGAACTGGACGATGGTTTCCGTTCCGCCTTTTCAAACATCGCGGCGAGGGCGATAACTCCGATGATAATCGTCAGCGTTCCGACACCGACCCAGCCCAGCACGATGCCCGCCGTCGCCAGTCCACTTCCCTCCATCGGTTCATTCGATTCGCGAATCTCTCGCTTGGCAATGTAGCCGAACACCAACGCCAGAAGCGAACCGAGCCAATAGATCCAGAGAATGCCGAGCACCAGGCTCGCAATCGCCATTCCATTCGTTTTGCGCGCGCGCGGTTGCGCGATCATCGGACTCTGCGCGTACGCGGGTGGCGGCGGCACAAGCCACAGCTGGCAATAACGGCAGCGAATCGCCTCATCCTGCAGTTGCTGCGCGCAATAAGGACAGTTCTTCATGTCGTCTCTGCCGTGGCCTACCGCGTTTTCATTGCAGTATCGAGCTTTCCGCGTTCGCCGTGCCAGACATGGTGTACCGGATCACGCCCGTCTGGTCCACGAAGAAATGCCGCGTACCGGCCGAAGTGGAAACGGGATCGGCGTTCCAGCCAAATGTGGTCTCCGGCGCCTGGCCGGAAAAATTCGCAGTGCTCGGTGTAAATCGGTATCCGTTTCTGAATCCAAGCGCCAGTGTGCCGTCGATTTGGCCTTTCCCTTCCGGGCAAGCGGAGCCATTCGGACCCATTTCAGCGAGCGAACTGGCGAATCCGATCTTGGGACAGATCGAAGCATAGGCAATTTCACCAGTCGTGAGTACTCGCAGGGAGCCGACCGCGGACGCCTCATTCGCGGCCATTCTCGATCGGATCAAATTCGGAATCGCAATCGCCGCGATAATCAAAATCAGCGGCAGCCCCGCCACCTGAACGTAACCCAATACCAGTCCGGCAATGGCCATGCCGTCGCCTTTCAGCCGGCCCGCACTTTTCTTGATTTCGCTCAGGCCGAGATGGCCGAGCACGATGGCCGCAATCGCGCCAATGAACGGCAAAATCACATACGCCGCGATTCCCGAAATCAAGCTTGCCGTCGCTTTGCCGCTTGTCTGTGCCGCTGCGGTCGCGTACGCGTCGCCCGCCATCGCTGGCGGCGCCGCCGCACGCTGCGTGGCATAGACGTCTGCCGTCAGATTCATGTGACACAGCGGACAGGTTTGCACGTCGTCCTGAATCGCTTCCGCGCAATATGGACACTTCTTCATTGGGGTGCTCCCTTCGAGGCACGTAAACAAGCGTCGAACGGTCGCTTAGTTTCCTGGACTCTACGGCAAAAACCCCATGCCGTCTAGGACACAATGTCCGCCCCGAGAGCGTTTCGCGCATTTGTCAAACGGGCGGGGAGGGGTGAGAATACTCGGGCCATGCCGAATAAAGACGTCGTCATCGTCATCCTCGCCGCGGGAAAAGGCACGCGCCTCAAATCCTCGCTCGCCAAAGTGCTTCATCCCGCCGGCGGGCGTTCGCTCGTGGAAAGCGTTGTGCGCGCTTGCCTGCCGTTGTCGCCGAAAAAGATTCTCGCCATTGTTGGCCATCAGGCCGAGCAGGTGACGGCGGAGGTCGCATCGTTAGACGTCGAATCGGTCGTGCAACAGCCGCAAAACGGCACGGGCCACGCGATGCTCGTCGCCAGGCGCGCCATTGGCCACGCGAAAATTGTGGTTGTCCTTCCCGGCGACGCGCCGCTCATCCGCACCGAAACGCTGAAAGCGCTCGTCGCCACGCATCGCAATGGAAATGCCGCCGCCACGATTCTCTCCGCCGTCGTCGCCGATCCTTCCGGTTACGGCCGCATTTTGCGCAAATCGGAGACAAGCGTCGCGGCAATCGTGGAAGATTCGCAGCTGACGCCGGAACAGCGCGAACTGAACGAAATTAATTCCAGCATCTACTGTTTTTCCGTGGACAAGCTTTGGCCCGCCCTCGCGCAAGTAAAACCGGAAAACAAGCATCGCGAGATTTACCTGACCGACGCGATTGCAATTTTGGCTTCGAAGGGCGAACCAGTGCTCGCGCAAATCGCGCCGGACCCGCGCGAAGTGCTCGGCTGCAACACGCGCGCGGACCTGGCCGAAGTGGACGCGATCTTCCGCGAGCGCAAACGCAACGAATTGATGGCTTCGGGCGTCACCATTCAATTGCCGGAAACCGTGCTGATCGGTCCGGACGTGACGTCGGGCGAAGACACCGTCATCGAGCCGTGCGTGCAATTGCTCGGCAAAACGAAGCTCGGCGCCAACTGCATCGTGCGAACCGGCAGCATTTTGCACGATGCCGTTCTCGGCGACGCCGTCACCGTCGAGCCGCACACGATGATTTCCGAAAGCCATCTCGATGGCGGCAACACCGTCGGTCCGTTCGCGCGCATTCGTCCGGGATCGCATCTGAAAAAAGGCGCGCGCGTCGGAAACTTCGTCGAAACGAAAAAAGCCGTCATCGGCGAAGGCAGCAAAGTGCCGCACTTGAGCTACATCGGCGACGCGAGGCTCGGTTCCCACACGAATATCGGCGCGGGCACGATCACTTGCAACTACGACGGCGTGCACAAACATCCCACGACGATCGGCAATCGCGTCTTCATCGGCAGCGATTCCGTCCTCGTCGCACCGGTAAAAATCGGCGATGGCGCTTACGTGGCCGCCGGCTCCGCCATCACGGAAAATGTTCCGCCCAATGCGCTCGCGCTCGGTCGCAGCCGCCAGGCCGTCAAACCCGGCTGGGCCGCCAGGAAGCGCCGCGAGATGGCCGCGTCGGATCAAGGCAATAAATCGCTCAAGAAGCGTTCGGGCCGGAAAAAATCTCGCCCGCGCCGCAAGCGCTGACTTACCCGTCGCGCGTCTGAATCATTGAAGTCCGTCGATAGGAGCCAACTCCAAACCCCGCCATCGTGTGTTAAAATAATCTTTCCCCGAATGCTCCAGGGAGATCCAACACGATGAAATTCGGAGTCGTAGTCTTTCCCGGCTCGAATTGCGACCACGACGCGTTTTACGCCGTCGGCAACGTTTTGCACAAGCCCGTCGAGTTCATCTGGCACCAGTCGCAAGACCTCGCCCATTGCGACGCCATCATCCTGCCCGGCGGCTTCTCTTACGGCGATTATCTCCGCACCGGCGCGATCGCGCGCTTTTCTCCCGTCATGAAGTCCGTCGAAAAATTCGCCAATTCCGGCGGCATGGTGCTCGGCATCTGCAACGGTTTTCAAACGCTCTGCGAAGCGGGCCTTCTTCCCGGCGCCATGTTGCGCAACTCCGGCCTGCGTTTCATCTGCCGCCACGTCCACATTCGCGTCGAACAAACCGACACGCCGTTCACCAACGCCGCGCGCAAGGGCCAAATCCTCAAAGTTCCCATCGCGCATTCCGACGGCTGCTACACCGCCGACGAATCCGACATCGCCGAACTCGAAAAGAATCGCCAAATTCTTTTCCGTTACACCACGCCCGATGGGTCAGATGACAACGCCGGAAATCCCAACGGCTCCATGCACAACATCGCCGGCATCTGCAATCGCGAACGCAACGTCGCCGGCCTCATGCCGCACCCCGAACGCGCCATGGAATCCGCCCTCGATTCCTCCGACGGCCTCGTCGTCTTCCAATCCATGATCGAAGCCCTCGTCGGCGCGGCGAAAGCGACTGCGTGATTTACCGCCGCTCAGAACATTCTTGTGTAGGAGCACGATATATCGTGCCCCTACGGTGTAAGACTTCGAGAAAAAACTAAGATATGGCCACCGCACTCACCGAAATCAAAGTCACTCCCGAAATTGCCGCCGAGCACGGCGTCACCGCCGAAGAGTACGCGCGCATCCAGAAAATTCTCGGCCGCGATCCCAACATCACCGAACTCGGCATTTTTTCCGTGATGTGGAGCGAACACTGCTCCTATAAATCCAGCAAAGTCCACCTCAAGCGCCTGCCCACGCGCGGCAAACTCGTCGTGCAAGGCCCGGGCGAAAACGCCGGCGTCGTGGACATCGGCGACGGCCTCGTCGCCGCCTTCAAAATCGAATCGCACAATCATCCGAGCTACGTCGAACCGTTCCAGGGCGCGACGACCGGCGTCGGCGGAATTTTGCGCGATATTTTTACAATGGGCGCGCGCCCCATCGCCGTGCTCGATTCGCTCCGCTTCGGCGAAATCGCGCCGAATAAAAACACTTCGCCCGAAGACGCCGCCAAAAATCGCCGCATTCTCGATGGCGTCATTCGCGGCGTGGGCCACTACGGCAACTGTTTCGGCGTGCCCACCATCGGCGGCGAAGTCAGCTTCGAGCCGTGCTATTCGCAAAATCCGCTCGTCAACGCGCTCGCCCTTGGCATTGCGCGCAAGGAAGAAATTTTTCTCGCCAAAGCAAAAGGCATCGGCAATCCGGTGATTTACGTCGGCGCAAAAACCGGCCGCGACGGCATTCACGGCGCATCGCTCCTCGCTTCCGCCGAATTCACCGAAGAATCGCAGCAAAAACGACCCAACGTGCAAGTCGGCGATCCCTTCGTCGAAAAACTTTTGCTCGAAGCCTGCCTCGAAGCGATGCGCACCGGCGCCGTCGTCGCCATTCAGGATATGGGCGCCGCCGGCCTCACTTGCTCCACCATGGAAATGGCTTCGCGCGGCGGCACCGGCATCGAAATCGATCTCGCCAAAGTTCCGCAGCGCGAAACCGGCATGACGCCGTACGAAATCATGCTCAGCGAATCGCAGGAGCGCATGCTCCTCGTCGCCGAAAAAGGCCGCGAGCGCGAAGTGCTCGACGTTTTTGGAAAGTGGGGGCTCGACGCCGTCGTCGTCGGCACCGTCACCGAAGGCGGCCTCGCCGTCATCAAAAATCACGGCGCCGTCGCCGCGCAAATCCCCGCCCACCCGCTCGCCGAAGAAGGCCCCGTTTACAATCGCCCGCTCGCCGCTCCCGCGCCCCGTGTCGAATCCGAAAAAGATTGGTTCCGCTTCGCACCAGAAAAAACAAATCTCACCGAAAATTTCAAAAAACTTCTCGCCTCGCCTGTAATCGCTTCAAAACGCTGGATCACCGAGCAATACGACACCAGCGTCCGCACCAACACGCTCGCCGGCCCCGGCGCCAGCGACGCGGCCATCGTCCGCATCAAGGAATCCGAGAAAAACGGCCCCGACGGAAAGAAAACGATGCGCGCCCTCGCGCTCTCGACCGACGGCAACGGCCGCTGGTGCCAGCTCAATCCGCGCGTCGGCGCCATGCACGCCGTCGCCGAAGCCGCGCGCAACGTCGCCACGTCCGGCGCGCGCCCCATCGCCGCAACCAATTGCCTCAATTTCGGCAGCCCGGAAAAGCCCGAAGTGATGTGGCAATTTTCCCAAGCCATTGACGGCATCGGCGAAGCCTGCACCGCGCTCGGCACGCCCATCACCGGCGGCAACGTCAGCTTCTACAACGAAACGCTCGGCAAATCCATTTTTCCCACGCCCGTCATCGGCATTCTCGGCATTCTCGACGATTCCACCAAAGCCGTAAAAATCGCCTTCCGCAATCCCGGCGACATAATTTTGTTGCTGGATGGATCGAGCACAAATGAATCTGCAACCGTAAGGGCACGATATATCGTGCCCCTACATGAAGCGCAGCGCGAATTTTCCTCCAGCGAATATTCCAAGACCATCGCCGCCATCGTCGCCGGCGAACCTCCCGCCATCGACCTCGCCGCCGAAAAACGCCTCCTCGATTGCCTCGTCGACCTCGCCGCCGCCGGCACCGTCCAATCCGCCCACGACATTTCCGACGGCGGCCTCGCCGTCACGATTGCAGAATCGTGTTTCGCCTCAACTAGCAACCAACCAAACGATTGTCATTCCGAGCGAAGCGAGGAATCTGCTTTTTCTTTCTTCGGCGCGCAAATTTCGCTCAGCGAAAACGCCCCCGCCGAACACGCCCTCTTCGGCGAGCGCGGCGCCCGCTGTGTCGTTTCCGTCTCCCCCACAAACCTTGCCGCCGTTCTCGCAACTGCGAGACAATATAATGTCGGTGCAAAAGAGCTCGGCAAAGTCACCGGTAACGCCGCGCTCCGCATCGAATTGCAGGGGCACGCAGCCATCGATTCCCCTCTCGATGACCTGCGCGATGTCTGGGCCAATTCTCTCGAGAGAGCAGTGAAGGGCATTCGCTAACACATGGACCGGGCTTATCAATCGACCGTTAGTCGCATCACCAACGTGTCACACGTTACGCGAGGTATGGTCGCCGGCGTGCATTTTGTACTAGCCATAATTTTTATTGCGAGTTTGTTGGCACTGTTAGGCCCGCATATTCCTTCTGGACTCGATAGGCCGAACATGGCCCTTCTGGTGGCTGCAATTCTCGCCTCAATGATTTTCTCATTCGCGATCGGTTTGGGAATCCTTCGTTGGCAGAACTGGAGTCGCCCGCTGGCTCTCGCGTGGCATTCCCTTAACGTAATCGCGGTGTTTGTAAGCATTCTCCGCCAGCAGGTGACCTTTGAGAGTCTCATTCGCATGGCTATCTCTGCATTTGTGATTTGGTGGTTGTGTGTGCCTGCCGTAAGAAGTTGTTTTCAAAGCGGAGGCAGCGAAGAAAAATGAATCGACAGGACATTTTTCTCGACGACCACTTCCACGACCACTGCGGCGTCGTCGGCGTCTTCGGCCACGCCGAAGCGGCGAAGCTCGTCTATCTCGGCCTTTACGCCCTTCAGCATCGCGGCCAGGAATCCGCCGGCATTGTCTCCAGCGACGGAGCCGAACTTCACGCCCATCGCGCCATGGGTGAAGTCGAAGAAATTTTCACGCCCGATGTCCTGAACAAACTTCCAGGCACCGCTTCCATCGGCCATACGCGCTATTCCACCGCCGGCGACAAGGCTCTGCTCAACGCGCAGCCGATCATGATCGATTGCAACAAGGGCAAAATCGCGCTCGGGCACAACGGCAATCTCACCAACGCCGCCGAGTGGCGCCGCAAGCTGGAACATCGCGGCTCGATTTTCCAGACGAACAGCGACACTGAAGTTGTCGTCCACCTCATTGCAAAATCACAAGCCCGCAATCTTTCCGGCGCGCTCGGCGATGCGCTCAATCAAGTTGAAGGCGCGTACTCGCTCGTCGTGCTCACTCCCGAAGAACTCTACGCCGTCCGCGATCCGCGCGGTTTCCGCCCTTTGAATCTCGGCAAACTAACTTCGCCAAAGGGCGAAGAAACCTGGATCGTCGCCAGCGAAACCTGCGCATTCGATTTGCTCGACGCGCAATACGTCCGCGAAATCGAGCCCGGCGAAATGGTGCGCATCAGCAAATCCGGCATCGAGTCCATTCATTTCGCGCCGCCAAAGCCGCATCAGCAATGCATCTTCGAACATGTCTATTTTGCGCGGCCGGACAGCATCATCTTTGGCCGCTCTGTCAGCGCCAGCCGCGAAACACTTGGCCGCATCCTTGCCAAGGAACATCCCGTCGCCGCTGATCTTGTCGTACCAGTGCCCGACTCCGGCGTCCCTGCTGCTGTCGGCTACGCAATGGAGTCCGGCATTCCGTTTCGCATGGGCCTGATTCGCAATCATTACATCGGCCGCACTTTTATCGAGCCATCGCAAGCGATCCGCAATTTCGGTGTCAAACTGAAACTCAATCCCGTACGCGGCCTCATCGAAGGCAAGCGTGTCATTCTCGTGGACGATTCCATCGTGCGTGGCACCACGTCGCGCAAAATCGTTCGCATGGTTCGCGAAGCAGGCGCGACGGAAGTTCACGTTCG
>DATGEI010000084.1:0-88993 GCA_035310365.1 Candidatus Acidiferrum sp.
GGAAATACCTGGCGCGCGCGACGTCGGCCGCACCACGCAAACCGAACATCGCGAGAGAAGCCGCATGAACCACGCGGCGTTTTTCGACGTGGACGGCACGCTGACGGAAAAGCCTTCGCTCGAGCGGAGATATTTTCGCGCGCTGCGGCACGAAGGGAAAATTACTTTGCGCAACGGCCTTGCGTGGCTCGCCGAATTTGCGCGCCTCGCTCCGAATGGCCTCGCGTGCGCGCTGCAGGGAAACAAGGCGTATCTGCGCGGGATTCGCTCGACCGGTCTCCGGGCGAATCGCGCGGGGGACGATGCGCTTTTTTTCCCCGAGGCGATGGAGCGCATCGCGCGCCACGCCGCGACGGGCGAACGCATCGTGCTGGTGACGGGCACGCTGGAATTTCTCGCGGAGGAAATTGCGGCGCGCCTTCGCGGCGAGTTGGCGAAGCGAAATCTCGCGGCGGAAATCCATGTTTGTGCCACGCGGCTCGAAGAGAAATGCGGGCGCTGGACCGGGCGCGTGCTCGGGCGGCCGATGTTCGGCGAAGCGAAAGCGATTGCGGTGTGGTGGTACGCGGAGAAATGGAAATTGAATCTTGCGGAATGCAGCGCGTATGGCGACGGCGCGATGGATGAATGGATGCTCGCGAGCGTCGGCATGCCAGCCGCGGTAAATCCAGACGCAGGGCTGCGAAAAGCGGCCGAGCGGCGGCGCTGGGAAATTCTGCGGTGGGAGCATGCGGCGCGCCCGAAAACGAAATTGCCAAAAATGGTTCCGGAAAGAGCGCGATGAAGAAGCAAGACGGTTTCGATTCCAATGAAGCGGTTCTGACCTGGCCGCAAAGCACGCCAAGAGAAACCGCGCTGCAAAACTTGGCCGGAATTCTTCAACGTGAATCGGCCTATGTGTGGAAGGCATGCGGCACATTTGAATGGATCGCGCTCGGCTATCTGGCATTTTCGGGAGTGTTGATCGCGATCTTCGCGCGAAACCTCGCGCATCCGGCGCGGCTTGTGGCGGCGCAAACCGCGGTTGCCACCTTGATTCTTGCGCTGTGCGGCGCGGCGGCGCGGAGCGAGGAACGCGCCCTTTTGTGCGGCGAAACGCTGGCCACGCGCTGCTGGCATTTCTGGCGGCACTGGTATCCGCACCTGTTTTTTCTGTTTTGTTTTGAAGAGCTTGGAAAACTCGTGCACCTCGTCAATCCCGGCTGGCAGGATGCGAAGTTGATCGCGTTCGATTTTTGGCTGACGGGAGTGCATCCGGCGCTGTGGCTCGAACAATTTTCCACGCCGGCGCGGAACGATTTTTTTCAGTTCGCATACATCACCTACTTCGCGTATTTGCTCGTCGTCGTCGGAGTTTTGTACCACCGGCGCGATTGGGAAGCGTATTGGGCCACGATGACGTACTCCGCCGCGGGCTACGCGATCGGCTATTTGATCGCGATGTTTTTTCCGATCGAAAGCCCGTGGTTCGCGATGGCGGGAATGTGGCACGCAAATTTGCAAGGCGGACCATTTACCGCGACGATCAATTTTATCGAGCATTTTGGCCGCGTGCGCGGCGCGGCCTTTCCGTCGGAGCACGTGGCCGGATCGGTGGCGGCGCTGTGGGGTGCGTGGCGGCACCGGCGTTGGCTGTTCTGGACGCTGCTGCCCTTGGCGCTGTGCATGGGCGTTGCGACGGTCTGGGGCCGGTACCATTACGTGGCGGACGTCTTGGCGGGCATCGCGACGGGCACGATGGGCTACGCGATGGGAAGCTGGGTGGTTCGGAAGAAGGCGGAGGCTTGAGAGGGGGGTATACCCCCCTTTTTTTTGTAGCAGCAGAATCCAAAGGAGTTACGGAAAGAAAGGTTCCGGGTGGGAAGATTCCGGGCAGGGCAGCGACGCCCCAGAAGCGGCCAGAGTCCATGATTTACGACATATCATAGTATCTTTATGGGTAACTGTCAGAGAAATTTGCGAGTCCTTGCCGGAGCGCTTCACGCCGGCCTACCTCCCCTCCTAAGTCATACCGTATCAATGACGACGCGCAACCAAGAGTAGCTGCATTACTGCTGCGTTGACTTGGAGTGGGGCGGGGAATAGGATTTGCGCAGAATGGGACGGCCCGAACGAGGCGAGTGAGATGAGCGATTGGGTGTATTTGCAGGCGAGTCCGGCGGAAGAGTTGATGCGGCGGCACGAGTTTTCGATGGTGAAAGTGCAGGCGACGGGAAATGTGCCGTTCGCGATTGTTGTGAAAGAGTTTGCGGTGCCGCCACCGGGGCAGCGGGTGCGTTTTTACGCGGAAGCGGACAAGGCGGTGAATCAGAAGGCGGCGCCGTTTGTGCCGTGCGGATGGGGCGAATCGTTGTTTTCCGCGCTGGGAGATTGCGTGCGGCTGATCCGGCAGTTTCCGTATGACGGCGAGGAGCGCGCGACGAAATGATTCTGAAATTCACGAAGCGCGAGCTGGAGCCGGGGCTGGCGGTGCTGACGATTCAGGGAAACATTCATTGCGGGCCGGAATGCGCGCGGCTGGAGAGGGAAGTGGACGGAATGATTGCGGCGCACGAGACGCGCGTGATTTTTGACATGAGCGGCGTGACGCATGCGGACAGCGCGGCGATCGGGTCAATGGTGCGGTGTCTTGCGAAGTTGAAAGAGAGCGGCGGAGGGCTGCGAATCGCCGGGGCGCAATCGATGATCGATTACAGTTTGAAGCTGACGAAGGTGGACAAGATTATCGGGATGTTTGCGACGGTGGAGCAAGCGCGAGCGGAATTTACGGGCGCGTCGAAGATTTAACGCACGTAGAGACCGTTTTGTAGATTTCCGTATTTATCTTTGATCGATTTTCGCCAAGAACGCCAGTAAGCCTACTTTGTATCTTGTTGGCGCGAGCAGCGCGGATTCTTCATGGCACGACATATCGAATTTTAGGAGAGTTTTTGGCGAGGGAGCTGCGGCATAAACTTGCTGGCCTAAATCGGGTGGAATTACTGGGTCGCTCGCACACTGCACAATAAGCAACGGCACTTTGACGTTTTCGATTTTGCTTTTCGTGTCGAATTGCGAGCCTGCCAATAAGCTCAGTCCGGGTAGAAACCAGTAGGCACGCCGCGCCATAGAGGCAATCGATGGGAATGGCGCTTCAAGAACCAAGCCTCCGACTTTCGATTCCGACGCCAGATCTGTTGCAATGGCGGTTCCGAGCGACTGACCATACGAGATAATGGTCTGCGGATCGATGCCACGCTTCTCTTGGAGATACCGCAGGGCGGAGCGTGCATCGCGATAAAAGTATTTCTCACTTGGTTGGCCTTCGCTTTTTCCGTAGCCGCGATACTCAACAGCAAGAACGTTTACCGGAAGTTCGTGAAGAAAATGATCAACGTAGGCTCGGTCGGAAATATTTCCAGCGTTGCCGTGAAATGCAAGGAACGTAAACTTACCATTTTCGGCCGGAATCCACCAGGCATGCAGCTTTATGCCGTCGTCCGCGGAGATCCAAACGTCTTCGATCGGAAGCCCGCTTGGACGCCAGTCGCCGGCGAGGCGCGATGGAAAGTCCGGGAAAAAGATCAGGTGCGATTCGAAAATTCGAAGAAGCAGAAGGATGGAGAGATAGGTTCCCGCAAGAATAACGAGAAAGCGGCGAAGTCGGAAGCGCGACGTTTGCTCACTCATTAGGAGACGTTCCTATCGTGGAAACGATGTTTTCGACTCCATGGCTTATGGACACGAGCATCGAGTCCGATGAAGTTGTGCCGATGAGTTGGAAGCCGAGGGGGAGGCCGGAGGATGTGAGGCCGCAGGGGATGGAGATGGCGGGGAGGCCGGCGAGGTTGGCGGGGCGATTGAGGCGGAGCAAGAGGGCGCGGATGGCGTGGTCTTTACCGTTGATGGTGGTGGATTCTTCGCCGATGGGCGGGGCGGGGATGGGAGTGGTGGGAACGGCGAGGGCGTCGACGTTTGCTTCCGCAAGCGCGGCATGGAATTGCGCGATGAATTTTTCGCGCTGGTCCATGGCTTCGAGATAGGCCGTTGCAGTGACGCGCGCGCCGATTTCGAGGCGGGCGCGAACGTCTTCGCCGTATTCGGCGGAATTTTTGGGGAACCAGCCCATTTTTTGATGATAGTGAGCGGCTTCGGCCCAGGCGATGTTGTTGCCGGCCGTTTCGGTGTTGTTCAAAAGAGGAATCGAAATTTCTTTCATCTTCCAGCCGCGTTTGCGGAGCGTCTTCAGGGTGGATTCGAAGGAATCCTGCACTTCCGGGGAAAGCACATCGAAAAAAAATTCTTTTGGTATGCCGAGAGTGAATTTTGTTTTGCGGTGCGAAGCAAGAGATTTGGAGAGCGGCGGCTCTTGTTTGCGAAGATCCGCAATTGCGTCGAACAGGAGCGCAGCGTCTTCCACGGAGCGCGCGAGCGGACCGGCGCAATCGAGCGTCGGTGAAAGCGGGACGATTCCTTCGACCGAAACGCGATGAAGCGTTGGTTTGAAGCCGACGACGCCGCAGAGCGACGCGGGAATGCGAATCGAGCCGCCGGTGTCCGTTCCGACCGCGGCAACGCAAAGGCCGGCAGCAACGGCGGCGGCGGCACCGCCGCTTGAACCGCCGGGAATGCGCGCCGCGTCCCAGGGATTGCGCGTCGCGCCATAGTGAGGATTATTCGTGGTTACGCCGTAAGCGAATTCATGGAGATTCGTTTTGCCGAGAAGAATGGCGCCGGCGGATTTGAGTTTGGTGACGAGATGGGCGTCGCGGCCGGGAACAAAATCGTGCAGAAATTTGGCGCCGGAGGTGGTGCGGATGCCAGCGGTATAGATGTTGTCTTTCAGCGCGAGAGGAATTCCGTGAAGCGGGCCGCGGTCGCGCCGCGCTTTGCCCGTTCGCGGCGCGAAGAGCTCCGCTTCCGCTTTTTTTGCCTGGCTCAGAGCGAGTTCGGCGGTGACGGTGAGATAGGCATTCCATTCTGGATTGTGGCGCTCAATGCGGGCGAGGAAATGTTTTGTCAATTCGACGGGAGAAAGCTTGCGAAGCCGAAAAAGGCGGGCGAGTTCGGCGATGGAGAGAAAGGCGAGATCGCATTTGTTCATGAAGAAAACAATTTAACACAGACGACGCAGCCGGCACGGAGTAGGCAGCGGATCAGCTAAAAGATGGTTTCCTGGCGGCGAAGATTTCCGAACGTGCCGAGGTTGGCGATGATGAACGCCACGCGAAACTGGTTTTCCGTGCGGACCGGGCCGAGGTCGATGCGACGGTATTCGAGCGCAATGCCGCAGCAGCCGCCGTTGTAATTAATCTGAACGATCTGATTTTGTAGCACGCTGTTCGTGACGTCGTAGCTGATGCCCGCGGTGGCGTTGAAGCCTTTGCGATTGAGGCTGCCGTAACCGAAAAGGGCGCGGACCTGATTCGAGAGGGGCTGGAGGGCGGGATCGGCCTGAAAACGGAAATGCGCCACGGTGGCGAAAAATTCGGAATACGGCTTCACTTTTAGAAGCGTGCCGATCGCGGTAATTTTCTGGAGTTGCGGGTCGTATTCCAGAATTTGTTCGGCGTCGTATTTTTCGCCCGGAGTGACTTTGATGTCACTGACGATGGGCGACCAGTTTCTGGGTCCGAGCGCGAAGGCGAATGGCGTGATGGAGTTGAGGGCTTGCAGGACGTTGCGCTGGCCGTCGACGATGGCGCCGCCAAACGTGGGATCGAAGTAGTGCTTTTGCACGAGCTTCCAGGAGACGAGTTCGGTTGGCTCGTCGTCGCCGCTTTTCAAAAACAGGCGCTGCGTCACGCCGTATTCGACTTCGGTGGTGTTGCTGAGAGTCGCGTCGGAATCGAAGCGAATGAAGCGCTGGAAATCGTTGACGCCGCCGACGTAACGAAACGTCACTTCCGGTTCGATCGTGTGCTTGTAGCGATGGCGTGGCTTGTCTTTTTTGAGCGAGGCGCGGTCGAAGAATCGTTCGAGGGTCGGCGGGCGGAGTTCGAGCGTGAACTCGCCGTCGTTGCGGATGAGCGGCTCTTCGCTGAGATTGCCGGCGGCGTCGAGCGAAGCGCCGTAGCGCGTTGTGCGAACGGCGCCGGTGGCGGTGACGCCGAGCCACGCGCCGAGGTGCAAAGGAACGGTGACACGCGGCGCCAATTCCATGCGTTGGACGATGGTGGGGGTGGTCAGGTTAGCGTCCTCGCGCTTCGAGCCGCCGATGTATGAATCGAAACTGAAATAGAGGGGCAGATTGCGCCATGGCGCCTGTTCGACGGAACCGAGGCGCGCTTCCGGCAGATTTCGCAGCGAAACGCTCGTCTCGGGATTGATGGTGAGGAAATTTTTGTCGTTCAGCGCGGCAAAATTAAGGCTGAAGCCCTTGAAATTATTTGTGAGAAAAATCGAGCTGCGAACTTCGGAATTGATGGCATCGCCGAAGGCGTCGGCAAACGCGAGGCGAAAGGTGAGAGAAGAAAGCTGGTTGAAGTCCGTGACGAAGCGCCAGTTGTTCGGAAGGAGCGATTGAATTTCAAGGCGCTGCTGGTGGCCGCCCTGGGACTGCAAGACGCCATTCGAATCGGGCAAGCCGCGGTCGATGACACCGAAATAACTGTAGTTGAACGTGGTGTTTTCGTTGGGCGTGGCGCGAATCTCGGCGCGTTCGGAAGAGCCGCGTTTGCTGAGATATTGCGCGCCGAGCGTCGTGTCAAACCACGTTTTGGGCGCCCAGTAGAATGCGTCGCCGAGGATGAAGCCTTTGCGGTTGCTGTTTCCGATATCGGGAATCAAGAAACCGGATTCGCGAACGCGCGTGCCAGCGGGCGCGGTGGCGTAGGGAACCCAAATGAGGGGAACGCGGAGCAGACGGAAGTTTGCATTGACGAGCGCGACGTCTTTGTCCATGCGAATGCGGGCGCGCCGCGCAAAAAATTGCCATTTCGGGTGTTCGGGGTCGCAAACGGTGATCCATGCCTGGCGGACGATGTAAACGTCGCCGGGCAGTTTATCCACATCGCGCGCTTCGAAATGGAGGGGGTTTTCGGTTACGAGGACGAGAGGGTTGGGGCGGCGGGCGATCTTGACGTCTCCCTTGACCAGATGAAATTTGCCGGTGGCGGTGCTGAGGTTGTATTGCGCTTGCGCGGCCTCGATGTGCTGATTGTCGAAATCGAAGACGACATTTCCGGTGGAAAGCGCTTCGTGAGTGCGGTTGTTGAATTCAACATGGTCCGCGCGCAACGAGAGCTCGCCGTATTGAATGAGTACGTTTTTGTCGGCGATGAAGAGGTCGCCCTGTTTTCTTTGCGGGCCATCGGCGGAGATTTCCACGATTTCGCCCTTGCCGGAGGGCAGGCGGATGAGCTGGCCGTGGGCCGGACGCGGCGAAGCCAGGCCGAAGAACAGGCAGAGGGCAAGCCAAAACGCCGGTGAGTCTCGATGCCGGCGACAGAGTGTGGAGACTAGACGCAAGATTCACTCGATGAAGCAATTGGATAGCCTAGCATGCGTCCGAGGTTGTGTGTAGCCGAGCGGAAGGCTCCGCGCCGCTCCACTCTGCGGCAGCTATGAGTGCGTTTCGGCCGTGAATGGCACGATCGATGAAAGGGAGACGGAAGCGCCAACCTCCGGCCGAACTATTTGTCGAGAGAACCTGAAATATGAGACGCTTCCACGCGCTTCACGTCTAACGGGCGTAGCACGGGGTGGGCACCGCGGCGAGGACACCGCCATCGCCAAAAGGGCGCTTTCGGAAGCATTTGAATCGAAACTTGAAGGAGAACGCGATGATCGCGACGAAGTTCGCTGGCCGGGGAGTGTGGGTACTGGGGTTGGTGGTGGCACTGGGCCTGTCGGCGCCATCGAGCTTTGCCGCGCCGCAGGAAAAGAAAGAAGAAAAGAAGGAAGAAAAGAAAGAAGAAAAGAAGGCGCTGCCGCTGAAGAGCGACCGCAAAGTGGAGTTCACCACCGATGAAGGCACGTGGCTTTCGCTGGACGTTTCGCCGGACGGCAAGACCATCGTCTTCGAGTTGCTCGGCGATTTGTATACGCTGCCGATCGAAGGCGGGCAAGCGAAACTCATCTCCGGCGGAATGGCGTTTGATAGCCAGCCAAAGTTTTCTCCCGACGGCAAGTGGATTGCGTTTTTGTCGGACCGGGAAGGCACGGAAAACGTGTGGATCGTCCATCCCGATGGCACGGGAGCGAAGCAAGTGTCGAAAGACCCGTCGAGCGATTTTGTGACGCCGACGTGGGCGCCGGACGGAAAATACATTTTCGTTTCAAAAGGCGCGGCGGGAATCGCCGCGTATGAAATCTGGATGTATCACGTCGATGGCGGGACGGGGATTCAGATTACGAAGTCGAAGCCCTCACCGGCCATTCAGCGCAAGGACCGGCCGAACGATGTGGGCGTCGTCGCGTCCGCGGATGGGAAATATCTCTATTATGCCGAGCGGCACGGACCGTTTTCTTACAACACGATGCTGCCGCTTTGGGAAATCAAGCGGAAGGATCGTAAGACGGGCGACGAAGACACGATTATTCATCAGGCGCTGAGCGCGTTCCGGCCGGTGCTTTCGCCGGCCGGAAAAACCATGCTTTATGTTTCGCGCTTTGAAACGGAATCCGGGTTGCGCATGCGCAACCTGGAAACCGGCGAAGACAAATGGGTGCGTTACCCGATTACGCGAGACGACCAGGAATCGCGATTTACGCGCGACGTTTTTCCCGGGTATGCGTTTCTGCCCGGCGGACAGGAAATTGTGTACAACCAGGACGGCAAGATTCGCCGCTTGAATATTGCGAGCGGAGCCGAGTCCATCATTCCGTTTACCGCGCAGGTTTCGCAGGAGCTTGGACCCAAGCTTGATTTCCCGCAGAAGGTTGAGCAAGGGCCGGTGAAAGTTCGCTTGATCCAGGACGCGACGGAATCGCCCGACGGCAAGAAGCTTGCGTTTTCGGCGATGACGCATCTTTACACGATCGATCTGCCGAACGGGAAGCCGACGCAGAGGACGACCGGAAGCGCGCACGCGTATCAACCGGCGTGGTCGCCGGACGGGCAGTGGATTGCGTACGTGAGCTGGACGGCCGAGGGCGGACAGCTGTGGAAAATTCCCGCGGCGGGCGGAACGGCGCAACAACTTTCGAAGTCGCTCGGGCTCTACAGCAATCCAGCCTGGTCGCTGGACGGAAGCCGCATCGTGCTTCTGCGCGGCAACGCGTACGATCGCGACAACAGCACATTCGACGGCGGCCAGACGGGTAACGCGGATTTGATCTGGATTCCGTCCAGCGGCGGCGATGCCAATTTGATTTTGCCGGCACGCGGCGCGGGCGGTCCGCATTTCACGCACGAAAAAGACCGCATCTACGTGTATACGCCGGGCGGCCTCGTATCGCTGCGTTACGACGGAACCGATCGGCGCACGCATCTGCAAGTGAAGGGGCAGGGCATTTTTTTCGCGGAAGAACCGGTGCCGGCCGACGATCTCGTGCCGAGTCCGGACGGGCAATGGGTGCTCGCGCACATTTCGAACCAGCTTTATGTTGTCGCGATGCCTCCCGTTGGCGGCGAAGCGCCGACGGTGAATGTTGGCGCGCCCGCGGTTCCCGTCAAGAAGCTAACGGACGTCGGTGCCGACTATTTCGGCTGGGCCGACGACGGAAAGACCATCACGTGGGCGGTCGGCGCAAGCTATTTTCGCCAGCCGCTCGGTTCCATCTCGTTCGAGCCGCCGAAAGACGAAAAGAAAGACGGCGACGCGAAAGAATCGGACAAAGACAAAAAGGACGCGGACAAGAAAGACGAGAAAAAGGAAGAAAAGAAACCGCAGAAGTTTAAAGAGCAGGAAAAAGACGTCACCGAGATCGCCGTGAACCTGGAAGTCCCTCGCAAGACGCCGAAGGGCACAGTCGTTCTTCGCGGCGCGACGATCGTCACGATGAAAGGCGATGAAGTGCTCAAGAACGCCGACATCGTGATCGAAGACAACCGGATCAAGAGCGTGGGACTCAAGGCAACAGTGCCGGCGGGCGCCAAAGTAATTGACGTTCGAGGGAAAACCATCACGCCGGGATTCATCGATACGCACGCGCACTGGTTCGAAATTCGCCGCGGCATTCTGGACACGCAGAACTGGGCGTTCATGGCGAACCTGGCCTACGGCGTGACGGCGGGCCTCGACGTGCAAACCGGCTCGAACGACATGTTCGCGTATCAGGACCTGGTGGACAGCGGAGACATTATCGGCCTTCGCGCGTTTTCCACCGGGCCGGGAGTTTTTTCCGACAATAATTTTCAATCGATGGACGAAGTGAAAGGCGTGCTGACGAAGTACCAGAAGTATTACGGCACGCACAACATCAAAAGCTACATCGTCGGGAATCGCAAGCAGCGGCAATTCATGGTGCAGGCCGCGAAGGAATTGGAAATGATGCCGACGACGGAAGGCGGCCTGGATCTGAAACTGGATCTGACGCACGTCATCGACGGCTTCCACGGCAACGAACACACGCTGCCGATTACGCCGCTCTACAAAGACGTGCTTGAAATTTTCGCGAAGTCCGGAATTGCCGAGACGCCGACGCTCATCGTGAACTACGGCGGCCCGTTCGGCGAAGACTATTGGTACGAGTACAGCGAAGTGCACGACAATGCGAAGCTGAATCGCTTTACGCCGCACCACGTGATGGACGAAAAGACGAAGCGGCGTCCGGCGTGGTTCCGCAAAGACGAGTACGCGTTTCCGCGGCTTGCGGCGCAGGTGGCCAAGTTGTCGCGGGAAGGCGGGCTCGTCGGCGTGGGCAGCCACGGCCAGCTTCAGGGGCTCGGCTATCACTGGGAGATGTGGATGCTCGCAAGCGGCGGGATGACGCCGATGGAAGTGCTGCGATGCGCCACGCTCAACGGCTCGAAGATCATCGGCCGGCCGGCCGAGCTGGGCACGATTGAGCCCGGCAAGCTTGCGGATCTCGTGATCTTCGACAAGAGTCCGCTCGACGACATTCACAACACGAACACGATTCACTGGGTGATGAAGAACGGGGAACTATTCGAAGGCGACACGCTCGACCAGGTATGGCCGGAACAGAAAAAACTGGAACCGCTGTGGTTCTGGAATAACTACGACGTGCCGAAGGCAGGCGCACCGTTGAGCTACGGGAAACCGACGCAGCCCTGATCGGAATCTTAACGTGAAGCAAAAGAGCGGAGCCGTTCAGGCTTCGCTTTTTTGTTTTGCCTGGGCCTTGGCTTGCGCTTCGCGGTACCACTCGATGGTGCGGCGCAGGCCTTCTTCGAAAGCCACGATTGGCTCGTATTTCAGGAATTCTCGCGCTTGCGTAATGTCCGCTTGCGAATCGCGGATGTCGCCGTCGCGCGGCGGCTCATACTTCGTCTCCGGCTTGCTTCCGGTGAGATTTGCGAGCAGCCGAAGAGTCTCGTTGAGAGTAATGCGTGCGCCGGTGCCGATATTGAAGACTTTGCCGGAAACATTCGGCGCCTCGCATGCAAGCAGATTCGCGGCCACGGCATTTTCGACAAACGTAAAATCGCGCGATTGTTCGCCGTCGCCAAAGACCACCGGCTGCGTTTTCTCCAGAAAGGCGGCGCAGAATTTGGCGAGCACGCCGGAGTAGGGCGAATCCGGCTCCTGGCGCGGCCCAAAGATATTGAAGTAGCGGAGGCAGACGTTTTCGAGACCGTAAACGCGGCCGAACGTCTGCGCGTAGAGTTCGCCGGCATATTTCGCCACGCCATACGGCGAAATCGGTTCCGGCTGCATCGTTTCGACTTTGGGGAGCGTGGCGGTCTCGCCGTAGGCCGATGAGGAAGCCGCAAACACGATTCGCTTTACCTTGGCGTCGCGCGCCGCCAAAAGCACATTGAGCGTGCCTTCCACGTTGATTTTGTTTGTTTCGAGCGGATCCTTGACGGAGCGTGGAACGGAGGTGCGCGCCGCGAGGTGCAGCACAAAATCGGCGGATTGCATCGCTTTGCGAACTGCCTCAAGGTCGGTGACGCTTCCCTTGATGAAGGAAATCTTGCTGCGAACTTCCGCGAGGTTTTCTTCCCTGCCGGAAGAAAGGTCGTCCAGGACGACAACCGTCTCGCCGCGGCGAACGAGTTCGTCCACCGTGTTCGATCCGATAAAGCCGGCACCGCCGGTTACCACGTAGCGCATTGCGACAGCTCCTGTCTTTCCGCCCTGTGTGCGGCAGGCCCTCTTATCCGACTGTGCGCCGCGTTCGTCCGCGACGAGCGCCCTTGCCGCGAATTTTGATACCCTGTTGCTTCGGAGCCGATGCGGCAGCGAGGCTCGCAGCGCGTAAAGTAAATTGTACGACGGAATATGAACTTTCAAACTGATACCAGGCGCGGGCGTTTCGAACAAAACATGAGCGGCCGAGTGTCGTTATTTCTGGCAATCGCGGCCGCGATTCTGTTCGCCGCCGGCGCTTCTTTGTGGCTGCATTTTCGCGGCGGAAGCGAACAGCCGGTTGTGGCTTTCACGCCGATTGCCCATGCGACGGAGCCTGCGAAGAAAGGCGCGGCGGAAGATCCGTCCGCGGCGACCGCAGGCCCGCCAGTCGAAACTACCGCCAAAAAGTCGCCACCCGAGCCGCCGTTCGCTCCGGCGGCAGGCGAAGACCTTCAGTTTGCGGCGAGTATCGCGAAGGTCGGGAACGTCGCGAGTTTGCGGCTGCAGGTGGTAGAGAAGAAAGAATTGAACGGAAAGCCGGCGTGGCATTTTCAGGCGACGGCCAAAACGCAGAACGCGATGCGTTTGATTTTCGAACTGGACGACCGGTTCGATTCCTTCAGCGAAGGCAATTCCTTTACAGGCGTGCAGTATGAAATGCACTTGAACGAACGCGGGCAAAAAGTGCAGTCGGTCCAGCGGCTGACAGCGACCGGCAAAGAGCCGCCGCCGCCCGGCATGTCGGCGGCCGTCGTGCTGCCGGGTACGCGCGATCCACTGGGCATGATGCAGTATTTGCGATCGGTGAATTGGGACGCGACGCGCGAAGTGAAGGGCCCGGTGTTCGACGGACGCAAACTTTACGACGTGCGCGCAAAATTGATCGGCACTTCGGAAGTCGTTGTGCCCGCCGGGCGTTTCACCGCGGCCACCATTGATGTGCGCGTTTTCGATAACGGAGCGGAAATGAAGGACGCGCACTTTACCCTTTATTTGGCGCATAACGCCGAGCGCACGCCCGTGCTCCTTCAGGCCGTGCTTCCGTTTGCCGAAGCGCGCGTGGAATTGCAATCCAAAGGCGAATAAGTCTCGCCGCGATTCGTTCGCGAAACTAGCAGAGCACAATTCGATCGCGATGGCGCACAACGCGCCGCGTGGCGTTGCGCGTGTCGACCACGAGCTTCGCACCGTCCACGATCGCGTTGTAATCGTACGTCGAGTGGTCCGTGGCGATCACGACGCCGTCGTACGACCCGAGCGTTTGCGGCGAAAGCGGCACGGACTTCATGCCTTCGTAGTTGTAATGCCGCATGCGGTGCAACTGCGCAAAGAACGGGTCGTTGTAATCCACATTTGCGCCGCGTCTCTGCAGCAATTGCATGATTTTCAGCGTCGGCGATTCGCGCAAGTCGTCCACGTCTTTCTTGTACGCGACGCCGAGCACCAGCAACTTCGACCCGTTGAGGCTTTTCTTTTGTTTGTTCAGCGCCGTGGCGATTGCCTCGACGACGTGATACGGCATCGAGGTGTTGATTTCGCCCGCGAGTTCGATGAATCGCGTCGCGAAGTCATACTCGCGCGCTTTCCAGGAAAGATAGAACGGATCAACCGGAATGCAGTGGCCTCCCAGTCCGGGCCCGGGATAAAACGGCATGAACCCGAACGGCTTGGTGGATGCGGCATCAATCACTTCCCAAATGTCGATGCCCATGCGAAGGCTCAACAGCTTTAATTCATTCACCAGTGCGATGTTCACGCAGCGGAAAATATTTTCAAGCAGCTTGGCCATCTCCGCCGCACGCGTGGAGCTGACGGGAATCACCCGCGAGACGACTTGCGCATAAAGGGCTTGCGCCGCCCGGCCGCTTGGCGGATTTACCCCGCCCACCACTTTCGGAATCTGCGCCAGGCCGTATTGTTTGTTGCCCGGATCTTCCCGCTCCGGCGAAAACGCCAAAAAGAAATCGCAGGGAATATTGTCGCTGGCCGCGCCCGAGGCGATCGGACACCGCATGCCATTCGATTCCAGTATCGGCTTCACCAACTCTTCCGTCGTTCCGGGATACGTTGTGGATTCCAGCACCACGAGGTGGCCCTTTTGCAGGTGCGGCAAAATCGATTCGGCCGTCTGCTTCACGTAGGAGAGGTCGGGTTCGCGGCGTTCATCGAGCGGCGTTGGCACGCAGATCAAAATTGCGTCGACTTCTTTCAACTTCGCGAAATCGGTGGTCGCGGAAAAATGGCGCGAGTTGACGTATTGCTGAATCTTCGTCTGCGAGATGTGCTCGATGTACGAGCGTCCGGCATTTAGTTGGCTCACTTTGGCGGGGTCGGTGTCGAAGCCCGTCACTTTGTGTCCCGCTTCCGCAAAGCGCAGGGCCAGCGGCAACCCCACGTACCCGCAGCCGATGATGGCGACCTTCAGCTGCGCGCCTTTGAAAAATTCCGGTCTTCGATCCATTGGCATATTGGCAGACTCACTCCTTCGATGGGACCGCTTCAGGTTCGCAAATCGTTTTCAGGCTGAAACTAAAATATAACAGGTCGCGCGCAGGCTTCCAAAAGCTTGGCAGCATCTGCCGGATAAGCCAGAATCTATGCGTCGCATAAACGCGCGCGAATTTGCGTGAGAAGGGAACTGCACGTCGAATGGCCATCGTGGTTCTTTTGATCGGTCTTTGCGCCGGAATACTCGTCGGGCTGCTTGGTATCGGCGGCGGCGTGGTGCTGGTTCCCGCATTGGTTCACCTTTTGCATTTGGATCAACACGCTGCGCAGGGCACGTCTCTTTTTGTGTTGCTGCCGCCGATTGGGCTGGGCGCGTTGCTCGAATACCGCAAAAAGGGCGCAGTCGATTTTCATGCGGGAATATACTGCGCGGCGGGCATGTTGCTCGGCGGATATCTCGGCGGCCGCATCGCCGTGCCCATGTCTTCCTTTCTTCTCACGCAATTTTTTGGCGTGTTCTTGATGTTGTCCGCTCTGCTGCTTTGGAGCAAAGCTTCGAAGCAAGCAACGCCGCCGCAGGCCAGTTCCGCGGAAGGCGGCGCCTGAAATGGAAAGGACGGCCGGTTTTTTATTTGCGGGAATCGTGGGCGGCATCGCGTCGGGACTGTTTGGCATCGGTGGCGGAATTGTACTGATTCCGATTTTCGGTTTGCTGCTCGGATTTGATCAGCACCGGGCGCAGGGCACAAGCCTTGTCGCGTTGATTCCGCCGACGGGTCTGCTCGCCGTGCTTGCCTACGCAAAAGCCGGCTACGTCCATTGGCTTACAGGCGCGCTGTTGATTCCAGGACTATTTCTTGGCGGCATCCTTGGAGCGAAAATCGCAAGGCGAATTGAGCCGCGCCGCATGCGCCAGGCCTTTGCGGCGCTTTTGTTCCTGCTCGGTGCATGGCAAGTATTCGGGAATTGGAATCACGGATAGGGCGATATGGTCGACCTGCACTGCCACATTCTTCCCGGCCTCGACGACGGCGCAAAAACCGTCGAAGAGTCTCTCGCGATGGCGGAAAGCGCCATTGCCGACGGCATTACGCGCGTTGTGGCAACCCCGCACGCCAGCACCGAATACACTTTTGATTTTTCGCGCGTTCGTGCCGCCCGCGACGAATTGCAAGCTCGCGTCGGCGATCGCCTCCAGATCGCCACGGGTTGCGATTTTCACCTCAATCCGGAAAATGTTTCCGCGCTGAAAAAATCGCCGGCCCATTTCTGCCTGAACCAGAAAGACTATTTGCTGGTCGAATTCAACGAGTTTTCCATTCCGCCGGCGATGGACCAAATGCTTCATCATTTGCACTTGGCCGGTTTGCGGCCGATCGTCACTCATCCGGAGCGCAATGGTATATTGCGCGCGCAACCGGAGCGGCTCGCGCGCTGGGTTCGCGTCGGCTGCTTTGCGCAAGTGACCGCGGGCTCGCTGCTCGGCGGATTTGGCCCCGGCGCAAAAAGCGATTCGCTCGCGTGGATCGCGCAGGGCCTGATTCACTTTGTGTCCAGCGACGCGCACAACACAAAATCGCGGCCGCTTGTGCTGAGCCATGCATTCGACTTCGTCGGATCGCAATTCGGCCGGGAGACGGCGCAGGCGCTGTTCGTCGACAATCCGCTGGCGGCGTTCGAAGGGCGAAACCTGCCCTTTGTACCGGACGTGGCGGACGAGCGCCCCGCAAAGCCGCGCAAGCGTTTTTTCTTTTTTTAGTAATTCACGGGCACGAGCGAGTCTCGCCGCAACAAATCACTTTGTTGGTTGCAAAGGAAGCCCGGCCCAGACGTTCAACAAGCCAAGTACTTCACGAACCACATCCAATGCATCGTGCGTGGTCCGCCACCAATGATTCGGGTCAAACGAATCGGTTCGCGCCGCTCGCACGACGATTTGCCCGCGTCCCGCTGCCAGCCGGCTCCAGAGTCCGTGCACGCGGCGCGTATGAGCCTTCGAAGTCACCACGATTACCGAGACGCCGTGCCCGCGCTCCAGCGTCGCCGCGATCACTTCCACTTCATCCGCCGTGTTCACGATCGGCGGTTGCAGAATTCGAATCGCCCGCTCCGGCACGCCGTGTTTGAGCAAGATGCGCCGGCTATACTCCTCTTCGCCATCGAACGGAATTCCGAGCGTCGCCATCGTTTGTTTGGGTTCGCTCGGCTGCGTAAGCCAGACTTCCGGCGCCAATCCCGCGTGGTAAATCTCCGCTGCCTCCAGCGCGCGCTCCGGCATCGCACCGGAAAGCACGACGATCGCCGTGCACGGCTTTACCGGATCTTCGCGCACCAGCCAGTTTCCCACGCGAAGAAAACAAAGCGAGCCGAAACAGAAAAAGAGCAGGGATGCGACGAGCCACGTCCTTGCTGCGCCGCGTTCGCTCAACTTCCTCTGTCGTTTCTTCATTGTGGACCTGCGCATCGTAGCCTGCGCTCCATTCGGTGGTCAATCTGCCGCGGCGACGTTAAACTGAAAGCCGGCATTTTCGGAGGATTCATGCGCGCGGTGGTCACTGGTGCGGCGGGATTTCTTGGATCGCACGTTTGCGATCGATTGCTTGCGGAAGGCTGGGAAGTTCTCGGGCTCGACAATCTCATCACCGGCGTCGCGGAAAATTTGCGCCATCTGGAAGGCAATTCGAAATTTACATTTCAGCAAGCGGACGTAAGCGACGCGCTGCATGTGGATGGCCCCGTCGGTTACGTGCTCCACTTCGCTTCGCCCGCCAGTCCGCCCGACTATCTGAAACATCCGATTGAAACCATGCGCGTCGGCTCGGCGGGAACGATCAACGCTCTTGAACTTGCCCGCGCGAAGGGCGCGAAATTTTTTCTTTCGTCCACGAGCGAATGTTACGGCGACCCGGAAATTTCTCCGCAACACGAGGACTACTGGGGCAACGTGAATCCGGTTGGACCGCGCAGCGTCTATGACGAAGCAAAGCGCTTTTCCGAAGCGCTCACCATGGGCTTTCATCGCCATTACGGCCTCGATACTCACATCGTGCGCATCTTCAATACGTACGGCCCGCGCATGCGCCTCAACGATGGCCGCGCGCTTCCCAATTTCGTCTATCAGGCGCTCAGTGGCCGGCCCATCACGATTTATGGCGACGGCAAACAAACTCGCAGTTTTTGTTACGTGTCGGATTTGGTCGAAGGAATGTACCGTTTGATGATTTCCGCCGAGCACTTTCCGGTGAACGTCGGCAATCCCGCGGAAATGACGATTTTGGAATTTGCCGAGCGCGTGCGTTCGCAATTTCCAAATGCGCCGCAACTTGTCTTTGAGCCGCTTCCGCAGGACGACCCGAAGCGCCGCTGCCCGGACATCGGCAAAGCCAGGCGCATCTTGAAATGGGAACCAAAAGTGAATTTGGAAGAGGGCCTGAAACTGACGATCGCTTATTTCAAGGAAGCGTACGCGAAAAGCGCCGCCCGCTAGAACTAACCGCGCCCAAACGAAAAATATTCGAATCCCAGGTCCGTCATCTTCTTCGGCGAGTAAAGATTCCGGCCGTCCACGACCAGTTTTCGCGCCATCAATTTTCCCGCGCGTTCCCAGTCCAGATTCTTGAATTGGCTCCACTCCGTGCAAATCAGCGCCGCGTGTGCGTCGCGCACGGTTTCGTAGGGATCGGAATGTAAAGTCACGCCGGGCAAAATTTTCTTCGCCTTCTCCATCGCTTCCGGATCCGTCGCGTGCACCTGCGCGCCTTCGTCCAGCAGGCGCCGGATCACCTCAATGGCCGGCGCAAAACGAATGTCGTCCGTGTTCGCTTTGAACGCGAGGCCGAGCACGGCGATTCGTTTGCCCTTCACGACCCACAGCGCCTTGTTCACTTTTTCCAAAAAGCGCTCGATGCGCTCTTTGTTCACGCGCTCCGCCGCTTTCAGAATTTCGAATTCCACGCCGACCGACGACGCCAGTTGAATGAACGCTTGAATATCTTTCGGAAAGCAGAAGCCGCCGAATCCAAGGCCTGCTTTCAAAAACTGCGTGCCAATGCGCGGGTCGAGCCCCATCGCGTGCGTTACTTGCTCCACGTTCCCGTCGAGCTTCTCGCAAAGATCGGCGATCACGTTCGCATAGCTGATCTTCAACGCGAGAAACGAATTCGAGGCGTGTTTGATCAATTCCGCGCTGTTGATCGTCGTGACCAAAAATTCCGCGTTTGGCTCCGTCGGGCAGGCGCCGTGGTGCACCGGACAGTGGAATTTATGCTCCAGAATCGGCCGGTAAATCTCGCGCATTAAATCGCCGGCCGCTGCGTCATCCACGCCCACAACAATTCGATCCGGATGGAAGAAATCAAAAACCGCGGTCCCTTCCCGCAAAAATTCCGGATTCGAAACGACGTTAAAGCGGATGCTTCCGCCGCGCGAGTACGCTTCCAGCGCGCGCTTCAATTCCTGGCCGGTCTTCGCCGGCACCGTGCTTTTTTCCACTACAAGTTTTGAACTGCGCGCTTCCGCCGCAATCTGCTGCGCCACGTGGTCGATCGCGGACAAATCCGCGCTGCCGTCTTCTCGCGGCGGCGTTCCCACGCAAATGAAAATCGCCTCGCCAAACCGGATCGCTTCCGCCGCGTCGCTGGTATACGAAATCCGCCCCGCCTTCTTCGCCGAAGCCAGCACTTCGTCCAAATGCTCTTCGTAAATCGGCACTCCGCCCGCGTTCAACTGCGCGATGCGCGCGGCATCGATGTCCGTGCACATCACTTCGTGGCCCGCCTCGGCGAGGCACGCTCCGGTCACAAGTCCCACGTAGCCGCATCCGATTACCGATAGGCGCAAGCGAAGTTCTCCATCATCTTGAATTTTGGAAACGTAACCAGTTTACCGAAGGTCTCGATTTCGACGGGCAGTTCCCCGGCAAAAGTTCTTATTGCGCACGCTTGCCCATCAGCAGTCCGCGCAGGCCCATCAGCACCAGCCGCGGCTGCCGCCGGATCACGTTCCACAAAAGCCGCGTCGACTCATCGCGATTGATCTCGCCGAGCGATTCGCGCGTCGAATCGTTCAGCAAATCCACCAGCTGCGAATAATCTTTCTGCTGAAAATAATGCAGCGCGCGGCGAATCAGCCAATGCGTGCCGAGTTCGCGCCGCAGAGCGCGCAATTCCGTGCTTCCACCATCTTCCAAGAGCGCGTCGGCCACGCCCTGCGCGCCACGGAATCCCGTCACGATGCCGCCCACCGTGGAAACTTTCACCTGCGCCGCCGCATCGCCAACCAGAAAAACTTCGCCGTTGCCGATCCGCCGCCGCACCGGCACCCACTTGCGGTACACCGGAATCCGCGCTCCCTGCCATTCCAGCGCCGCCATTCCTTTTTTTTCAAGGAACTGTTCGATTCGGCGCTTCGTCTCTTGCCCGCTTCCTTCGCCGATGATTCCCAGCGCGCCTCGCCGCTCATTTTCCGGAATCAGCCAATAAAAATAGGGCGTGTCGTCCGGAACAAACCACACGCGCGTCGTATCCGGCGGACAATCTTTCGGCAAATTCACGATCGCCTGCACCAGCGGAACCGTTTCCACCGGCGGCCAGCCGGCCGCCCGCGCCACGCGGCTCGTCGCTCCGTCCGCGCCAATCACGTGATCGGCGTGCAATTCTTCTTTTTGCCCGCGGCTTTCCACTTCCAATCGCAAGGCGCGCGCGTTCGGTCCCAGGCCGAGAAACCGCGTGTCAAAATTAAATTTCGCTCCGTGCTGCCGCCCTTCGGCGGCGAGCGCGGGGATCAGCTTGGCGCGCTCAATAATCAGATCCGGATCGCGCAACGCAATTTGCGCGGAGCGGCCATCCGTGAACAGTTCGAATCGCCGAATTTCATTTTGGACGCTCGCCGCCGCCGCCGGGCCGAGCAATTTGCGGAAATGATGCGTGACGATCAGCGAACGCGGCGCCGGATCGAGCTCCGGCTTCGAATCCAGCACGCGCACCGCGCGGCCCCCGCGCGCCAGCTTCGCGGCCGTGTACAATCCCGCTGCGGACCCGCCCACAACCAAAATTTCCCGATTCTCCCGCTTTGAACGGGAGGTTTCCTTCTGTTCGCCCACGCTTTTCAATCTTTCTCGGTAACGCCGGGGCAATCTGCCCGCACACCCCACCCAAGCGGCGCCTAGGTATTACAAAAAACCCGCCCGGATCGCTCGCGCGCAGGACGGCGCTGACAATCGGGCGGCCCTCAAGTATAGCGAATCCGCTGCACCCGGCAAACGTTACCCGCGGGGAAAAAAGAAAAATCCGGAATCTGCTCGCGACGAATTACGCGGCTGTTGCCGCCTTTTTCACTTGTCGTTCATACGGCGCGCGTTCCAGCAGCGCGACACCCGTCAGCGCCACTGCCGCCACGGCAACGGCCAGCAGAATCGTCTGCGTCGTCGAAAGGTAGCTGACCAAAATTGCCAACGATCCGGAAATCGCGCCGATCAGATACATGACCAGCACCGCGCCGCGCTGCCCGAGCCGTAAATTCGCCAGCCGGTGCGCCGCATGATCTTTCCCCGGCGTCGCAAAAGGCAGCAGCCCGCGCCGGCTTCGCGAAATCGTCACCAGCGTCGTGTCAAAGATCGTCGCGCCGAGCACCAACACCGGCGCGAGCCACGAACCGAAATGATTCGTGTGGTCCAATCGCAGCTTCAAGCCCAGCGTCGCCATCAAAAATCCCAAAAACATCGCGCCACCGTCGCCCATGAAAATTTTCGCCGGCTTGAAATTCCAACGCAAAAATCCCGCCGCCGCTCCCAGCACCGCCGCGGCCAGCACGGAGACCAGCGTCTGCCCGTTCAAGTACGCCAGAATCGCGAAAAAGATCGAAGCCATCGCGGCAATTCCCGCGCACAATCCGTCCATGTGATCCAGAATGCTGAACGATGCCGTAATTCCAACGACCCACACCACGGAGAGCGCCGCATCCAGCGCATTCCCCAACCGCCCACCGACCAGCACGCTGAATACCTGCGCGTGGATCCCGCTCAACAACAAAATTCCAGCGGCTACTGGCATTCCAACGAACAACTTCACCTGATGATGCAGCCACCCGCGGTCATCCAGTATTCCCACCGCCGCAATCAGCGTCGCTCCCGCAAGAATTCCCGCGATTTGCGCGCGCGCCTCGCCTTGAAACAGCGAATAAACTCCCAGCAGCACGCCGCCGTAAATCGCGAGCCCGCCCAGCAACGGAATGGGTTGCACATGCACTTTGCGCGGGCCCGGAAGGTCCACCATCCCCACGCGCAACGCCAGCGCGCGCACTGGCACGGCCAGCACCAGCGACGCAATCAACGCGATTGAAAATGCAAGCAAACTTGCGGGCATCCATCCTCTACAATTCGCGTTTCGCCATCGGCCGGGGAACGGGTTCGCCGATTTTGTAACGCTTCTGCCGGGTAGGGGTCCGGCTCCCAAGCAGCACCAATACGAACAATCATTGCCTTTCGATGAACCTATACGCTAGCGCGGAATCCCGTGCTCTTCCACCGGAAAAGGAAGCCGCGCGAAATGATACTTGCTTCAAGCGATGCATTCACGAAATGCGTGTGGCGCTTATCGTTCGGTCAGCATTCGCGCGAAAATCCGCTTCACTTCTTCTTTGTCTTTCGTCGCAAAATACCAGTCAATCGTCCGCTTCAGTCCGTCTTTGAACAAAACTTTCGGTTCCCACCCCAGCAGCTTTTTCGCTTTCGAATTGTCCGCCACGCGGTTCAGCGGCCCCGTCGGCATGTCGCGCAACAATTTGATCTCGGCTTTGTGTCCGGTCATGTCGCAAACCATCTTCACCGCGTCGATCACCTTGATGCGTTCCATCGTGCCCAGGTTGATCGCCGTGCCGTCGTTGATCTTTTCGCCCGCCAGGATGGTTCCTTCAACGATATCGTCAATGTACGTCCAGTTTCGAATCTGCGTTCCGTCGCCCCACACTTCGAAGGGCGACTGCCCGATAAACGCGCGTGCAATCATCGCGATCACCGCGTGATTCTCCACGCCGCGCGGACCATACACCGTGAAGTACCGGCAAGACGCCGCGCCAATCCCGTGCTCCTTGTGATACGCGCTCAGTGTGAATTCCGCCATCAGCTTGGCCCAGCCGTACGTGTTGTCCGCGTCGTTCGGGCCTTTCGTCAGGTCCTCCGTCAAAAAGAGTTCCTTCTTCACGTCCGACTGAAGAAAATTCGGATACACGCAGCCGGAAGACGCGAACACGATCTTTTTCGCCTTCGCCCGCACCGCTTCCCAAAAAATTATCCCATCCAGAAAAAAATTCGACGCCGGCCCCGCTTGATGCAAATCAACGTAACCGCGCCCGCCGTGATCCGCCGCCAGATGGAATACCGTGTCCACGCCCTCCATGGCCGCGCGCGTCACGCCCGGCTCGCGCAAATCCGCTTTCACGAACTCCACTAAACCCTTCGCTATCGGCTCTTTCAGATTGTCCAGATGCCCGCTCGTCAAATCGTCCACCACGCGCACTTTGGCGCCGCGCGCCAGCAGCCGATCCGTCAGCGTCGATCCAATGAACGACGCGCCACCCGTCACCAGCACCAACTTTCCGGTCCAGAATGTTTCCGCAGGCTTCACTGTCTCCTCGCCCCCTCACTCTTTCGCTTGAGCCGCGATTCGGCCCGTAATTTCCACAAATTTTTGCAATTCTTTGACTCTATCATAGCCGCGCGCCGCCTCTTTCGCGGCTCGTCCCATTTGTTTCAAGCGGTTGCCGTCCGCGGCAAGTGCTCGAATCTTTTCGACGAGCTCGAGTGGACGGTCGGGATCGCTCGCAATCCCGAATCCTTGTTTCGCTCCAAGGCTCGCAACGTCTGTCTCCTCCGCCGCCACCGCCACGATCGGTTTTCCCGCCGCCAGTATTCCGTACATTTTGCTGGGCACCACCACGCCTTCAAGCCCGCGCTTCACCGTAATCACGTGCGCGTCCGCCGCCGCCAGCACCGATGGAATTTTGCTGCCGGGAAAAAACGGAACAAATCTCACATTCGAAATGCCCGCCGCCTCGGCCGCCATCTCGTCTCGCTGCGCTCCCTCGCCCACGAACACAAATCCCACGCCGTCCGCTGCTAATTCTCGCGCGGCAGCGAGCAGGGTTCCCCACGCGCCGTAAAAACCGATATTCCCCGCGTGCAGCAGTACAAAGCGAAAATCCCCTCGAATCGTTCGAATCACGTCCTCGTCAAGTGCCGCCGCCGGCGCACCTTCCGCGGCGATCTCGGTCCCGTCTCGCACAATCTCCAGCTTTTCCGCGGCGATTCCTTTCAAGAGAATGCGATTCTTCATGTCGTCGCCGAGCACCACCACGCACGACGCCCGCCGCAGCGCCCAACGGTGCATTTTTTCCCACACGCGCGCCAGCAATCCCGGCTCGACAATCGCTCCGCCCACCGCCATGTCCGGATACATGTCGCGAATGTTATACAGATAAGGCCTACCCTTCAGCATCGCCACGAACGCGCCCACGATCCCTTCAAACGGCGGGTCTGTCATGGCCACAACCGCGTCGCACCGCATAACGATCGCAAGCGGCACCGCCAGCGCCACATAACTCAAATAATTCAGCACGCGCTTTTTCATGTTGAACCGCGGAAACGCCGTCGAGCCCACCCGCACGATCTTCCGCCTTCCGCGCCGCTCCGTTTGCCAAAGCCTCCAGCCGCGCCGCTCCGTCGGATCGTACGACGGCCGCCCGCACACCACCGTCACGTCGTGCTCCGCGCAAAGCGCGTCCACAACCGTCTCCGCCATTTTCGCCGTCGCCGAAGTGTCGGGCGGGAAGTACAAATTGAGCAGCAGTATTTTCATTCCGTTCGCCGATTTCGCGCGCGTCTGTGAAGTGCGTTCACGATTTTGTGATCAAAAAATCCCCAAGCACCAGCGCATCCATCTGCGTGCGCAGAAAGCAATCGATCGCCTCTTGCGGCTTGCACACAATCGGTTCGTTGTCGTTAAAGGAAGTGTTCAGCACCACCGGCACTCCCGTCTGCCGTTCCACTTCCTTGATCAATTTCCAGTATCGCGGGTTCGCCGTTTTCGTAACCGTTTGCAACCGTCCGGTTCCGTCCACGTGGGTCGGCGCGGGAATCTTGTCGCGCTTCTCCGGCTTCACCGCGTATGCCATCGTCATGAACGGCGATGGGTGCGACTTTTCAAACCATTCGCCGCTCGCCTCCGCCAGGATCGAAGGTGCAAACGGCCGGAATATCTCCCGGTGTTTGATCCGCTGATTCAAAATCTCTTTCATCTCCGCGCGCCGCGGATCGGCCACAATGCTCCGGTTTCCCAAAGCGCGCGGTCCCCATTCCGCGCGCCCCTGAAACCATCCTAAAATTTTTCCCTCTCCGATAATTCTTGCCGTTCGCTCCAAAAGGTTTTCCTCTGCAAGTTGCGCGATGGCGTATCCGCTCGCGGCAAGCTTTGCCGCGTCAATCGCTTTCCGCGCCTCCTCGGCCGAATACCCCGGTCCCCAATACGCATGCTCCATCACAAACGACCGCGGCTTTCCAAACACCTGATGCCACACATAGAACGCCGCGCCGACGGCCAACCCCGCATCGCCCGCCGCGGGGTGCACGTACACATTCTCAAACGGCGTTTCGCCCGGAATTTTTCCGTTCGCCACGCAGTTGAACGCCACTCCGCCCGCCAGACACACCGACGTCAGCTGCGTTTCTCGCGCCAGGTGCCGCAGCATTCCCAAATACACTTCTTCAAGCCGCGCTTGCAGCGAGCAAGCCAGATTCTTGTGCCGTTGTGTAATTGCTTCTTCCGGTTGCCGCGCCGGCCCCAGCCGCTTCGGCAATTCCTCCGAAAATAATTTTCCAAGCACCGGCGTTTTATCCGCCTCCGCCCAGCTCATCTCCGGCCCCGTGCGATGATGCGTAAAATATTTCAGCGCCAGCTGGAAGCCGCCGCCATTCGATTTCACGATTTCGCGAAACTCCGCAAGAAACTCCGGCTCGCCATAAGCGCCGAGGCCCATCACCTTGTATTCATCGCCAAATTTCAAAAATCCCAGGTACTGCGTGATCGCGCTGTAATAAAGCCCCAGCGAATGCGGAAACGCAATCGCCCCATGCACATTCATGCGTGGCCCGAAGCCGGCTCCCCACATCGAGCTCGCAAAATCTCCCAATCCATCCGCGGAAAGCAGCGCCGCGTCTTCGAACGGCGAGCAGTAAAACGAACTCGCCAGATGCGCCACGTGATGCTCCACGCGATGGAACACCGCTTCGAGTTTTTCCGGATCGGAATCGAACGCGCCGGCGAGCGCTTCGCGAATCCCCGTGAATTTCACGAGCACCCTCATCCGCTCGCGCGCAAACGAGGGCATCCGCGCCGCATAGAACAACTTCGTTCCCAGCCGCGCATACGGATTCCGCGGCACCGCCACGTGGTCCACTTCCGCAAGCGTCAGCCCCGCTTCTTGCAGGCAATAACGAATCGCCGCAGCCGGAAATCCCGCCGCGTATTTCACGCGATTGAATCGTTCTTCCTCGACCGCGGCGATCAATTGTCCATCGCACACAATCGCAGCCGAAGCGTTTCCGTGGTACGCGTTAATCCCAAGAATATTCATTTCGCAAGAAAATTAGTGTACCGCAGCATCGTGCGGCGACCGCTTCTTTACGCCGGAATATTTCGCCTGCACCATTCGTTCAATACAAAAATTGCCCACGGCCGCGACCATGTCGTCCTGCCCGCGAGGAACGATTGCCACACCGCTTGCACCCCGTCCGGTTTCAGGTGCTCCTTCACCGGCGCCGCGATCTCCGCAAAACTCGTTTCCAGCTTTGGCCGCAACGGCCCGCGCAGCCACTGTTCCCACGGCAATGTGAACGTCCGCTTTCTTTGTCCCACAATTTCCGCGGGCAAGATGTCTTGCAAAGCATCCACAAGCAGCGCCTTCTGCCGGTTTTTCACCCGCCGCGCCTCGTCCGGCAGCGCGCACAGGAATTCCACCAGCGGCGTATCGAGCATTGGCACGCGCACTTCGAGCGACCGCGCCATGCTCACCGAGTCCGTATCGCGCAGCAGCGTGCTCGCCATGTAGCAGCGCATTTCCATCCAACTCACCGCGCCGATGGGCCCCATCCGCCGCGCTTCGTCCGCCGCTCGTTGCAGCCATCCCACCCATGTCGGCTCCAGCGTCGTGCCATCCGCGCCAATACTGCTCGGCCGGAAGCGCGGCTCCGTGATCGCTTTCAAATCCTCCGGCGCAAAAAGCGCCCGCGCAAAAAAATAAGCGTGGGGCAATCGCTCCGCGTCGCTCCACGCCGCCGCTGCTTTCGCCGCCGCGTCGCGCGTCATTCCCATGCCCAGTGCGCCGCGCACAAGCCCGCCGGAAAGGCGCCGCACCGCTGCGGGCAAAATCCGCGCGACCGCCGCCATCCGCTCCAGCTTCGGCACGCTCGCAAACGTCGGATACCCCGCAAACATTTCATCGCCGCCCAATCCCGAAAGCGCCACCTTCAATCCAACTTCTCGCGCCGCCCACGACACAAAATACGTGTTCACGCCGTCCATGCTCGGTTGATCCATCGCGCGAATCACTTCGTCGATTCGCTCCGTCACCGCGCCGCCTTCAAGCGCCACTTCTCTGTGCTGCGTCCCGCATCGGGCCGCCACCCGCCGCGTCAATTCCGATTCGTCAAACTCCGTGCCCGGAAAAGAAAGCGTGAAACTTTGTATCCCGGGATGCTCCCGCGCTGCCAGCGCGGCAATCGCTCCCGAATCCAGTCCGCTCGAAAGAAATAGCCCCACCGGCACATCGGCAATCAAGTGCGCCCGTACCGCGTCTTGCAGCAGCGGCTTCACTTGCTTTACCGCCGTTGCAAAATCCCGCGGCTTCTTCGGGTCGCGCCCGGCCGGACTTCGCCGCGGGTCCCACCACGGATGCGTCCGCGGAATTTTTCTTCGGTCCGGCACATAAAGCAGCATGCGATGCCCGGGCGGCAGCGAAAACACGCCCTCGAACATCGTCACCGGTTCGCTCACGCTTCCAAACAACAAATACGACGTCACCGCGTCCTGGGAAATCCCGCCGCTCTCCACGCCACTCGCCCGCAGCGCGCGCACTTCCGACGCAAATGCAAATCCTTCCGGCCCCTGTGTGTAATACAGCGGCTTGATGCCCAGCGGATCTCTCCCCAGAAAAAGTATCGGCCCCGACGTGTAGTGCTTCCGGAAATCCGCAATCGCCAGCGCAAACATCCCGCGTATTTCGGCGAGGCACTCTTCGCCCCACTCTTCCCACGCGTGCACCAGAATTTCCGTGTCCGATTGTGTTTTGAATTTGTGCCCGAGCCGCGTCAGCCGCTCGCGCACTTCGCGGTAGTTATAAAGCTCGCCGTTCATCACCACGGCCACGTCGTGCGCCTCGTTCCAGATCGGTTGTTGCCCGCCGGCCAAATCGATGATGCTCAGCCGCCGCATTCCCAGCGCCAGTCCCGGCGCTCGCCCGTCGTTTACCAGAAACCCTTCGTCGTCCGGCCCGCGATGTCCCATCGCGCCAGCCATCGCTCGCACGCGCGCCTCCGCCTCGGTGCTCCGCGTGACGAAGGCGACGCCGCAAATTCCGCACACTTTATTGTTTGATCTCCGGCGCCCCAAAGAATGCGGCCCCGGCCCGCGCAAAATGTTCGCGCAAATGGAAACGCCGAACCTTCAGCTTGCGATCGGCATACAACGCCAAACTTTCCCGTACGATCAGAAAAAATACCGATCCCGCGATGAACACACACAACACAAAAAACGATTCCCGCTCCAGCAGCAGGCTCCAGTCCAGCACTTCATCCCAGCCGGGATAAATCTTGTCGAGCGTTGTCCGCAGGTGCAGCCCTTGCAACGGCAGCTTCGCAAGCCGCACATGCGCGTACGACGTGTAGTTATACATTGCCGGATAATTCGCAATCACGCTCGTCGCTTCCGCGAACACCGCCGGATTTTGTAAATCCCGTCGCGTCAGTAGCTTCCCCTGCTTGTCCCTCATCAGCAGCCGGTACGTCGGGTCAACGATCACCCATTTGCCATCCAGCAGAACTTCCGCCACCACGTGCTTCGTCGTCCGCTCCGGCGTCAGCAGCAGCAGACGTCTCACGTCCAAATCCGAGCTTCGCGCCAGATTCAAAAATGCGTTCGTCGCCGTCCCGCAAACCGAAAGCAGCTGCTTGTAATTCAGCGTCGTTTCCGGGTCTCGCTGCGGTAGCGCGTCCGGATCCGTCGCCACCGCTCTCGGTGGTCCGCTCCGCATCCAACTCAGTATCGCTTCCACTTTCTGCTGCGGCGTCGCCGGCACCGGCACGATCGCGTCGCTGAATCCGTCCAGATACTGCCGGACCGAATATTCCCACGCCGCCGAATACACCAGTCCCGCAAGGCAGACCACCAGCAGCAAGTTCGCCGCCTTCCAGACGATTTTAAACACAGTATGTTTTCCGTCGGCCAACCCAAACTCCACTGCGCAATTTTCTAACCCTTACCGTTTTTCTGCAAGCTTTCTATACAGCGCTTCCGCCTCTTCCACTGGCCCTTCCCATCCGATTTTCCCCGCCGCCGCCATCGCTTGCCGCCCCAATCGTTCCCGCAGCGTTTCATTTTGCAGCAGTTCGTCGAGCGCCCGCACCAGCGCGCCTTGCTCGTGCGGAATCACCGCTCCTCCTTCCGCCAGCAGCGGCGCAACACCGCAATTCTCCGTCACAATCACCGGCGTTCCCGCCGCCGCCGCTTCCGCCGCCGTGTTTCCAAAATTTTCGTTCTGCGATGGCAGCACAAACACATCGGCATCTCGATATGCCGCCCACTTTTCTTCCCCGAACACCGCGCCGGCAAAAAGTACCCGGTCTTCCACTTTCGTTTCTTTTGCCGTCCTCTTCAGCCGCGCTTCCATTTCTTGCTCATCCGGCCCCGCAAACACCAGTCGTGTGACTCTGCCTCCCACCTTCCCGGCCGCCTCTGAAAACGCGCGCAACAAAAGTTCCGGGCTTTTCTTCTCGCTCAATCGCCCAAGAAACAGCACCACCAAATCCGTCGCCGAAATCCCGCACTTCCGCCGGAAAATTCCTCGCTCCGGCAATTTTTCCGGCTTCATCACGCCGTTTCTTCGCAGCGCGATCTTTTCCCGCAAAATTCCGCCGCTCGCCAGCTCGTCATTCTCCTGCTCCGACGTCGCAATCACTCGCGCCGCGCCCGCCAGCATCCGTTTTCCATACAAACGGTGGAAGATCCGCTTCATCCGCACGTTGCGCACGATCGGCACAAACATCCCGATCGGTTCCACCACGTACGGAATGCCTCTCGTCCGGCAAGCTTTCGCCACCGCCGGCCCCAGCAAATCGTACAAACCAAAAATATGCGCCACGTCAAATTCCGAAATCCGCGCTTTCAAGAATCTCCCAATTCCCGGATTCCAGCTCGTCGCGCGGTATCGCAGCCACGTCGGCAGATACACCGCCTTCACGCCGCGCTCTTCTCCCATCCAGCCAAACCTCGAGCGTGCAAACCGTTTTTCCCGCTCCGCTTCCGCCATTCTCCGCTCCACGCCCCAATCCACCGTCAATACCGTCACGTCATGCCCGCGCTCCGCCAGCCCGCGCGAAAGCGCTTCCACCTTTGCCGGCGGCCCGCCAAACTCATAAAACGGAGCGTAACTCTCCGTCACATTCAGGATTCGCATAATTCGCGCAGGATTTTCTTCAACGACTTTGAAAACACATTGAACCGGAATTCATTGTCCGCGCGCTGCTTTCCGCGCCGCCCCATCTCCGCCGCAATTTCCGGATTCGCCAGCAGCGTTTCAATCGAAGTTGCCAGTTGCACCGCATCTCCGTGTTGCACCAGATAGCCCGTCACGCCGTCTTCAATCACTTCCGGCGCTCCGCCGTGCGCCCCGCCAATCACCGGCTTTCCGCACGCCATCGCTTCCAGGTACACCAGCCCAAATCCTTCGCCTCGGCTCGGCAGCGCAAACACTTCACATGCCGCGTAGCACGCCGCAAGTTGCGCGTAACCGAGCCCGCTCAAAAAATGTACGTGCATTCGCACGCCATGTTCCTTCGCCAGATCCTCCAGCCAGTCGCGGTCGTCGCCTTCTCCCACCGCCACCAGTTGCAACTCCGGCCACCGCGTCAGCAATTTGGGCAGCGCCGTAATCAGCGTATCCATTCCTTTATATCGCTCGCTCGCAAGCCACCGTCCCACCGTCAAAATCACGCGGCCCTTCGGAAAATTTTCCGGCACGTTCGTTTTCGCCGCATTCGCTGCCAGCGTCTCAAACTGCGGATCGAGCGCCCACGGCAGCACTCGCACTCGTCCCGCCGCCGCGCCCTGATCCGTTTCCACGTGATCCGCCGTGTACCGGCTCGGCGCCAGCACCACATTCGCTTTCTGCAACGCGCTTCGCCGCATCCACGGCATCGGCTCCCACACTTCCACTCCGTGCGTGCACACAATCGATTTCATCCGCGGCGCAACAAATTTCATCAGCCGCGCCACCGGCGCCAGATTCGGATGTCCCGCCACCACCAGCTTCGCTTTTCGCCGCGCCGCTTTCAGCGCCGCCGCCGTGAATTTTCCCTTGCCCCGCTCGCATCCCGTAAAAACAAACTCCCGCCCGTTCGCCGCGATGCGATGCAATTCCGGCGAATCGTTCAAGCTCAGCAGCCGGCACTCCATCCCGCGGCTCGCCGCAAACTCCGTCATCACCGCGGCCACATGCCGCCCCGCGCGCTGCACCCCGCCCGGCGCATCCAGTTCCGTAAATAGTCCAATCAGCACGCGCCGAGTCTGCCTTGTACTTCGCTTCTTCGCAAGTTCATACCATCGCCTCCGACTGCGTTTCTATGACGCAGAGCCGCCCCTTCGAGCGGCCTTACCCGTCATGCTAAATCTTGCACCGAGCCCGGATAGTGTTCCTTCGGTTTTCGCCCGCCATATTCAAACCGGCCAATCGGTTTGATGCCTCTTCTCGTTCATTCCTTTGGACCTTGCAAAGGGACGCCGCATCGCACAAATCCGCCTCGAGATGCTGCGGTGGAACCATGCCAAGCCCTTCACGTCGCAATCTTCAATGCTTTTTATTTTTTCTATGCTATAACCCCCTTGGTCGCAACGCGGAAATCCATTCCGGAGATGCAAACCCGATATGGCCAAAGTTACAGGACTTTCCGGCAACGAAATCTATTGCCTGGCCCTCAAGAACTATTCCCCCGGCGAGCTCGTTGTCGGCAACAGCGTTCAATCCATGGGCTTTCTCGGCTCGCTCGGCGCCGGTTTCAAAAATTTAATGGGCGGTGAAGTCCCCCAGGTCACGCAAGCCATTCACGAAGGGCGCGCCAGCGCCTTTCTCCGCATGACAAACGAGGCGCGGCAGCAGCACGGCGCTTCCGGCGTCGCCGGAGTCACCAGCGAACTCAGAAATTTCAGCGGCAGCACCGAATTCCTCTTCGTCGGTTCGTGCGTTCATTCCGACGCTCCGGCCGGCGGCTTTTTCACCAGCGCCGGCAATGCCCAGGAGCTCTTTTGCCACATCGACGCCGGCTATCAACCGCTTCAACATGCTTTTGGCAATATCGCGTATTCCATGGGCGTGGGCGGCGGTCTTTCCGGCGCATTTAAGTCGCTCGGCCGCGGCGAAATAAAAGAATACAGCGACGTTTTCAATTCCACGCGCCACAAGGCTCTCGACCGCATCGTCACCCAAGCCCGGGAATGCAAAGCCAATTCCGTCGTCGGCATTCGCACCACCATCCTTCCCTGGCACGGCACCCACGAAATGTTGATGACCGGCACCGCCGCCAGGAATCCCGCTTTGCCGCCCGAAGCGGACCGCGCTCCCGTCACCAGCGATCTCACCGGCGAAGAACTCTGGGCCATGACTTCTCTCGGTTACGCCCCGGCCAAACTCCTCATGTCCACCTCCATTTATTCGCTCGGCCTCGTCGGCGGATTCATGGCGGCATTTAAGTCTTTCAGCAAAGGCGAAGTCACCGAACTCACCACGCTGATTCACGACGCGCGTGAAATCGCCATCACTCGCCTCAAAAATGAAGCGGACCTCCTCAAGGCTGAAGATGTCGTCGGCGTCAAAACCTATATCGTCGAAATTGGCGGCGGCCTCGTTGAATTCATGGCCATCGGCACCGCCATCAAAAAAACAACCGGCGTCGCCGTCGCCTCACCCGCACTTCCCGTCCACGCCATCCTGCACGACAAAGACACCTGGATCGACGGCGACTTCGGCTTCTCCCTCGACCGCGAAAAATAATTCGCTCCGGCTAACTTCTTGCCATTGTCGCCCCTCTTGCACTGCCGTTGTAGTGGCCGGTCTTTAGACCGGTTCTTTTCTCCAGTCTTTTTCGCTCGCTTCCCGCGCCCGCCCTTTCAGTCCACGTCATACTCCATGACAAAGACACCTGGATCGACGGCGACTTCGGCTTCTCCCTCGACCGCGAAAAATAATTCGCTTCGTCGACACTCTTCCCTTTGTAGATTCTCTCTTCCGTCGTCAACGTTCGAGAGTTGTCATAGCGCACGCTTTCTAAAGCGCCCCGTCTTCGCCGCAGTCCCCGCGCCGCCCAGTGTCTATCACCCGTGTAGGGGCGGGACTTCAGTCCGCCCTCTTGCACTGTCGTTGTAGTATCCGGTCTTCAGACCGGCTCTTCTCTCCAGTCTTTTTCAATCGCTTCGGGCGTCCGCCCAACTCCCACCCCGCGCCGACCGCTTCAGCACCTATCACCAACCACTCCCAACAATTCCTCAAACCGATCCACATATAAATCCGCCGGATGCGCCGCGCGGTCGTGCGTTCCAAATCCAAAATTTACGATCACCGACGCCATTCCCGCATTGCGCGCCGTCTGCACGTCCACTTCCGAATCGCCCACCATCGCCGCTTCCCGTGCCGCCGCTTTGAACTCCGTCAAAATCTGTCGCGCTCCCTGCGGGTCGGGCTTCTTCGTTTCAAAACTGTTTCCGCCATAAATACTCCGGAAGTATTGCGCCACGCCCAGCCCTTCCAGTATCCGCACGCTGATTTTCACCGGCTTGTTCGTCAGCACGCTCATCGGCAAACTTTTCAGCTCGGCCAGCGTCTCCGCCACGCCCGGATACAATCTCGTCTGATCCAGTTTGTGCTCTTCGTAATGCACCAGAAAAAATGCCAGCGCGCGCTTCAATTCCTCTTCGCTCGGATTTCCGCCCAGCGCGCGGCGTATCAGCACCGGCGCCCCCGATCCCACATAACTCGCCACCAGATCCGTCGGCAGCGCTTCGCGTTTCAATTCCCGCAGCGTCGCATTCACGCTGTTCACCAAATCCATTTTCGAATCGATCAGCGTCCCATCCAGATCGAACACCAGCGCGCGCACCTTCAAACCTTTTTGTGCATTCATATAATAATTGTAATACGCGCGTCGCCTTCCGCGCCGCCCTTCGCGTACACTATATGTTTCCGTCGTACTCAAAATTGCTACCGGAGATTCCATGGCTCAGGTCTTCCCGTTCCGTGCATTCCGTTACAATCCCCAGCTCGCGCCGTTTCAAAACGTGCTCACCCAGCCCTACGACAAAATCTCTCCGGAAATGCAGCAAAAGTATTACGACGCGCATCCGCAAAATCTCATCGCCGTCGAAAAAGGCCGCGAATATCCCGGCGACGGCCCCGGCAACAACGTCTATTCCCGCGCCGCCGCCGCTTTCAAGGACTGGGAAGCCAAAAACGTAATCGTTCCGGACGCCGCGCCGTCTTTCTACGCTTGCACGCAGGAATTCACCGTTCCCGGCGCCGTCGAGCGCCGCACCCGCCGCGGCTTCATCGGCGCCGGCCGCCTCGAGGAATATTCCGCCGGCGTCGTTTTCCGCCACGAACACACCCTCTCCGGCCCCAAAGCCGATCGCCTCGAGCTTCTCCGCAACACGCGCACGCACACCGGCCAATTGTTTATGCTCTACTCCGATCCGCAAAAACGGGTCGACGCCATCCTCGCCGAAGCCGAATCTTCCGCGCCGCCCGTGACCGAAGTCCACGATGAATACGGCGTGATCCACCGTCTATGGCTGGTATCGGACCCGCAAAAAGTTTCCGCCATCCAATCCGCCATGGCCGAGCAAAAACTCGTCATCGCCGACGGCCATCACCGTTACGAAACCGCGCTCAACTATCGCAACGAGCGCCGCGCCCAGGCCAGCTTCGTAGATTCCAACGCCCCATTCGAACGCGCCATGATGACCTTCATCAATACGCGCAGCGAAGGCCTCGTCATTTTGCCCACGCACCGCGTCGCCGCCAACGTCCACGATTTTTCCTGGCCCGCCGTCCGCCGCCATCTCGAACCGTTTTTTTTAACCGAAGTGTTTGCCTTTTCGAATGACGCCGAAAAAGATTCCGCGCGCAATCATTTTCTTGCGCGCCTCCAATCCGCCGCCCCGCAGCGCGCCATCGGCGCGTATCCCGTTTCCGCCGATGGCCAGCGCGCGTTTTATCTCCTTGTATTGCGCCCCGGCGTGGACCTCGCGCAACTTCTGCCGGACGTATCGCCCCTGCAGCGCCAGCTGGATGTCGTCTTGCTGCATGAAGGAATCTTGGAGCCCGCGCTCGGCATCACGCCGCAAGCGGTGACGAAAGAAGCCAATCTGACTTACGAACGCGAAGCGGCGAATGCGCTGGCGGCGGTGGATTCGGGCAGGGCGCAGGTTTCGTTTTTGCTGAATGCGTGCGACGTGGAAAAAGTCGTCGAGATTGCCACGGCGAACGAAGTCATGCCGCAGAAGTCCACCGATTTTTTTCCAAAACTTTTGAGCGGCATCACGATGTACCGCGTGTAGCGGTTCGTAAATGGCGAAAGGCGCGCGAACGCGCCTTTCGGAGAAGAAAAAGTCAAAAGACTTGGCTTGAAAGCAAATCTTTTCGCGAACGCGAAAAGATTTATTTGAAGCTGGCGACGGCCAAAGCTTCCGAATCGTACACGTCGAACACCGTCAGCAATTTGGTGATCTGCAAAACTTCCTGGAATTTCGAGCCCAGGTGGCAGAGGCGGAGCGACGCGCCCTGCGACTTGGCGCTGTGATGCGCCGCGACGAGCGTGCCGAGGCCGGCGCTGTCAATAAACGTGATGCTGTCCATATTGAGGACGATTTTTTTGCGGCCTTCGGCCAGCAAACTCTTCACTTTTTCCCGCAAGGCGTTGGATTCTTCGCCGAGGACGATGCGCCCGTCCAGCGCCACCACGGATACGCCGTCCACTTCCCGATTCGTCATCTTTAATGCCACGTTCGTTTCCTCCTCATTCTCTTTGGAAAACCCTTTGAAAAGCCGTCTCTTGCAAAAAAAGTCCGGCGGCAGCGCAGTCCGGAGCCAGAAACTATAGCAAAACTTTGCCGGCGCGGGTTAACGGAAGCCTCGAGCGGAGCCGCCGCGCTCAGATGTAATCCGCGCAAGACATGTAATAGCCGCACCGGTTGCAGATAAGTTTGCACCGGCGAGATTCGAGTCTCTGCGAGCACTGGGGACAATAGCGCGAAGCATCCTCTCCCCGCAACTCGGACGAAGAAAGCACCGACGAGACGGGCTCGGCCTCTGCCGGATCGGGGCGCGAGGGCAGGGCGGCTTGCTTCACGGCATGTTCCACGGCGGGCAGAGTTATAGCACAACCTCCCCGCAAGGGGATAGGGGATGCCGCTCTCCGCACGCGTTACCACTCGATGCGTTGTAGCCCGGGGACCTCGTCAAAATGGCGGTCACGGCTTAGAAGGGGGAGAGCATGCTGGCGGCAAAGGGCGGCAATCCAGAGGTCATTCGCGGGAATTGGCTTACCCTTCTTCTTTAGCTCAAGACCTATCGCGGCATAGGAATGGGTGGTTTCATTGTCGATGTCAAGGATGCTCACGGCGGAGATCCACCCGCGGAGCCAGTTTTCGTAAGCCGATCTATGGCGGGACTGCAAAATTCCCAGCCGATATTCGCCCAGGACAATAACGGGTACGAAAATACGTTCAGCTTCGGCAACAACCTGTAATGCGCCAGCCTCGCTATCGGCAGCCGCCGACAGCGCGTTGGTGTCCAAAATCAACGCCACATCTCCGGGTCGATTTTTTCCGATTGTTCCTCGATTACCTTATTGATGCGCTTGGTTTCCCGCTTCAAATGCTTTAGCTTTCCCATGTGCTTAACCCAGGGCTTTTCGCTGGCCTTGGCTTCCGCCGACAACTTCTCTTTGACCGCTTCCGTGACAAATTCACGGAGCGGAATGCCCCGGTCCGCCGCAACCGATTTTGCGCGGCGAAAGACCGTATCCGGAATCTCTAGCGTCGTCTTCATGATGGCATACTCCCATATTTATGGGAGCAAGGTCAATCGGCGGAAGGATTAGCGCTTCGGCCCGCGCGGGAACTCGAACGGCGGGGAATGTCCCGCGGCGGACTGAGTTGTAGCACAACCGGCGCGCCAGGGGACAGGGCCGATGGGGAACGAGTCCCCAGTCATCAGAAAGGGCCATTGTTCTCAATGGCTGTCAGTACAGCTACAACCTCGTCCGCAATTTCATCGCGCCTTACTTGTCGTGCGACGCCCATCGGACTGATTGGGACTCCCTAGTTCTCCTGAGTCCATTGCGATTGTTTTCCGAGGAGCTGTTTTCCCGAGACGAGCGATAGTCGTCCTTCCATGGTTTCCCAGCTGGCATTTATCTGAGCTTAGCTGAAGATCAGCGGACAGTTCTTGATATCAAGGTCCGACGGGAGGCTACCGGAGCCGACGTGGATTCGGCGCAACCGTTCACCAGCGCCCGTAACCGCTCGCAACCCAATTCCACCCATTCCCTGCTTATTACTTAACCTTTCTAACATCCTCGTGCTATCCTTCCGCGTGTTCTGGTCGACGCCTTCCTCTTGCCTCGCGGCGAACAACCACCTTCTCGGCTTCCCGCAAAAATCCCGTAAGTCTTCTGGAATGAACACTTACAAAAAATGCGCCCGCAACCCCTTTAGAATGAACACTTGCAGAACATTGGACTTAAAGTACCTTTGTTTTCAACACTTACAAAAAATAGGGGGGAGGGGGGTGATTATTGTTAACTAAATTTCGCCGGCGGGCAGGAAATCTATTTCTGCGCCGGTTCGGGCATGACGTAGCCGGATTGAGCGGGGAGGCCGGCGCGTTCGAGTTGAATGGTGACGTGGTCGATGGCGAAGGAGTCGTGCAGTTTTTGGCGGATGGCGATGAGGACGGATTCACACTGGTCCATGTGCATGTCGGGAACGCGGGCATGGCAGCTCATGGCATTGTGATCGCCGCCGAGGGACCAGAGATGGACGTCGTGCACTTCGTGAACGCCCGGGACGGAGAGGATGGCGCGGGCGACTTCTTCCACCTGGAGATTTTGCGGACGGCCTTCGAGAAGGATGTGAGCGGAAGCGCGAAGTATGCCGATGCTGGACCAGAGAACGAGAAGACCGATGGCGAGGCCGAGGACGGGGTCGATCCAGTGGTAGTTCGTGTAGTGAATGGCGATGGCGCCGGCGATGATGGCGATGTTGGAGAGGGCGTCGCCGAAATTGTGAACGAGTATGCTGCGAAGGTTTAGATCCTTGTGGCCGCGCATGACGGAGAGAGTGATGCCGCCGTTGACGGCGAGAGCGGCGAGCGACGTCCAGATCATCCAGCTTTCGACGACGGCGACGGGAGCGCGAAGGCGCTCGATGGCTTCGTAACCGAGCCAGGCGGAGAGAAGAACGAGCAGGACGGCATTCGTGAAAGCGGCGAGAGTTCCGGCGCGATGGTAGCCGTAGGTTTTGTCGCGGTCGGCGGGGCGTTCGGCCCAGCGCATGGCGAGCCAGGAGATGCCAAGCGCGGGGACGTCGGAAAGATTGTGAACGGCGTCGTTCAAAAGGGCGACGCTGTGGCCGAGGAAGCCGCCGAAAATTTCCGCGACGACGAGGCCAAGAGTGGCGAGCATGGCCCAGGCCAGGACGCTCGGCTTGAGCGGCGGATGAACGTGGCCGGCGTGAGAATGCGAGTGTGCGCCGTGAGAATGGCCGTGCGAGCCGTGTGAATGGTCGTGGCCGGAGTGGGTGTGCTCGTGCATTGTGTTTATTCTACGCCACGAAGAGCGCAGGAAAGATAGTCGGGAAATAGAAAGTGATGCGGTTTCGATTTTTGCGGAGTGGGTTCTGCTTTTCGTCGCTTTTGGAGCGGCCGATCGCGACTTTGGTTGTTCTTTCAGACGGACAGAATGGGTGGGCAAGAAAACTAGTGCAAAGACGCGCCACTGCGAAAACGCAAAATGCGGGCGTTGTTAGGCAGTTTGACACTATCGACATGCGAAGCGATTGACGGTGGTGGTAACGGCTGCGAGTATCGGAGGAGCTTCCGCGGGTCCCATTGTAAAGATGGGGAAGCGAACCATTCCAGGGGCGTAGCAAGACGACATGTCGGTCCCAGTAAGCAAATTAAGTTTTTGGGGTGTGCGCGGCTCCACGCCGACGGTGGATCCGGCAACGTGGCGCTATGGCGGAAACACGCCGTGCCTCGAACTGGTGGCGCCGGACGGAACGCAATTTATTCTGGACTGCGGAACGGGACTGCGATCGCTCGGGTCGCGATGGAGCGTACCGGTCGCGGGCCGAAATCCCGAGACGCACATTCTGGTGACGCACTATCACTGGGATCACATTCAAGGGATTCCGTTTTTTATGCCGCTGTACGCGGAAAACAATGCGTTTCATTTTTACAGTTTTCGGTCGAAATATCTGGGGCGCGACAGCTTGAAGCAGGTATTTGAAACGCAGATGGCGATGCCGTATTTTCCCGTGGACATGTCGGCGATGAGCGCGAAGCGGAAGTTCATGGAAGTGACGGTGGGCGAGACGATTACGATCGGCGAGAATCGGGTGACGGCGCGGGAATTGAATCACCCGCAGGGCTGCCTGGGATACCGGATCGAGACTTCGGCGGGCACGGTGGTGTATGCGACGGACAACGAGCCGGGCAACGCGAAGCTGGATGCGTCGCTAAGAGAACTCGCGCAGGGCGCGGACATCTTTATTAATGATGCGCAATACACGCCGGAGCAGCTGGCGACGACGCGAAAAGGATGGGGCCATTCGACATGGCTCGAGGGCGTGAACATCGCGAAAGAAGTGGGCGCGAAGACGCTGGTGTTGTTTCACCACGATCCGGATTCGACGGACCGGATGGTGGATGGAATATTGCGGCAGGCGCGGGAAGAGTTTGATTCGGTGTTTGCGGCGAGCGAAGGCATGGTGATTACGCTGGGATCCGCGGAAAACCGGATGGAAGCGCACATGCCGGGAACGCGTACGGCGCTGCGGAGAGAAGCGCAATTCCGCGCGAAAGTGAGCGGAGTGACGGAGAGCGGCCAAGCGTTTGAAGAAGAGACGATGGTGCGGGACTTGTCGCTGCAAGGTGCGCTCATCTCGCTGCACCATAGCCCGCGGCTGCAGTCTGAATTGCAGGTGACGATGGAAGCGCCGGGCGAAGAGGGCACGCACGCGATGAAGCTGCGGGGTTACGTGGTTCGAGTGGATACGGGTGCGGAAAAAGGGCACAGCGCGGTGGGAGTTGTGTTTACGGACTAGGCGGTTGCGGCCGGCGCTTCAGCGAAGAAGCCTCGTCACTTCAGAGAATCCAGTTTTGCGTCGAGGTGCGCGAGGGCGGCTTCGAGCGATTTGCGATGATTGGGATGGGTGGCGTTTTCAAGATCGGCGAGCACGCGTTTTTTCGATAGTTCAAGGCCTTGCCGTTCCCGTTCGTTATTCAACTGGTCCTGTGTTTTCTGCGATTTATCGCTGGGAGATTTTTCCGGGCGCTGCTCTGCCACCTGGGATTCCACGTCTTTGCTTTCCCACCCGCGGGCCATGCCTTCATTCTGCCATACGGGAGGAGGCTTAGCCGGAAGAAAATTGCCAAATAACGAGGTGTTTCCTAGGCAGTGGCGGCGCGGGTTTTGGGCTTTTCCGGCGGCAGGCTGCGAACAAAGCCGCGAATGGCCGATTCCGCCCGGCGCACATTGCGTTCCGCGAAAACACCGCGAAACGAAAAAACCGTTTCTCCGGCCGGCGATTGAAGAATGAGGAGCCAGGAGTGCTCGGTGCGCTGCAGAAATACGGCGGAGAGCGGCGCCAGGGGGACGACGGCGGCGGGTTGCAAATCGGGCTTCATGGCGAGAATTTGTTCGGAATCGACGAAAAGCTTCACCGGAATCGCGATGGCGCTTCCCGAAGAAAATTCAGCGCCGGTTAGAACGAGCTGACCGGCCAGCGGGCGCGAGAGCTGAGGTTCGGATTCTGTTTCGCCAAGGGGCGGCAAGAGGATCGAAGTAAGAAAAATCGCGAGGCCGATGATGGAGGCGATCCAACTTTGCGGCAGAGCGAGCGGCAGGAGAACCAAGCCGGCACCAAAGAATCCGAGGAAGAGTCGAAAAGCGAACCAGGAGCGCAGGCTGCGCCGGGGGTGCAACTTTTGGTGAAGGCGTTCGGCGCCTGCAGACGAGAGCGAGTCGAGTGGCGTGTGAGGACGTGAAGAAGTGTTTGCTTCGTCGTGTGCCTTGGTGCTGGCGGTCTTGCTCATGCTAGGTATCGTTTGCCCGGTGCGACATGATGGTATCAGGAAACGCGAGGAAAGCGTTGCGAACGGAGGCGGAAAGGAGCCGAAGCCGGACGGAGCGGCCGGGGCGAAATCGGGCTGTTGCCAAAGAGACATAGCACGGAAGAAGAAATCCTGTCCATTACGCGGGCAAAAGCGGCGAGAATAAAGCGACGGACGCGGTAAAGAGTGGGAGGGAGTTCGATGAAACGCCGACACGTATTGGTCACAATCATGTTGCTGAGTTTGCTCGTCGCAGCAGGGGCGAGGTCCAGCGCGCCGCAAACCGACGATGCATCGAAGATCGTGGCGATGGAGAATTTGTGGAATCAGATGCAACTGAATCACGATGCGGGCGCGATGGAACAAATGCTGGACGAAGACTTTGTGCTGACGGACTACGACGGAACGCTTTCGAACAGAAGCCAATTTCTGGATTCGATCAAGGACATGTCCATCAAACTGACGCAGGAAATGTCCGAAGGAATGAAATTGCACCCGCACGGGAACACGGTGGTGGTAACGGGCGCGACGCGGGAAAAGGGCACGCAGAACGGGAAAGCGTTTCAGCACAATGGCCGATTCACGGACACGTGGATAAAGAAGGATGGACGTTGGCTGTGCGTGGCGAGCCATCTGGGAGTGATCAGCAAGTAGAAGCAGATAAATACTGCGCGGTAAGAGAAATAGCCACAAGATCATAGAAGCACGAAAGCGGTGGGTTGCGAATCCTCAAAAAAACAATCGTGAAACCCAGGCCTTGGCGGCGCACAAGGCCTGTACTCTATAATACAAAGTACTTGACAGTGCCAATTGAAGTGGGATAGTTTGGAGCTGCGGCGGAGAAGGCAGAAGGACAATTCCAACATGTTCAAGCGGATCGCAGCCATTATTGGCATTTTTGCCTGCACGTGTGTCGCGTGGATGATTTTGGGCACATCGATTTTCTACAGGACGGACAACCTGGGTCCGGCGCTGTCGTCGCGTGTCGGGTCGACTTGGGGAACTGCGCAGGAGCAGCGGCCACCGTCGGTGAACTATTTCACGGACGAAGTGAAGACAGTTGTAGTGGAAGAAGACAAGAAAAAGATTGAGAAACAGGAGCACTACAGTCTGTCGCATTTTGTGGCGCTCGACTCGAGCCAAGTTGGCGCGGATTTTCAGATTGATTACCGAAAGAAGGGGCTGCTTTGGTTCAGCACGTACAAGGTGCGATTCGATGGAACTTACAGGTTCAAAAATCCAACGGGACAAGACCGGGTTTTCACGATCCGGTTGCCATTGCCGGCAAAACAGGCTGTGTACGACAATCTGCAACTGACGCTCGATGGAACACCGCTTGCCTTGAGTTACGGCGGGGCGGAAGTTTCGGCGACCGGGCGCGTGGCGGCGAATGGCACGGGCACGTTGAAAGCCGGATACCGGTCGCAGGGGCTGGATACGTGGAGCTATCAGTTCGGGACCGGAGAGGATGTTGCGCGGATCAACGATTTTCATCTTTTGGTGAAGACGGATTTTGGCGGATTCGATTTTCCCGAGAACACGCTTTCTCCGACGGAAAAGCGCGAAACGGCGCAGGGATGGGATCTCAAATGGGATTACCAGAACCTGGTGAGCGGATTTAGCGTTTCGCTGAGAATGCCGCAGAAATTGCAGCCGGGGCCGCTGGCGGGGAAGATTTCATATTTTGCGCCGGTATCGCTGTTTTTCTTTTTCTTTCTGATTTTCATTTTGTCCGCGCTGCGGGGGATTGATTTGCACCCGATGAATTATTTTTTCCTGGCCGCGGCGTTTTTCGCGTTTCATTTGCTGTTGGCGTATTTGTGCGACCACGTTTCGATTCATGCGGCATTTGCGATTTCGTCGCTGATGTCGATTCTCTTGGTGGTGAGTTACCTGCGGCTTGTAGTGAATTTGCGATTTGCGCTGGTGGATGCGGGATTATCGCAGCTAATTTATCTGGTGCTGTTTTCGTATGCGTTTTTCTTTGAGGGGTTCACGGGGCTGGCGGTAACGATCGGAGCCATTCTGACATTGTTCCTGGTGATGCAGATGACGGGACGGATCAAATGGGCAGAAAAAGGTGCGAGGCAGCCCGCTTGATAACCTTGCCCGAATCAATGGACGGCGGGTTGAGCGGAAGGCGGAAGCACGCCGTTGAGGCGGAGGTACATGGACTGAGCGGAATAGTGATCGGCCCAGGAACCGGAGAGGATGAACATGACGCCGGCGCGGGAGAAGCTGCGACCGCTGAAGAGAGGAATCTGGTCGGTGAGATGGGAGTCGTCGAGCTTGGCGAGCGCGGTGGAGCAAAAGTCGAAGGAAGTTTTGACAGCGGCGACGAGTTTATCTTTGGAATCGGTTTCCGCGAGTTTGGGGCCATCGGGTGCAGCGATGCCGGAGACCTTTGAACAAAAGAGAGTGTTGGATTCGGCGATGTGGATGGTGAGGTGAGCGAAGCTGCTCTGGTCGGGCGTGGGTTTGAAGGAGAATTTGTCGGCGGGCATGGCGTCGGCGGCTGCGGACATATTTTTGGAATAACGCGCGAGGCCGGCGCGGAGGGCGTCGGCGACGGGCGTAGTGGATGGAGCGGGAGCGGGCGTTGCTTGAGCAAAAGAAAGAGCCGGAGAAAGCGCGAGCAGAATGAACGAGCCGAGAAAACGACGCATGGAGCCTCCTAGAGTGATGCCCGACAGCTTACGCCGGTGGGGATGGCGCGGCAAGCGCGGCGAGAGTTTTTAACGCTGAATTCACCGATTACACAGAGAGCTCCGCAGTGCCGCGGGAAGGCGGAAAAATCCTCGCAAGCTGAACTCAATGCGTCGTTGCGGCCAATTTTCCCGCGACGGTTAGGACGGCGCCGGATTTTTTGCCGGTGGATTTGCCGGAATCCCAGGTGAGCTGGCCGTTGACGAAAACTTTTTCGATGCCGACGGGAAGTTCGAAAGGCTTTTCGAACGTGGAACGGTCCATGACCGTGCCGGGATTGAAGAGGACGAGGTCGGCGAAATTGCCGACTTTGAGTGTGCCGCGATCTTTCCAGCCGAGGCGCCTCGCGGGGAGCGAAGTCATTTTACGGACGGCTTCGGGAAGAGTGATCCATTTTTTTTCGCGTACGTAGAGGCCGAGGACGCGTGGGAATGTGCCGGCGCCGCGCGGATGTTCGGAGCCGATGCCGCCGTCGCTGGCGACCATGACCCACGGCTCTCGATAAAACGCTTTCACGTCGTCTTCGACCATGGAGTGGCCGATGATGCCGGCTTCGGTGCCCGCCGCGTCGCCTTCGCGGACGATGCGGCGGTACATTTCGACGTACGAGACATTGTTGATTTTTGCGAGTTCGCCGAGGGTGTGGCCGGCGTAAGCGGGATTTGGCTTGAATTCGGTGATGGTGACGGATTCGGGGCCGCCGTTATCGGCGATGGCTTTTTCGACGCTGGCGGGATTTTGGTACTGCTTGTCGGGCATGAGGACTTTTATGCCGGAATGCCAGGCTTCATAGGGATAGCAGTCGGCGAGAAAGTCGATGCCATGTTTGCGCGCATCGTTGACGATGGCGATGTATTGAGGGGCTTTGTGCCAGACGTCGACGGTGCCGAGTTTGATGTGCGAGTGCTCGATGGAAATGTGGGCGCGCTTGCCGATTTCAATTTCTTCCTTTAACGCCGCGAAACTTTTGTTTCCTTCATCGCGAATGTGGGTCATGTAAAAGCCGCCGCTTTTTGCGGCCTCGGCGGCCATGGCGACGACTTCGTCGGTGTTGCTGTAACTGGCGACGTCGTATTCAAGGCCGCTGGAGAGACCGATGGCGCCTTCGTGCATGGCGTGGGCGGTGAGACTGGCCATTTTGGAAATTTCGTCCGGTGTGGCGACGCGGCGGAAATCCTTGCCCATGACGAGCGAGCGAATGGTGGCGTGGCCGGCGATGACGGCGACGTTGACGGAGGAAGGATTTTTCTGGCGGGCTTCGAGCCAGGGAAGGATGGGCCAAGGGCAATCGCCGTCCGCGCCAAGGATGAGCGAGGTGATGCCTTGCGCGATTTGGGATTCGGCGAGCGGATCGGAGTCCAGGCCTTCGGTGGAATGATTGTGAATATCGATGAAACCGGGGGCGAGGACGAGGCCTTTGGCGTCGAGGACTTGATCGGATTTAGCGGGCTGGAAGCTGCCGATTTTCGTGATGCGCGAGGCGGTGACGCGAAGATTGGCTTTGCGAAGAGGAGCGCCGGTGCCGTCGGCGAGCTGGGCGTTGACGATGACGAGGGACGATTGCTGCGAGAAGGCGGGAATTCCGACGAAGAACAGGAAGAGCGTGGCGAAGATGAATTGGCGGCGCATCGTGGGCTCCTCGGAAATATTGACTGAGGTTTTTTAACACAGAGGACGCGGAGAGCACAGAGAAGAAAAAGACGCCAAGGAGAAGGCGGTGTCACGAAGAGTGTTTTTCGGAGCGAGTGCGAAGGCGATACCAGACGGTGATGAGGGCGATGGAGACGAAAAGGATGAGCGTGGAGATGGCGTTGATTTCGGGAGTGATGCCGCGCCGGAGGCGGCCCCAGATTTCTTGAGGAAGCGTGTTGTCGCTGCCGATGAGGAAAAAGGTGACGGCGATTTCGTCCATCGAAAGGGTGAAGATGAGGAGGCCGGCAGCGATGAGCGAGAGGCGAAGGTTCGGAAGCGTGACGAGCCAGAAGGTGCGCCAAGGCGTGGCGCCGAGGTCGAGCGAAGCTTCTTCCTGGCGGCGATCGAGCTTTTGCAGACCGGCGAAAATTTCCGTGGTGGCGACGGAGATGAGCGCGGTGCCATGGCCAAAGAAAACGGCGGTGAGGCCGCGGCCGAGTCCGGCGGCGACGGCGAACATTAATAAGGATAGGCCGGTGATGATGCCGGGGAGGATGAGTGGGAGGAGAACGAGGCGGCGGAAGAGGGCTTTGCCGGGGAAGTCGACGCGGTCGAGAGCGAGAGCGGCAAGGAGGCCGAGCGTGAGCGAAACGACGACGGCACCGGCGGCGACGTACAGCGAATTGAGTACCGAGTTCCAGAGGGCGGAGTCGGCGGTAAGTTGGCGATACCAGTTGATGGTGAAGTGGCGCGGGGGAAAGCCGCCGACGCCGTCGCGATTGAAGGAGTAGATGACGAGGATGAGGATCGGAAGATAGATGAAGGCGAAGACAAGCGCGGAGTAGATCGTAAGAAGAACAGGACGGCGCGCGGTGGTGGAAGCGGCACTCATTGAAACGTCCAGCGCTTTTCGAGGCGTTCGGTGAAAAAAAGCAGGCCGACGGTGACGAAGAGAATGAAGACCGAGATGGCGGCGCCGAGCGGCCAATCGTACGCGGCGCCGAAGAGGGATTGAACGACGTTGGCGATCATGGTGCCGGATGGACCGCCGACGAGAAGCGGCGCGAGAAAATCGCCGAGAGTGAGAACGAAGGCGAAAGTGGCGCCGGCGAGAAGGCCGGGCAGGGAGAGAGGAAGAATGACGCGGAAAAACGTGGAGCGCGGATTTGCGCCGAGGTCGTGCGAGGCTTCGAGAAGGGGACGCGGGATGTGCTCGAGCGAAGCGTAGATGGGAAGAAAGACGAAGGGCGTGTAAATGTGCGTGAGCATGAGAACGACGGCGAAGGGACTGTAGAGGAGGGCGGAGACGGGTTCGTGGGTGATGTGGAGATATTGCAATGCGCCGTTGAGGACGCCGTCGGTGCCGAGAATGGTCTTCCAGGCGTAGCCGCGAACGAGATAGCTGACCCAGAGCGGGACGATGACGAGTTGATAGAGAAGTTCTTTGCGCGGGCCGGCGTGGAAGGAAAGGAAGTACGCGAGAGGAAGGCCGAGCAAGAGAGAAAGAATTGTGACGGAAGCGGCGATGCGCAAGGAGCGGAAAAATACGGTGAGGTAAAGAGGATTCGTGAAGAGCTCGGAATACTGGCGGAGAGACCAATGGTGGACGATGACGCCGTCTTCGGTGGTCCAAAACGAGTGCGCGAACAGCAAGGAATAAGGCACGAGGAGAAAGAGGACGACCCAGAAGAGCGGCGGAAGAGAGACGGCGAGTTTGTAAAGGCGGGAGTACATGGTCAGGGTTTGACTTGGAAGGCGTCAGTCGTCGAGAAAATGAATTCGTGTTCGCCGGAGAGCGGGCCGCGGGCTTCAATGCGGGCGCGGAGGAGTTGCGAGCCGCCGCAGTGGAGTTCGAGGAGTTCGGTGGAGCCGCTGAAAAATTGCTGCCGGATTGTGGCGCGGAATTTGACGGGATCGGAGAGGGACGGATTGTCCGCGGCGAGGAAAATGGATTCGGGGCGGAGAGAAAAAAGTGCGGAGCCATCGGGGGCGTTTACCGGAAAGCGCAGCGCGCCGCATTCCGCGATGTTGGCGCGGACGACGGCGCGAAGCACATTTGTTTGGCCGATGAATTGAGCGGTGTAGGCGGTGGCGGGTTGCGCGTAAATTTCTCGCGGCGAGGCGATTTGTTCGAGGCCGCCGTCTTTGAGAAGGGCGACGCGGTCGGAGAGCGCCATCGCTTCTTCCTGATCGTGCGTGACGAAGAGAAAGGTAATGCCGACTTCGCGCTGGAGAGATTTTAGTTCGCCCTGCATTTCCTTGCGAAGATTGGCGTCGAGGGCGGAAAGCGGCTCGTCGAGCAACAAAAGTTGCGGACGATTGACGAGGGCGCGAGCGAGGGCGACGCGCTGCTGCTGCCCGCCGGAAAGCTTGGTTGGTTTTGCGTTCGCGTAATCTCCCATGCGAACCATGGCGAGCGCGGCTTCGACGCGAGGCGCGATTTCCGGCTTCGCCGTGCTGCTTGCGCGAAGTCCGTACGCGACGTTTTCGCGCACGTTGAGATGCGGAAAGAGGGCGTACTGCTGAAACACGGTGTTGACGCGGCGTTTGTAGGGCGGAAGCGTGTCGAGACGTTCGCCGTTCATCCAAATTTGGCCGGCGGTTGGTTGTTCGAATCCGGCGATGAGGCGGAGAAGAGTGGTTTTGCCGGAACCGCTTTCGCCGAGAAGGGTGAGGAACTCGCCTTGCGCGATATCGAGCGAAAGAGTTTTCAAAACTTCTTTTTCGCCGAAGCGCTTGCTGACGGCGCGAACCTGCAGCAGCGGAGCGCCGGGCGAAATGGATGCGGCGGCGCTCACTGTGCGGCTTTGACCTCGTTCCAGATTTCGTTGTACTTTGCGCGGCGCGGAACGTCTTGCCAGAAATAAATGCGCTGCATGTAAGCGTCGGGATTGTCGAGGTGCAGGCTCTTTGCTTCGTCCGGCGTGAGAAATTGCGAAGCATCGGGATTGGCCGGCGTGTAATGAGTGACATCGGTGACGAGTTTTTGGGTTTTTGCCTCGATCATGTATTCGAGGAATTCGGCGGCGAGTTCCTTGCGCGGGCTTGCGGCGCTGATCATAAGATGGTCGATCCACCCGGTGGTGTTTTCCGCGGGAATCGTTTCGCCGATGGGAAAATTCACTTTGCGAAGCTGCGTGGTGTTCAGCGGCCAGCCCATGGCGATGACAATTTCGTGGTTTTCGAAAAGGTTGGTGAGTTCGCCGCCGTCGCTCCAATATTTGCGCACGTTCGGCTTCAGTTCGATCAATTTCTTCTTTACCGCCTGCAGTTCTTCGTCGGAGAGATTGTAGAGATGGCTGGGGTCGGGTTTGTCGTAGCCGAGAACCTGCGCGGCCATATAGATGCTGGAGAGTTCATCCCACAGAGAGATTTTTCCTTTGAGTTTCGGATCCCACAGGATCGTCCAGGAAGTTGGCGACGCGGGGAAGGCGGTCGTGTCGTAGAGGAGCGGATTCGGGCCCCACATGAAGGGAACGCCGTATGTTTTTCCGTTTGCTTTTACGAGCTGGGAATTCCGGAGCTTTGCGGAAAGTTTCGCGTATTCAGGAAACCGCGAAAGATCAAGCGGTTCGGCGAGGCCGGAGCGGACGATCATGGCGGCGACGTCGCTGGAAGGAGAGATCACATCGTAATTGGCCGCGCTGCCGCCGCGAAGTTTGGCGACGAGTTCGTCGCTCGTGCCCATGTACGAAGCGGAAATTTTGCAGTGGTGGCTCTGTTCGAAGGCTTTGGTGAAGGATTCGTCGGCGTAGCCTTGCCAGACGAGGAGGTTGAGCGTGGCCTGCTTCTTCTGGCACGAGGAAGAAAAAAGTGCGAGCGAAACGAGCGAGAGAAGTACGAAACCGCGTTTCATGAGCCCCCCAGAGCGGACGCGCGAAATTAAAATGTTGGCGGCGTGTTGATCCAGAGCAGCCAAGATTCCGAAGAGCCGGGATTGCGCCAGCGGTGCGGCGTGGAGCTTTCGAAATAGAGGCTATCGCCGGGCTTGAGCTTATAGTGCTCTTCGTTGCCAATCCAGATTTCAAATGTGCCGCGAATGACGTGAAGAAATTCCTCGCCTTCGTGGGTGTAAGGTTCGCCGCTGCCGCTGCCGGGTTTGACGCGAAAAAGATGCGGCTCCATGGCTTTATTGCCCCAGGCGAGAAGCTCCATGCGGACGCCCTTTGTGGTTTCGAGGACGCGGCGCTCGGCGGGCGGAACGAGGCGCGAACTATTTTTGGAATCGTCGAAAAACGAAAGAAGGTTCGTGCGGTAGTAACGCGCGATGCGCGTGAGCGTGGCGACGGAAGCGCGCATCTGGCCGCGTTCGAGCGCGCTGAGAAAACCGACCGACACGCCGGTGGCGCGAGCGACTTGCACCAAGGAAAGATTTCGCTTCTGGCGAAGGCGGCGAAAGCGCTGGCCGGGCGAGAGAACGCTTTCCGCGGGGATGGAGACGACGCCTTGCCGTTTGAGAACGTGAACGATGGCGGCGGGATTGAGGCCGCGCGCGCGGCGAAGAAAAATGGCGCGCTGGAGGACGCGGACGTCTGCGACGGTGTAAAGGCGGTATTTACTTTGCGTGCGCCGCGGAACGACCAATCCGAGCGACTCCCACGCACGAAGCGCGGAGGAAGAGATGCCGACGCGGCGAGCGACGTCGCTGATTCGCAAGAGAGGTTCCGGGTCGTGCGTTACGGATGCATTCGATGAATTCTTTCTTCTTGACACTTTGGCCGCCATCCCCTAACTTTACAGGATTATAGTAAGGTTTGCGGGGCACAAGCAACCTCGAAGAACGGTGCAAATCCAAAACTTCGAGGACAGGGGTGAGGTTATGAGGTCCTACGAAAAAACGGCCAAGGCCATTTTGTATTGCGCGGCTGCTGCGTTCGTGGCGGTGGCAGCACTTTGCGGCGGCGTTGCCGGCGCGCAAAGCACGGGCGGAAAAATACGCGGAACGATCACGGATCCAAGTGGCGGCGCGGTGGTGGCGGCGAAAGTCACGCTGATTAATTCAGGGACAAATTCGAGCCGCACCACGGAGACCGATTCGAACGGCGCGTATCTCTTCCTTGAGGTGCCGGTCGGAACCTACGAAGTGGATGCGGTCCAGACGGGCTTCAAGAAATCCGTGCAAAAAGGGATTTTGCTGAATCTGAACGAAGTGCTGAGCGTGGATCTGTCGCTGCAGCTGGGCGGAGGCACGGAGACGGTGGAAGTGACGGGCGCGCCGCCGGTGATCGATACGACGACGACGCAGCTTGGCGCGGTGATGACGGACAAATCCGTGCGCGAACTGCCGCTGAATACCCGGAACACGTATCAATTGCTGCAGCTGCAGCCTGGCGTGCAATCGCAGCTTGGCGCGGATCTTTTTTTTGGCAGCGACAATCCGGGCGTTGTTTCCGTGAACGGCGGGCGCGGGCGCTCGAACAATTACACGGTGAACGGCGGCGACGGAAACGACATTTTCGTGAACGGCCCGGCGATTCAGCCCTCGCCCGATGCGATCGAAGAGTTTCGCGTGCTCACCAACACCTTCGACGCGGAATATGGCCGGAACTCCGGTTCGGTGGTGAACGTGGTGACCAAGTCCGGCACGAACAACATTCACGGCGACGTTTACGAATTTTTCCGCAATACGGCTCTCAATTCCAAGCAGTTCTCTTTTGTGCCTTCGCCCAAGCCGGATTTTAAGGAGAACCAATTCGGCGCCACATTGGGCGGCCCAATCAAGAAAGACAAGACATTCCTATTTGCCACGTATGAAGGCAACCGCCTGGGCCAGGGGATTTCCTCGGGAAGCGTGTTTTTGCCGACAGCCGCGCAAGCATCGGGGGACTTCTCCGCCGAAACGCCGTTTGCCGGGACTTTGTCCGACGCTAACTTCGCGAATATTGTGCAAACGCGTTGCGGCTCATCGTTAAGTACCGCGGCGAATGCGGAATTGACAAATATTCAGGGCGGCGGTCCGCCGACGCCGCAGAATTACCAGATTCTTTTCCCAAACAACCAGATTCCCAGCGCGTGTTTCGATCCGACGGCCGTGGCACTTTATAAAAACTATGTGGCGCCCGTGGGAACGGGGCAGGTAAACCTGGTGCCGGAACAGCGTGAAACCTCGAATCAGTTCACGGTGCACTTCGACCATAATTTCAGCGGCACGCAGCACTTCAGCGCGTATTACTACTTCAACGACGACAACACGAACGAACCGTTTTCCTTTTTCCAGGCCGCCGGGGCCAACGTTCCGGGCTTTGGAGGAATTTTCAAGACGCGAGTGCAGCAATGGAATATCAGCCACACCTCGACGCTCGGCTCATCGGCCGTGAACGAATTCCGCTTTAACTATTTCCGCGAGGGACAAGGCAGCCTGAACCATCCGGTGAATACACTGGCAAGCGTGCATGATGCTTGCGGATCGTTTGTCCCCGCCGCCAACTGTTTTGCGGATCCGAATAATCCCACGGCGGGAATCACAACGAACATTCCCGGACGACAAGGCGTGCCATTCGTGAACGTCGCCGGCGGATTCGTAATCGGAAACAATTTTGAAGGTGAATTGCCGCAGATCGGCAACACCTTCCAGTGGGCGGACAATTACAGCCGTGTAATTGGCACACACAGCGTGAAGTTTGGCGTGGACGTCCGCCGGCAGCGCTTCGATCAGTTTCTCTTCTTCAATATCAATGGAGACTTCTCTTTCCAGCCCGCCGGGGCGACGAATTCGCCGGCGGGAAGCGACGGGTATCCCGACTATTTCCTGGGCACGCCGACAAGTTACTCGGGAGGCGCGGCGCAGGGAGAAAATATCCGAAACACGGGCCTTTATTTGTTCGCGCAGGATAGCTGGAAGATCAAACCGAATGTGACTTTAAATTATGGCCTGCGTTGGGAACTGAACACTCCTTACGTCGATACGAAGAACCGCATCGAAACTTTCCGGCCCGGCCAAGCCACAACGCAATATCCGTGCTTTTTGTCGCAGCAGGGAGTAGACACCATCAACGCGGGCGGCGGCGCGGCTACCACGGGCGATTGCGGCCAGAACTCCGCCCAGTATGCCTATTTCCCGCTTGGCTTGGTTTTCCCGGGCGATAAAGGCGTGCCGCAAGGGCTAACTTCCACCTATTACAAGGCCTTCGCTCCAAGAATTGGATTGGCCTGGAGCCCCGGCTGGACGGATGGGTGGCTAAAGAAGCTTACCGGTGGACCGGGTAAATCCACCATCCGCGGCGGCTTTGGTCTTTTCTACAACCCGATCGAGCAACTCGTGCTTGAGCAATTCAGCGCCGAGCCTCCGTTCGGCGTCAGTGCGTTCGCTTCGAGCCCACTCTTCAATACGCCTTTTGTATTGCAGAACGGCGCCCAGCTTCCGAACAACAGCACGGGTATTATCAACCAGAGCCCGAAGACACCGTGTTTCAATTCCGCCGGGCCAAACGGTTGCGTGGACTGGTCGTTGTTCCGCACGGACCTGCTCTTCGGCGAATTCCAGCCCAACTTGCGGTCACAGTACGCGGATCAGTACAACTTGACGATCGAGCGCCAGTTGACTGGCACGATGCTACTGCGGGTCGCCTATGTCGGGACGCAAGGGCACCGTTTGCTATCCTCGCGAGATTTGAACTACGGCAATCCCCAGACTTGCAACGATATAAACAGCTTCAATATTCCAAATCTGAGCTGCGGTACGTTTAATTCGGATAACGCTTTCTCCTTTAACGTGCCGGCTGGGGCGACCTTCCACCTGCCCTATGCGCCCGGCCCGACCGCGAACAGCCCCAACATTCCCTGTCCATCTGGCAATCCCAATAACCCCGCGGCTTGCACGATCGTCGGCGCGGCGGGCGGCACGCCGGTACAGTTGGTCGGTCTGCGGCCTTATTCCTCGCCGAACTGCACACCCACCGGCCCCAATATCGGAAACGGCTGTCCCGGGGATGGCACACCGATCTTCAGCAATATATTTGCGGAAGATACCAACGCCAATTCCAATTACAACGGCTTGCAGGTCTCTCTGGAAAAAAATTATTCCCACGGCTTGCTGTTCCAGGGTTCCTACACCTTTAGCAAGGCGATTGACCAGGGCGCGTCATTTGAAAACGAGCTGAATCCGATAAATCCGCGCGCAACGCGGGGCATTTCGCTTTTGAGCGCCAAGCACCGCTTCGTATTCAGCCCTGTCTGGGAACTCCCCATTCCGAAAAAGCAAGGGTTTGCCGGAAAGGTTTCGAATGGCTGGCAGGTTTCCGCCATCGTCACTTACCAGAGCGGATTCCCGATCCGCATTCAGGACCAAAATGACTCCGAGTTGCAGAGCAGCATTTTCTTCGAGTCGACCAACACGCCATTCCAGACCGGGCCGACCAAGTTCTTAAATCCGAAAACCAACAACGGACTCTGGTTCGATCCCTCCACGTTCTGCGATCCGGTTGTTTCCACTTCGTGCCCGCAAACCCTTGGCACATTCGGGAACACGCCCCATGCGCTTTGCTGCGGTCCGGCACTGAGCAATACCGACCTGGTGTTCGCGAAGAGAACGGCGATCTCCGAGAAGCTGAACACCGAATTCCGAGCGGAGTTCTACAATGCTTTTAATCACACGGAATTTGAAAACCCGGACGGAAACTTTACAAACTCGACTTTCGGTCAAGTTCTAAAGTTGCGCGATCCGCGCGTGGTGCAGTTTGCTTTGAAGTTTCTCTTCTGAAGCCGGGAAGAACGCACTTTTGCGCGGAAGCGTCCGGCGCAGGCCGAAGCGTTTCCGCGCGAAGCAGTAAGAACACGCCGTGGCGCCCGCACGCCGCGGCGGCAGGAATTGGCGAGAGCGGCGTAAACTGGTAAGCGAAGTTCTCCGTAGCGACCGCGCTGTTTACCTGGCTGAACGAGGCGGCGTAAAGCCCGCCCCAACACTGACGGCAGGGAAGAGACCTGCACAATAGTTCTCCGCAAAACGGAGAGCTCGATTCAGGGAGATGTTATGTACGACGCACTGCAAAAGGAAATTGCAACTTACGAGAAGAGGACGCCGAAGTCCGCCGCCGCGCACAAACGGGCACTGGAGCGGATTCCGCTGGGCGTGGCGAGCAATTACCGGCACTACGAGCCGTATCCGATTTTTGTGAAGGATGGAAAAGCGGGCCGGATTCACGACGTCGACGGAAACGAATATGTGGATCACAACCTTTGCTTCGGCGCGCTGATGGCGGGCCACTGCCATCCGGCGGTGGTGAAGGCCGTGAAAGAGCAGCTGGACCTCGGCACAACGTTTGGCATGCCGCACGATCAGGAATGGGAGCTTGCCGAAGAAATTTGCAAACGCTACCCGGTGGAGATGGTGCGCTTCGGCTCAAGCGGAACGGAAGTGACGATGCATGCCTGCCGCATTGCGCGTGCGGCGACGGGGCGCGACAAAATTGTGAAGTTCGAAGGGTCGTACCACGGACTACATGACACGGCGCTTGTGAGCGTGAAGCCGAAAGAAACGGAGTACGGCGATGAGAACGCGCCGAATTCCGTGCCGGGCGGCGGAGGAGTTCCGAAAGCGGCGGTCGACAACGTGTTGATCGCGAGCTTCAATAATCTGGGCAGCGTGGAAAATCGCTTCAAACAATATCCCGGACAAATTGCGGCGATTATTCTTGAGCCGATCTTGATGAACGTGGGCTTGTGCATTCCTCAACCCGGCTTTCTGGAAGGGCTGCGGAAGATTTGCGATGCCAACGGCGCGTTGCTGATCTTCGACGAAGTGAAAACCGGCGCGAAGCTGGCGTGGGGCGGCGCGAGCGATTATTTTGGGGTAAAGCCGGACATGATTTGCCTGGCGAAATCGATTGGCGGCGGATTGCCGCTCGGCGCGTTTGGCGCAAGCCGCAAAGTGATGAACCTGATCTCGGACCACAAAGTGTTTCACGGCGGAACTTACAACACGAACCGCGTGGCGATGGCGGCGGGCCTCGCGACGTTTCGTGAAGTGCTTACGCGCGAAGCGTACGCGCATGTGGGCAAGCTCGGCAAAAAATTGACGGAAGGCTACCGCGCGATTGTAGCGAAGAATGGATTGACGGCGTACGTGGCGAGCGCCGGCGTGAACGGCGCGCTGATGCTTTATCCGAAAGAGATTCGAAACTACCGCGACTGGACGAAGATCGACGTCGATCTGTGGCGGCACTATTGGTTCGCCATGGTGAACCGCGGCGTGCTGGCGCAGCCGTATTGGTGGGACGAGCAGTGGACGATTTCGGTGCAACACACGGAAGCGGACATTGATAAGCACCTCGCGGCGTTCGAAGAAGTGGCGCCGGGACTTGCGAAAGCGCAAGCGGAACGCGGCATGGTTACGGCGGCGGCAGGGCACTAAGACGGCGCCGGGCAGGCACGAAAAGACAGCGCAATCGCCGTTGCATACTGCGCTTGAGGAGAGCGATTGGCGGACGGGATCACGGAAACGCAGCCGCATCTGAAGCGCGTGCTCGGGCAGCGGGATCTCGTCCTGCTTTTCGTTGTCGCGGTTTTCAATTTGAACGTGTTGCCGTCGATTGCGGCGAACGGCGGCGTAACCATTTGGCTCTGGATTATTTCGCTGATTCTGTTTTTTTGGCCGCAGGGAATTGCCGTGATTGAATTGTCGCAAAGATACCCGGGCGAAGGCGGCGTGTATCTGTGGGCCAAAGAAGTGTTCGGCGACTTCCACGGGTTTTTGTCCGGATGGTGCTACTGGACGAACAACATGATGTACGTGCCGACGGTGTTGCTGTATTTCGTGGGCGTGTCGGTGTTCGTGCTGGGTGAAAGCCACCATGGCCTCGCGGACAATCGCGCGTTTGCGTTGAGCGCGTGCTTGTTTTTGTTGACGGTGCTGGTGGTGTTGAACGTGGTGGGGCTTGGCGTGGGAAAGTGGATCAACAACATCGGCGCGATCGGAACGTTTGTGGCCGCGGCGCTGTTGATGGGCCTGGGAGCGATCGTATACGCGAAATTCGGCACCACGGTCACTTGGGCGGATTTTCAAATTCCGGCCAAGCCGCGCTTCGTGCTGAATTCGTTCGGCGTGATTTGCTTCGGGCTTGTGGGACTGGAACTCGCTTCCGTTATGGGCGACGAAATCAAGGATCCGGCGAAAACGTTGCCGGGAGCGGTCGCGTGGGGAGGCGTGTTGTCCGGCGCGTTGTACATTGGCGCGACGTTGACGTTGCTGATCGCGGTGAGCAAATCGCAAATCAGCGTGCTGCAGGGAATCGTGCAGGCAGTGGCGCACATGGCGTCGACGGTCGGCGTGAATTGGATCGTCGCGCCGTTCGCGTTCCTGCTCAGTTTATCGATCGCCGGAATTGGCTCTGCCTGGCTGGGTGGTTCCGCGCGCATACCATTTGTCGCGGGGCTTGATTCGTATATGCCCGCGTGGCTTGGGCGAGTGCATCCGCAATATCGTACGCCGTACGCGGCGCTGATTGTGCATGCAGTGGTTTCGCTCGCGTTGGTGCTGATGAATTTCTTGAGCACGGGTGTGCAGGAATCGTTTCAGCGGCTGCTTTCTTTAGCCGTTGTGTTGCAGTTGATTCCGTTCCTCTACATGTTTTATGCGCTGATTCGAATCGCGATCGAGCCGGGATTCGAGCGGAAGCGATATGGGAAGGGAACGTTGCTGGCCGCGGGCATGAGCGGATTGCTCACAACGATTCTCGGCATTGCGCTGGCGTTTTTTCCGGCGCAACAAATCACGTCGCTGCTTTCCTACGAAGTCTGGATGGTTGGCGGAACGCTGCTGTTTATCGGCGCGGCGGCATTTTTCTTTTTTGTGTACGGCCGGCGGAAGCAGGCGGCAAAAGCGGCGGTTTGAGACGGCGGGCGTTTTAGCGGAATGGGGAGGAAGTTATGTCGAGCGGAGCGACGGCGAGCGTGCGAACTTATCAAAATTACGTGAACGGAAAATGGGAAAGCGCTTCGAGCGGAAAAACGTTTCCGGTTTACGATCCCTCGACCGAGGAAGTGATCGCGCACGTTGCCGCATCCGAAGCGGTGGACGTGGATCGCGCGGTGAAAGCGGCGCGCGCGGCATTTGATTCCGGCCCGTGGCCGCAGACGACGGCGCAGGATCGCGGCAGAATCCTGTTCAAGCTGGCGGAAAAAATTCGTCAGAATTCGGCGATGCTGGCGGAGCTGGAATGCCGCAATACCGGCAAGCCAATCGTCGAAGCGGAGTACGACATCGCGGACGTGGCGACTTGTTTTGAATATTATGGCGGCCTCGCCAATAAAGTGACGGGCCATGTGAATCCCGTTCCGGCCAATGCGTTGAGCTTCACGTTGCGCGAGCCGGTTGGCGTTGCAGGGCAAATTATTCCGTGGAACTATCCTTTGTTGATGGCTGCGTGGAAATTGGCGCCGGCAATTGCGGCCGGCTGCGCGTGCGTGCTGAAGCCGGCCGAGCAAACGCCGCTGACGGCATTGGAATTTGCAAATGTTTTCGAAGAAGCGGGCTTGCCTCCGGGCGTCGTCAACATCGTAAACGGATTGGGCGAAATTGCCGGCGCTTCGCTCGTGGCGCATCCGGGCGTGGACAAAATTGCCTTCACGGGCAGTGCGGCGGTGGGAAAAATCATCGTCAAAAGCGCGGCGGACACGCTGAAGCGCGTCACGCTCGAACTTGGCGGAAAGTCGCCCAACGTTTTCTTTGCCGATGCGGACTGGGAAGCGGCGGTGGACGGCGCGCTGTTCGGCGTTTTCATCAATCAAGGCGAGGTTTGCTCGGCGGGCAGCCGAATTCTCGTTGAGAAGAAAATCTATTCGAAATTCGTCGAAGCGATGACGGAAAAGGCGAAACGAATCAAGCTTGGGCCGCCGATGGAGCGCGAGACGAAAATGGGCCCGCTCGTCAGCAAAGAGCAATACGACCGCGTCAGCTCTTACCTTGAAATCGGCAAGAAAGAAGCGAAGACGGCGATTGGCGGCGGCCGGCCGAAGCAAATTGGCAAAGGCTATTACCTCGAGCCGACGATTTTTTACGACGTCGACAATAATGCGAGAATTTCGCGCGAGGAAATTTTTGGCCCGGTGGCTTCGGTGATTCCGTTCGAAGGCGAGCCGGACGCGATTCGCATTGCAAACGACACTCCGTATGGACTTGCGGGCGCGGTCTGGACACGCGATATTTACAAAGCGTTTCGCGTGGTGAAATCGTTGCGCGCCGGAATCGTGTGGGTGAATCACATGCAGCCGACCTACGTCGAGGCGCCGTGGGGCGGCTACAAGCAATCGGGTTTTGGGCGCGAACTTGGGCCGTGGGGGCTTGAAGAATATTTGGAAACAAAGCAGGTGTTCGTCAATCTGGACGAAACGCCGATCGGCTGGTACTGAGATTTTCTTGCAGGAAGGAATACGCAGATGGGAACCATTCAAATTCGAACGGCAATTCCCGGTCCGAAGTCGAAAGCGTTGATGGAGCGGCGGAACGCGGCGGTGGCGCGCGGGCCGTATCATTCGACGCCGGTGTTTGTCGCGAAGGCGGAAGGCGCCGTGCTCGAAGACGTGGACGGAAATCGTTTCATCGATTTTGCCGGCGGCATCGGCTGCCTGAACATCGGCCAGCGCGCGCCGCGCGTCGTCAACGCTCTGCGCGAGCAGCTCGAGCAATTTCTTCACGTCTGTTTCAGCGTGACGCCGTACGAGAGTTACATTGCCGTCGCGGAAAAGCTGAACGCGCTGGCGCCGGGAAATTTTCCCAAGAAATCGGTGCTCGTTAATTCCGGTGCGGAAGCCGTCGAAAATGCGATCAAGATTGCGCGCGCCTACACCAAGCGGCCTGCCGTCATTTGTTTTGAAGATGCATTTCACGGACGAACGCTGATGGCGATGACGCTGACCAGCAAGCCGCATCCATACAAAGCCGGATTCGAACCGCTGGCCACCGACGTCTATCGCATTCCGTTTGCGTATTCGTATCGCAGTGCCGCGGGAACTACAGTAGACGAGTTCGCTCATTATCTGGAGGACGCCTTCAAGCGCCAGGTTGCCGCGGAAAACGTTGCGGCCGTGATTGCCGAGCCGGTCCTTGGTGAGGGCGGATTCGTGGTGCCGCCGCGCGGCTATTTTGCGGCGTTGCACGAGATCTGCAAGAAGCACGGAATTTTGTTTATTGCCGACGAAGTGCAGTCCGGCATTGCGCGCACTGGAAAGTGGTTTGCGTCCGAGCATTTCGGCCTCGAACCGGATTTGCTCATCAGCGCGAAATCCCTCGGCGGCGGCATGCCGCTCGCGGCGGTCACTGGCCGGGCGGAAGTGATGGATGCTCCGGGCGTCGGCGGACTCGGCGGAACATTTGGCGGAAATCCGTTGTCTTGCGTCGCCGCGCTTGCCGCAATCGAAACGATCGAGAAAGAAGGATTGCTGGCCCGATCGACCGAAATCGGCGAGCGATTCGAAAAGCGTGCGCGCGGCTGGCAGAAAAAATGGGAACTCCTCGGCGAAGTGCGCGGATTGGGCGGCATGTGCGCGATTGAGCTTGTCCGTGACGCGCGGACGAAAGAGCCCGCCGACGCGGAGACCAAAGAGCTTTCGAAATATTGCTACGAACACGGGCTCATCAACATTACCGCGGGCACTTACGGAAATGTAATGCGAATTCTTGTGCCGCTCGTGGTAACGGATGCGCAATTCGACGAAGGCATGGACGTGCTGGAAGCGGGTCTCGCCTCCGTGGCGGAAAAGAAACAGCTGGCGCAGGCAATGGTCTAAAGGGAGAGCGATGCAAGACATGGCGACAAAATTCGAAAGAGTGGCGGATCAACTGAAAGACAAGAAGCTGTTTCGCGAAGCGTGTTACGTCGATGGCGCCTGGGTGCAGGCGAAGTCCGGCGGCACGGTGCCGGTAGACAATCCCGCGACCGGCGAAATTATCGGCAGCGTGCCGAAGCTCGGCGCCGCGGAAACACGCGAAGCCATCGAAGCGGCGAACCGTGCTTTTCCCGCGTGGAGCAAAAAGACCGGAAAAGAACGCGCGAACGTGCTGCGCAAATGGTTCGACTTGATGATGGAAAATCAGGAGGACCTGGCGCGGTTGATGACGCTGGAGCAGGGCAAGCCGCTTGCGGAATCGCGCGGCGAAGTCGCCTACGCGGCATCGTTCCTTGAATGGTTTGGCGAAGAAGCGAAACGAATTTACGGCGACACGATTCCCGGCCACCAGGCGGACAAACGAATCGTGGTGATCAAGCAGCCAATCGGCGTCGTCGCGTGCATCACGCCGTGGAATTTTCCGCTGGCGATGATTACGCGCAAAGCGGGACCCGCGATTGCCGCCGGATGCACGGTCGTCTTAAAACCCGCGGCGCAAACGCCTTTTTCGGCGCTCGCACTGGCAGAACTGGCTGAACGCGCAGGCGTGCCGAAAGGCGTGTTCAACATCGTCACCGGGGCCGCACGCGAGATCGGCGGCGAGCTGACCTCGAATCCGATCGTTAAAAAATTGTCGTTCACCGGCTCAACCGAAATTGGGAAAGTGCTCATGGCGCAGTGCGCCGGCACGATTAAAAAACTGTCGCTCGAACTTGGCGGAAACGCGCCTTTCATCGTTTTTGAAGACGCGGATTTGGACGCGGCGGTGGAAGGAGCGGTCGCCTCGAAATACCGCAACACCGGGCAAACGTGCGTTTGCACGAACCGGTTGCTGGTGCAGGAACCCGTTTACGATGCCTTCGCGCAAAAGCTGGCCGCCGCGGTGAAGAAGTTAAAACCGGCGTTTGGCCTCGAGGCAGGCGCATCGCAAGGGCCGCTCATCGACAACGCTGCCGTCGAAAAAGTCGAGAGCCACATCCGCGACGCTCAGGAGAAAGGCGCGAAGGTACTCCTCGGCGGACACCGGCACTCGCTCGGCGGACGATTTTTCGAACCGACGATTCTGACCGACGTCACGCCCGCGATGGCGGTCGCGCGCGAAGAGACCTTCGGCCCCGTCGCGCCGCTCTTTCGCTTCAAAAGCGAAGCCGATGCGGTTGCGCTCGCAAACGACACGGAATTTGGCCTTGCCGCGTATTTCTACGGCCGAGACGTCGCTCGCGTCTGGCGCGTTGCCGAAGCGCTCGAATACGGCATCGTCGGCATCAACACCGGAATTATTTCCACGGAAGTGGCGCCGTTTGGCGGCGTGAAAGAATCCGGACTCGGCCGCGAAGGCTCGAAGTACGGCATCGACGATTACGTCGAAATCAAATATCTGTGCTTCGGCGGCATTACGGCTTGACGTATTTTTGCCGGCTTGGCGCCATCGCTAGCGCGGATTGATGTTTTCTTTCTTTTCGAGCCGCGCAATCAGGCCCTGAATCTGCCCCTTCGTTGCTTCCGGCGCGCCTGCTTGTGCCAGCTTCATTTCCTTCACCGCTGTATCAAAATCGCCCTTGGCCGAGGCGATGCGCGCGATTTCGCCGTGCGTGTACCACTCATTCGGCCGCTTCTGAATATTCACCTGGAACACGGCAAAGCCCTCGTCCTGCTTGTTCTGGATTTGCAGTTGGCGCCCGTACAGGTGCAATTGAATTCCGCTCGCGACTTCGAACGCTTTCTTTTTCGACGCCTCGGCTTCCGGTTTCTTTCCCAGCGCGGCCAGAACTTCCGATTTGGTCAAATTATTTTCAAAGCGATCCTCGTTCTGAATCGACTGGTCTGCCCACTTCAACGCTTGCTCGAGCTCGTAATTGTTGTCCAGGCACCAGGTCGCCGCTTCGTCGTAGCCCGCCCACGTGAACCCGCCGGTGCTTCTCAATTGGTTCTTGATGCTGCGCAAAACGCTGGCTTTTACATCCGTCGACACGCGAAACGGAACGGCCAGCTTTTCCCAGCGCATCGTGGCGGCCGCGGAGTCCGGCTTGATGTCGTCAAACGTGTAGGCAAGCGATTCACGAAACTCCGCTTCGTGCGGCTTCACCTGAACGCGCAGCGCATCTTCTTTTTCGTCGTAGCTGAAGCTCCCCCACGAAGTGGAGTTTTTCGAAAAAATCACCGTCCATTGGTCCGCCGTTGGAATCATGTGCAAACCGTACGTGCCCGCCGCGAGCGTCTTGCCTTCAATCGAAACATCGTCCGAAAAAGTGATCGTGGTGTTCTGGTTCGCACCCGCGCGCCACACTTTGTCGTATGGAACCGGCGCGGCGCCAAAAAGCTTTCGGCCGCCGACGAGAGGCGAGTAATAATTGATCGTCACGTCGGTCAAGCCGATGCGCTGCGTCGTCACGGCGTGCTGGCTGAGAGTCGGAATATTCAGTTCCGTGGCCTGGCTTCCATTCTTAAATTGGGCGGCAGCGGTTGTGGCAAGTGCCAGAAAAGCGAACACAAGGCTGAACCGCAAGTGTGACGTCGCGCGCATGAAATCTCCTTCGGCTGCCAATTGGCGGCTTTTACAAGCGAAAATGACGATTTTGGGACAGCTTCCCCAGCGGATAGACGGCTCCTGCGCCAATCCGTGAGCACGCCGCGAAGGAATGTAGTGAAATAGAGGGATGCGACATCGAATGGGTCACGGTGATAGAAGCAGTTCAAGGCGGGTCATGGCGGACGAACCCGAAGTAAAAGGCGATAAGAAGGCGGAAAAGAAGAAGCTGGCGTGGAAGTCGTTGCCGGAAGCCTGGGCGCTGCTCAAGCCGCGCCGCGGCATTCTCGCGCTCGGATTCGTGCTGATTGTGATTAACCGCGTCGTCGGTTTCGCCGTTCCGGCCGCTTCGAAGTTTGTCTTCGACAATGTCATTGCCAAACGGCAAGTCCAGTATTTGATTCCGATCGTCCTCTCCGTCATTGCGGCCACGATTATTCAGGGCATGACGTCGTTTACGCTGACGCAGCTCTTTTCGAAGTCCGCGCAGCGCATGATTACGGAACTTCGCAAACAGGTGCAGGCCCACATCGGCCGCCTTCCGGTTTCCTTCTACGATTCGCACAAAACCGGCGTCTTGGTCTCGCGCATCATGTCGGATGTCGAAGGAGTGAGAAATCTCGTCGGCACCGGGCTCGTCGAACTTGCCGGCGGACTGTTGACGGCGGTCATTGCGCTGATCGTGATGCTGAGGATCAGCGCCGTCATGACGCTCGTTGCATTTGGCGTACTTCTTGTCTTCGGGTTCGGAATCAACAAAGCGTTTGCCACCATTCGTCCGATCTTTCGCGCACGGCCGAAGATCACGGCCGAAGTTACCGGACGCCTGACCGAATCGCTCGGTGGCGTGCGCGTGGTGAAGGGCTATCACGCCGAAGAGCGCGAAGAGAAAGTGTTCGCTTCCGGCGTGCAGCGCTTGCTCGACAACGTCCTCAAAACGCTCACCGCGACTTCACTCATGGGCATGTCGGCGACGGTTTTGTTGGGGCTCGTCAGCGCCGTCATCATGTATTTCGGCGCGCGCCAGATTTTGGGCGGCACGATGACCGCCGGCGTGCTGATCGCATACTCGGCTCTGCTTGCCATGCTCGTCGCGCCCATCTTTCAAATCGTCGCCATCGGAACGCAGTTGACCGAAGCGCTCACCGGCCTTGAACGCACGAAAGAAATCCTCAGCGAAAAAATCGAAGACGAAGCGCCCGGCCGCACGATGGACATGAGCCGCGTCGACGGAACCGTCGAATTCGAACACGTCGATTTTGCCTACGATCTCAACAAGCCGGTTCTTTTCGATATCGGTTTCAGCGCGAAGCCCGGCACCGTCACGGCGCTTGTCGGCCCGTCTGGCGCGGGCAAATCCACAATCATCGGCCTCATCGCCGCGTTTTACACGCCAACGCAAGGGCGTGTCGTCCTCGACGGAACGGATTTGGCGACGGTGCGCCTCAGAACGTATCGCACGCAGTTGGGAGTCGTGCTGCAAGATACGTTTTTGTTTGACGGCACCATCCGCGAAAACGTGGCGTTCGCCAAACCGGAAGCGACCGACAGTGAAATCCTCGAAGCCTGCCGCATCGCCCGCGTGGACGAATTCGCCGAAGGCTTCGAAAAAAAATACGACACCGTCGTCGGCGAGCGCGGCGTAAAGCTTTCCGGCGGACAAAAACAACGCGTTTCCATCGCTCGCGCGATTTTGGCCGATCCGCGAATTTTGATTTTAGACGAAGCCACGTCCAGCCTCGATTCCGAATCCGAAGCCCTCATTCAAGAAGGCCTCCGCTATCTGATGCGCGGGCGCACGACCTTCGTCATCGCGCACCGCCTCTCCACGATCCGCCGCGCGGACCAAATTCTCGTTGTCGAAGCCGGGCGAATCATCGAACGCGGCACGCACGAATCTCTCTACAAGCTGGGTGGCCGCTACTACGATCTCTACACGCGTCAGCACGGCATCGAAACAAATCTTTTTCTTGCGCCCGGTGAAGGCGACAGTTCAGGCGATGGCGCCGGCGAAAACGGCAGCGCAAAGTCCGGCGCCGGCGAACCCGATCCAATCCGCCTGATCCGCGGCCAGTCCGGCGCGTAATTCCCCGGCAATGTAGTATCGCCACGATGCGAGCCTCTGGCTCACCCGTTAGGTCACTGGACTCATACACCGACCAACTATGCTGTGAAAGCCGGGTGCGCAGGGTCCCGGTGTTGGGAACCTGGGTCTTGAGGTAGCGATTTTCTATTTAGTTCACCGGATTGGCATGCATGTAGTTCAACTTCTCCGCTCTTTCGCCGTTACTGCACTGCATACATTGAAGTCATGAAAACGCGGCTGCCAGAATGGTTGCGGCGCTTGTTCGCATTCTTCGAACGGCAGGGAAATCTGGTCCGCAAACAGGCGACGGCGCCGTTTGCGCAGGCGCTTCGCAATCCGCAGCTTCAGTTAATGCAGGATGATCGAAGGAGCTTCGCCGCACGGTTCATTTATGAGCATATGCACGTTCTCGGGAAACACGACGTAACGGGTGACACGAAAACCAAGTTCCGCGCGCAAGCGGCAGAGTTCTTGCAGGAAAACTTCTCTTGACCGTGCGGTTTTAAGGAGCGGTAATCGTTTGTAGCAGCTAAACGTAAGGAAGTGCAGATGGCCGCGACCGTAAATTCGTTTTAGGCCCGTCGGCATCGCAACCAGTCCAACCCGGAGCGCATGGAGAACGCGTGACGAATCCGAGGCAAATCCAAGACCGCCCCAAGATCACCCCAAGACCCAGGTTCCCAACACCGGAACCCGGGGCACCCTCCGCCTCTCTCAACTTTTCTTGGACGTAACGCACTGATATCCTTTCCCCGTGCGCCATGTCAATCCATTTCAACAAACCAATGTCGGGGCACCCGGCATCACGGATGCACAAAGCAATGTAACGAGTTACGCTTACGATTCTCGCGGCAACCGGACTTCGGTTACCGACGCGCTGAGCCATACGACCACGTTTACCTACGACACTGGAAACCGGCTCACGCAAATTACCTATCCTGACAGCACGACGAGTTCGTTTGCTTACGATAGCCGCGGGCGCAGAACTTCAGTGACCGACCAGAACGGCAAAACTACCAGCTACAGCTACGACGACGCCGACCGCCTTTTGACGGTTACGGACGCGGCGAACAACGTCACCACGTACGGCTACGACACAGAGAACAATTTGACGAGCATCACGGATGCAAACGGTCACGAGACGGCCTTCACCTACGACGCATTTGGGAGAGTTACGCAAACGAACTTCCCGTCATCGCATCTGGAAAGCTATGCGTATGACGCAGTGGGAAATTTGACGAGCAAGACCGACCGAAATGGCAACACGATTCAGTATGTTTATGACGGGATCAACCGGCTTTCGCGGAAGCTGTATCCGGACTCGACGGAAGTGGACTATGTGTACGACCTGGTGGGAAGAATTCAGCAGGTGAACGATCCGACCGGGACGTACCAATTCGCGTACGACGGAATGGGGCGGCTGACGGGGACAACGACGAGCTACAGCTTCCTGACTGGAAGGAATTTCACCACGAGCTACAGCTACGACGCCGCGTCGAATCGCACGGGGTTCACGGACCCGGAAAGCGGCTCGACGACGTACGCCTATGACACGCTGAATCGCTTGCAGACGCTCACGCCGCCGTCGGCATTCACGACGGGCAGTTTCGGTTTCACCTATGACGCACTAAGCCGCCGCACACAGATGACGCGGCCAAACAACGTGACGACAAACTACGCGTATGACAATTTGTCCAGGCTGACGAGCGTGCTGCACCAACTGTCCGGGAGTACCATCGACGGCGCGAGCTACACTTTGGACAATGCTGGCAACCGAACCGCCAAGACCGACCAGAGGACGGCCGTGACGACGAATTACGGTTACTACGCGATCTATCAGCTGCTCTCGGCCACACAGGGAGCCACGACGACGGAGAGCTACAGCTACGATCCCGTCGGCAACCGCATGGCGTCCCTCGGAGTCAGTTCTTACACGACGAACAGTTCGAACGAACTGACGGCCATGACTGGCGCGAGCTTCACATACGACTACAACGGCAACACCACCAGCAAGACTGCTTCTAGCAACACCACCAATTATTCCTGGGACTACGAAAATCGCCTGACGAGTGTAACGCTTCCCGGAAGCGGCGGGACGGTATCGTTTGTTTACGACCCATTCGGTCGCCGAATCAAAAAGGTATCAGGTGCGGGGACCAGTGTCTTCGCCTACGACGGGGATAACCTTGTCGAAGAAACAAATTCGTCAGGCGCAGTGGTTGCGCGCTACTCGCAGGGGTTAAACATTGATGAACCTCTGGCGATGCTGCGCAGTTCGACCACGAGCTACTACAACGCCGATGGCTCGGGCAGTGTCACTTCTCTCGCAAACGGAGCCGGGGCATTGGCGCAGAGCTACAAGTTCGATTCGTTCGGCAGGACGACGCCAAACGGTAGCTTGGTGAATCCGTTCCAATACACAGGGCGCGAATCGGACACCGAAACCGGCCTTTATTACTACCGAGCCAGATACTACGACTCGAACAGTGGTCGATTCCTCAACGAAGACGAACTACAGTTTCTTGCTGGCGGAACCAATTTTTACGAGTATAGCTTCAACAATCCAGCGAACCTTTCCGATCCCCTCGGACTAAGTCCAAGCCTGTTGGACAGATTATTGGATTGGTTGAAGCCAACTTCGGCTCCGCCTCGACCATGCCCACCTACGTTCAATTGCGACGCTGATGGCTTTCGAACAGCTAGTCCCGAGGAGCGAAGCCGTGTCCTTGCGGAAGCTGCGGGGCACAAAGGCACCCCATACTGTACCGACGGATGTGGTAAGGGGCCGGACAATTTCGATTGTTCTGGGCTTGTTTGTTATGCCGTTCAGCACAGTATAAATGGAAGTTTTCCAAATCAGTCGGCTCAAGCGGGTTCCAACAGCATGCAGAATCAGCAATCCGGTTTGATGCCCATCAATCCGGGGCAGGCGGGACCAGGGGATATTGTTTTGTATCCGAAACATGTTGGTTTCTATGATCCCGATAATGGCGATAGGGACTTACTTAGCGCGACGACACATCACGGCGTCGCCTGGGCTCCACGAACAAAATTCGATGGACCACCGATGTTTCTTCGATTGAGGGTGCCATGCAACAGATAAAGAGAAGAATTAAATTTGCCGTGATCGTTGCGTTTGCTTTCGTTAGCACCGCGGCCTTGGCTCAAGGACAAGTCGGCGTTTCACGTGTGCAAGCAGTGAGCCCGTCTGGGCTTGAGCTAACTAGCGTGGATGCGTTTGCAAATCGAAACTGGAACGCTAAAGACGTTCGTGTGCTCGGTTTTTTTCTCGGCATGAGTCAAGCAGATGCGGACAATACCGCCGCGAAGCAAAGTCTCGCCTTGAATTGCTTGCGATGGTGTGGTGTCTGCGACAAGGGAAACGTTTTGTGTAGCGGTATTGATCTCCATTTCGATACTGATGGTCACGTTGATGCAATAGCCGTGGGACGGCCTTTGGAAGAAGCGTCACAAGCTCTTCGCAAGTTCTCAGTGACGCAAAAGTTTAGAGGAAAAACGTATATTTTCTTTCATAAATATTCGAATGCATTGCGGCTCGAATTGTTTGGACCTGAGTCCGGCCGAAAAGAAGACACTGTGCGAGCTAGGACTTACTTGTATCCGCTACGAGGCATCGAGATTTACGTTAACCTTTCCACGGACAAGAATGCCCAAGAGAATGAAGCCGATTTGAGCGTTACGTTTACGCTGCCAAAGCAACCGTAGGCAGGTTGGTCGTCCAAATCGGCAGCACGACGAGTTCGTTTGCTTACGATAGCCGCGGGCGCAGAACTCGCTCTTACCCGTGGGAATACGGGAAAGATTCGAAAACTGTTCTTTTCGGACTCGATGGCGTTTGAAGACAAGGCCACGGTTCTCCGAAGAAATCTCAGTGCACCTGGTTCCGGTGTTAGGAACCTGGGTCTTGGGGTTTCGATCTTCTGTTTAGTCCGAGCGACGTGATCTGGCCCAATTTTTCGCGCACGTAGTCGTGCGACGCTTAAATCTCCTGACGTTCATTCGAGGGTTTCGGTTGGCGCTGTCCTGAGTAAGTCGCTCAACCGATCCTCTAGTTTATAGGTTCCCAGCCGGTCTTCCTCGTATTGTCGCCTTGCCCACGCTGCGGCTTATTCATTTTTCGGCAAGAAATGAATTGCTCGCGGATGGTGGCACGGGCCGGGCGCCCTTCGGTGTTCTGAAATCGTCCGCAGAGGCGCGCCACTTCTTTGTTATTTCTTTTCAATGACTTCTGACTTCACCTTTTTGCAATTTGAACTTTTCGGATTCGCGCATAATCGGCCAAGCGCGGTTGAGAAGTTGGCGTCCGAACCGGCGAAAGTACTACGTTTTCACTACAATTGCCTCTTTGGCGAATTTCAAATGTTCCGCGCAATCGCCCCAAATCATTATAAAATCAGGACGTTAACACGCGGCGGGCCTGTAGCTCAGCGGTTAGAGCAGCGGACTCATAATCCGTTGGTCCCAGGTTCAAATCCTGGCGGGCCCACCAATTCCTTCTCATTCGATTGTTGAGTGCGATCCGTGCAAAAGGCGCACGTGTGCAAGACGCCGAAAAGATTTTGTCTTTGAAGCTCCTGCTTGGCCGGAATCCGAATGGACTCCTCAGTCGCGACGCATGATTTCCACGTTTCACCATCCGCGTTTCGCATGCAGCAACCGATTCGCTTCAATGAAGCTTGTTTCCGCCGAAATTTGCCGGAATAAACCAGCCTTCATCCTAATAATGGCGGCGGCGGCGATTCCGCCGACGCATCGATTCGCGGCAACGGCCACTTGAAACTCACTCTTTACATCGTCGCTGCGGCATTCACCTCGCCCTTGCCAGCGCAAAAAAGTTTCTCTCCACGGTGGAATCCAATATAATTCCCGCGACACACGAGTTCATTTGAATCGCAGCGGATTCGTTTCGCCAGTTCGCATTTGGCCTCGTCCGCACAGGTGCATCCATGTTGAATTCCGCACTTCTGAAAAGCACGATCGTCGCAGCTCTGGGTGGACTTCTTTTCGGTTTCGATACCGTCGTTATTTCCGGCGCGGAGCAATCTCTCATCGAGCTTTATCACCTTACGCCGTGGGCGCTCGGTGTTACCGTCACCAGCGCGCTCATCGGCACGATCATTGGCTCTCTCACCGCCGGAATTCCCGGCGACTCGATCGGACGACGCGACAGCCTGCGTTGCATGGCTGTCCTCTACGTCATTTCCGCCGTCGGCTGCGCTTTTGCGTGGAACTGGACCGCGCTCGTCCTTTTCCGCTTCATCGGCGGTCTCGGCATCGGCGGTTCATCCGTCCTCGGCCCCATGTACATTGCGGAAATCTCGCCGGCAAAATGGCGCGGTCGCCTCGTCGGTTTTTTTCAATTCAACGTGGTCTTCGGCATTCTTCTTGCCTATCTCTCCAACTACGCCATTGGCACGCTTCAGCTGGGTGCCACGGAATGGCGCTGGAAGCTCGGCATCTCAGCCCTCCCCGCGGTTTTCTTTCTCTTTATGCTTTTCGGCATTCCTCGCAGTCCGCGCTGGCTCGCCAAAAAAGGCCGCATCGACGAAGCGCGCGAAGTTCTCCGCCTCATCGGTGAACAAGATTACGAAGCAGAACTCCAGGAGATAGTCTATTCGATCGACGCCGAGCACCATCAACACGATTCTTTGTGGAACCATCAGTACCGTCTGCCGGTTTTTCTTGCCGTCACCATCGGCATGTTCAACCAGCTTGCCGGCATCAACGCCATCCTTTATTACCTGAATCCGATTTTCACCGATGCCGGCTTCAGCAAAGTCTCTTCGGACTTGCAATCCGTCGCCATCGGCGCCACCAATCTGGTTTTCACAATGATTGCGATGACTCTCATCGACAGAGTCGGCCGAAAGAAACTCCTGCTCATCGGCGCGGTCGGCACCGCTTCTTGCCTCGCCGGAGTCGCCGCGATCTTCCTCACGCACCAGCACAAGGAATATCTTGTCTGGCTCCTCGTCGCCTACATCGCCTTTTTCGCGTTTTCCCAGGGCGCGGTCATCTGGGTCTACATCGGCGAAGTGTTCCCCAACCGCATCCGCGCAAAAGGCCAAAGCCTCGGCAGTTTTTCTCACTGGCTCATGGCCGGAATTATTTCGCTGGGCTTTCCGCCTCTCGCGGCAAAATCCGGCGGTTATCCGTTCGTGTTCTTTTCCGTCATGACGGTGGTGCAGTTCCTGGTCGTACTCTTCGTTTATCCGGAGACAAAAGGCGTCTCGCTCGAACAAATGCAAAAAAAGCTCGGCATCGCCTGACTCGATTATTCTTTCAATTTCGCTTTCCCGCCCACTTTGGGCTGCCGAAAATGTAGCGTTATCTGTTTGCGCGCGTACTCTTGTTCCGGATTCGTTTCAAAATGTATTCGCAATTGAGTTGCCCCGCCCGCCTGTTTTACCAGCTCGGCCCCCTCTGTCGAAGCGATGACTTCGGCGTTCCACACTTCCATCGCGTAAGTTTTCCCGGCCAGTCCCGCGAGCGTCAGCGTCGATGAATACTGATCGCTCGTCTGGCCTACCACACGAAGGTCGGAACTTTTTCTGCCAAGTTCCGGCAGCCTGAAATCGTACGCCAGCCCGAAATCGTTCTTCACTCGCAGCCGAACCGCGTTTTTTCCTTCCTGCAACGCAAACTTCAATTCGATGTGGTGGTGCTCCGGATTAAATTTGAAGTCCACCGGCGCCGGCCGGCCGTTCACCTCCGCGCGCACCTCTATCGCCGGCCCCGCCAGCTCTGGCGCAAATTCAAACGTGCATTCGTCGCCCGTGCGCACAATTTCAAGGCCGATTTCGCCGGGAGCCTTGTGGTACGCGATTGAAATCGAGCTCTTGCCCACCTGAATATTTTCAATCTTGTAGTCCGCCCAATTCGCAGGCGCGTGCGGTGTAAACGTCAGCGTCTTGTTCGGAACGTCGCGTTCCAATCCAAACATTCCTCGCAACACCGGGCTGATCACCATCGCCGCCGACCAGATCTGATGCGGCGAAGCCGTCGATAGCGGCTGGTAATAATCGCCGGACAATACTTCCGTCACGTGTCCCGGCGATCCGTCGAGCGCCAGCAGCGCATTCGCCCGCAAATTTTGATACGCCGAAAATTCCTGATGGTGCCGGTATTCGGCCACCGACGCCCATCCCGTGAACAACGGCCAGACGGAACCGTAGTGATAGCCCCCGCCGCTGTAAACCGCCGATTGGTTCGAGATAATCCGCGGCCCCCAATCCGTCTGCAGATCGAAATTCGTAAGCTGCCGCAAATTGTCTTCCATGCGCGAAGCAAGCGAGTCCGTCGTCGAACCGAACCACATCGGCGCCGTCGCTAGAATGTTTACCTCGTCGATTTGTTTGTCGTCCTTGCCAATCGCAAATGCAAATCGCTTCTTCTCTTCCATCCAGAAGCTCCGATCCACAAGCGCCAATTGCTTCTCCGCTTCTCTTCGCAAACTCTCGCTTAACTCGCTTTGGCCGGTCTGCTTCGCCAGATTCGCAAGCGACCGCACCGCCTCCGCCCCCAGTCCGCTTTGGTAGAATTCGCTTTTCACGGGCAGCAACGGTCCGCCTTCCACCCATCCGTGCCCAATTCCAAAATTCTGCGGCAGACCGCGCGAATCGTACGTGGACTTCAGAAACTCGTACGCTTTTTGCAGGCTCGCCCACTTTTCCTTTGCGAACGCCGCGTCTCCGCTCGCCTGCACATAATCGTTCATCGCAATAATGTAGAGCGGCGTCGCATCCGCCGATGCGAATCCATACGGATAATCCTCGAACCAGTTTACAAAGCTCGCGCCCTGCGCAATCTCGTGCGGCATCTTTCCATCCGCGCGTTGAAATTGCGCCACAAACGCGAGCGCCGTCCGCGCATTCGTAAAGTCTCCTTCGCTGTTCAGCGCCAGCGTGGACCAGAAAGCATCCCGTCCAAAAAACCACGCGAACCCCGGCCGCTGGCTTTCGCCCGATGTTCTGTATCCCGCCACCAAACCCGTTCCCATCGTCGGATTCACAACAAGTCCCTGCACCAGACTGATTCGCGACCAGTCATATGCTTCTTGCAGTTGCGCGTCCGGCAGCTCCACACTCACCGTCTTTTTCAAATACTCCGCGTAATAAGAAGCCGATTCCTTCCGCAGCGCCTCGTACGACGAGATCAATTTCTTGTACGTCGCCTCCGCTTCCGCCTGCCCGTGAATCGATCCCGCAATCGCAACAATTTTTGTCTCTCGTCCCTTCGCCGTCACGCCCAGCTTCATCGATTCTTCGTGCGCGCTCGAATAGTTCGCTTCGTATTCCAGCAGCGGCTCGTGGCCCGTCGGCGAACCGATCACCGCCGCAAATTTTTTGCTTTCCTCGCCAAATCCAAACGCATTCAGCGCCGCATTCCAGTTCGCGTACGTCCCGCCCACCGCCGCCGGCCATTCCAAAGCCAGATCGCGGTGAAATCCGATCTCGATCTCCAGCGGTTGCTCCGTTTCCACTTCAAACCGGATCACCGCTCCCGGCTCTTCCACCGGCGCAAAAAAAGTCTCGCGAATCGAAAACGTGTCGCCGGCATACACGAGCGTCGTCGCTTCCGGCCGCGCCTCAATCGTCCGCACCAGCGTTTCCGCCGGAATCACTTTTCCGTCGTGATGAATCGTCACGTGGAAATCGCGCAGCACCTTCAGCGGATAAACCCACGCCTCCACGCGCCCGGACTCATTCCCAAAAATGCCGGCCTTTTTTCCAACCGTGCACAGAAATTCCCAGCTTCGCACCGGCCGCTCAATCGACAATCCGCCATCGCCCGAACGCATCGCATTCTGCGCATTCGCGTAATTTGCAAAGACACTCGCGGCAACGATCGCCGTTGCCACCAAGAATTTGCGGCCAATGTGTAAAAGGGAAGTACCGCGAGAATCAGCCATCGTCTTGCCTCGGCACCGCATCAGAACTTGCAAACGCCTGCAGCCCTGTCTATAAAAGAAACGGCCAGAGTTTAGCACGCGCTCTCCTGGGAAGGTACGGGTCAACTTGTTCTCGTCACGCCGCGGATTCTTGAAGTCGCTCAGCCGCTCCGCTCTGGTTCTTTCGCTCGAAGACGTTTTTTCCCTCGCTCGCTCGCCCAACGCTCGAGCCGCTTCTCCCGATGCGCCGGCGGAATCTGCTGCCCTCGGCGTAACCTTTCTCGATGTCGCCAAACAATCCGGCCTCCACGCAAAAACCATCTACGGCGGCGAACACAAAAACAAATATCTTCTCGAAACCACCGGTTGCGGCGTCGCCTTTTACGATTACGACCACGACGACTGGCTCGACATCTTTCTCGTCAACGGGTCGCGCCTCGAAGGTTTTCCGAAAGGCCAGGAACCCGTCTCCCGCCTCTTCAAAAATAATCGCGACGGCACGTTCACCGACGTTTCCGTCGCCGCCGGCGTCGCCCATTCTGGCTGGGGCCAGGGCTGCTGCGTCGGCGACTACGACAACGATGGCTTCGACGATCTCTTTGTCAGCTACTTCGGCAAAAATCTTCTCTTTCACAACAATGGCAACGGCACGTTCACCGAAGTCGCCGAAAAAGCCGGCGTTGCGACAAACGGCAAACGCTGGAACTCCGGCTGCGCCTTCCTCGATTACGATCGCGACGGCAAACTCGATCTCTTCGTCGCCAATTACATCGACATGGATCTCGCCACCGCGCCCGTCCCGGAATCCGGCCCCTGCTTATATAAAGGCGTATTGGTCGCTTGCGGCCCGCCCGGCCTCATCGGCGGAAAAAATATTCTCTTTCACAACAACGGCGACGGCACCTTCACCGACGTTTCCGAATCGGCGGGCATCTTCAGCGCCAACGGCACGTACGGCCTCGGCGTCCTCACCGCCGATTTTGACAACGACGGCTGGCCCGACATTTACGTTGCAAACGACTCCACCGCCAGCGCGCTCTATCAGAATAAGCACAACGGAAAATTCACCGATATCGCCCTCGAAGCCGGCTGCGCCCTCAGCGCCGACGGCAAACCGCAGGCCGGCATGGGCGTTTCCGCCGCCGATTACGACATGGACGGCAACCTCGACGTCGTCAAAACAAATTTCGCCGGCGACACTCCGTCCCTCTATCGCAATCTCGGCGCGGCCGCCTTCGAAGACACCACGTTCGAGGCCGGTCTCGGCAAACACACGCAATATCTCGGCTGGGGCTGCGGCTTTTTCGATTTCGACAACGACGGCTGGCCCGACATTTTAATTTGCAACGGCCACGTCTACCCCGAAGTCGAGCAGCTCTCGACCGAAGCCGGTTATCCGCAGCGCAAACTTCTCTATCGCAATCTGCGCAACGGCCATTTCGAAGACGTCTCGCTCGGCGCCGGCCCCGGAATTTCCGCTCCCGCTCCCGCCCGCGGCTGCGCTTTCGGCGATTTCGACAACGATGGCGACCTCGACTTCGTCGTCAACTGCGTCAACGCCCCGCCGCAATTAATCCGCTGCGATTCAGCCGGCAAAAACAACTGGATCAAAATCCGCGCGATCGGCGCGAAATCCAACCGCAGCGGCATCGGCGCGCGCATCGCCTGCGTCACCAAAATTTCCGGCCAGGAAAAACCGCATCGTCAGATCGACGAAGTCCGCAGCGGCGGCGGCTACTATTCGCAAAACGATCTGCGCGTCCACTTCGGCCTCGGCGAAGCGCAAAAGGTGGACCTGCTCGAAATCCGCTGGCCCAGCGGCCAGCTCGATTCCCTGAAAGACCTGAAGCCCAACCAGCTTTATCACGTCACGGAGGGAAAGGGCATTACTCGTACCGTCGACTTCCGTACGTCCGCGAAGAAGTCTTGAGCTCTCGCGTTCAGAAATTCTCCAGCATCCACATATTCGATGCCCCGCTCGCTTCCCAAATCGCCAATCGCTTTCCATCTTGCGACGGAATCGCCCATCCGATGTACGGACTCGGCTCTTTCACCGCCGGCTTCACGCGTCCTTGCAAATCCACGTTGACGATCGCTTCTTCGCCTTCCCTCGGCGAGGCGCAAGTCCAAATGCTTTTTCCATCTGCCGCCCAGTCAATCGATCGCACTCTCCGCCACTCTTTCAACGCAATCTTCCGCGTCGAACCGCCGCGCAAAGACATCACTTGAATCTCCGCTTCATCCTGCGCGCGCAGATTCTTCGCCAGCGCCAATTGTTCTCCGTCCGGAGACAGCGTCCAGTTGTAAAGCCACCATTGCGGGTCGGAAATCTTGAAGAGCAGGCTGTTTTCCCCGGTCTCCGCGCTGAATTCATAAAATTCCAGCCCCTCATTCGCAAAACTGCTGAAAATGCACTCGCGCGAAGGCAGCCTCGCGCACTGAAAATTATTTATTTCCGGCCATTCCAGCACCGGTTGCGATTCTCCGCCATTCAGCCCCGCGCGCAAAATCCGGTAGATTTGCAATCCCGGCGCTGCGTTTGCGCCTCCGCTTGCCGCCGTCTTCGCCTCCAATCTTTTTTCAGCCACCGCATCGTGCGGATTCGCATGTTCCCCGGCGCCGCGCTCTTTCAATGCCGTGTACAACACCTTCGTCCTCTCCGGGTTCAGTCGCACAGTGACCGGCTCGTTCCCGCCCGTGTCCAGCAATTCCGGCGTTCCATTTCCAACCGCCTGCTTATAGAGATGAAACATCCCCTCGCGGTTCGAAGTATAAAATACCGAATTCCCGTCCGGCGTCCATTCGAACGGCAAATTCTTCCGGTCGTCCAGCGTCAAGCGTTCCGGCCATCCCACCTTCTTGGTTTTTTTGTCGATCTCGGACACATACACCGCCGGCTGGATATTCGTCCGCAAAAACAAAATCTTCTTCCCGTCCGCCGAAGCATCCATCACCGGCTTCTGATCGGGCCCATTCGTAATCCGTACGCGCTCTCCGCTCGCAAGCCCGGTCTTCGCGTCCAGCGGCATCGCCCACACGTTCGAATCTCCCTGTGCCGGCGCGGACTCGGCCATCGTGAAAAAGATCCTTCCGTCCGCCAGCCACGTCAGTCCGCTATTCAGTTGCCTGTCCTTCAACACAATCTGATTCTTTCCGCTCCCGATCACGTGCGTTTCGATTTCCACGTCTTCGTCATTCCAGGTTGGAAAATAAATCACGCACACGAACGCCAGAATCCGGCTGTCCGGCGACCACGCCGGCTTTCCGTAAATCGATCCGCTCGCGTCCACTTCTTTGTGCACTTCGCTGCCATCCACATTCATCGTCCAGATTTCCCGCCGCGGATACTCGCCCCGCAAAAACGATATTTTCTTTCCGTCCGGCGATACTCGTGCCGCTTCGCCCTCCTCCGCCAGCTTTTGCGGCGCGCCTCCCAGCAGCGAAATCTTCCAGAGCCCCGAACGTTCGTTCGCGCTCGCCACCGCCGACGCCAGAATGTGGTTCTGATCCGGAAACCAGCTCGCCGACGTGACGCTAAATTCCGTCGGCAGCTTCACATGGTGAATCTCTCCGCTCGACGTGTCCTTCACGTGCAATCCCAGCTTGTCCGCGTAAATCAGCATTCGCCCATCCGGCGAAATCGCGCCGCCTTCCACCGGCGCGTCCGGCGAATTTGTCGTCAGCCGGATTTCGCGCGCCTGCACCGCCCGCACCGACCGGTGTCCCGCGTGCCAGCCGGCGGAAACCGCTCCCGCCGTGATCAAAAATCCCGCAATACCCCACCACACAACCCTCGCGCTCCGATTGCTCGCGTCTCCCGTCGCCACCCTTGCCAGAAATCCCTGCCGCAAATTTCCATTTCCGTTACTCCGCGGCAATCCTTCCCCGTTCCGTAAACCAACTCCTTCGCCGTTCCTTTGCCCGTTGTTCAGCTCCTCGACGGGCGCCATAAACCGGTAGCCCCGCCGCGAAAGCGTCTCAATAAATACCGGATTGTCCGCCGAATCTCCCAGCGTGTCCCGCAGCCGCTTGATCGCCGTATTCAGGCTGTGGTCAAAATCCACAAACGTGTCCGCCGCCCACAACCGCTTCCGCAATTCCTCCCTCGTAACCAAATCACCCGGCGCCTCCAGCAGCGCCGACAAAATTTGTCCCGGCTGGTCCTGCAGCTTCACCCGAATCCCATTCCGCCGCAGCTCCATCGATCCCCGGTGAAACTCAAACTTTCCAAATCGCACCATGTTGTTCGCTTCAGGTTCAGTCGCCATGGGTCACCTTGATCACTTATACGAAGCCCATCGTATAAAGTTTGATCTCGATTTCTAAATTCTCCGTAATTTGTTGTTTTAACCCTCGCTCCCTGAACCACTTAACAAGTTACATCCATTTCGCTCTCCGCTCACTTCCCGTGCCTTGAGGTACCCCATCACACGCGCCAGCCTGAGCCGCGAAGCCCGCCGCTTTTTTCGGGTTTCCGGAGGCCCGTCATGTTTGCTCGCTCTCGTGTCGCATCCACGGCGCTGTTTTTCGTATTGCTCTTCGGTGGCAGCGCCGCCGCCCGTACGCCACATACCGTCTTCGCCCGCGTCCGACTCTCCGTTTTCAACGATGCCGCCGTTCCCTCCGACACACTCGCCATTGCCGCCGCCCGCGCCACGTTCGTCTTCGCTCAATCGGGAATCGAACTCGATTGGATCGACTGCGGCCATCCGGACCCAGCCGACTTTTCGCCGCCCGCCACGCCCTGCTCCGCCCTCGCCTGGCCGCGTCAACTTTCCGTCCGCATCCTCGCGCGCGGCCGCTCCATCCACGCCGATATCTTCGGCCAGGCCTTCCTTGACGAATCCGGCTCCGGCGTCTACGCAAACGTTTATTACAACAATCTCTCCGCCCATCGCGTGCACGCGCAACCGTGCTCCGGCGAAATGCTCGGCCTCGTCATCGCCCACGAAGTCGGCCATCTCCTCCTCGGCACCAACTCCCACTCCTCCTCCGGCCTCATGCAACCCATCTGGTACGCTTCCGCCCTTCAAACAGACTTCCGCCATCAGCTCCTCTTCACCGCCGCCGAATCCGCCATTCTCCGCGCGCGTCTCGCCGTGCCGCCGCCGCTTTACGCCTCATCGCGCCGCGACCTCACAATGTAGTCGCGAAGTTTACGATTCGTTTTTTTCTTTTTGTTTTTGCGTAGGAGCGAGACCTTGGTCCGCACGTTTACAATTTTCCCGGGCGTGCCGGTTCCGTAGATCAGTGCTCCTGCCCGCTCCGCTTCCCTTCGGCGCAGGGGCACACTTGTCAGGGTGCGGCGAAAGACGTCGTCCGAAGCGCCGCGTCTACTGCTTCTTACAGTGGTAATTCGCGTTGGGGCTGGTGATCGCTTGATCCGTGCTGGCATCCACCGCCACCGAACCAGCGGGACATATAAACATGGCGAAGTTGCCCTTGGCGTCCACATCGGCCTTCGACCAACCGGTGTTCGTCGCTTGCCCCGCGGCCAAGTCCGTGGCCGCGGCGCCGAAGTGGTCGTTGGGGCTCTTGGCAATAAACGTAAGGTGAATGGCCTGCCCGCAGTCGTTCTCAAACGATAGCCAGTTGTAATGTTGCGGGTCCCAGAACTCGCGAATGCAGTTCTGCGTGATCGGCGCAAAATAAATGGCGTCGCTGCCTCCGGCAGAACCATTCCCCGCGCTTCCCGACGAATTGCCGTTCAACGTGGGACGATTGTTTCCCCCGGAAGAACTTTTCTGCTCGCTCGTTTGCTGCGACTGCTGCGCCGCCTGTTGTGCCGCCGCGCGCTGCTGCGCCGCATCCTGCGCCGCTTTCTGTGCCGCAAGCCGCGCCTCCGCCGCCTGTTGCTGCGCCGCCGCGTTGTCGTCGCCGATCGCACGAATCGCCGCTCCTTGCTGGTTACCAGCGTCTAGCACGGCCGAGTTCGTCTGGTTCGCAAGTCCGTTCAGCACATTCATTCGATTCTCAAACTCCTGTTGCTGTGCCACAGCGCGCCGCTCACGCTCTTGGTTGCGTTGCTGAACCCATCCTTGCAGCCAGTTGAGGTAATTGCTATCTCGATCGGCGATCTCCCTCAATTGCTCGTCATTGAATTGCACCCGCCCTCCGTGGCTCTTCGTGTACGAGCAAGCGCGGGCGTCCAGATCCAGGTTGCAAGCAGGCTCCGCGATGAACAACAAGTCCGCTGGCGTGATGGTCGCTAGTCCGGCTACTAATTGCTCGGGGAATTCTCTCCCCATCTTCACAAGCTCGGCGCCATTTTGCGTCTTGATCTGTTCGGCTCCGAAGGCAATCAAGAAGCAGCCACTGCTTGGCTCGCCATCCAGGCGCGTCGTGTGGCAGCCGGGCGCGTATTTCAGCACGGCTTTTCCCGCGCTGAAGTTGCCGATGTCCATAAGTGCCTCGGCCAATCGGCCGCACGCAATGTCCGTGGAGTTGCTTTTCGTCGCCCAATAGCAATAGCGGATAAGCGCCTCGAAACGTTTCGTGTTGGCGGGATTACTCGGAACCAGATTGCGGTTCGCAACCGTATATTCGTAGTGGTCGGCCACTCGGATGCACGCTCCCTGATAGCCGGTCTGGATTACGGTCGAATCGGGCTCCCGTTCTCCGTTGCAGATGTCCAGCGCCGCCCAATCCAGCTTGTACCACTTGTTTCCTTTTTCTTCGGCCTTTGACGGCCGTTCGATGTGCACCTGCTCCGGATGCGTCACGAGCCATATCACATCGGCTCCGCTCAGGCTCCGCATGTCCGTCGAAGCGTTAATCAAGTGTCCCGGGCCTGCGGACAATCGCCCCAAATCGTTATAGGCAGCGATCTGAGTCCTCGGCGGCGAATCTTGACTCGACGCCCGTAACGTTCCAAAAATGCCGCACAACACCAGGAACAATGCAACTCGAGTCTGGTATCCCCGCTCTCGTTTCATTCTCCACCCGCTCGCTAGCATCTCAATCTCTCCTTTGGCCTTCTGCGATCGACCGGAGAACAGTTCGCCGCCAGGTATATTTTGTTGCGGTCGCATTACAAAGGAGGTTTGCTATGCGAGCCGGCAACCGTTTCTTATTAAACGGTAACCGAAGCCAGGGCAGTTGCTAGCACTTCATCGGACGTCTTTGTCTTAATCGCTAAGTTTGTTGCAGCTCGCGCGCGGCGTTTTTGTACTCCTTCGTTTGTGGCGCTACATCTATCCTTACTCAGCGTGCTTCGTTCGTGCGGTCATTTCTGCGCCACTTCCGCTGCATCACCCCTCAAAAGCGGTAGCCAAATCCAATCGAAATAATCGGCCAATACTGCACGTACTTTCCCTTGTTATTGAGCTTGTTTTGTTGCGCGATGATGTTGCTCTGGATCGTCGGGTCCGTCGCCGCGTCCACACAATTTGTCTGCAACGCATCGGTGCAAGCCGTCCCTTGCAGCGCGATCTTCGTTTGCGGCAGGCCCACGAACGCCACTCCCGCATCGCAAGCCACCAGCGGAACCGATTGCTGGGGTCAGAACTTTACGCCGGACGTGGTGGCGAACCTCGTTACCACTGCGGCTTCAAAATGTTCTTCTCCCGCATTCAGCCTTACCGTCGACGCCAACAATCACGTAACAGGCACTTCGTTCTCTTACGACGCAGTAGGTAATATGACCGGCGACGGCCAGACCGGCGTCACCTACACCTTCGACGACGAAGGCCACCTCATCAAAGCGACTCCATCCGGTGGGCCGTATTGCTATGTATATGACGGCAACGGCCTACGTGTCGCAAAAATTCAAGGCGGCACCGGCAGCAACTGCTCCGGCGGAACCGTCACCAAACTCTATTGGCGTTCCATCTCTGGCGATTCTCTCGCCGAAACCGACGGCACCGGCAGCGTCACCAATACTGCCTATTCCGAATACGTATTCTTCACTGGCCGTCGCATCGCTTCCCGCGTCAACGTTTCAAGCGGCCCCACTCCCAATGTCAGCATCTTCTATTATTTCGCCGATCTGATCGGCTCCACGCGCACCATCACCACTGGCAGCGGCCAGAACGCCGACGGCTCATCGCAAACTCCCGGCCTCCTCTGCTTCGACCAAGACTACACTCCCTACGGCCAGGAACTCTTCACCACTGCCCAGATGTCGCGTCTCCAAACCACACCCTGCCCCACCAATTACAAATTCACCGGCTACGAGCGCGACTCCGAAACCGGCCTCGACTACGCCTTCGCCCGCTACTACTCCTCCCGCCTCGCCCGCTTCCTCTCCACCGACCCTCTCGGCGGTGCAGTCGGCAGCCTCCAACCCCACAACGCATACGCTTATACTCTAAACAATCCCACAAACCTAATCGATCCGCTCGGACTGCGCGAATGTCACGCAGATGACTTTGGCGCGCTGGAGACCTTCAATGGCGATTGCCACTTTACCGGCGGAGACGATACTTCCGGTGATGGTGGTTCATCGTTAGGCGGGAGTGGGTTTCTAGATGCAACTGCCGCTAGTTTTATCAATTCCGCCTTTGGTTTTGGATTTCTGAGCGCCAGTGGCAACGGCGGCGGGGGAGAGCCTTTGGTCGTCCCCGGGTTTTTCATCTATGTTGATGTGCTCGCCCAGGCCGACACCATCACATCCACTGTCTTCAGCGCAGGAAGCGGCAGCGGTGGCGGCAATACCAGCGGCGCAGGCGGTCCATCGACAGCTGCAACACGGTCAAGAGCGCAGTGCGCTGCAGCCAACGCAGCCTCTCTTGCATCAGTGCTTGGCGTACCAGACTCCAGTTTTTTGGGTCAAGCACTTCTTGGGAACGACATATCTTCAATATCGAATCTAGTTACTGGTAACGATCAACTAGACGCTTTGGGCTCACAAGCGATTAGCGGCCCTCAAAAAACATCTTTAGTAAATGAAATCAAGAACGGAATAGGTGGTATCGATACCGGCCGAGTAATACTACCCGGGACGGCCCACATAGACGCATTTGGCAATCCGACTTTCTGGGGGCAAGCTCTAAAGGTCTCAGAATTCGCGGGCTTCAAAGCCGCTTCGAAGGGCCTAGCCTTTTTTAGCGCTTTTAAATTGGGGTTTGATATTGGCGCTTACGCTAAAGCATACTATCTGTGTGGGAAGCAGCAACGCTCTTCTATTACAGGCAGCTGACCTAAGTTAGATGAACTCGAATTCTGGCGAGTCCCGATACGGCGACCTAGACATCGTTTTCGCAGTCGTTGTAGGACTAGCGTTGATGGCGGCGCTGGCGTATTCATCTGGCCCTCAAAGTGGGTGGACCCTCTCAAAGGCCATTATAGTCATCGCGATCTTAGCCATTGGTTTACTTTTTCCTCGGCGCCGATTGATCTACGGGGTTGCGTTTACTATTGTCGGAAGCCGTTTTGCGATTGGGCTCCTGCTCCTTCAAAAGGACCAAATTATGGAATTGATTGGTGGCGCAATCCTTAGCGCAGTAGTCGCATGGAGGCTGCTGAGAGTTTATAGGTAAGAATACATGAAAACGACCTACGTGCGGGCCGACACCTTTGCGCCTTTTGAATTTTGTGGAGGGTGGGCTCTTTCCTTTGCCTTTTCTTTCCGTTCGAACAAATTTCCACAGCCATTCGAATTACCTGATCAATTATCTTATTGACTTCAGCAACATTCCATGCTACCATGCCGTGTGTTCGCGTCGCTCCAACCCGCCGCCTCGCCTTCTTCCCCATCTGGCTATCCCCTTTGTTTTGACAACGATCCGTATTGCCTCTCCCTTAACCCCTTTCTTTTGATAACCATCTGGATTGCCTATATTCGCCGCGCGCTCCCCGCTTCCGCGCCTCTAACTCCTTTGTTTGCAACACTTACGAAAACGCACAAGGCTTCCCCCAACTTCTCCCAAACTGGAACTGCACCCTGCCCCGGCCCGAATCTCTCCCTTCTCACCGCCTCCGTCCACTCCACCACACTCGTTCCCCGCATTGACGCCGCATTTCGCCTCTGCTAGCATTCGCGCCATGGCGAAAGTGAAAAAATCATCTTCCCGCTCCTCCAGTGCGGCCAAGTCATCGAAAATGAAGAAAAGAAAAGGCTTAACTCCACCTCATCCGCCCCAGCGCGGCGGCGTGGAACTCGTCAATCCCCTCGTCCAGGCCCAAATGAAAACCTATGACGAAGCTTTGGCGCTCTTCCATCAGCAGAAATACGCCAAAGCCAAACAGGAACTCGAAAAAGTTCTCGAAGGCCCCAGCAAAGAACTCGCCGATCGCGCGCGCATGCACATCAAAATCGCCGAGCAGCGCATGAAGCCCACCTCCGAACAAAATCCGCGCAACGCCGAAGAGCATTATCAGCGCGGCGTGGCCATGATGAATCTCGGCCGTTGGGATGAAGCGCGCGAAAGTCTCGACAAAGCGCGCAAGCTCGCGCCCAAAGCCGATCACATCGTTTACGCCGTCGCCGCGCTCGATTGCCTCACCGGCGAAGCCGATGCCGCCCTCGCGAATTTAAAAATCGCCATCGATCTTCGCTCCGCCAATCGCTATCACGCGCGCAACGACGAGGATTTCGCGTTTCTGCAGGAAGATCCGCGTTTCACGGAACTCCTGTATCCGGAAAAGGACGGCATCGGGCTCTGATCGAAAAACTTTCGCTCGTCGGAAAAAATCGGCTCGTCTCGTTTCCATTCGCTTCCATTGAACCAGGACGCTTTTCCATTCGCGGGAATTTTTGTGAGTGCGCTCTCGAAAAATAAAAAGCAGCATCGCGGTCTCCGCGTCGTCGCTCTCGGCGGCGGCACCGGTCTTTCCTCGCTTCTCCGCGGACTGAAGCATCATGTCGTGCCGCGCAACGATCCGACTCCCACCGCCAACCGTCCCATCACCGATCTCGCCGCGATCGTCACCGTCACCGACGACGGCGGCAGTTCCGGCCGGCTGCGCCGCGAAAACCGAATTTTGCCGCCGGGCGATATCCGCAATTGCATGGTCGCGCTCGCGTCGGACGAAGCGTTGTTGAGCAGATTATTTCAGTATCGATTTCACGCCGGGCGCGGGCTCACCGGCCACAATTTTGGAAATCTTTTTTTGGCGGCGCTCACGCACGTGACCGGAGACTTTACGGAAGCGGTACGAGTATCGAGCAAGGTACTCGCGATTCGCGGCCGCATTTTCCCTTCCACCGTCGCCAACGTCACCCTGGAGGCCGTGCTCGAAAACGGCAAGCGCGTGCACGGCGAAACCAGGATTACGGCGAGCCGCGCCGCGATTCGACGCCTGCATCTGAATCCGCGCCGCGTGCGTCCGGTGCGCGAAGCGATCGAAGCGATTCGTTATGCGGATCTGATCTTGATCGGTCCGGGTTCGCTCTACACCAGCATTTTGCCGAATCTCCTGATTCCCGAAATCGCGCATGCGATCGCGCGCTCGAAAGCACCGCGCGTTTACATCGCAAATTTGATGACGCAACCGGGCGAAACCAACGGCTACGCGCTTTCGCAACATCTCACCGCGATCGAGCGCCACGTTCGCGGCCGCGTGGTCGATTTCGTCGTCGCGAACCGGAAAAATGTTTCGCCGGAAGTCGCGCGGCGCTATCTGAAACAAGGCGCGGAGCGCGTTATTGTCGACTTGCCGGTTTTGCGGAAACACGGTGTGCGCGTGATTCTCGATTCGCTGCTGGAAGAACATGGCGTCATTCGGCACGATTCCCAGCGGCTGGCGCGGCTTTTGCTCGAGGAATTTCTCGCGCTGGATTGAAAAATCCGGCGGTCGCGGCCTCCAAATGCGCCGCAAATACGTCCAAGAAATTGAGTTTTCCGGTGAACTTCAGGCGATGCAAACGCGTTGCAAGAAAGAACCATTCGGGAGACGCCATGAACGGTTCCAGCCGCATCGCTAAATCGTTTCGCCCTCTCCTTGTTGCGGCGCTCGCTTTCGGCTCGCCGCTGCCGGGCGTGGGCAGCGCGTGGCCGATCAACCGCTCGCGGGAAAGGCGCGCGCCACGAAATTGCTGCCATCGCCGGCAATTCGTCGCGGGCCGATTTCCATTCCGCCGACCGCACGTTCCAGCCGGCGAAAAACATCGCCGATTTCATTCAATCGGCGCGAAATAGCGCCGGACGGTGATAGAGTAGCGCGGCGCGAAACTATTTGGCGGGCACAGTCGTATCTAACTCGGCTATTGGACCAAACATTTTCGGAGGCATCATGAGTTTTTCACCAGCCCTGCGCGTGGGGTTGTGCGCGCTTGTTTTGATTTTTCTTGCGAACGTCGTTTCCGGCCAACAGTCGGCCGCTCCCGGCCAGAAGCCGCAAACGGAAATGCCTTCCGTGACCACCGTGCCGCCGGAAGCCCAGCCTTCGGATCATTTCAACGCGGAAGCGGCCACCAACGCGTATCTTGCGCAGATTCCCGCCGGCGCGCGGGAACGTTCGGATGCTTATTTTGAAGGCGGCTACTGGCTCATTCTTTGGGATTTTCTGTACGGCGTGGTCCTCTACTTCATCTTGTTGAAATTTCGTGTTTCGGCGGGAATGAGGAATATTGCCGAGCGGCTCGCGCGATTCAAGCCGCTGCAGACATTCATTTATTGGGTGGAATTCCTTGTCGTGTCGTCGATTCTGGGTTTTCCACTCGGAGTCTACGAAGGCTTTTTCCGCGAAGTGAAATATGGCCTGGCGACACAAACATTTGGCCCATGGATGTGGGACCAGACAAAGATATTGATGGTGAACGCGCTTCTCGGCGGCCTGCTGGTGATGGCGCTTGTCGGAATCGTCCGGCGGCTGCCTAACACGTGGCACATCTGGGGTTCGATCGTGACGATCGCGTTTCTTATTCTCGGCGTGATGCTCGCGCCGGTTTACATTTTTCCGCTGCTGAACACGTTTAAGGCGCTCGACGATCCGGCGGTAACCCGGCCCGTATTGCGCCTGGCACGGGCAAACGGAATTTCCGTGGAAAAGGTGTATGAGGTGGATGCGTCCAAACAATCCACGCGAATGAGCGCAAACGTGAGCGGCTTCGGAAAAACCATGCGGATTACGATGAACGACAATTTGTTGCGGCGCGGCTCGCCGGAAGAGATCGAATCGGTGATGGGCCACGAGATGGGCCACTACGTTTTGAATCACATTCCGAAGGACATGCTGTTTCTTTCGGTTGTGACCGTGATTTTCTTTTCCGTTTTGAAAGGGAGCCTGACGTGGAGCCTCTCGCGCTTTGGCGACGGCTGGGGGTTGCGCGGGGTAACGGATCCGGCGGTGATCCCGCTCGTCTTCCTGATCGGCTCGATTTTCTTTTTCGTTCTCACGCCGATTACCAACACGCAGACGCGGACAAGCGAACGCGAAGCGGATATGTACGGGCTGAACGCAAGCCGGCAACCGGACGGATTCGCGCAGGCGGCAATCCATCTGGGCGAATACCGGAAAATGAGCCCGACCCCGCTCGAGGAATTCGTCTTCTTCGATCATCCAAGCGGACGAAACCGCATTCTTGCCGCGATGCGGTGGAAGGCGGAAAATCTGCAACTTTTTGCGCCGCAACCGGCCGCAACCGGACAACCGGCTGCGGGCGCCGAGCCCGCGAAAAAGTAAAACCCCGCCAAGGATCCGACGGGGTATAAGGTTCGACGCAGCCGGACAACGGCGGGCGGCGGTGGGATTCGCCGCGTGTTATAAAAGGGGATAACAAGGCTTTCGCGACCGGCGAGAGCCGCGAACTACGGCCCCGAAACGCAAGCCCCGAGGTGATGCTGTGACAGTGGACCGACGCCGAACGCCGCGCTATCCCTTCGTAGCCGTGGCGGAATTGATCGACGAAAAATCCGGCACGAAGATGGAGATTCGCGTGACGGAGATCAGCCTGAACGGCTGCTATTTCGACATGGTGAATCCATTGCCGGACGGCACGCCGATTCACTTGAAGATTTTCTTCGAGCACGAATTTTTCGAGGCGAAAGGCAAAGTCGTTTACAACCAGCCGAATATCGGCATGGGCGCAACGTTCGAAGAGTTGCCGGCGTATTCGGTGCCGGTATTGAAAAAATGGCTGTTGCGCGCGATGGTCGCCTCGAAGCCAGGACACTAACAAGAAGCGTCGAACGGTTCGGCGCGCGAAGATCTCTGCAGACCGAGCGCGAATTTCACAAAATCCTTCAACGCGAAATTTGGATTGCCCGCGGGCTGCCAATCCGGTTGCAGGGTAAGCAGCGAGGACTTGTCCGCAAACATCGGCCCGAGAAAAGTTTCCATTACAAGCGTGCCGCCGACCGGTACTGCGCGCTTGCGCTTGTCGATGCGCGGCGACTAATCGAATTTCGCCGTAAGTGATTTCCACGGAGAGAAGTTCTTTTATCGGCTTGAGGCGCTGCCAGCCGGTTGCGGCACCCGCCGCGGAAATCTCGTTGTAACGGTCGTGAGGCAACCACTCCGAACGATAGGGATATTCCCGCCTGGCGACAAGTTCGGCAACGTTGACGAGAACGGTTTGCAATTAGACTTGGCGTCTGGTGGCGATTTCGGCGAGGTCGCAGCCGTCGCTCAGCAAGCCGAGCGTCTCTCACTCAGGCGCGGTGAGCGGCATCGGTCGCTTTTCTTTGATTGTGACGTTAACCGGGGGAATTGTGCGAGATCGCTCGATGATCTCAAGAACTTCTTTGCCATAGCGCTCGGTTTTTTTCGGACCAAATCCAGAAATTCTCCGCAGTTCATCAGGAGTGGAGGGCTGTTTCTCACAGAGTTCGTCGAGACTGGAATTGAAGAGAATGACGAACGCGCTGACTTGCTTTGCACGGGAGGTCTCAAGCCGCCACTGGCGAAGAGCTTCGCGCAAGTCGCTGTTTGCCACCGAAGGCGTTTCCGATGTCGCAACGCTTGTTCGACCCGTGTCCGGGTAACCTGCTCGCTCAATTGAATCAGGCAGTCCAGCACAGATGTCGCATTTTTCGCAGGAAGTCCATTTGGGGCGTTCGCCGAAGTGCGAGCAAATTTCGAATTGACGGCAGATGTCGCGGTCGACGAAGTCCCGGATCTCGTGAAAGCGTTGCCATGCGCGCTCTTTTTCC
>DATGEI010000085.1:0-108774 GCA_035310365.1 Candidatus Acidiferrum sp.
CCGAAAACGAAGCCAGCTTCTGTTTTGCACGTGATTCGTAAAACGAAATGAACAAACTGGCCGGCTTCCCATGCCAAGTGGCTTCGGTCATCCGCTCAAAGTTCTTCCTTTTCACCTTTTGCGAAGAACTTATTGCCTTCTCCCTGGCATCGCGCTCCCGCCAAGGTGGAGCACTAACGTCGAAACGCGGTCGCCAGCGGTTGGCATGAATTCAATCTGCACGTCCATCGCCTTGGTAAAGAACTGCGGGTGACCATTTATTTCTCCCTCATATGAGAACTGCAAGGGCGGCTGTCCCGTCGCATGCACCACTAAGCCCTCGTCCGAAGCCGTTATTTTGAGCGACAGCTGAGCGGAGATTTCGTAGTCTCCAACAAACTTCGAGAGCTCCGCTTTGGAGATTGGCAGCGCAATTCTCGGCTTGGCCAGCGTCACCGGTTTTCCCAGTGTCACGTCTAGCAGCTTGCCAGCCATCTTATCCGGTGCATCGCCGCTTACATTTGACAAAGCGATGATGACGATATCGCGGGACGGGACGCAAATCATATAGCTATTGAAGCCATCGATGCTCCCTCCGTGTTCGACGACCTCGATGTCATCCTTGCGACTCACAAAGACTCCGTCCCCATAGTTTCCCTTGCCGGGTGTCGTCATCTGCTTCAGAGAGGAAGCAGACAGAACCTTCCCGCCGAACAGGCCCTGTTCCCAACGGAGCAGATCTCTGGTCGTTGAGTACATGGACCCAGTGGACCAACCCACCGACATGGATAAGGAACGCATGGGCACTATGCCTTTCGGACCAGGTTGGTAACCTTCCGCCCTTTCCGGCAAGATCAGGTCGTCATCGTCGAGCCCGGAATCCTTCATCCCAAGCGGTGCCAGAATGCGCTCGCGCAGGAGATCCACATAGCGTCGGCCGGTCACTTTTTCCAGGATCATCCCGAGCAACGTATAGTTGGAATTGCTGTACTCCCATTGAGTTCCCGGTGAGAAGTTCAGGGGCTTGTCGCTGAAGAGGCCGACTTCCTCGGCTGGAGTGTGAGACACCATCCGCCATTCGAAGTATCGTTTGTCGAAGATGAAGTTGGGAATCCCCGACGTGTGATGCAAAAGATCGGCTATCGTTATTTTTTTCCACGCATCCGGTGAGTCGGTCAGATATTTGCACACGGGATCGTCCACGGAGAGCTTGCCTTCTTCTTGCACCAAGAGAACGAGCGCTGCGGTAAATTGCTTTGTCATCGAACCGATCCTGAATTTCACGTCGGGTGAGTTCGGAATATTCCACTCCTCGACCGCTTTTCCATATCCTTTGTCGAGCAAGACGGTGGCGCCCTTTGCTACCAAAACCGCGCCCATGAATGCATTGTCCTTCGTGAACGAACTCGCTACTTCGTCTAAACGCTCGCTCCGCGACTCCGGCTGTGCAGGCCTGCCCTGCGCAAATACGGTCGCGGAACGGACGACGCAAATGGAAAGCAATAAGCAAATAACACGGCGCTTGAAAACGAACCTGCAAAACGAACTCTTCATGAAATTCCTTTCGAACTCACGGGGCATAAAATGTCCCCCGGCGTGATACGCAGGGCCCGCAAGAGAACGCATCCAACCATTCCCCAAAGTGGATTCTAGATCCCAACCGAGCCATTTTTGTTTCGATATCGGTGAAACAACAGGAAAACGCGATGAACCGGGGCAGAAGTGCGATAAACACAACAACTGGGTCCCACTAATTGTGGCTCCGCCGCATGCACCACCTTTCGCATGGATCACCTTTATGGAGTGCTTTGCGTTGAAGCGACGGAAAGCTGCGACGGAGCGCTTTAGGTAAGCAGCCGTAAGCGGCTAGAATCAAGGGAATGACGCCCACGAGAACACCATCGTTTCCGTCTTTCTGGCAGATCCAGCCGGCGGCATGGACGCTTCTGTACGTCTTGCTCATCGTCGCCGCTCTTCCGCATCTGAGAGAGCCCGCGATCCTCAGCTACAACACAATCGCATGTGCAATGGCCTTCAGCCTTAGCCTCCTGCTTCGCCCGGTCTGTAGAAGGGTGTATGAGCGTTGGCTTGCAAACTGGCTGGTGTTAGAGAGTTTTGCGTTCGGGCTGTCGCTTGTCGGCGGAACCGTCGTCACGTTTTGTTGCCAGCTCGTTGTGTTCGGAGTTCGAAACTTCAGGTGGAGCAACTGGATTCTCAGCGGAGTGCAGCTCTCTCTTATTCTCTTTCTCTGGTGCAGCTTGTATTTCAGCGTCAAGCAATGGAACAGGGTCAATCGGGAGCGAGAACGCAGCCACAAGGCCGAGGACGAAGCTCGTGAGGCCCGCCTCAGCGCACTGCAATATCAGTTGAATCCTCACTTCCTCTTCAACGCGCTCAACGCCGTGTCGACTTTGATCCTCGAAAAACGAGATGAAGATGCTACCCGAATGATCTCCCACATCTGCGATGTTCTCCGAACCTCACTCGCATCGGATTCTCCGTCTCTGATCAGCCTCGCGGAGGAGATTACTGTCGTTGAGAAGTACCTCGCGATCGAACAGATTCGAATCGGCCCTCGACTGACCATTGCTCTGTTTGTCGATGAAGACGTTTTGCAGTCTCGAGTGCCGGCGAAAATCCTCCAGCCGCTCATAGAAAATGCAGTCAAACACGGCATTTCCCGCGTTCCAGGCGAAGGCCAGATTACCATCCGCGGTCATCGCGAGGGTGACCGCCTTAAACTGCTCGTAAGAAATACGGGTGAAGCGCACAGCGGTTCCGGATTACCCGGACTTCGCGCGGCGGGAATCGGGCTTACAAATACAAGGCAGCGGTTGCATACCCTGTATGGTTCCGACTTTACACTTTCGCTGGATTGGCCGCCGGATGGAGGCTGTCAAGTTTGTCTCGACCTGCCGTTTCAGCGAACGGAACGCGAGGATTCCACGTTATGCGAGTGCTGATCATCGACGACGAGCCTCCTGCGCGGCGCGGCATCGCCATACGGCTAAAGCGGCATCCCGATGTCGAGGTAGTCGGTGAATCGGGTGATGGCGTCGAAGCGCTTAAAGATATTCTTAGCCTCGCCCCCGATCTTGTCTTCTTGGATGTGCAGATGCCGGGTATGAACGGCTTTGATGTATTGCGGGCTCTTCCCGAGGACAAAGTGCCGCACGTCATCTTCCTCACGGCGTTTGAAGAATATGCGCTCCGTGCGTTTGAAGTTCATGCGCTGGATTATCTCCTCAAACCAATCGATGACCGGCGGTTTCGCGCGATGATGGAATATGTGAGACGCAGGCTGCACAGCGCCGCCTCCCCTGTTCCAGACCAACGGATTAAGGCCTTGCTCCACCGGCCGTTGCTCTTTTCTGACGCAAGCTTTGCCATTCGGACCGGCCTTCGAACCAGGATCGTGTCGCACGAAGACGTTCTCTGGATTTCTGCCGCCGGAGATTATGTGGAGTTGCATGCGAAGCTCGGAGCGGTGCACCTTTTGCGCGAGACGATGACCGCTCTCGAAGAGCGCCTCGATCCCGCCAAATTTATTAGGATCCATCGATCGAGGATTGTGCGGCGAGACCAAATTGCAGAAGTACTTAGTGAGGACGACGGCGAGTATGTAATTAAGCTTCGCGACGGCTCCGAACATCGATGCAGCCGAACCTATTCGCGCATGTTGACGGGCTGGCTTCAGTCCGGCAAGGCGTGACATAGACCACGGCAAAATCCACAAATGAATTGTGCTCAAACCGGGAGAAGGGCGGATTGGGAAATGCATTGCTGAATGCAACTGAACGCCTTATCGATGTGAGCGAAACGGCAAATGCCGCACAGTTGGGCGGACGACATTGAAGATGTATATTGAATTATAATAAAATATTAGTTAACACTTTGTGTTATTGCCGTCGCTCTCGCCGGCGAATGATTCCACTCGATTCCACGCTTTTTTCGGAAGTTCCGCCGGTTTCGTTTTTCGTGTAGATTCTTCGTGTAACTTTTTTCGCGAAGGATGAGTGATGACGGAACCGCAAAACGTTGCAGCCGGCGAAAAACATTATGTGGCCAAGGTGATCGAGCGGAAAGACCTGAGCGAGGATTTGTGGCTGGTTCGCGTCGATCCCGGCGGTCCATTCAGCTTTAAGGCGGGGCAGTACGCGACGCTCGGCGTCGACCACGAAGGAAAAAGAATCGAGCGCGCGTACTCGATCGTTTCTTCGCCGTACGAAGAAGGGCTTGAATTTTTTATCGAACTTGTGCCGCAGGGCGAATTGACTCCGCATCTTTATAAACTTCATCCCGGCGATACGCTGCTGTGCAGGAAGATTTCGAAAGGGCGGTTCACGCTCGATTTGAAAAGCGGCAGAACGAACCATCTTTTGCTGGCAACGGTGACGGGGCTCGCGCCGTTTGTGAGTTACGTGCGCACGCTTTACAAGGACTGGAAAGCGGGAAATTCTCCGATGCCCGGGAATCACAAACTTTTTTGCATTCAGGGCGGAAGCCGCAGCTGGGAATTCGGATACCGCGAAGAGATGGAAAAATTTGCGGCGGAAGTTCCGTGGTTCAAATACGTTTCGACGATCAGCCGGCCGTGGGAAGACGAAAAATGGAGCGGGCAGACGGGACGCGTGGACGATCTGGTTCGCCAGTACGCGACGGAGTGGGGATTGAAGCCGGCGGAAACGACCGGATATTTGTGCGGGCATCCGAACATGGTGGAAAACTGCCGCGGCATTTTGCAGCGCGCGGGCTGGCAGAAGGGAAGCATGTTCGAGGAAGTTTATTTTCAACCGGCGAAAGAAGACTGAGCGAAAAAAGTTTGGCGAAGAAATAAAGTTTCAAAGAACATTCGGGCGCGCCGATGATTTGCCGGCGCGCCCGTTTTTTTGAAACAGAAAATTATTGCGGTTGTTTTCGATCGGCGAGGTTTTCGGCGACGTGGCGAATCGTGGAGACGGGGACGGCGATGTGGACGTCGTCGTCGCGGTCCTGCACGTCGACGTAAACTTTGCTGTCGCGAACGGAAACCTTGACGTGCTGGTTGTCGCCGTCCACGGAAACGAATTCCACGTTCGGATATTTTTCGAGTTCTTCGGCGACCGCTTTCAGGATCGGCAGCGCTTCGCGCGCGTGCTCGTCCATGCCCTTCATGGCGTCGTCGGGCACGAAGTGCAGGACGGTGGGAACGATCGCCGCCGGCACCCAGACGTGCACGTGCGAGCCGCCGGCGCGGTGCTCGTCGACGTCCACGCGAATGGTGCCTTCGTGGAACGTGTAGACGGTTGCGAAGGCGAGAGTTCCGACGGCGCCGAGAGCGAGTTTTGCGAGAATCATTGTTGCTGCTCCTTCGAGAGAATTTTCCGGAAAAACCGGGCGGACTGAAGTCCTGCCCCTACACAACCCGTGACAACAATCCACACCAACAACCCGCGACAACGACCCGTGACAACAACGACGCGCAACAACGACCCGTGACAACAGCCCCCAACAACGACCCGTGACAACGACCCGTGACAACGACCCGCGACAACGACCGCGAATAACAACCCTACAAAATAATGCGTGGCTGCCGACTTCGCTTTGAGAGTGCCGCCCTAAAGAGACGGCGCGACACAAAAACTTTAGTCGGACGAATTCTTGGAATCGAGCCAGACGCGGACGCTGTTTTCTTCGTCCTTGACGGAGACGAGTTCGGTGTCGCCGTGGGCGGAAAGGGCGCGAAGCGCGGCGAGGACGTCGAGTTCATCTTTGCCGGCGGAGAAGAGCGCTTCGACGACCTTCATGGGCACTTTTACTTCGACGCGAGATTTTTCGGACGGCTTGCCGTCTTTGATTTCCTTGCCGTCTTTGCCTTCGTGCCAGCGTTTTTCCGTGACGTGGACGAGCATGTAGCCGTTCTGTTTGGCGACCTGAATGTCGTTTTCATGGGATTGCACGGTGACGAATTCGCCGTCCTTGGTGTCCTTGAGCGCGGCAAGGAGCGCGCGGCAATCGACGCCTTCCATGTCGTTGCGATCGATGGTGATTTTGCCGTTGTGAAGGCGATCCTTGTTGATGGCGGGAAGAACTTTTTCGGCGAGTTCGAGCGGAATATTGACGCGAACGGTTTCGCCCTTGTTGTCCGAACTGATGACGCGGACGTGGAGCCAGCGGTCATTGCCGGCGGAGCTGGAACCGGTTTGCGCGCTGGCCGCGAGCGGGGTCAAGAGCAAGGCCGCGGCGGCGGCGATGGAAAAGGACTTTAGGTACTTGCGGAAGTGAGTGGTCATTGGCGAAGCCTCCCTGAACATGTGCCCGCGAGAAGCCGAGGACCGGGCAGTTGTATAGAAGTACGCGAGGGTGATGTGAAAAGTTCCCGGAAGGGAACAAATAGGGAAGACGTGCGCGGTTGAGCGACATCCTGCGTTTCGGAAGGGACCGATAGACGGGATGACGACGAACGAGTTCCAGAGGGGGAAAAGTTTGGGTACACCCCGGCTGTTTTTGTAAGAGTGGGAAATAAAGGACTTACGTTGGCGATACGAGCGGGAATGCCGATTTGCGAACTTGCGTTGAGATCCTTCGGCTCCCGATGGTCGCTCAGGATGAGCATCCTTCGCGGGATGCTCATTTTCGTAAGAGTAGCAAATAAAGGAGTTACGGGCGGGAAATGGGCCTGGGGGGCGGATTTTGGAAATTGAACATAGGCAATCCAGATGGTTATGAAAAGAAAGGGGATAGGGGAGAGGCAAAAGGGATCGTTGTGAAAAGAAAGAGGATAGCCAGACTGGGGCAGATTGGGACAAGAGGAGGATGGCCGGTCGGGGATTACGGGAAAAGTGGGGGGCGACGGTTCGAATGGAGATTGCTTGCACTCGACAGTGTAGCACAGTTTCTTTTACGAAGTCAATAGATATTTTATGAGTATTCGAATTGTGTCAAGCTTGCACGGAAAGAAAATTCACCGTCAAACGCAAGACGCGCTCTCACACTTCGAGAACTTGGCACCCTCCGTGTGATTTGAAATGGAGTGTGTGTAGGATTCGGTGTCGCGACTTGTCGGTGTGGCCGGAGAAGACGCACGAATCTTACCTGTCATCCGCCTGCCTCAATTCTCATCAGAACGGCGAGTGTTATTAAGGGATCTGCTGTCCGGCGGGGTCCGGTTGCAGGCGATAACCCCGACTTCTTGTTGGCCGACGATTCAGGAGTTGGACCCTCGATTTAACGGTGCATACTAGAGACGATGCGAATGTGGCAGACAATTCGTTCGTCTTTTCTGAAACGCCATGTCCATGCGGGACGGTACGTTGCCCTGGTGCTTTCGGGCGGGTACGAAGAAGCGGGAGATCAAGGACGCTTCCATGTACAAATCGGCGAGGCCCTCTTCCATGATCGGCTTGAAAAACATTTGGACCGCTTTCCCAAAGCGGGGGCGGTCATCCTAAATCTTCCCTTGCCGAAAGGTTGCTCCTGCAAGCCCGGAATTGCAAAGGTGGCCGATCCGGACAACATTGTGCGTAGTGCGGAGAGGAGTCGAGACGATGCGGTAGAACTGCTCATCTCAGCGGCCAAGTTTGTGAAACCGCCCAGTATGGACTGGCCTGATGAGCTAGCGGAAGCCCTGATCCACGATCCGTCGCTCAAGCTCTGCCAATGGGCGGAGGAAAGGAGACTAGCTCCCTGGACTGTGTCGCGCGGATTCGCTCAGGTGTTTGGTATAACGGCGGAGGCATTCCGGGCACGGGCTCGCGCTCGTCGTGCATGGAAGACTATACAGGACACCGCAGAGCCCCTGGCAAAAATTGCGGCGCATTTGGGCTTCGCTGATCAGTCGCATATGACCCGCAGCGTCAAGCAATTAACTGGCGGAGGGCCGCAGGAGTGGCGAACTGCTGCAAATAGATTCAAGACACAGTGAACCACGCCTTGTAGAAAATAGAACATGCCTCGAGTTGCTTTTCTGTTTTTCTGCCTCTTGTTGTCAAGCATACCGATTGTCTCCGGGCGGCCGGCCTCCGAGTCTGACGCAGACCAAAATGCGGTCAAACTCCCCTTGGCGATTCCATTCGACTTCTTCAGCAACCAAATCCTTCTCAAGGTTGGCGTGAACGGCTCGGAGCCGGTGTGGTTTGTCCTCGATAGCGGCGCAAGCGGCTGTGTGGTGGACGCAGCTCTCGCCCAGAAGTTGGGGATTAAGGGCGAAGGCGAGAAGCAGGGCACAGGCGCGGGCAAAGGAACAGTCAAGTTTCTTTTCGCGCCTCCTCTGACCTACAGGCTGCCGGGACTCTCCCTGCTGGTGGACAAATCCTATATCATCGACCTCTCGGGCCAGCCTGCGCTGCTAGGCCGATACGTCGGCGGAGTCTTGGGCTACAACTTTTTTGCGTCCTATGTTGTGGATGTGGACTATGACGCCCGAATCCTCACGCTTTACGATCCAGAGAATTACAAGCCAACCGGCCACGTGGTGCCATTCACACTCATCAAGCATACTCCGTACATTAGGGTTGGGATTGCGGTCGGCGGCCAGCTGGCTGTCGAGCGCGAAGTTTTGGTTGACAGCGGATCACAGGATGCCCTTGACGACGATTTGTTGGCACAGTCGCGTGACCACGTCGAAATAGTTGGTGGCGTCGGCTTAGGGCAGGAGTTTCGTACCGTCCTTGGCCGAGCAGATACTTTGTCGGTGGACTCCTTCAGCCTGGCACGTCCGCTTGGTGCCACGGGGGGCGTGGGCCTGATCGGGAATGAAATCCTGCGTAGGTTTCACGTTGCCTTCGACTATCCCCATGTCCGAATCGTGCTAACACCGGGACAACATTTTTCGGATCCGTTCCTGTTCGATGCCAGCGGCCTCGACCTGCGTTATGACCCGACAGGAGCCGGTTTCATAATCCACGATGTTGCGAAGGCTTCCGCGGGGTGGGAGGCGGGCATTCATGCTGAGGACAGAATCATTGCCGTCTACGGCCAGCCCGCGTCATCGTTCACGATCGAGCAGCTTGTCGCATTGCTGAGCCAGGACGGACGCCAAGTCGACCTGACTGTCAAGCGGGCCGAGAACACACGTTCAGTACGCGTGACCCTGCGAAGGCGCCTCTAAGGGAAGTTCGGCATTAGAGCGAATAACGGGCAAGGACCAAGCCGTTGGCGCAGTTGACGCTTCGCGTGCAAGACTCCGCGAGTCGTGCTTGAACGCGACCTTTTTATTTTTATTCGCTTTTTTCACTTTTGCCCCGTTCCGGCAGCGATCGTAGTTTGTGTCGATTGAGCGGAAAACCGATTCAATCCGCATAGTGCCGCATCGGCCGCAAACACCAACCGACACTAAAAAACACTGGTACATAAAACGCGGTCAGGTCATGGATAGCGCCGCTGCGGAAAAAGAGAAGCGACGGCGGCGGGGAGGCGTTGCCTTGAGTTTGGAGGAGACTCGAGCTGCCGCGGTGGCTCGAGGATTTCATTTGCGGAGCGGGGTTCGGCTAGGCGGGTTCGTCGTAGAGGCCGATCTCGGCAATGTGGGGCATGTCTTTGCTGGCGTCGAGCAGAAGCCGGATTTTTTGCGATGAGACGCGCGGAATGCGAAGGATTGTTGCCGGTGCGGGCGAATCGCCGCCGGTTAGTGCGATCCAATTTGCGCCGTTCCAGCGCTCGAAGCGAAAGCTGCGGATGCGGCTCTCTGGGTAGTCCTTCCATCGGCCGACGGGCTCCACGAGCGAGACAACGTTGAAGCTCTCCTGCTTTCCGAGGTCGACTTGCAACCAGCCCGAGGTTTGTCCTTCGTCCAAATACCAGCTCGATCGGAAGTCGCCGTCGTTGGCCTCGTCCGGCCCGACGGTATCGGGGTAAGAGCTGGCAAGAATGGGCTTGCCTTTGGCCAAGTTCCGCGTGGTGATCACAACGTGCTCGCGGAGTTTTGCCATGGGGCCGGGATGCTTCCACGCTTTGCCGATTTCTTCGAGGCGGCTCACAACGTTCGGTGCGAGGCGCCCTTCCCGCGTAGGCGGAGCGTTCAGAATGAGGTTGCAGTGCCTGCGATTGAGCGGCTGAAGCCACTCGTCCACGACGGTCGACACGGCCTTGAGCTTTCCATTCGCGTCGCCCTGTTTCCAGAACCAACCGTCAGTCAGGGTTACGCAGGAAAGGGCCGGCACGTCACTGTCTTCGGGGACTTTTTGTCCGGCGTTCTGCTCAAAGGCCTTCACATCGGAATAGTAGAGGCCGCCGGAAGGATATTGACTGGCGTTGAGGTCGCAAAGGAGGCAGTTGGGTTGCAGGTTTTTGATGTGCTGATAGATCTCGTGAAACGGCACCTCGTCATACGTGATGCGGCTCCACGGCGCATCCCATCCATCCGTGACGATGATGTCGACCTCTCCGTAGGCGGTGAGCAGCTCGGTGAGCTGATCTTTGATGAGCTTTATTTTGGCCGGCGTGACGTTGAAATGGCGAATATCGTCGCGCAGCGACAAGATCGAATAATAAAGGCCCACGCGAAGGCCGGCTTTGCGGAAAGAATCCACGTAGGCGCGCACGATGTCCGTCGGCGGCGATGCTTGCCCGACGTTTGCCGACGAAGTTTTTGTGGGCCAAAGGCAGAAGCCATCGTGATGCCGGGTCGTCAGGCAGCCCCAGGTCATGTTCGCGGACTTTGCCGCCGCGGCCCATTGATCGGTGTCGAGCGCGGTGGGATGAAACAGATCGGGAGACGAAGTCGGATCGCCCCATTCGCGGTCCTGAAACGTGGCCATGTTGAAATGCACGAACATGCCGAAGCGCAAATCCACAAATCGTTGCTGCAGATCGAGGATCGGCCGTCCGCGCCGATCCGCTGCGCGATCGGCGTCGTTCGGTTCCGCGGCGTTTTTTTGCGCCGCGGCAACGCTGCGATTAGCGGCCAGTAGCGCGGCCGTGGCCGATTGCGCGGCGAGGCGGAAAAACTCTCTTCGTGTCGTCATTTTCGATGTTCGAACCCCGGAAAGCCGTGGCGCGCTTTGCCGCGTGAGTTGGGCTTGGCGTTCCGGCTTTTGTTCAAGAGCGAAGTAAGCACCGTCAAATAATACCGCTACTCGAGTTGCGTTCACCATTCGCCTGGGCAAAATAAAATAGCTTTTGACAAATCGTTCCATTGACCAAAGAGGAGACGGTCGGCGTCTCCGAGCGAAAAAAAAGATAAGTATTTCAATTATTGAATTGGTTTCCTGTCCGCGTGAACAGGTTCACGTCGCGTCACAGAGAAGCAATTGTGTTGTTTCCTTTCGATTGACGCTGGTTAGAATGCGGACAGATTGCAGTACGCCCATTCCTAAGATTTGCGAGATGGCGAGTGGCGATGAACAAAACTTCTCCCAGCACGAGGTTGTGGACGGCCCGTTGCCCGATGTTTTCGTGGATGCTCGCTGTTCCCGGTTTCCTCGCCATTCTTTTAGGGACCGCCTGCGCGCCCGCGCAAGCGCAAACGGATGAGGCGAAACCAATTCCCATCCTGACGGGCGGCGCGGCCTTGCTTTCAAACGTGAAAGATGGCCAGCCGCAAGTGCTCACCGTTGCCGCGCCGGTGTTGTTGGTGCCGCTTGGCGACAGATTCTTGATTGAAACGCGCAGCAAGATGCAGGACATTTTCGAAAGAAGCGATGCAGCCGGGTGGTACGGCGCAACGTCGACGCAGGGCCTCGATTACTTGCAGGCGGACTATATCGCGAACCGCTATGTAACGGTCACGGTTGGCCGGTTTCTGACGCCGTTCGGGATGTTTAACGAAAGAATGCTTCCTTTCTGGATTCGGTGCCTGCAAAACACGCCGCTGATTTATCCGATTGCCACGGGTTCGAGCGACGGAGCGATGTTGCGCGGTGGAATTTCGTCGGGGAAAGCCAACATCAACTATGCGCTGTATTTTTCAACGCTCAGCACCAACGCGGTGCTGAAATCCGATCGGACCGCGGGCGGGCGCATCGGCATGTTTCTTCCGGGCAAGAGAATTGAGGTCGGGGCATCGTTTCAGCAATTGCTGCAACAAGACCGCTCGCGCACGGTGGGCATGCACTTCGCTTGGCAGCCGAAAGCCATCCCAATGAACCTTCGTTCGGAATATGCAAGGTCCGGGATGAAAGGAAGCGGCATTTGGATTGAATCCGACTATCGGCTGAGCCAGATTCCGCACGCAAGAAAAATGGAAGTCGTGAGCCGGGCGCAAAAGTATAGGGTCGGCAAGCTGGCGTCAGCGGACGCCGTGAATCTGGGATTGCCCGCGGCGGATACGTTTGAGATGGATTTTGGATTCAATTACTACTTGCGGGACGGTATGAAGGCGACGACGAGTTACGGCAGGCAATTCAGCACAGCAAAAGATTCGAATATTTGGACCGCCGGCATGTCATACCGCTTTGTCGTGCCATTGGGGCCAAAGGACATGCGATGAAAAACCGGAATGGCATCTACGCGGCGCTGTTTTTGCTTGTGGGAACAATGTTGGCCGTGAACGCCGCGGCGCAGAACGGCACGAGCGCGACGGCGAACGCAAGCCCGGCGGTGGCAAGCGCGGCGGACGCGCGCGCGCTGCGAATTGAAGGAGAGCAGCGCTTCCGCGCGAACTGCGGACGATGCCACAATGCCCCCCACAAATTTCCACCGCGCATGATGGCCACGATTGTGCGGCACATGAGAGTACGCGCCACGATCACGGATGACGATATGAAACTAATTCTACGGTACATGACGGAGTGAAAATGCCCAACGATCCGCATCGCACGATTCGCAACTGGTTTATCGGAAGCATCGGGGCTTTGATTGCAGTTGTGCTTGTGGCGAGACCGGTGCTCGCGCAGCGGCATGTGATCGAGGTGCTGGCTGATAAAGATAGCCGGTACAAGATTGCCGGCCAAAGCAAGGCAAAAATCACGGTGAAAGCGGGTGAACAACTCTTGTTGCGCATTACGGCGCGAAAGGGTACGTCGTGGGACGAGGATGGATCGGTGCACGGATTTGTTTTGCTGCGGACAAAGGATCATTCCAAGGTTCCCGGCTGGGACTTTTCGCTGAAACCCGGGACACAGGAGTTTGAAGTATCCGCGCCGGCCGAGGCCGGCGACTATGAAGTGATCTGTACGGTGATTTGCAGCGACGAGCACGAGGGAATGCGGATGAAGTTCGTTGTCTTGCCGTAATGATTTGGAGAAAGGGCCCGTTCTTGCACGCAAATGGAAAGCAGTTCGATAGGAGAAGAATATGCGACGTAAGGTGACCATCGTACTGATTGCTTCGATGTTTTTATTGCGGGTGCCTTCTTTTGGCAAAGACACCGAGATCACGCTGTATGGGCACATTGAGGATAGCCAGTGTGCATTCAACGTGCATGCCGATGGCGGCTCGCACGACAAAATGATGAGGATGTTGAAGTCTAAAACCACGGAGACGGTGGACGAGAGTTACTGCATTCGCTACTGCAAGGAGCAGATGGCGGGGCTCTATGTGCTGGCCACAGAAAAGCACGCCTATAAGCTCGATGACCAGGTCAAGCCGGACAAGTTTATTGGAAAACAGGTGAAGATCACCGGCATTCTGGATGAAAAGAACAACCTACTGCATATCCTGACGATTGACCTGAAGAAATAGCCGGCAAACGCCGGCGCGCCGGGCAGTGTGCGGAGGTTTTTGCACATATTATGCTGAGGCGGAGACTCGGTTTGGCGCTGGCCGCACCGGCCTCGTTCGATTTTTTAAGGTTTGTCGCAACCCGTTCGGCGTTCCGCCGAACGTTCCGGCATGAGTCATTTATAACGCGAGAGATGGCCTGATTTCTGCGCGCTTACTGGCCGTTTCGCAGAGTCTGTTTGTCCGCGACGGAAAACTGGCGGTAGCGGCCGGACTCGATTTCGCGCTCGCGGGCAAACGGCGGCATGTTGCGCAATCGCTCGACGGCGCGCCGCATTTCCGGGCTAAGCGGAGAGGCCGATTGATCGGCAGCGGAGCCGGTATTCGCGGTGGTGGACGACGCGCCGGGCCGCAGGACGCGGTAATTTGCCTGGGTCACGAGCAGCGGATCAACGGAAACCACCCGAGGGCGCGGCGCAAAATTTTCCGGAGTTCCGCGGTTGTAATCCACGTTGCCCGCGCCGGCGGCGCCTGGAGGCGCAGGCGGCCGGTTTGGATCGGGCTGATTGTTTTGATTCTGTTGAGACTGCCCATTCGGATTCACCGACGGAGGATTGCTGCTTCCGCCGTTAGACTGTGGCCGGTTGCCGGTCCCCGGCCCGTAATTGGGATTCGAGCCATAATTGGGAGAGCGCCGATCGTTGTAATTCCGCCGATTGTCGTAGTCGGAGGAATTGGGCGGATAGTCGCCAGTGGAATCGTCGTAGTAGCCGTCGGGAGGATAGGAGTAGGAATAGGGATAAGAATAAAGGTAGGGTGCGTAATACCCGGGATAGTAGCCGTAGTAGCCGTACGGGTATCCGAAGCCATAACCATAATACGGCCAGCCAAAGCCAAAGTCGAAGCCGAATCCATAGCCATAACCATAACCAAAACCACGGCCATACCCGCGCCCACCAAAACCACGGCCGAAGCCACGACCACCAAACCCCCGCCCGCCGAAGCCGCGGCCACCAAAACCTCTGCCGCCAAAACCGCCGCCGCCAAAACCGCGTCCGCCGAAGCCACTGCCGCCACGAAATCCGCCAAAGGAGCGGCCTCCGCCGGAAAATCCTCCACCGCCATGGAAACTTCCGCCGCCTCCGCCGCCGTGAAAACCGCCTCCGCCGCCGCCGTGCCCGCCACCGCGTTGCGCCAGAGTTACCTGCGGCACCGACGCGAGCGCAACCGTCGCCGCGACAACCAGTCCAACTCGAGCCAAAATGCCGATCTTCATGTCACTACCCTCGGTTCCCGTACCCCACACTATTGAGATGTACGGCGGGCCAATAAGGATTCCAGCCGCATTCTACACAAATGCGGTCGCGAGGCACATGGAGCGGCTGGCAGCGGCAGCGACCGGGGAAGGGCGCTAACTCGAAGGATGATTGCTGCTAGCGGTCGAACGGTGGAGGCCCGTTTCGGCTACTTGCACAATCGCGGCGAGGAACGAGTTTCGTTCGCCGATTGCGGTCAAAAGTTGCTTATGCGGCGGATGGAGTCGGCACGGGATTCAGGCGACATGCTGGGAGGGTTACACGACGGAGTTGAATGCTGCAGTCGGCGGGAATGAGGGGACTTTTCCGAATGGACGGCGTCGCTCAGTTTTTGCAAGAGTTGATCGCGAGAGAACGGCTTTTGCAGGAAGAAGCCAGTGTCCAGGGAGCTGGGCGCGACGTGGAGTTCTTCCGTGTAGCCCGAGACGAAGACGATGACGACGTGCGGGAGTTTTTGCTGGACGCGGCGGGCAAGTTCGGGGCCGCGCATGCGGGGCATGACGACGTCCGTCAACAAAATGTGGATGGAGCCGCCGAGGCGCTCGGCGATTTCGAGGGCTTCGATGCCGTCGGAGGCAGAAAGAACCTGGTAACCGGCGGCGTGGAGGAATTCGCAGGTGAGGGTGCGAACGGCGGTTTCGTCTTCGACGAGCAAAACCGTCTCGCGGTGACGGCGCTCGGAGGCGATCGTTTCCGAGGTTTGCACGACGGGCAATTTTTCTTGCGTGTGTGGCAGGTAGATTTCGAAGCGAGTGCCGGCGCCGGGCGAAGACTCGACATGGATGCAGCCGGAACTTTGATTGACGATGCCATAAACGGTGGCGAGGCCAAGACCGGTGCCTTTGCCGGGTTCCTTGGTGGTGAAGAAGGGTTCAAAGATGCGGGCTTTGATTTCGGCGGTCATGCCGGAACCGTTATCGGTGACGGCAAGCATGGCGTAGTGGCCGGGCTGGAGGGGCGGATGAGAGAGCGCGTACTTTTCATCGGCGATGACATTGTGGGTTTCAATGACGAGTTTTCCGCCGCTGGGCATGGCGTCGGCGGCGTTGACGGTGAGATTGAGAAGGACTTGTTCGATTTGACCGGCGTCGGCGAGGACGCGGCCGAGAGAATCGCCGCAGCGCACGTTGAATTCGATGTCTTCGCGAAGAAGTCGCTTGAGGAGGCGGCTGGATTCCATGACGAGGTCGTTGAGATCGAGGACGCGGGGCTGAAGCAATTGCCTGCGGCTGAAAGCAAGCAACTGGCGGGTGAGCGAGGCGGCGCGGTCGGCGACTTTGCTGATTTGCTCGCAATTGGCCCGGGCGGGATCGGCGGGCTTGATCTGATCGAGGGCGAGGTCGCTGTTGCCCTTGATGATGGTGAGGAGATTGTTGAAATCGTGCGCGACGCCGCCGGCGAGACGGCCGAGGGCGTCCATTTTTTGCGACTGGCGAAGTTGGTCTTCGAGCTGTTTGCGCTGGGCTTCATTGCCTTGAAGAGTGCCGCGCATGCTGGCAAAGGCGCGTGTGAGCGTGCTCAATTCGTCGCCACCGACGGCGGCGAGTGGGAATGTAAAGTCGCCCTGTTCGAGCGCGCGAACGCCGTCCATCAAAGAGCCGAGCGGTTTGGTAAAGGTGCTGGAGATGAAATAGGCAAGGAGGCCGCCGGCGAGGACGGCGGCGAAGCCGAGTACGACCAGAAAGAGATTGAGACGGCCGATGGAAGCAAGGGCGGCGTCGCTCGACTTGAGGACGAGCAAGTTCAGGTCGTCGGAAGTGTCTGGAGAAAGCTTAACGGCGCTGACAAAAAAGCGCCGGTTGTGCAAAGCGAGTTGCGAGGATTCGGTTTGCGGAAGGCGGACGGCGGAAAACTGTTGTTCTTCGAAGGGCGAAAGGGAGCTGGCGAGGACGCGATTGCCTTGGCGAAAGACGAGGTCGCTTGAGAGGATGCGGGCGAACTCGTTTACACGCGCGGGCGTCAGTTCGTGGCCCACGATGACTGTTCTGGAAGAAGGGCGACCAGCGCGGCGATCGGAATCGAATGGCGTGACGACGATCTGATAGAGATGGCCGCCGGTGACCCACCAACCGAGAGTGGGCTTTCTCGGGTCGCCGGGCGAGGATGCATTGGAAGAGCGAAGCAGGTTGCCGATGGCGTCGGGCGCGGTGGAGCCGGCGGATTCGCCGCGCGTTTGCATGGCGGTGATTTTGCCGGCGGCGTCCGTCAAGGCGAAGAGGTCGCTATCTTCGGATTGCCAGGGATCCTGACTGGCATCTCGAATGGCGGTGGTGTCGCCATCGCGGAGCAGGGCCAAGGTGGCGAGAAGTTCGGCCTTGCGGCTCAACGCCATATGTTGCTGGCGGGACATGACCTGGAAGGTGGCGAGCGCGTTTTGCGTGTCGAGGCCGAGTTGGCGTTCGGCGCGGACTTCAATGAGCTGGCGAACGGCGAGGAGGGTGCAAAAGGTCATCGCGAGGATGACCAAGACCAGGGACAAGAGGAATTTGGTACGGAGGCCGAGGCGGTCCACGGCGGCGCGCAACCGGGCCCGAAGACGAAGCAATAGGGCCCCTCGTACGGAGCGCGGGGCTGCCGGTTCGGGCAAAAGCGGCCTGTTTTCGCCGTGGTCAGCGAACATACGATGCAGTTTCCCCTATGGGTACAAAGGCAGTGAGCTGGGCGGAGACTAAGGTAGAGGGTGGGTGCGAGGGCCGGAATAGCGCATCGGTACTACGGGGACAGGTACAAAGAGGTGCGGGCCAATTTTACAATAAATGGACGACTGCTAATAGTAACACGGCTAGCCGGAAAGAGGAACGCTTAATCGGGAAAAAGGCGAGCGATGAGCCAGGAACTTTGGACGAACGTGGAAGAGAATTTTGCCGCGGTGGCGAAAGAAGATGGTGCGCTGAAGGCGGCCGTGAAACAGGTTTGCGATTATTTTTTTTTGCGCGGAGCGGGCTGGGAGTCAAGTGTGTCTGGCAGCTTGATGTTCCAGATGTTTTTGTTGGAGTTGAGGGAGAAGAGGCCGACCTGATTGGATTCGGCGGTGCCGACCTGGCCGACCCAGACGACGCGGAAATTGGCTTTACGCCAGAGGCGGCGGACCTCGAGAGTTTGGCCGGAGGTGGCGATCATGCCGACGCCGTCGAGGCGAGCGCCGTCCTGGCTGACGTCTACGGTGAAAGCAGATTGCTTGAAGGCACGGCCTTGCGCGTCTTTCCCTTTAACCACGACGCGCAGGGCTTTGGAAACGCGCGGTTTTTTGCGAGCGCGGCGCCAGAAATTCGGAAGAGGCTGGGGAAAGGCGAGGCCCACGCGGGATTCGCGCTCGGTATATTTGCTGACGTAAGCGACGCGGACCTGTTTTTCGGTGCCGGTGATTTTATCGATGATCGTGACGGTGTCGCCGACGGAAAGTTTCGCCTTGAGAAGCACGAGCGCGCCGCCGGCGTTGACGAGAACGGTTTCCGCTTCTTCCTTGAAAGCGCCGCTGGCGGAAGCGAAACCGTAGACGACGATGGGGACGCGGATACCCAGGCGGGGACCGGAACGCTGGAGTTTGATGGACTTGGCTTCGTAGGCGGAAGGACGCGCGGGCTTCTGTGGCGAGGGAAGGGCGGGCTCGTCGAGAGGCGCAACTTCGAGCAGTTCGACGGGCCGGCCGCGTTGGGCGCCGTGCTCGCGGCATTTGAATTCCCAGGTTTGGCGGCGAATTTCGTCGAACGACTCCTCGCGATGGGAAAGAGTGAGCCAACTGGTGGCTTCACAGTGAGGGCAAACGAGGTGAACGGCGAACGTTCTCGTGGCGGACTTTGGCATCGTGAACCTGCTGTCGAGTTCATCTTAGCGGGTTGTGAGCGCTGGTAAGGCGCGAGCAGAAAATTGGTGCCGCGAAAAGCAACTGTACGGACGGACAGGCGGGGACGAGAAGGCGGAATTGTGGTCGAGGATGGGCGGAACTTTGTCGATTATCGAGAAGACTTATTGAGGTTTGGCTCGTCCTAAGTAGCGGGAGTAGTGTGCGAAGTGAATCTGGAAGCGATCTGGGTGGGCGAGGAGGCAAGGCGATGGCATTGACGGGGATGCGGACAGCGGGATGGTGCTTGGCGGTACTTTTGGGAGTGGGAATGGGGCAGAGTGCTGCCGCACAAGCGCAGAATGCCGCGAGCGCGGAAAACGGCGAGACAAAAGCGAGAATCGAGCGAGTGGAACATGGGATCGCGCCGATCGGCGGCGGCAAAGGCGGCGCTCCGGTGGAATTGGACTTGCCGAAACTGATGAAGGCCTACAAAGACCCGGCATTTTCGGTGGCGGTCGTTCACAACTTCAAGATTGTCTGGGCGAAGGCTTACGGTACGACGGAATTGGGCGTGTCGACGCCGGTGACGACGAAGACGTTGTTTCAGGCAGGCTCGATCAGCAAGCCCGTGGCAGCGACGGCAATGCTGGCGCTGGTGCAGCAAGGCAAGTTGTCGCTCGACGAAGATGTGAACGTAAAGCTGAAGACGTGGAAAGTGCCGGAGAACGAATTTACGAAAGAGCAGAAGGTGACGCTGCGGCGGCTGGCGAGTCACTGCGCCGGGCTGACGGTGCACGGATTTCCCGGATACGACGTCGATGAAAAAGTGCCGACGGTTGTGCAGATTTTCAACGGCGAAAAGCCCGCGAACACCGCGCCGATTCGCGTGGATTTTGTGCCGGGAACGAAATTCCGGTATTCGGGCGGGGGAATTACGATTGAGCAGACGTTGCTGTCGGATGTGACGGGGAAAGCGTTTCCAGCGCTTGTGAAAGAGTTGGTGCTGGACAAGATGGGCATGAGCGACAGCAGTTACGAGCAGCCTTTGCCGGCGGAATGGCAGAAGCGCACGCCGACGGGAACTTACCGAGACGGCAAAGCGGTGCATGGAAAATGGCACGTGTATCCGGAAATGGCGGCGGCGGGGCTGTGGACGACGCCGACGGACCTGGCGAAATTTGCGATCGAGATTGCGCTTTCGAAGCAGGGAAAATCGAACAAGGTGCTGACGCAGGCGACGGTGAAGGAGATGCTGACGCCGCAGATCGAAAATGTCGGGTTGGGATTTTTTCTGGACAAGGACCGGCCGGGAGATTTTGGGCACAATGGCTCGGATGAGGGGTTCCAGGCGCTGCTGGTGATGAACGCGGAAACGGGAGACGGTTACGCGGCGATGGCGAATTCTGATTTCGGGGTCGCCGTCGCGACGGAGTATTTGCGAAGCGTGGCGAAGGAATACGCGTGGAAGAACCAGCCGGAAAAGCGCGATGAGGGAAGCGAACTGACGCTCGTCGCGCGAGTGAGCGGACCGGAGGCGGCGATTGCGCGATACGAAGAAATGGCGAGCGCCGCGCCGAATCATCAACACGACGAGGCGATGCTGAACATGCTGGGGTACGTGCTTTTAACGGATGGAAAGACGGATGCGGCGATCGCGGCGTTTGCCAAGAACGTCAAACAATTCCCCGAGTCGTCCAATGTGTATGACAGCCTGGGTGAGGCGTATGCCGCCGCCGGGAAGAAGGAACTGGCGATTGAAAACTATGAGAAATCGCTGAAGCTCGATCCGAAGAATCAGAATGCGAAGGATTGGCTGAAAAAGCTGCGAGGGGAATCGTAGGCGAAGCCAATTGGCGGAGGACTGCCAGGAAAGTAGCGATGGCGGAGAGTGGCGAGAAGGGCGTATGATGCGCGGGATTCGAAATGACGAAGGTTGGGGTAAAGGAGACGAGCGATGACCGAAGAGACGCCGGGAAGCGAAACATTGATGGAGATTGGGGAGACGGTGGGAAGCACGCTGGGCAGGGCCGTTGCGACGACGAACAAAGCAGTGGCCGCGGCAAAGCCGGAAATAAGAAAAGCGAAGCGAAAAGCGAAGAAGTTTGCGAAGCAGGTGAAGAAGGGCGCGCTGAAGGCGAAGAAATCGGCGAAGAAGGCCGTGGCGAAGGCAAAGAAGACGGCGAAGCGTTTGAAGAAAAAGCTGCGGCGATAGGAACGCGCGAAAATAGAAGATCGACTTCGAGAAGAAATGGAAAGTTGCGGTGAGCACGCCCGGTTTCGCTACGCGAGGCCGGGCGTTTTTGTGGTTGGACTATGGTTCGCGCGGGCGGCCGGCGGTCGGCGGAGTTATTCTTCGGATGCGTTTACGGAGCAGCCGGGCCTGACGATTTCGAAGTATTTATAGAGGACGATCGCGGCGAGCAGGAAATCTTTTTCGATCTTGAACTTATAACCGATGATCGCCGAGGACGCCGAGTTATAGTTTGGGATCGGGCGCGCGTCTTTTGCCGCCGCGGCGGCCGCGTCGGCTTCGGCCGCAATGTCGGCCGAAGTGACGGGCTTGTCGTTGCGGCGGTCGCGCGCGGATTGTTGTTGCGCCGCGCTCGATTGGCGGCAGAAAGCGTCTTTTGCGATCAGAGCGTTGCGCAGCAAGGTTTGCCACTCAGAATTGCCGCGAAGAGAGGCCATGCGGCCGAGGATGGCGTCTTCGAAGGCGTGATCGTCTTTGCCGGAGAAGGGATAGGAATAGTTGTAGCGCTGGCGGAAGGCTTGCTGCGAATCTTTGAAGACCTGAGCGAAGCAGGCGCGATCGCAGAGATTGAGCTGCTGCAGCCGCGCTTCGATTTCCGGCGTGGAATTTCCCGGCGTGCGGCTGGGAATGTCGTCGTTGGTGAAGACGCGATGCGGGCGGGGCGCGGGCTTTTTGCCGGGGTTGCCGGTGGACGACGGAGGCGCCGCGGGCGCGGCGGAATCGGTAGATTGTGCGCGCAGGCAGAGGGGAATGAGGAAAATGACCAGAGACAAGAGCGCGCGCGAGTGCGTTTTCGTAAGTGTGAACTTCATATGTGATCCACGCCGCGGCAGGAACGTTCGAGCGCGACGTCCCACATGCTTTGCATGACGGTGGCACGAAACGGATCGGTGTATTTCATGGCGCGAATGGGAAGGTCGACGTTGCCTTTGGCGGAGACGTATTTGTCGACCGCTTCGCGCTCTTTGTTGATGAAATCGAAATTCAATTTATCGGTGGTGTAAGGCGGCTGCGCGCCAGGATAAGCGTATTGGCCGCGATTGCGTTCGAGGCCGCAATAGTCATCGGCGGCGTGAACGGCTTCGACGAGCGCGTTGCCCCATTTGCGGTCGGCGTCAATTTGCTGCGTTGCGAGGGCCAGCTTGTTTCGGAATTCGAGCTCGGATGAATCGTCGATTTGTACCGAGTCGCGCACTCTTTGCTCGCACTCCGAAGGGCAAATGGGATTGAAGTCGCGCTGATCGGATGCTTGGGTTGCGGTGCGATCGGTTTGTGCGTGCAGATCGTCTTCGGTAAGGACTTTTTTCTTCTGAATCGCCTGCTTGAGCGTAAGAGGCTTCTGTGAATCGGATGTGGCCGAGGCGGAGGCATTGGGAGTGGCTTTCGCGGCCACGGGCGGGGATGGCGGTTCTTCCTTTTTGGGTGGCGCTTCGGATTGCGGCACTTGCGCCGCGTTGCCTGGCGCGCCGCTTAAGATGAAGGCCGAGAGCAGCGCCGCGAAAAGCAAAGGGCTTTTGCGCCGGCGAATCGATGGAAAATTATTGGGCGTCATCGTCGGTCGGCGAATCGGCGGGAGGATCGGCGTCTTCCGGGTCGCGGCGCTGCGGCAGCTCTTCGACGTAGATTTGACAGTTCGCATTGACGACGCGGCTGAGCTGCACCCGCATGAATTCGGCGAGAAAGGGATCGGTGATCTGGCGAATTCGGGCGTTGGCGCGGGCGGAGACGTCGTTCAAGCGGCGCGTCATTTCGCGAAATTTGGGTTCGTATTCGCGATCGATCGTCAGCTCCTTGTGCGTGACGGTGCGCGGATCGGCGAAACGGTCGAAGTCCTGCTTTTTCTTCATTTGTAATTCGCAGGATTGGTATTGCGTTGCGATGGCTTCGCCAAGAAGGCTCTGCCAGGGGAGATCTTCTTTCGCTTTGTCGACGGCATTGAGGAGAGACTGTTTGGCGCGCGCGTCAAAACTGTAGGTTCCGAGCGCGCGAGCAACCTGATCGAAGCAGTTGCGATCGCAGGAATTGACCTCGTCGAGAAGTTCGCGGCCGCCGTTGACGTTGGCTTCGTGCGGCAGGTTGTCGAAGTCCTCGTTGGTGATGACATGATGGCGCTTTGGCGCGGACGCCGGTGGCGCTTGCTTGGCGGGTGGGGATGGCGCGACTTGTGCCGAAGGGGTTGAAACCTGCGGCGAGGAGGCGGCTGGCGGCGGGGGCGGAGTTTGGTCTGGCGACTGAGCGTGCGCGGACGCGGCAGCCGAAGCCGCGAGCACGAGAGCCAAGAATGTGTATCGGACGCGCATGGGTATCCCGGTCGTCGTAAGGGAAAATTAGCAAAGGCTACGGTCGAAGAGGATGGTACCGAGGTACCGAAGAGACGTATCAGTTAGCGGTTCCGAACCGGCCGGAGAAGTTACGGTTAGCGCTGGAGTTTGAAGAAGAGTGCGGAGAGCGGCGGAAGGGTGAGCAAGAGAGAATGAGGGCGATCTTGCGCGGTGACCTGTTCGGAATTGAGGCCGCCGAGATTGCCGACGCCGGAGCCGCCGTAGTTTGAGGAATCGGTGTTGAGAATTTCTTTGTAGAAGCCGGCGGCGGGGACGCCGACGCGGTAATTGCCGCGCACGACGGGCGTGGCGTTGAGGATAACGACGAGAAAGTCTTCGTGATCGCGGGCGCGGCGGAGGAAAGAGATGACGCTATTGTCGCCGTCATTGCAATCGATCCATTCGAAGCCGGTCCATTCGAAATCGACTTCGTGAAGGGCGGGCTCCTCGGCATGAAGGCGGTTCAAATCGCCGACGAGTTGCTTGACGCCCTTATGTAAGTCGAACTGCAAGAGATGCCAATCGAGGCTTTGGGTTTCCGTCCATTCGTTGCGCTGGCCGAATTCCTGGCCCATGAAAAGGAGTTTTTTGCCGGGATGGGCGTGTTGATAGGCAAAGAGCAAGCGCAAATTGGCGAATTGCTGCCACATGTCGCCGGGCATTTTGTGAAGAAGAGAGTTTTTGCCGTGGACGACTTCGTCGTGGGAAAAAGGCAGCATGAAATTTTCGGTGAAGGCGTAGATGAGCGAGAAGGTGAGTTTGCTGTGCTCGTATTTGCGGTAGATGGGATTGGAAGAAAAATATTTGAGGGTGTCGTTCATCCAGCCCATGTTCCATTTGAGGCTGAAGCCGAGGCCGCCGAGATAGACGGGACGCGAAACGCTTGGCCAGGCAGTGGATTCCTCGGCGATGGTGAGAATGCCGGGAAAACGGCCATGGGCGACTTCGTTGAGGCGCTTGAAGAAATCGATGGCGTGAAGATTTTCGCGGCCGCCGTAACGATTGGGGACCCATTCGCCGGGCTTGCGCGAATAGTCGAGGTAGAGCATGGAGGCGACGGCGTCCACGCGAAGACCGTCGATGTGATATTTATCGAGCCAGAAGAGCGCGTTCGAAATTAAATAGTTCACGACTTCGTTGCGGCCGTAGTTGTAAACGAGCGTGCCCCAATCGGGATGCGCGCCCTGGCGCGGATCGGCGTGTTCGTAAAGGTGCGTGCCGTCGAATTGCGCGAGGCCGTGCGCATCGCGGGGAAAGTGCGCCGGAGTCCAATCGAGAATGACGCCGATGCCTTCCTGATGGCAACGATCGATGAAGTGCATGAAGTCCGTCGGCGAGCCGAAGCGGCTGGTGGCGGAGAAATAGCCGAGCGTTTGATAGCCCCACGAGCCGTCGAAGGGATGCTCCATGATCGGCAGAAGCTCGATGTGGGTGTAGCCGAGTTCCTTGACGTAAGGAATCAGTTGATCGGCGAGTTCGTGGTAAGTGAGCCAACGGTCGGCGTCTTCCGGAACGCGGCGCCAGGAACCGAGATGAACTTCGTAGACGGAGATGGGCGCGTTGAGCCAATTCTTTTTTTCGCGCGCGGCAAGCCAGTCGGCGTCGTTCCAGGAATAATTTTGCAATTCGGCGACAACGGAGCCGGTCTTCGGCCGAAGTTCCGAACGGAAGGCGTACGGATCGGATTTAAGAGGAAGAAGATTTCCGTTCGGTCCAGTGATTTCGTATTTGTAGATGGCGCCTTCGCCGAGAGTGGGAAGAAAGAGTTCCCAGATGCCGGATGAACCGCGCGGACGCATGGGATGGATGCGGCCGTCCCAGCCGTTGAAATTGCCGACGATGCTGACGCGCCGCGCGGAAGGCGCCCAGACGGCGAAGTTGACGCCGGTGATGCCGTTGACGGTCTTCAAGTGCGCGCCAAGTTTTTCGTACGTGTCGTAGTGGCGGCCTTCGGACATGAGGTGAAGGTCGAAATCGCTGAGCTGGTAAGGAAAAGAATACGGATCGTAGATTTCGAACGGGACGCCTTCGTGCGTGCGGCCTTGAATTTTGTAGCTGGCGGGTTCAGGCGCGGTGGTCTGGCTGGAGGGCCAAGTCGCTTCGAAGAAGCCTTCGGGACGAAGTTTTATGGCGTCGGTGACCTTTGCGGAATTGCCGAAGGCAAGATTGGCTTCGTCGGCCCAGGGAAGGAAGAAACGGACGGCCCAGCCGTCTTTCACGGGATGAGGGCCCAGAAGAGAGAAAGGATCGGCGAGGCGGGCGCCGAGAAGAGTGTCGATACGAGCGTTCAATTCAGGATCGACGTCCGGCGCGGTGGAAAGATGTTTCGGCGGCATGGGAAGAATCGGTTTTTCCGGCATAGCGGTCAGAGGGGCTTCTTTCGTATTATGCCCGGAAAGGGCGATGGATGCTGAGGGGATTCTAGGTCGTGCGGAAGAAAAATGCCAATGAGAAGGTATGGCAAAGGATGGCGAGAAGGCGTTGGCGCCGAGCGAGGACGGATTTGTGAGAGTGAAATGACGGTTGACGGATTGCGGCGCCCGATCGTGGCCACGAGCGGCGCATGAGGGCACGTTTTGATTGGCCCGAAGTTCGTTCCGCCAGTGGAGCGAGCGAGTGTAGAGTCAGACTTGGGGATGCGATGTTCAATGGCGAAGCGGGCTTGAACGTGAAGCACGTTGAGCCCGAGTGAAAAGTAGTGTTGGAAATTGAACGGCAAGAGAATTAGCGGCGAAATAGACGAGGAATGGGAGAGTTTCGAATGCGACGAATGTCCGGAAAGTGGATTGCGTTGGCGGGTTTGCTGGCGTGCGCGCCGGCGGCGTTTGCGCAGGGAAGAGGGCAGGCTCGTTCGATGGTGATTTCGCGAAACGGAATTGTGGCGTCGGAATCGCCGCTTGCTTCGCAAGCGGGTGCGCACATATTGGAGCACGGTGGCAACGCGGTGGACGCGGCGATTGCGACGAACGCGATGATGGGCGTCGTGGAACCGATGATGAACGGAATCGGCGGAGATTTATTCGCGATCGTGTACGACGCGAAAGCAAACAAACTTTACGGATTGAATGCGAGCGGCTGGGCGCCGAAAGGCCTGACGATTGAATTTTTGCAAAAGCAGGGTTTGAAGGAGATGCCGAAATCCGGCATTCACACGATTGACGTGCCGGGAGCGGTGGACGGCTGGCAGAAACTTGCGGACAAATTCGGGCGGAAGAAACTTTCGGAAGATCTGGCGCCGGCGATTCGAACGGCGCGCGAGGGATTTCCGGTGACGGAGTTTGTGGCGGCGTATTGGGCGCAGGCGGCGGATAAACTGCGGGAGAACGAAGAGGCGGCGCGGGTTTATTTGCCGAAAGATCGCGCGCCGAAGACCGGAGAAATCTTTTCCAACGCGGATCTGGCGGCGGCGCTGGAAGCGATTGCGGCCGGCGGGCGCGACGCTTTTTACAAAGGCGAGCTCGCGAAAAAAATGCTGGCGGGAATGAAGCGGCACGGCGGAACGATGGCCGAAGAAGACCTGGAGAAATTTTCGAGCGAATGGGTCGAACCGATTTCGACGACATACCGCGACTGGACGGTGTACGAACTTCCGCCGAATGGCGAAGGTTTGGCCGCGCTTGAAATGTTGAACATCATGGAATCGTTTCCGCTGGGAACGAAGGGCTACGAATTCGGCTCGACGAAGGCCCTGCAACTGGAAATTGAAGCCAAGAAATTGGCGTACATCGATTTGCAGAAATATATCGGCGATCCGCGCGGGCAGAAGTTGCCGGTCGCGCGGCTTCTTTCGAAAGAGTGGGCGGCGGCGCGCGCGAAGCAGATTGACGCGGAGCATGCGAATTGCAATCCGACGGCGGGCGAGATGGAAGGCGGGCACGACACGACGTATCTGAGCGTTGTGGATCGCGAAGGGAACATGGTTTCGCTGATTCAGAGCAACTTTTCTTCGTTCGGATCGGGAATCGTGGCGCCGGGAACGGGATTTGTGCTGCACAATCGCGGCGGACTTTTTGTGATGGATCCCGCTTCTCCGAACGCATTGGCCGGACGCAAACGGCCGTTGCACACGATCATTCCCGGCTTCGCGCAAAAAGGCGACGTGCGGCTGGCGTTCGGAATTATGGGCGGCTGGAATCAGGCGCAAGCCCACGCGCAGTACATTGCGAATCTCGCCGACTACAAGATGAACATTCAGTCCGCGATGGAAGCGCCGCGGTTTACGAAGCTGACTTTCCCCGGATGCGACGTGATGATGGAAAATCGGTTTTCGCAAAAGACGCGAGACGAATTGACCGCCAAGGGACACCAAATTGAAGTGTTGCCGCCCTTTGCGGACAACACCGGCGGCGGGCAGGCCGTGCTGCGCGATTTTTCCACCGGCGTGAATTATGGCGCTTCCGATCCGCGGAAAGACGGAGAAGCGATTCCAGAATTTCCTCCGAATCGATGAAAAACCATTGCGGAGCGAACGAGTTTCGATGGTCCTGGAACTAATTTGTCCGTCGTCCTAGAACCTGCAGAAATTTGCCCATTTTGAGTTGGGAAAGGACAGACACGTTCTCTTTGGGAAGCGGATACGCTTATATGATACCCGTAAGTATTTGAAAACAGGATGCTTGCTTGTGGCGCGACTGGAAGCGCAGTTGCTTTTCCACAGGCGTGCCGAGGCTGCTCGCAGGCTTGCCTCATCGAAATGGAGCGTTGGACGTGGCCCTTACCAAACTGAGTTTGCGCTTCGTGCTCATCCTGACTGCGGGAATTGTTCTAACCTCCGTCGCGCCGGTTTGCCGCGCACAAGCGGACGGCATTGCCGGGAAGTACGAGTGCGCGCACGTGAAAGTGCACGGCAAGCTTAAGGCGTGCTCTTCGGCGCAGTTGACGCTGAAAAACGACGGTCGATTCGAATTGCGCGGATGGGAAGGCGAGTACGTCGTCAGCGGCGAATACGTCGAGCTTTCGGATAAATCCGTGAAGTCCAAGGCAAAACTCGAGCCGGGCTACAAAATCGTATTTCGTTACCACGGAAAAGACGGAATTGTGGAAGTGACCTACGAGCGGCGTCTGCGCGCGCCGGGCGGCGAAGCGCTCAGCTAGCCGCAACTCACCCGGCTAAAATTCTGCGTCGTAAGCGGCGGCGGCGATTTCTCCGAGTGTCTGGCCGCCGACGGTTTGCGCGGCGTCGGGTACGTCGGGAAGCAAGACGTGATTTACGTACGCGGCGAACGCGAACTTTCGCCCCGATTTTGTGACGACGTAACCCGCGAGCCCTTTTCCATTCAGCATCATTTTTCCGTTCAGGCGATCTTCCGAATCGAACGTGCCGGTTTTAGCGAAGACGTGGCCCGCGCCGGGATTGGCGGTTTGAATTTTTGCGAGTGTGCCGTCTTTGCCGAGAATCGGCAGTGCGCGGAAGAAAGCGTCGTAATCCGGCCGTGTCGTCCAGTACGCGAGATAGCTGCACATGAATTCGGGCGAAAAAAGGTCGGCCCAGTCGCCGCCCGCGCCGTCGCCTTGCGCAATGCCGGAAAGATCGAGTTTTGCATCCCTTAGAAAGTCGCGCTCGACGGCAAAACCTTTGTTGAGCGGATTTTTCAGATCCTTTGCGACAAGCACGCCAAGAAGATACGGACCCATGCCGGCGTGGAGATTCTGGCTCACTTTCAGCGTGACTTTGATCTCCTCGGCGAGCGGAAGCGAGACGTGATCGGCCAATTCGTTTTCGACGGTATAAAGCGAGTGAAGCGAGGCGAAGTCGGCCGGCGCGCTGCCCGCACTGGATTTTAGGGAAATGCCTTCCGCCCGCAGAGCTTCGCGGAGCACGGTTTCCGCGAAGGCGGTTGGCGAGGGAACGGCGATGCTCACGGTTTGCGGATCTTTTCCGGCGGGAATCGAGCCGGCGAGAATTACGGTGGCGGAGCCGTCCGCGTTGGTGCTGAACACGGGATCGTCGAAGGTGAGTTTGCCGTCGGCTGGACCCGTGACGCAGTGGTTGACGATCTTGATGTAACCGGTTTGCGGCGTCGAGGAAATATGAATCGGTTCGCCAGGCTTTGTGCCGGGTGCGGCCACGATGTCGATTACGTTGTCGTTCACCATGATGGAAGACAGGACGACGCCGGTGCCGCCCTCGCGGCCACCATCGGGAAAGAGTGATGCGTCCACGAGGACGCGGCCCTCAATTTTTTTGACGCCTTTGTCGTGCACGGCTTTGGCAAGTTCTTTGATGACGGCGAGTGGATCGCCGGAAACGGCGGGTCCGCCGTAGGAATGGTCTTCATCGATGAAGGCGAGCGTGCCATCGGGCCGGATGCGATTTGAAAGATTGGGATCACCGCTGGCGACGAGAATCAAGTCGCCTTTGAGGCGGCCTTTTTTATCGAGCGGTCCGGTGCGATAGATTTTTGTGTGAAAGCGGTAATCGGCGCCGAGTTTTGCAAGGAGCGTGCCTTCGGTGAGAAGTTTTGTGGTGGAGGCCGGAACGAAAAGTTTGTTCGCGGCGTGAGAATAGACGATCTTGCCGGAAGCGAGGTCGAGGAATTCGATGCCGAAGTTGGCCCGCGCGAATTCGGGACGATCCATGATTTTTTGAATGCGCGCGGCAAGAGAATCTTGCGCCACGGCGGGCAAAGCCAGCGAAAGCGAAGCCAGCACTGCGATTCCGACGATCAACACTTTATCTGGCGTTTTCCGTTTGTGAAGTCGATTCATCGCGTATTGCCCCCAATTCCGAGTTTTTCAAATGGAACGTTAAGAATGCCGTATTCGCGCCAGTCTTTGTAGTCGAAATGCCACCATTCGGACTCATACACCGTGAATCCTTCGGACTCCATCGCGCGGCGGAGCAAATCGCGGTGCCATCGCTGCAGGGAAGTGCCGCCAGGATAAGTGGGGAACGAACGGGGCGACATTTCGTCGTAGCCGCCGGTCATTTCAACCGGCGCGCCCGTTTTGAGGTCGTAGAGCGTGAGATCCACGGCGCAGCCGCGATTGTGGCGCGAACCCTGCGCGGGATTGGCGACGAAGATTTTTCCTTCGGGCGGAGTGGCGTCCCAAAATATTTTCGTGACGTACCAGGGGCGATAACCGTCGTGAATAAGAAGTCCGTAGCCGAGCGGCTGGAGTTTGCGAAGGACGCGAAGAATCGCTTCGGCGGCAGGACGCTGCAGAAACGCGCGGGCTTGCGTGTAGACGGGAACACCGAGGAAGTCGTTCGGTGTGGCGTAGCGAATGTCGAGATGAATCGCGGGATCGAGCGGCGCAAGTTCGACGAGATCGGGCTTGCGAAAGGATAGTTTTTCGTCAGGCGGAGCGGCGGCCCATGCTTCTTCGCGGAGTTCTGACACCGGACGGGTCAGCGTCACGCGATATGACTGCGAAGGATTTGCTCCGGGGTCTGTGCGCGCGTAGACCTCGTTCAAGTAGGTAAAGTAGGGCGCAGCAGAATCGGATTCGTCTTCGACGATGCCATAGCCCCAACTTCCTTTTGCTTTGTCGGGGACAAACATCATTTTCAGTGTAAGGTCGAAGTGAATTTCCTCGTCCGGTCCCGACGAGTAGTGCATGTAAGCCCGCTGGTCTCGCTCGAGGATGGTCACGGTTGTCTTGTGGTCGCCATTGTTCGCGTATTCATAGATACCGATGAAGCGTTTCCAAGCGGCCGGCGCATCGGGAGGCTTGGGGCCGGAAGCGAGGGAATCGTTGGACTGTGCAAAGGAAAAGGGGGCGAGTGCGAGGAGTGCCTGAACAACGAACAAAAAAAGTATGCAAAAGAGTCCGCGCTTACCGCGCGTGCCAGGTTTCTTTTTCGAGCGTCCAGCGTTCGATAAGCTCACGCCGGACATGATAGCCGAGACCTGGCGTATCGGGAACGCGAATGGTTCCTTGTGGCGAAACTTCGACTTCGGGCTCGATCACGTCTTCGACCCAATAACGCTTGCTGGCGGAGACATCGCCGGGAAGCGAATAGCCGGGAAGGGAAGAGGCGGCGACGTTGTGGGCGCGGCCGACGCCACATTCGAGCATGCCGCCGCACCAGGCCGGAATATTTTTGTTCAGGCAATACGCCTGGATGGCGCGGGCGCTCGAATGGCCGCCGACGCGGCCGAGTTTGATATTGATGACGCGGGCGGCGCCGAGTTCAATGGCCGTTTCGGTGTCGCGCAAGTGACGAATGGATTCGTCGAGGCACAACGCGGTCTTTAGTTTTTTTTGCAGTGTAGAGTGTGCGTAGATGTCGTCCCACCACAAAGGCTGTTCCATCATGAGCAGACCAAATTCATCGAATCGTTCTAGGTGCGCGGCATCGCCCAGCGTGTAGGCGGAGTTCGCGTCGACGGAGAGCGGTATCTTGGGAAATGCACGGCGAATCGCGCGAACGTATTCCAAATCCTTGCCGGGCTCGATTTTTAGCTTGATGCGTTGATAACCCGCCGCGACTTCCACGGAGACTTTTTCACGAAGAACTTCAGGACTTGCCTGCAATCCGATGGACACGCCGCAAGGGATTTCGTCGCGCGTGCCGCCGAGCAATTTCGCAAGGGGCAGATTTTTTTGCTGCGCTTCGATGTCCCAAAGAGCATTTTCGAGGCCCGCGCGCGCCATTTCGTGGCCGCGCACGCGATGGAATGCGACCGGCATCTCCGATGCAGACGCGAAATTCTTGCCCAAAACTTCCGGAGCAAGCACTTCTCGAATGACGGTGGCTGCGGTGCTCACGGTTTCCGCGCTAAAAACCGGTGTTTCCATCGCGGTAATTTCCGACCAGCCGGTTAAACCATCCGCCTGCATTTCAACGAGAAGCAAAGTGCGGTTGTGCGTCACGCCGAAACTTGTTTCGAACGGCGCCTTCAGGCGCATCTGCAGCTTGCGTAAGGTAATTTCCTCGACGCGCATTGCTTCCACCTTTCCGGCGGCGTGCGATCGGAACACAGTTAAGTTGGGAGGGCTTCGCGAGCATGGCGGTCTGCGCGAACGGCAACGCAGGCCAGACAAAGGGCCTCCGGGAGAGGCCGGGATTATGAAACATTTGTTTCACAAAATAAAGTGAAAACGAAAATGTTTCAGTCGTGATACCAGCGAAAACCGCGACGCTGCTCTTCGGAGATTTCCTTGGCGATGCGAAGAGTGAGCGGCCGCTTGTGTTGCCCGATTGCGCCAAGCAGCGCGTTCAGAAGCGCCACGGGCGCGGCGTAGGATGCGCCAAAAGAGTTCGATCCGATTCCTGCTAGATACGTTTCATGCGAGACGCGCGCGAGCGGCGACAAGAGTGTGTCCGCGATGGCGATGCAATGCGCGCCGCGCCGGCGCGCCGATTGCACGCCTTCGACGGTCTGGCGCAGGCCGCGCCGGAAGGAGATGGCGACGACGATGTCTTTCGCCGTGACGTTTCTTGTCAAGTGGACGATCTTTCCCGCTGTCGTCGCCGCGAATGCGCTGAGCCCGAGAAGGACGAGGTGATATTCGAAGTAATCGGCGAGAACGGAGGCAAGATCGCTCCCGATGACGACCACGCGACGTGCGCCGTAAAAGCGCTTCGCGGATGCGCCGAGCCGTTTTGCGTCGAGAGTGTTCTGCAGCGCTTGCAGATTCTTGAGGTCGAGCTCGAGTGAATCCGCAATGTGGCCCGGAATGCCGGCTGACGGCGCGGCCCGTTGCATGGTATCGGCGGAAGTGGCAAAGGCAAGCGACAACTCGTGCAGGAAATGCTGGAATTCGCGGAATCCCGGGAAACCGAGGCCACGAACGATGCGAATCACGGTGGCCGGATCGGTACCGAGCCGCTCGGCCACATTGCGCACGCTCGAAAGAACGAAAGCGCGCGGATGTTCAAATATAGGCCGAATAATTTCCTGGCGTTTGACGCTTATGCGGTGGAGGCGTTCCGCGACCTGGTTGGATTGAAGCGAGGTGTGAGCGGATTCGCGTTTCATGAAAAGGCATATCCCCAGCGGGAGTTGAACGTACAAATCGTCCGGCAGGAGCCGGCGAGAGGTTTGCCGGACGAGTGCACATTGTAGCAGCGGATTTACTTATCGGTAGCCGCGGTTTTCGCGGTGAGGCCGGGAGCGACGACCGGCTGCAAGAAGGGCATCATTGCGCGAAGGCCGGGCCCAAGTTGTTCAATTGCGTGCTGCTGTTCGGCTTTGCGCTTGGCCAGGAAATTCGGGCAGCCGTTTTCGTTTTCTTCGATCCATTTTTTTGCAAAACTGCCATCGCGAATTTCGGCGAGCAGCTTTTTCATTTCGTCGCGCGTTTGCTGCGTGACGATGCGCGGACCGGCCGTGTAATCGCCGTGCTCGGCGGTATCGCTGATGGAATAGCGCATGTAGCTGAGGCCGCCGCGGTAGATAAGGTCGACGATCAACTTTAATTCGTGCAGGCATTCGAAGTACGCGACTTCGGGCTGGTAGCCGGCGCTCGTGAGCGTTTCGAATCCGGCTTTGATCAACTCGCTGACCCCGCCGCACAGCACGGCCTGCTCGCCGAACAAGTCCGTTTCCGTTTCTTCGGTGAAGGTCGTTTCCAGCACGCCGGCGCGCGTGCAACCGATGCCGCGGGCATAAGAAAGCGCGAGTTCCTTCGCTTTGCCGGAAGCGTTTTGTTCGACGGCGAGCAATCCTGGCGTTCCACCGCCTTCCGTGAACACTTCGCGCACGCGATGGCCCGGCGCTTTTGGCGCGACCATCGAGACATCGATATCGGCCGGAGGCTTGATCGCTCCAAATCGAATGTTGAAACCGTGCGCGAACATCAGCGTTTTTCCCGTTTTCAAATTCGGCGCGATCGATTCTTCATACAGTTTTCTTTGCTTGGTGTCCGGCGTAAGAATCATGATCACGTCGGCCCACGCCGCCGCTTCCGAAGGCGTGTTGACGACGAGGCCGTCTTTCGCCGCCTTGGCGCGGGAGGTGCTGCCTTCCGGCAGACCGACGCGAACGTTGCCGCCGCTATCGCGCAGATTCAGCGCATGAGCGTGCCCCTGCGAACCATAGCCGATGATTGCCACTTTTTTCGCCTGGATAAGGGAGAGATCCGCGTCCTTATCGTAGTAGAGCTTTGCCATTCTCGTATTCTCCTGTGAATTTCGTGCTTAAGTTTTTATCGTGGCCGCCGGTTCAGCGGCTTCGGACGGCGGTTGCAGCAAATCGCCGCCGCGCGTCATCGCGATGCGTCCGGTACGGGCCATTTCCAGAACGCCGTAAGGGCGCAGCACTTCGAGCAGGCCGTCGATTTTGTCCACCGTGCCGGAAACTTCCACGATGAGCGAATCGGGCGCAACGTCCACGACTCGTCCGCGAAAAACTTTCAGCAAATCCATCAAGTGCGGGCGCGATTGCTGGTCTGCCGCAACTTTGATGAGCGCGAGGTCGCGCTCGAGCAGAGAACGCTCGGAAATATTTTCCGCAAGCAAAACGTCGACGAGCTTTTCGAGGCTCGCTTCCAGGCGATGCGCGCCTTTTGCGTCGGTGTGCGCGACGATAGTCATGCGCGCGATCTCTTCGTTTTCCGTCGGGCCGACCGTGAGCGAATCGATGTTGATGGCGAGGCGCCGCGCCAAAGACGAAACGCGATTCAGCACTCCCGGTTTGTTTTCCACGTATGCGACAAGTGTTTGCATGGTTTTTCCTCGGTCCACTCGTTCTATGGCTCGGTCGACGTTTCGACCAGCGGATTGTTCGGCCGGCGAATCATTTCGTGCAGCGAAGCGCCCGCGGGCACCATCGGATAAACCGAATCCTCCTGCTCGACGCGGAAATCGATCAGCACCGATTCTTTGGATTCCCGCGCGGAACGAATCGTCGGCGCCACGTCCGCGCGAGTCGTGATTCGCTCGCCGCGAATGCCGAAGGCGTTTGCCAGCGCCGCAAAATCGGGCGCAACGAGCGGCGTCGCAACGTACCGTTTGTCGTAAAAAAATTCCTGCCACTGCCGCACCATGCCGAGAAAGCCGTTGTTGATGATGGCGATGTTCACCTTGATTTTTTCCTGCACGATCGTCGCCAGTTCGCACATCGTCATCTGGAAGCCGCCATCGCCCACCACAACCCATACATCCGCATCGGGCCTGGCAAATTTCGCGCCGATCGCGGCCGGCAATGCAAATCCCATCGTGCCGAGTCCGCCGGAAGTGACGAGCGTGCGCGGTTTATTGTGGCGGTAATACTGCGCCTCCCACATCTGGTGCTGGCCCACGTCCGTGACGACAATCGCTTCACCGTTTGTTTCTTTCCAGAGATCGTTGATGACGTGCGCGGCATAAAGATGCCCGAAATCGGGCAGCGACTGAATATCGCGCACCGCCGAATCGCCTTTCATCTCGGCGATCCGTGCGTGCCAATCGGGCCGCGCTTTCTTTTCCATGTGCGGATTCAGGGCTTCGAGCACTTCTCTCGCGTCTCCGACGAGCGCCGCATCCACTTTCACGTTCTTGTTAATTTCCGCGCGATCGATCTCGATGTGGATTTTCTTCGCGCTCTTGGCGTACGTACGCAGGTCGCCGGTCACCCGATCGTCAAACCGCATTCCCACCGCAATGAGCAGGTCCGCTTCTTGAATCGCGTGATTGACCCACGCTTCGCCGTGCATGCCCATCATGCCGAGGTTCAGAGGATCGTTCGCGGGAAACGCGCCAATGCCAAGCAGCGTCATCGCGACAGGGAAGTGGCCGGCATGAACAAATTCAGCGAACGCTTTCATCGCGCCGGAAATCATGATGCCGTGCCCGGCAAGAATCAGGGGGCGCTTGGCGGCGTTCAGCAATTCAATCGCGCGGTCAAACTCGGCTTTGTCGTAACTCGCGCGCTTGCGCTTCGCGGGAAGCTTCGGAACGCATTTCTCCCAATCGAATTCCGCCGACGCCTGTTGCGCGTCTTTCGTAATGTCCACAAGCACCGGGCCGGGCCGTCCCGATTTCGCAATCAAAAATGCTTCGCGCACGGTTCGCGCAATGTCTTCCGCGCGCGAGACCACGACGTTGTGCTTCGTAATTGGCATGGTGATGCCGGTGATGTCGACTTCCTGAAACGCGTCCGAACCGAGCAACTTGCTGCCGACTTGCCCCGTGATGCAAACCACCGGCGACGAATCGAGCATCGCCGTCGCAATTCCGGTCACCATGTTCGTGGCGCCGGGCCCGGAAGTTGCCATCGCCACGCCCACACGGCCGCTGGCGCGTGCGTATCCATCCGCCATGTGCGTTGCACCCTGCTCGTGGCGCACCAAAACGTGATGCAGCTTCGATTTTCCCAGCGCGTCATACACCGGCAAAATCGCGCCGCCCGGATAGCCAAAGATGTCTGTCACGCCGAGCTGCTCCAGCGTTTGGCAAAGTATTTCCGCACCCGTGAGCTTCATAGTGTCCTTCCTGGTTGACTCGCTTGTGCTTCGCCCGTCGGTAGCACCGTCACGGCGCCGAGCGATGAAGACGAGACGAGCAGCGCATATTTGGCCATCACCCCACTCGTGAATCGCGGCACGGGCGACTTCCACGTCGCAAGCCGCCGTTGCATTTCCGCCGCGCCGATCTCCACGTTCAGTTCGCGATTCGGAATATCGAAAACGATGGTGTCGCCGTCGTTCACTGCGGCAATCGGTCCGCGATGCGCCGCTTCGGGCGCCACGTGGCCCGCCATCAATCCGTGCGTCGCGCCGGAAAATCTGCCGTCGGTCAGCAGCGCAACGGAATCGCCGAGGCCTTGTCCGACCAATGCGGCGGTCACTGCCAGCATTTCGCGCATTCCAGGACCGCCCTTCGGCCCTTCATAGCGAATCACAACGACGTCGCCGGCCTTGATTTGCCCCTTGTCAATCGCCGCGAAGGCAGCTTCTTCGCTGTCGAACACCCGCGCCGTGCCGCGAAAATTCAAAATATTATGTCCGGCAACTTTTACCACGCAGCCTTCCGGCGCGAGGTTGCCCCGCAAAATCGCCAGGCCGCCGGTTGGCTTGAGCGGATTTTCTTTCTTGCGCACAACTTCTTGTCCCGGCGTCTCTTTCGCCGCCGCCGCTTCTTCGCCAAGCGTTTTTCCGGTTACGGTAAGCGCTTCGCCCTGCAAAAGCCCCGCTTCCATCATGCGCTTTGCTACGAGCGCGGTGCCGCCGGCTTCGTACAAATCCGTCGCAACGAACCGCCCGCCGGGCTTCAAGTCCGCAAGAATCGGCGTCTTCGCGCTCACGCGGTCGAAATCATCGATGGAGAGCGGCACTTTCGCTTCGTTCGCAATCGCCAGCAAATGCAGCACCGCATTCGTCGAACCGCCCGTTGCCGCCACCCCCGCGATCGCATTTTCAATCGCCGTCTTGGTAAGGATTTTCGCCGGTGTAATGTTTTTGCGCAGCAATTCCATCAGCATCTCGCCCGCGCGTTCGCCGGATGCGGCTTTTCCGCTGTTCGTCGCGGGCACGCTGGAAAGTCCCATCGGGGCGATTCCCAAAAATTCGCAGACCAATGCCATCGTGTTCGCCGTAAATTGCCCGCCGCAAGCGCCGGCGCCCGGGCAAGCCGCCGATTCAAGCGCCTGCAATCGCGCGTCGCTCATCGAACCTCGCGAATGCGCGCCAATCGCTTCGTACACATCCTGAATCGTCACGTCGTGGCCTTCAAACCGCCCCGGCGCAATCGATCCGCCGTACAAAATCAGTCCGGGAATATTCAGCCGCGCCAAAGACATCACCCCGGCGGGAATCGTTTTGTCGCAGCCGACAAGAATCACCAGCGCGTCGAACATATTGCCGCGCGTCACAAGCTCGATCGAATCCGTGATCACTTCGCGGCTGATCAGCGAAGCGCGCATCCCTTCCGTGCCCATCGTGATGCCGTCGGAAATCGAAATGGTATTGAACTCGAGCGGCGTACCGCCCACCTTGCGAATCCCCGCTTTCACGTGTTCCGCAAGCTCGCGCAGGTGATAGTTGCACGGCCCGATTTCAATCCAGGTGTTCGCAACGCCGATGAGCGGCTTCTTGAAGTCGTCGTCTTTGAGTCCGGCGGCGCGCAACATCGCGCGCGCGCCGGCGCGGCTCGCTCCGTCAATCAACGCGGCGCTTCTCAGCTTGGGCAAAGGGTCACTCACAACGCGTCTCCCGGGTCTTCATGGCTATCCCCATGAAAACACAAGGATGACGGTTTTCGCTGAATGAGTCCAATTAATAGTTATGCATAATAAAATAAGAATGGCTTATCAATGCGTTTTGCCCGGCGCGAAGCGCCGCCGCGCCCTCAGCCCTTGCTTGTCCCGGCAAATGTCGCCGCCGTTTGACGCACCCGCATCCGTCGTCTATAGTGGTTCTGCGGGGTGGAGCAGCCTGGTAGCTCGTCGGGCTCATAACCCGAAGGTCGTCAGTTCAAATCTGACCCCCGCAACCAATTTCAAGAAGTTGATTCACAAAGGGTTGCTCGCTCCAGAGCAACCCTTTGTTTTTTGCCATGAACGCAAATTCTCGGTAAAACTTCGCTCGGTGAGTTGCGCGACGCTGGTGGATGTGTTCCTTCGCGATTCTTCGGCCTGTCGGCCTGATACGCAGTCGGCTGGGTTATTTCGGTTCGTCTTTAGGCTATTTGGTGGTGGCGGACCGCAAAGCGAGAACCAGGTCGAGCCGGCCATTGCCCATTCCATCCCCAACCGGCACCGCGTTGGCGATGGCGTTTGCCGCCCGGGTTTGGCCTGTACCTTTATCCACGTCCAGAAGCAGAGCTGCTGCCCCAGAAACAAAGGGCGCGCTAAAAGAAGTTCCCGAACTGGCTGCGTAAGTCCCGAAAGGATAGGTCGAGATAATTTGTTCGCCGGGGGCCGCGACCCACACGATTGCGTTTCCAAAGTTCGAGAATGAGGAGCGCGTATCCGTATCGCTCGTCGAAGCAACTCCCATCACGTCATTCTGAAGCGCGGCCGGATAGACGATCTCCTGCATACCGTCGTTTCCTGCGGAAGCCGCACAAATCACGTTATTTTGATTCGCGTAGTCCAGTGCCTTGGCGAATTCCGCGGACTTCGTTTTGAAGTCGAAGCTCATGTTGATTACGTTCGCGCCATTCTGAACCCCGAAGTAAACTGCCCGCAAAATGTCCGAAAGAAATCCGGATCCGCTGGAAGTAAACGCCTTCAAAGGCAGCAATTTTGCCCTGGGAGCGACAAGATGGACGACGCCCAAGACCATTGTGCCGTGGCCGAACGCGGCATATTGCGGATTTCCATCCAGTACCGCCGCCGTGGATTGATCGAGCACTGCGGCGGTGGACTGGTTTACTTGGGCGATGTTGCTCGTGCTGCCTGACGGAGCAGGCCCGGCAAAATCATTCATTTCCGAGCCGCCCGGCTGATTCCGCGTGAAGTCATACCCCCAAAGCAGCACGGGTTTTAGTGCTGGGTGATTGGGATCGACGCCGGTATCGATGTCCGCGACGATGCCCGCCCCGGAAACGTGAAACACGCTTTGCGCTTCAGAAACTCTCACGATCTGCGCGGCGGGTTGCATCGCATAGCCGTTCCAGACATTTGTGTTGAAGTAGTGGTTCGGCGCGGTGTCCGATAATCCAGCGGGCGGAGTACTTAGTTGATTTAGTCCGCCAATCAGACTGACCACCTGGTCCGCTTCGGCATCGAGAATGCCCACGGCATTGCCAAGCAGATTCAGAAACGTTGTGAGATCGAGAGGAGTGGTAACCAGAAACAATTGATTGAGCGGATCGCCCAGCCCGCGCACAACGGTGCATGTCTGCACAAACAGGATGGGGTTGCAGAATTGTTGAAGGCCCTGAAGCCCCAGCGTTGTTCGAACAATGACGCGATTTTCCGCTGAGGCGGCGCCGCTGAAAAAACTGCAAAGCATCAGTGGTACGCACAACCATCTCATTTTCATACGTTCTCTCCCGCCGCATTCCGCAGCTTCTCCGCCGGGACCCGTCGAATCCGCGCAAGGCGCGCTCAATTAAGATGAGTCGCCGCTCTTTTCCATTCCAAATCTGGAGAAACAATGGCTATCCAATGGCCATGGTTGACTTCTATTTCGAACGTGACCTTCGGCTCGTTTTCAAATTCAAACAGGAACTCGCCGGATGGGTTCGTCATCTTCATCTCGATCGACCCGTTTTCACCTTTGATTACGACCGGAACTCCGCTCAGCGGAATGCGAGGGTCGGCGTCCCGCATGATTTGGCCGACGGCGGTCGTTTGCCTCGAATCGGGCGGATGCTCCAAGGAGATGTCCGCCGTGAAGTGTTCCACTTCATACACAAGCTGACGTATGCCGGTTCGTTGGGAGCGAATCCCCGCAACCTGGGGCTGGAGGTAAGTATCCAAAACAAGGCGGGCGACTTCCGTGATTCTGCGAATTCCGGGATTCCAGGAAATTAAAGCAGCCAAACAAGGCCACAGATCCACCGCAAGGCGATCTCGCTGAACAAAGGGAATAGAATATTTCTTCTCTAGCCCCCCAGTTTCCACGGCAATCGTCTCGTCTGTTAAGACAACCAGACGTCCTTGCAGACGGCCAAGGAGCTGCGGGAAGCTCTGACTCATGCTTGCAGGATCGGAAACCGCACTCGGCAGATCCAATATGGCAGCCGAAGCTTTTTCGGTTTCGAAATCAGTCAAGGCATTTTCGATCCGGGATGCAAGCACGCATTGGCACTCCATTGCGCCGAGCAGTACACAAGCGCTCTCGCGCACATTCGGACGTTCGGAAATTATTAACACTCTGGGTTTCACGGGGACCGAGTCCACTCCTCCCGCACTCGCATGGAACAGGGGCTGGTTCCTGCGCTCATGAGTCACTTGTACTAGCGATCGCGCGTGGTATTGAACCTAGAGGAAAGAACGTAAGGCATCAATCGGATGGAGCCCGTAATCCGAACTCAGGTAAATCGTGTAGTCTTTCCGTTTCCTCGAAATACAATAATTGAAGTCCTGTTGGGCACAACTCGGAAGTGGCCCCCTATACGACGAGTTCAGGGTCCGGCGTTCAGTCCTGCGAACGCTTCTTGTATAAGGGAGGCAAATGCTTTCTAAAATTTACTTAATTTGACGTAGTGCCTCCGCCATCAGCAGCCTGGCGAAATGATCTTGTTTCTGCTGTTCCAACGCCGTGTCTTCCAGCGTTGGCTTTACCGCGGGTTTAGCAGTTGGTTTGCCAAGATCCCTTTCGAATCGTGCTGAGATGTCGGATTTCAGCTGTTCAAGATAGCCCGATTTCATCGGTATCCCCCTAAGTAAAATCGGCGCCTTCATCTTTGCACAGAGACATTTGCCGCACCGATTTTCCAAACGGACGGCTGTGTCCGATCCGGCACCGGACTTTGGTGCAGGTCTTCCGCAGGTCTTGCCTCCGAGACGGTAATCCTGTCGATGGACTGGTTCCAGCGTACGTCACAAGCAAAGTATCGACATTCGTACCGGCCAATCCTGCAGGCATTGGGTTCACACACTTGTAGCCAGCCTCCCCTTTAGCCGTTGAATTCATATGTAAAAAATACCCAGGCGACAGCGCAATTTGGCGCCCTTGGGAGGGGTTTGTACACAGGGCTTGCCAAGATGCAATCCCTGCAAGTCGTGAAGAATCATTTAGATAGATGGTTGCTCTGCTTAACCAGGGGCTGGCAGCAAGAATGCACCCATAGGAAAGCTGAGAACCTTACTTTGTCCCCGGTTTTGGTCTTGTCCCCAATTTGTCAGTTTAGAGGATTTCGATGAAACCTGCTTTTGACATATTCAGGAAAGACCTTCTGGGCACCGCTGTTTGGATGGAATCGGTGCAAGACCTTGGGACGGCGAAGCTTCGTTTGTCGGAATTGGCGCGGCGCTCGCCTGGCGAGTACTTTGTGGTCTCTCCGGAGACCCAAGAAATTGTCTGCGAAACACCAACCTGCTACTTCGATTCAGTGATCAAAGGTCGGCATCTCGCTCAATTGCTAATCTGATTTTCCTGCGGCAACCGCGGAAGGTCTTCTCGTACCGACTGAATCATTATCGGCAATGACGGAGACGATTTCATTTTCTCCGTTTTGTGCCAGCAAGAATCCCAACTACTCCACCAGTTGTAGGTTCAACGCGATACGCACACCGTTGACGAGGATGAAGCTCTGATCAAGGAGCTGCTGATTCGTGATTTCGGCATTCACAAATTGCTTGACGGCGGCGCGAGGACAAATGAATTCGATGGCTTCGGAAGTGCCTTTGGGGCCGGGAGAGAGTTTGTTGAGGACGGAAAAGTCCAGGAACTGGAATTCCACGTCCGCGGAAATCCGGTCTGATAGGTCCTTCATCTGGGGGGCAAGAAAAAGGTCAAAACTCTGGGCCGCGCGTTTGTAGATCGAGCCTTTGGCAGGGCCGAACGGGAGAGAGTTGCGCAGGGTCATCTGCAGGGCGATTTGATCGCGGAAGACCATAAAGGTTGGCAGGGCGTAGTCGACAAAATGAAATTTCGCGGCGCCTAATTTGGCCAAGGAAGCTAATTGTGCCTGGTACTTTTCATTCAATCGATCGGCGTCGGCCGGCGAGGACGGAGGAATCGCGGGAAGCGTATCAGGCGCCTTAGCCGGAGCCACAACCGGATTGGCTTTGGCCGGAGCGGGATCTGCCGGTGCCGCCACAGTCGAAGGCACGGCTGGCTGTGGATGATTTAAAGTAAGCAAGGATGAGCGTGTCACCAAAGTCGAAGCGCGCGCGGTGGAGGTGGCGTCCGGCTTAGCCGGAATGGAGCGAGGCAGTGCTTGAACGTTAAGCGGATCGCGTTCGGCGAGGGAAAGGCCGAAGTCGGTTCCACTGACGTAGATTTTGTTGCGATTCAGGATTTCCTGGCGAACGGAATCCGTGGTGGCGCCGGATAGGGCCCAGGCGTCAATGCGGTCAAGCACCAGCACGAGGTTTTCCTTTCCTTCAAAGTCGTAGCTGGCCTCCCGGGAGCGGGCGTGGTAAGAGATTTCAAAACCAATCCCGTCGCAGGCTATGTCTTGCGGCAGGGCGGTCGTCGTCAAAGCCAGGATGGGAAGCACAACCGTGCGGAATGTATCGGCCGCACGTTCGTTCTGCGTCATGCGATTGGTGTCGTAGGCCGCGTTGTAATTTCCGGTTACCTTCAGAATGACGCGATCCTGGAAGCGCACAAACTCCAGGCCGCGCGAATCGGCCTCGGCCTGCTTGGCGGGGTCGATTCCCACGAAGCGGCTAAGGTAAAAAGGAAAAGGGAATTTGGTTCTGGCGATCGATTGGTTGAGCGCCTTCAGTTGCGGAAAATACGTTTCTTCGAGCGCCTTCAAATCGGGATTGAGGATTTCCGCGGGACTAACCTGCGCGCGGGCGGATTGCGCAGAAAGCGCGACGGCTATTCCAAGAGCCGGAAGAAGCAAGCGGCGCCAAACGTTTTTAGCGATGTTGCGTTTCATGCTTCGCAAAGTGAGTATCTCCTATTTCGCGGAATACGGCGGCGCCGGGCGGCCGGAAGTCTGATAGGGCGGCTGGGCTACGGCGCGCGTGAAGGCAATCACCGAGCGGATCTCTTCGGCGGAGAGCATCTTGCCATAGGGAGGCATCATCGCGGATTTGCCAAGGGCGCTGCCGCCGAGTGTGACGATGTTCTGCATGAATTCGTCGCTTTCCGTGTTTAGCGTGGCCCCGTCGTTCAGCAAGGGCGGAACGGGCGTAAGGTTCGAGCGGTTCGAAGGGCCGGCCGGCGTGGCGTCGGCATGGCACCAGACGCATTGCTGATAAAAGATCCGCTTGCCTTGGGATTGCTGATAGCTGAGAGGAATAATTTTCTGCGCGTCGGTCCAATCGGGTTCGGTGTCGTAGGCGGAGCGAAGTGGATCGGGCTTGGGCGCTTCCGCGTGCTTGCGGCACCCGGAGATTGCGGCGATGGCGATTAATAATAGCGCGCCGATCCCGATGCGGAATTTCATTGGCCGCCTCCTTGCACAGCAGCGTGCGATCCCGCGGAGGTCGCGGTCTTCCGCGGTTTGATGCTCTGCCGCAAGGTAATCAGGTAGGCGGTGAGGGCATTGACCTCGGTTTCCGTGAAGTTGCGCCGAGGCTCGATCGTGTCGGGAACGAGGTCCTGGGGATTTCTCAACCAAGCCTCGATCCATGCCGGCGTCAACCAGCCGCCGGCATTGTTCAGGTTAGGCCCCACATATCCCCCCGTTCCGCCGATGGTGTGGCACGACTGACATTGATATTTCACTTCATAGAGCTGCTTGCCGAGAGCCGCCATCGCCGGCGTGAATTGCCTGCCATCGATGGCGGCAGGATTCGCAGCGGGATGCTGCAAGACCATGGTCATGTAGTCGGCAAGGGTCGCGGCGTCCTTGTCGCTCATATTGAATTGCGGCATGCGCAAAATGAGCGTGGGGCGAAGCGTTTGCGGATTTTTCAGGAAGTCCACGATCCACTGCCGCTGCGCGCGGCTGCCTTCGTAGGTAAGCTCGGGCGCCAGGTCGCCGCCGTAGCCGTTGAATTTGTGGCAGGTATAGCACTTGTAGCGCTCGTAGACTTCCGCAAACGCGCCGGTGGGGCGGAACGCAACTTCCTTGCGAGGCACGACAAGGTTTTGCAGCGCGCTTGTCGGCGGTGCGCCTTTCATGCTGAGGAGCGCCGTGGTGATGGCGTCAAGGTCGGCTTGGTTCCAGTTGTATTGCGGCATGCGCGCAGCGGGGTTCACAGAGGTCGGGTCCTGCAGCTTGGCCTGAATGTAGGAAACAAGATTGTGCGGAATCGTGGCGGCGCCGAATTCGAGCTCGGAAGCGTTCTTTCCGCCGAGCGCGCTTAAGTCTGGCCCAAAGTCTTTTTGCGGATTCAGCCCTTCAATCGCATGGCAACTCGCACACCCTTTTTCCAGGAAGAGCCGGTGTCCAAGCTGAATCTCCTGTTCAGTTGGCTGGCCGAGTTGCGGAACATTTGCAAGCAGGTCGGAATCGGTCAGCTTGGTGGCGATGTATTGCGTCACCTTATAGAGATCTTCGTCCGACCAGCCATAGCGCGGCATTTTGGTATGCCGCAAGCGTCCTTGCGGATCGCGCAGCCAGGTGACGAGCCAGTCCGCATTCACCTTGCTGCCCACTTTGGTCAGCTCCGGACCAATATCGCCGCCGATCAGCTTCGTTTCGCCGGCGCGCGTGACGGCCAGGGAGTGGCAGGTCGAACAGAACATCTGACGGAAACGCAATTCGCCTTGCGAAGCCAGTTCGGGATTCTTGCTCCACGCCGCAACCACGCGAGCGTCGAGCTTGTAGGGCACGAACGTTTTTGTTTTTTGAATGCTGAGATACGCGGAAAGGCCGCGGAGTTCCGTCTCGGTCAAACGGAACTTCGGCATGCGCGGCTCTTCTTCCGTCTCATAGCCGTTCACCGCGACATTGCCGTCTTTATCCACGATCGTGCGCGGTTCCTTCAGCCATTTGTAAATCCATTCGCGGCTGACTTTGGCGCCGACGTTTGTCAGATCCGGCCCGAGCATCGCGGCACGTTCCACTCCAGGCAAACGATGGCAGCCCTGGCAATTCAGTTCGGCGAGCAGCGCGCGGCCGCGAGTGAGTTGCGGTGTTTGCGGCAGGTTCGCAAAGTGACATGTGCCGCACGAAGCTTGTATGAATCGGGCCGGCAGGATCGGCTGCTCCCACGCCAGTGTGGATTCGTGAGCCTCGGCAACTTCCGTGGCCGGGCCCTGGCCGCGATGGCAGATCGTGCAACCCCAGTCGCGAACGTTGTGCGGGATCGGCGGGTGTGCGCGGAACGGCTGAGGAACAGCCGGATCGGCAAGGCTTGCCTGCGTGATTCCCTGATGGCAAGTGGTGCAGCGGTCGACGACGTTCATTCCCGGCAGCCAGATCTGATCGATGTCGGGCCGGTAATCGGCCAATAATTTCTTTGTGTCCGGACGAGTCTGCGCAAAACGCAGGTAAGCGCGCTTGTTTTGCTTCCACTCGCGGCGAAAATCCTTAATCGGCGAGATGGCCAGCACGGACAGAAACACGAGACTGGAAACCGCGAACACCAGCCGCGTGCGGTTCGTCAATTTTCCCATTTCCTCAGCCGGCATGAGCTCTCCACGGCCAGACCCACGACCAGCCCGGGCCCCGAAAAAAGGTGCCGACCACAGTTAAGCAAAGCGCGACGGCGATGAACCAGGTCATAACCCACCAGGAGACCGGCTTTTGAGCCAGTGCAAGAAGTGAGCCTTTTTCTCCGGCGCGAGCCGTGTAGGAGAAAAGCAGCAGAGCCGCAACCAGCGCCGTTGGGACGAATATTGTCCACGCATCGAAAAAAGCCAGGAAGGCCAGCAGAAGGAAAATGGTGACAAGCACTATTTTTAGGTTTTGCGCCGGTCGCGACCAGATCGGCGCGCCTTCCACGTTTACGTTGAAATACGGAATCACCACCAAAGCAATCACCACCAGGGTCGGAATCAAAATTCCCGCGACGAACGGCGGGAAGAAATGCAGCAGTTCCTGAAGGCCGAGAAAATACCACGGTGCCTTGGCGGGGTTTGGGGTAAGCAGCGGATTGGCAAGCTGTTCGAGCGGCGCATCCCAGAAAAGCGCGACGAGCACCATGGCGATCACCAGCACCTGAAACGCAATGGCTTCGCGAATAAGAAGGTGAGGATAGGTCATCAATTGCGGGCCGGGATCGCCCACCACCTTGGCCGACGTCTTCTTGGTCACAAAGACGATGCGCCGCGGATCTTTCTTTGCGTCCGAGCTGATCCCCGTCTCGATTTTATTCTTTTCCATCTTCTTCCTTGTGCTTCACCGTCAGCCCGCCGTCTTTTTGCACGCGCCAGAAGTGAATTCCGATGAACAAGAACGCCACAAGCGGAAGAATCACCACGTGCAGCACGTAGAAACGCAAAAGCGCGTTTTCACCCACGATGTTGCCGCCCAGCACGAGAAACCGAATCTTGCTGCCAACGACAGGCATCGCGGAAATAATGTTTGTGCCGACCGTCACGGCCCAGAAGGCCAATTGGTCCCAGGGCAGTAGATAGCCCGTGTAGCTGAGGAACAGCGTGAGCAAAAGCAGCACCACGCCGATCACCCAGTTAAATTCGTGCGGAGGCTTGTAGCCCCCGCGGTAAAACACGTGAAACATGTGCCAGAAGACGGCGAAAACCATCAGGTGCGCGGCCAGGCGGTGCAGATTGCGCAGAAAAACGCCGTTGGAGACAACAAACTGAAGATCCTTCATGTCGCGGTACGCGTGCGGCGCCGCCGGGTGGTAATAAAACATCAGCAAAATGCCGGTCACAAACAGAACAAGGAACAACAGAAAGGAAAGGGAGCCCAGATAGTACGAAGCGCGCACCCGGAGCGACTTCTCGCGCACCTTAACAGGCAGCCAGTGCAAGAAAAGATTGCCGAAAACGGCGAGGCTCCGCGTGCGATTGGTGTTCGCCGGGCCCCGGCGGAAGATGGACTTCCATACTTTCGTTTCCCGAAGATTCTGCAACACGGATTGAAAGGATGTCGCCATCTTTGCCTCAAACTTTCAGAACCTGTGCGGATTTGATGCTCTGCAATTTATCCACGAGCAGTTCGCCGTCGGCGGTCAGCGAAATCGCAAAATGCGGTAGCGGCCGCGGCGCGGGACCTTCGGTTTTTTCGCCGTCCGCTTTAAATTTGCTGCCGTGGCACGGGCAAGCAATCGTCTCGGCGTCGGCCTTCCATTGCGTCACGCAGCCAAGATGCGTGCACACGGCGGAGACGGCATAAAAGCCCTCCGGCATGCGTACGATGTACACCAGCTGGTCCTGAAGAAAAGTCACCGAGTGCACGGGATAGAGGTCGGGATTGCCCGCGCGAAATGTCGGTGAAGGCTCAAACAGAACGTTCGGCGAGAAATATTGATAGGTCACGGCGATCGAACCGAGACCGGCGATCCCCAGGGCGCCCATCGTGATTTCGTTCAAGAAATCGCGCCGAGGTATTTCATTCCTCCCTGCAACGGATTGCGGCAGTGCCGGAGCGGGCGTGGTTTTTGTATCGCTCATGCGTGTAGCACCATGTTTTCAATTTGGACCAGATTCGGATCGCGATCGAACACTTCAAATGCTTCCATGGTGATGGTTTTCACCGGGCAGCGCTCCGCGCAAAGCCCGCACCGGATGCAGATGGTTTCGTCTTTCACCATCACCGAGCCTTCCTCGGTACCGAGACCCTCCAGCGAGAGATGGAGGAACTCGAGCGCGCGCGAATCGGATGTTGCCGCGAGCTGCCGCCGCGTTTCCTCGGAAAATGCAAATTGCCTTAGCGGCACCAATTGCAGGCAATTCTGCGGACAAACGTCCACGCACCCGCCGCACAGGATGCACTCGGTTCCTTCCGCTTCATTTCCTTCGAAAATCGTATTGATCCAGCATTGCAGGCAGCGCGAAGCCTCGCGGCGCGCCTGCTCTTCCGTGTATCCGATCTCGACTTCGGCGACGCCGGTCCGCCGCTCCAGCGGAATCACCGGCACACCCAACCGCGAATACTCGTCGTACCGTTCCGCCATCTCGTGATGATCGACGAGCGTGATCTGCACGAACCGCGGCTTGGGCTTCCATTCGGAGCCGCGAATGAACTTGTCGATTTCTTCGGCCGCTTTTTTGCCGTCCGCCACCGCATTGATGATCAAGCGCGGGCCGAACGCCACATCTCCGGCCGCGAAGATTCCCGGCGCCGTGGTCATCAGCGTTGCAGGATCAATCTTCAGCGTGCCCTGCCGCGTGGTCTCGATGCCATCGCCGGGCTTCAGAAAAGATGTATCCGAAGCTTGCCCGATGGCCAGAATCACCGTGTCGCAGGGAATTATCGCTTCGGTTCCAGCCGCGAATGTCGGGCTGAAGCGATGCTGCGCGTCGAACACCGCAGTGCAGTTGATCACTTCGAGCCCCGTCAACTTCCCGTTCCTTCCGACAAATCGCTTCGGGCCGAGTGATGGGTGCATCTTGATGCCTTCGACCAGCCCCTCCTCGATTTCTTCTTCCGAAGCGGGCATCTCCGCGCGCGATTCCAGGCACACCAGGTGCACTTCGCGCGCGCCCATGCGCAGGGCCTGCCGCGAAACATCCATGAACTCTTTCATCGCCACGTCGTGCTCGCTGGAAGTCAATTCATCGGGGAGCGCAACGGCAGATTCCGCGCCGGGCGCAAGTTTTTGCTGTTCGCGCATGGCGGAGCGCGCAACGTCAATGGCCACGTTGCCGCCGCCGATGACCACCACTTGTTTGCCGATGGAAAAGCGGTAACCAAGATTTACGTTCAAAAGAAAATCGATGCCCTTTACCACTCCGTCCAGCTCATGCCCGGGAAGATTCAGGTCGCGGCTGCGCTGCAGGCCGAACGCCAGCAGTATTGCTTTGTAACCCTGGCGGCGCAGATCATCCAGCGAAAAATCTTTTCCCAGCCGCGCGTTGAGCCGAAGTTCCGGGCCCAGGTCAAGGATTTCGCGGACCTGCGCTTGCAACACATCGCGCGGCAACCGGTATTCCGGTATGCCCAGATGCATCATTCCGCCGGGCACTGGCGCCGCGTCAAAAATCGTGACGGGATAACCCAGCAGCGCAAGATCGTGCGCCGCCGACATGCCGGCCGGACCGGAACCGATAATGGCAATTTTTTCTGGCCTTGCGGGACGAGGCGTTTCGGAAAATACGTCAACGGGATTCCGCGATTCCGGTCCATGGCGTTCGGTGACGAAACGCTTCAGCGCGCGAATCGAAATGGGCATGTCCAATTGGCCGCGCCGGCAGGCTGTCTCACAAGGATGCCCGCAGACGCGGCCACAGATGGAAGCGAAAGGGTTGGGAACCCGGGCATAGCGGTACGCTTCCTCGTACCGCCCCTCCGCAATCAGCGAAACGTACCTTCCCGCCTGCGTATGGACGGGGCACGCCTGCATGCACGGAAAGTTCGACTCCAGCCATTCAAGATCGACGAGTTTGCTGCGTGTGCTCACTTGAATGGCTCTCTCCGTGTTCCCAATCGGCTACTTCTTAACCGTCAATTCAACCGTGGCGGTCGCGCCGCCAAGGTCCACCGCTTGCGTCGTCGGTTTGCCGTCTTCGCTCCAGGTCTTCAACGTATATTTCCCGGCTGGAACATTCTTGATTTCAAAATTCCCATCCTTGTCCGTCACCGCAAAATACGGCGTCGGAACCACCACAACATAGCCGGACATTTCCGGATGCACGTTGCAAAGCAGGGAAGCCACGCCGAGATCGTTGAACTGGAACGGCTTCTTCTCGCCTTTCGGCCACGTGCCGAGATTGTGTGAAAGTTTCTTGTTCCCGCTCACCGAGGGCCAGTAAACGTTGTGGCCCACCGGATCGCTGTTCAAAAATTCCACCGTGGTTCCTTGTTGCACGGCCACCACATGCGGAAGAAAAGACATCTTGCGCTGGTCAATCACAACGTGATCTTTCGGCGCGTCAAACTTTTTGTCCGCAATCGCGTCGACGTATACGGCAATGTTCTCCGCGCTTTTGATTCCCTGTACGCTGACCTTGCCCTTGATGTCATTGGCCCGGATTGTCCCCGCCAGCGCCAAAGTCAGACTCGCTGCAATTGCCGCCACTCTCGATAGATTCATAACCTTCCCCTCGTATTTGATATGCCTTGCAATGAAATTTTCGTGCTCGATGCCGTTAGAAAACGTAGTCGATGCCCGCCTGAAACGTGTTCGGGCGGAAGAAAAGCGTGTTTCCGGTTACAAGGTCCGTGTAAGGATGTCCAAAAGTATATTGGTATTCGCCGACGACCTTAATGTTGGCGCGCACCAGCACCTGGAAACCCGGGCTGAAACGGTTCCTCGTTTGATGTTCCGAAGCGGGCGTGCCATTCAAGAAGTCCACGTGAGAATTCACCGCGTCGTAGTGGAAAGTGCCGATCAACCAGGGATAGAACCAGTAGTTTGCGCCCGCAAACCCGCCGGAAAATTTAACCGCGGGTGCCGTGGCGATGGTCGGAGGAGCCCCGGGAGTGACCACGTGATTGTCGTCGTGGCCGAACATTCCCAGTCCGTACATCTCCAGCTTGCGATACTTGAAACGCAGGTCGCCGCCCACGCGATAGAAAGGTTCTTCAATCGTTGCCAAACCCGGGAAGAGCAGGCCGTCCTGATTCTGCTGATTCTTCCCGTAGTAATACAAAAATCCAGCGCGCAGGGAAGTGTGGTCCCGCGGACCGGTTGGCCCTGCCGCCTGAATGGCATTGCGGCTCTCTGCATCGCGTTCCAGATTGAATTTTTGTGAAAGGCGAACGTAAACGTCCTTGGAGCTTCGCGTCGTCGTCCCCACATTGCTTCCGTTCGTTACCGCAACCGACCAGTCGAAATTCCCGTTGTTGGGTGTGCCGCCGAATTCGATCCCGCGCTGCGGAGAACCGAAAATTGTCGCATTGTTCGTGGTACCCAGCGGGCCTGCCACCGCCGTTTCGTTGTAAATGTCAAACGGAGAAAGATAGATGCTTCGTGCCTGCGTGAACGGCAAATCGAGTTCGAATTGTCCGAACCGGACGTTCAGCGCATTCTTCGGCAATCCGATTCCGTGGCCCAGGTCGCTGTATTTCAGCCAGCCATCTCCCATGAAGCCATTGGCGTTGGCCGCTCCGACGGAGATGTCGTCGTCAATCCAGAAAGAAAGATTTTGTCCGAAGCTTCCCGCACTGATGATCGTGAAGGTGTTCGGAGCAAATAGGTCCGTGCGCGGCGTGAATCCGTTCTGCGCAATAACCCCCGGAGGCTGTTTGCGGTTGAGAGTAAAGCTCCCCTCGTACCGGAACGCGATCGGCAGGTATCCCGGAATCTCTCCCGGATACACCGCGCCAGGGAACGCCTCCTTCTGCGCCTTCGAACCCAGCAGTACCGGAGGTTCCTTTACAAACACCTCGTCATCCTTCGGAAACTTGAATCCGTTCTTCTTGAACGCCTCTCCAAAGTCGTTCAATTCCGGATAGTTGTTGTGGCACGTCGTGCAAGACGTCTGATACTTCCGTGAAAACGCGGGGATCGCGGAAGTCTTCGGTACTGTTGCCAGCATTACCCACAAAACGGCCACAACCGCCGTCGCACTCGCAATGATGCTGCTATTAACCAAGCGCGTTCTCATCTCGTTGCCCTCCAGATTTTGCCCGACCGATCCGTGGTGCAGGCTTTTCGAACTAACACGCCAACCTTCATTGGTATGCAGTGTGCCCATGGGTCCGTTGGCCCGCCGTGACGCACGTCACCGATTGATGTGATGGACGTCACACACACAAAGCATGAAAGGAAGCAGTTCCAGGAAGGGGAAGCAGGACTAAGAGTGCATGATGCTTTCGAGCCCTGCTTTGTTCATGATAATGAGCGTGGAACCTTTTACCTGCAACAGTTGTTTTTTCTTGAATTCACCAAAGAGTCTGGTCACCGTCTCTCGCGATGACCCGATCATCTGCGCAATCTCTTCATGCGTGAGCGTTAGCGTAACTTTTACCTCGCCGTTTCCGCTGTCATGCCCCGCGGAAAGATCCAGCAGAAAGCGGGCCAACTTTTCGCCGACCGAATGGGAAAGTCCAATGCTCCGCATTTCTGCGATTGCGGAGTGATACGTTTCACCCAGCTGCTGCGCCACCCGCAGCCCCACTTCGCCGTGCTCGCGCAGGAAGTTCAGAAATTCCTGATGCGGGATAAAGTTCGCTTGGGTTGGCTCGATCACTTCCGCCGTAAGCTCATAAGGTTTTTCCGTAACCGTCGCCGGTAATCCGAGCACCTCGCCCGCCTCAGCAATTCTCACGATCAGCGTCTTTCCGTCCGCCGAACTCGTCGATAGTTTTACTCGGCCGCTGCACAGAATGAACACGCCGCGCGCGATTTGTCCCTCCACGAAAAGCGTCGCCCCTTTGGGATAGGAAGAAGGCGACGTGATTTCCGAGAGACGTTGCGCGGCGGAAGGTGGAAGGTTGCAAAAAAGCCGGTCTTCGCGATGCGGGCAGGATAGGCAACTTTCAATGATTTCTAGTCCGTATGGCGCGCGCATAGGGTCACCGCCCCGGAGTATACCTCCCTCCTTACGTGGCACAAAACGAAACCAGCTCAGCATACCTGGCCTTCCTCGGGGTCCCGGCCCAGTTTTGATATTTCTACCGGAATCGATCGTTCAATCGCGGTGATGGCGGTCACGCTTCCATGTGACGACGGTTACACCGGCTCCTTGTTCCTACGACGTTATTTTGGCTTGCGTGGCAGGTGGAAAATGGAAAGAGACGAACGCGACCTTTAGGAATAGGAAGTTCTAATGTGCGAACTTCAATTCCTCGAAAACAGGTGCAATGGGCATCAGCCGAAAACTCAATGGCGGCCTCAATCTATTTTCCAGAGACTCTCGCACCGGCCTTTTTCTTTTCATTCGCTGATACGAAAGTGTCTTGATTTGCCGTGCAGATGCCCCCGGCAAAATCAAATTTGCGCGTTATCCACGAATTGCGCGAAAGGGCAGCAGCGGCTTACCAGGTGTTGTACGGTGTGTTTTCGAACTTGGAAACCGCCGCCGACGCGGAATGTACGTTCGTGATTCCCGTTCCGCTTTGCGTCGGGCTCAGCGCCACGTCTTCAAAGTCCAGCACCCAATCTTTCGCCTGCGTGATCGGGTCCGTGGGCACTTCGCGCAAATAGCCGGAATTCTTCAAATCATCCAGCGATTGCGGCGCGGCCAACTTGTCCAGCGTAAAGTTGTCAATCGCATTCCGCATCGTCTGCAGATCGGTGTGCAGCGCCGCTTCTCTCGCGCGTTGCACGGCAAGGTCATACCGTCCCACCGCCATGCCGATCAAAATGAAAATGATCGTAATCACGATCATCAATTCGATCAGCGTGAACCCTTTGTCCTTGCGCCGTTTGCCATTCATTTTAAATCACCACTCGCCATACGGCCGGCCATCGGTGCCCGTTTCGTGCGAATTGGAATACACGTCGAACACGTTTTTCCCGCACCAGCTCGTCGAATCCGGATCGTCCGAAACGCAGCGCCTTCCCCAATCCTTCTGATTCGTCATCGGGTCGGTCGGAATCGCGCGCAGAAAACGCACTTTCTTGTCGCTTCCCGCGCCCACGTTCACGCCCGTCACCAGCGTCTCCAAATCCGGCGGATAGCCTTCGCTGCCCACTTCCGTCCGAATCAAGTTCTTGTCCGCCGCGTCCTTGTACCGATCGATCGCATCCTTCATTTCGCGCAGGCAACGCCGCAGCTCGGCTTCCTGTTTGTACTTCACGTTCCGCCGCGCAATCGGCAACGCCGCGCCGGCCAGAATCACCAAAATCGCGCACGCGATGATCAATTCAATCAGCGTCATTCCCGATTGCGTCCGCCGCGTCTTCGTTCGGATTGGCTTTCGAATCTTCATGCCTGCGCCCTGCATCCAGGCTCTCACACAGTTGGATTACGGCTGCACTTGAACTGTTGCCTCGCCCGTCACCAGCGGTATCACCTTTTGCTGAGAATCGCGCGCGTTCACCTGCACGATGGAAATCTTTGCATTTCCCGCCGCTTTGCCTTTGATCACCAGCCCCAGCAAAGTTCCGCTTCCCGTCACGCCTTGCGTGTTCGGCTGCCGCGTAGCGGAAATAATCGCTTGTCCGTGTTCGGTGTCCACGCGCTGCACGATCGCAATTTCCTGATTGCCGCCCGACAAAAACGCGCCGTGCTGCACTTCCTCGACGCTGATCACGTTCGGGTCAAATTGCAGCATCATCGGAATCGCAAACAGATCCGTCACGTTGTCCACCGCCACTCCCAGCACCGCGGTCTGTCCTGCCTTCAAGCTCAATACGCCCGGTTCGAAGCGAACTCGCGCCGCGCTCGCATCGGCGGGGGCCGGGGCCGCTCCCGTCGGCGCCGCGCTCGCAGGCTGCATCGCCGGTGCTGCCGCTTGATTCGCGGCGCCCGTTCCGTTCGGCGTTGGCGCGGGCTGCACCGGTGCCGGCTGCGCCGGCGTCGTTACGGGCGCGCTCGGCGTCCGCACGTCGCTCTCGCGCTTCACCTGCACGTTTTGCTCGGAGCCCGCATAAATCGACCGCAAATTCGCCTTCGACCAATCCGGCAGCCGCACGATGCGCGGAATCAGCACAACCAGCACGTCGTTTTCTTGATGATCTTTTTTCTTGTCCGACGTCAAGTATTGCAACAAGGGAATCTGGCTCAATCCCGGAATTCCATTCAGAGTCGCCGAATCAATCTGTTGGAATAATCCGCCCAGAATGCTCACTTCGCCTTCCCGCAGCCGAATGTCCTGATCGAATTTCTGCTGCCCGATAATCGGCTGTTGAATGCCGCCAATCGCTTGCTCGCCCGTCACCTGCGAAACTTCGATCGACACTTTCATGCTCACTTCATGGTTCGGGTGTACGTGCGGCGTAATGTCAATGTTCACGCCAACGTCCAAATACGTAAACTGCGTGTTCACCAACGGGTTCACCGCCGTCGTACCGACGCCAACGCCCGCCTGGAAGCTGCCCGTTGCGATCGGCACGCGGCTGCCGATGCGCAGCTTCGCCGGCTGCCCGTCCACCGACCGAATCTCCGGATTCTGAATAATCTTCGTCGCCGTATCCGTCAAAATAAAATTCGCCGTCGCGCCCGGCAGCGTCACGCTGTAGTCCGCCGTCGAAAAATGAAAGCCTTTCAAGGGCAGGGCGGTATTCGTCGTCGTGCCCGTTCCCGTTCCGTTGTTGTTATTGTTGTTGCTCGTCGTGGCCGGCGGATTGAACGCCAGCGAAGCCGATTGTCCGGGGTTCACGCCCAAATCGCGCAGCCGCTCCGTGCTCGCCGAAAGCACTTCCACCTGAATCACCACTTCCGGCCGCGCCTTATCAATGTCGTTGATCAGTTTTTCCGCAATCGCAATCTTGTCCGGCGTGTCGCGCACGATGATCGCGTTCTGCGAATTCAGTTGCTGAATCTTTTTGATTTCCGCCACTTGCCGCAGTCCGTTCGCAATGTCCGTCAAATCCTGCGGCTGCGTGATATTGGAAAGATAGAACGTTCGCACAACCGTCTCATCGTAGTCGCGATGCTTTTGCGCCGTGTCCTGTATCACGAAAATCGTATTCTCCGTCACCGGCTTCCAGAACGCTTTGCTCTGGATGGACGCCAGCGCCAGCGCCTGATCCAGCGTCACGTTGTTGAAATCCACCGAAATCCGCCGCGCCGCGAAGTCCGTGTCGAAAATCACGCCAATGCCGGCCAGCTTGCCGATCGTGCTGAAAATCACCTTCGCGTCGTCCGATGCGCGCAGATTGATCGGCGCGGTCGAAAGCGGTTTCAATTCCGGTGGCGCCGAGGCATACACCGAATCTTCCGCCTGAGGGGTGGCTTGCGCGTCCGTCTCCCGGTTTTTCTCGGCGATCAGGCCCAGCGTCTTCCGCAGTTCTTGCGCGGCCGCCTCATTCGTCGGGTCAATCGTCGTCGCGCGCTGAAATTCGCCAATCGCCGCCTGCAAATCTCCTTTTTCCTTCAGCTTCAGTCCTTGCTTGATGTGAAACTGGCTGGCGTCAAACCGAATCTGATCCAGCTTGATGCGGTACGCCGCATTTTTCGGGTCGGAATTAAATGCCTTTTGGTAATACTGCAGGGCGGTGTCGAGGTCTTGAAGCGTTTCCGCTTTGCGCGCCTGGCTATAGTCTGTGCCGCCCTTTGGGCAGCCTGCAGCCACAAAGCCCGTACCCACACATAGAATTACTGTCACCCAACGACGCATTTATTCTCCGTTGCTTCAAGCCGGGACCCTAACGAGTCTAGCATTGGCTTAGAGCCTCAACAACAACGCAAGGGTTGGCTGTGTCTTGCATCCGACAACATCCCGTAGCTATAGTGAACGGCTGTGGCCAAGCCCGCAAAAAAGTCCGAGAAGCCCCAAGAGTCCATCGTCGCCCAAAATCGCGCGGCGGGCTATAACTATCATCTTCTCGAACGGTTGGAAGCCGGCCTCGTCCTTCACGGCACCGAAGTCAAAGCCCTTCGCGAAGGAAAAGCGAATATTCGCGACGCTTACGTCGACTTCAAACCAAATGGAGCCTGGCTCGTCAACGCCCACATCGCTCAATATATGCCTGGCGGTCCGTGGAATCATGAACCCTTGGGCAGCCGCAAGTTGCTGCTCCATAAAAATGAACTTCACAAGCTCTCGGTGAAAACGCAGTCCAAGGGATTAACCGTCATCCCCATAAAAATTTACTTCCGCGACGGCATCGCGAAGTGCGAAATCGCCCTGGCGCAGGGCAAAAAGCAGTGGGACCGCCGCCAGGACGAACGTACCAAGGAAGCCCGCAGAGAAGCCGATCAAGCAATGTATCGCAACCGGAGGCGATAATTTCATCATGCAAATCACGTTCGAAACCAAGCCCTACGCTTCGCTCGAAACCGACGCTCTCGTCACGCCCGTATTTGAAGGCGACGACGCGCTGCAAGGCCGCGTCGCGGAATTGGATCAATTCACCGGCGGCCTGCTCAAAAAACTCGCCACAAGCGGAGAACTCACCGGCAAATCGCTTGAATTCACTTTGCTCCACGCGCCCGCCGGTTTGAAGGCCGCGCGCTTGCTCCTCGTCGGAGCGGGGAAGCGCGATCAATTTAATGTCGCCACGCTGCGCAAAGTGGCCGGCGCCGCTTTGCGCGCCCTCAAAGCCAAGTCCGTAAAGAATTTCGCGTTCCTCGCCGGCGGCGCCTTGCCAGGCGAGGAAGGCGCGCAAGCCATCGTGGAAGGCTTGCTCACCGCCGATTTCGAAACCGACAAATACAAGACCGACAAAAAAGACAAAAAGATCGAATCCGTCTCCCTCGCCGGATTTCCCGAAGCCGAATCTGCCTCAATTCAAAAGGCCATGGCGCGCGGCCGCATCATCGCCGAATCGCAAAATTTCACGCGCGACCTCGTCAATGAGCCTTCGAACAAGCTCACGCCGCGCATCCTCGCCGAAAAAGCCGAAGCCATGGCCAAGGAAGCCGGCCTCGCCATCGAAATTTTCGACGAAAAGAAAATCGCCGACCTCAAAATGGGCGCGCTTCTCAGCGTCGCGCAGGGCAGCGCCGAGCCGCCGCGCTTCATCGTCGTCACGTACACGCCGGCCAGCGTCAAGCCCGGCGCGCCCGTCATCGGCCTCGTCGGCAAAGCCGTCACCTTCGACACCGGCGGCGTCTCCATCAAGCCCGCCGATGGCATGGAAAAAATGAAGTACGACATGGCCGGCGGCGCCACCATGCTCGGCGTCATGCGCGCCCTCGCCGCGCTCAAGCCCAACGTCAAAGTTATCGGCGTCGTTCCCGCCACGGAAAACATGGTCGGCGGCAAAGCGCAAAAGCCCGGCGACATCCAAACCGCCATGTCCGGCAAAACCATCGAAGTTCTCAATACCGACGCCGAAGGCCGCCTCATCCTCGCCGACGCCGTCCACTACGCCAAACAACTCGGCGTCACGCACATCGTCGACGCCGCCACGCTCACCGGCGCCATCGTCGTCGCCCTCGCCAACGTCAACGTCGGCGTCTTCGGCTCCGATCAAGCCTGGACCGACAAACTTCTCGCCTCCGCCAAAGCGACCGGCGAAAAAATGTGGCAGCTTCCCATGGACGACGAATACCGCGAATTCATCAAAGGCAGTTTTGCCGACATCCAAAATATCGGCAGCGGCAAAGGCGGCGGCTCCATCACCGGCGCGTGGTTCATCCGCGAATTTGCCGGCGACACGCCCTGGATCCACCTCGACATCGCCGGCACCGCCTGGAACGACGACGCCAAACCCTGGCTCGCCAAAGGTCCCACCGGCGTCGCCCTCCGCACGCTCGTCCACCTCGTTTCAACTTTTTAGTTTTGCCTTCTGTAGCGTAGAGGCTTCTTAGTTTAGCCTTCTGTAGCGCAGAGGCTTCAGCCTCGTTGACCTTGGCTAGTCGGTTCAAATCAAAAGCGCGTCCCGTAGGGGGACGATATATCGTGCCCTTCGCTCCGACTAGGCAAGATCGATCCTCGCATCGCCAGCCGCAGTCGTAGGGCCCGCTTTCCGAAGCGGGCCGATCTTTCGCGCTTCGTTCTGCTTTCCAAAGCCCGCCGTTCTCTCCTCAATCCGTACCGCACCATGCTGCGCCTCTACATCTTCTCCGGCGCCTCAATCCCCAATAAATCCAGCGCCCGCACCAGCTGCGCTTCCACCAACCCGCACAATGCCAGGAAAAACGCGCGCTTCTGCGCGTCTTCCTCTCTCAATATATTGTGCTCGTGATAAAAATTGTTAAACGCCTGCGCCAATTGGAACGTGTACTTCGCCACAAACGCCGGCTCCTGCGCGCCAATCGCCGCATCCACCGCGTAATCCAGCGCGCCCGCATGCAAAATCAATTCCCACAAATCATTTCCATCCGCACCGTTCAAAATCGCCGCAACCGTCTCCGGCGCCAGCGCCACATTTTCCCCGCCAGCGCCCTTCCGCCTGATCCCGCGAATCCGCACAACGGCATACTGGCAGTACGGTCCTGTTTCGCCCGTAAAACTCACTGCATCTTCAAAGTCAAATGCGATTACCGAATTGCGTGTGAACTTGAGCAGAAAAAAACGCAGCGCGGCAACGGCAATCTTGTGCGGAATCACCTTGCGCTCATCGGCTGTCCAGCCTGTCGAGCCAAGCGCCTCCATGGCCTCGGGACGCCTTTTCTCAACTTCGGAATGTGCCGCCGCCTCCAGCTTGTCCAGCAGATCGTCGGCCTTCACGCCAAACCCTTTGCGCCCGCTCACCTCCACATACGGCTTGCGCGATTCTTCCTCGCTCAATTCATACCCAAGCTCCGCCGCGCACCTCGGCGTCAGCACCACAAATGCATACGAAAGGTGAATCGATTTCTCCGCCTGCTCTTTGTGCCCCAGCGCCGCAAGCCCCGCCGCCACCACGTCCTGCAAATACGATTGCCGCGTGTCGATCACGTTGTAAACGGCCTCGGCCGCTTCGCCAAAATGCGGTGCGCTTGCATCGCCCGCGTCCGCCGTCGTGTACCACACTTCATCGCCTTCCGGCGCATTCTTCCATTTCGCGTACTTAAAATCTTTTCCCAACAGCCCAAACTTCCACAACTGATACGCAATGTCTTTTCCTACGTACGTCACCGTTCCATTCGACCGCACAATAATCTTATCTTGCTCGTGCTCGCTTTCTTTCTCCGTGTCCTCCGCGCTCTCCGTGTTCTCTGTGTTGGTTTTTGTCTTTTCTTTCTTCGTATCGCTCGACGGCATCACCCAGCATCCCGCCATTTTTCCCGCCGTCACAAACTGAATCGCACCCGATTTCTTCAGCATTTCGAACGCCGCATCCCAAAAATGCAAATGCAAAATTTCGCTCTCGCGCGCCAGCAGTTCGTAATGAATTCCCAGCCGCGCCATCGTCCGCAAATGGCAGCCCACAATCGCGTCGCCCACCACTTGCCCGATTTCCGCGTCCTCGCCTCGTCCTTCTTCAATCGCCTTCAGCGTCTCGCCGCGCAGTTTCGCCGCCCGCGCCTTGTCTTCCGCAAAAAAATGCGTCGCCTTCGCGTACAGATCCCAGCAGTAGTAATCGAATTTCGGCTCTCGCGCCAGTTGCATCACGCCAATCGGGGTGCGCTTCTCCATTTGCAAAAATCCAATCACCACGTCCGCCACTTGCACGCCCGTATTGTCGATGTAATTCTGAATCTGCACCCGCTTGCCGGAAAATTTCAGTATCCGCGCAAACGTATCTCCCAGCACCGCGTTCCGCACGTGCCCAATGTGCGCCGCCTTATTCGGATTAATGCTCGTATGCTCGACAATAATTTTTTCTTTCCGTTCCTCGGTGTTCTCGGTGACTCTGTGGCTATCCTCTTCCGCAGTTTTCGCCCAAAACTCCCCTCGATCGAAAAACGCATTCAAATATCCCGCGCCCGCCACTTCCACTCGCGCAATTCCCCCGACCGCGCCCAATCCGCTCGCAATCTCCTGCGCAATCATTCGCGGCGCTTTCTTCAACCGTTTCGCCAATTCGAACGCCACCGGCGAAGCCGCTTCGCCCATCTCAATCTTCGGCGGCCGCTCCAGCACAATATTCGGCACCACATCGCCCAGCGCCGCGCCATACTTCGCCCGAATATGCGCCGCCAGCGCTTCTTTCAACCTTTTTGTAATCGTCAGATACACGCTCAGTCCATTCTTCGCCGCATCGTCGAATCATTCAGTATAGAGACGTCATTTCCTTCGGTCAAAATTGCTCGATGTTTGACACTCCGCGGGCGCACCGATAGTATCAATTGGACCGCGGAAAAAGATGAAACTTGCTTATTTTGATTGCTTTAGCGGAATCAGCGGCGATATGACGCTCGGCGCTCTGGTCGACGCTGGCGTGTCGATCGACCAGTTGCGCGAACAGCTCCGCGGCCTCGATGTTCCCGGGTGGGAAATCTCTTCCGAAAAAGTCTGGAAGAACGGCATGTCTTCCACCTATGTAAAAGTAAAAACCGAAGATCAGAGCAAACATCGCTCGCTCAGCGCGATCCTTGAAATTCTGCAAAAATCGAAACTCTCGCCGCGCGTGCGCGGGCAAGCCGCCGCAATCTTTCGCAAACTCGGCGAAGCCGAAGCCACGGTTCACGACGTGCCGATCGAAAAAATTCATTTCCACGAAGTCGGCGCGGTGGACGCGATTGTCGACATTGTCGGCGCGTGCATCGGTTTCGAATCGCTCGGAATCGAGCAATTCGCTTGCTCGCCGCTGAACGTCGGCGGCGGCACCGCGAAAATGGCCCACGGCGTCCTTCCCGTGCCCGCTCCGGCCACCGCAAAATTGCTGCAAGGCAAGCCAACCTATTCGAACGGCGTACAGAAAGAACTCGTCACGCCAACCGGCGCCGCCATCGTCGCGGCGCTTTGCACGCATTTCGGTCCGCAGCCCGCGATGAGCGTTTCCGCCATCGGCTATGGCGCCGGCACCGCCGATCTCGAAGGCCAGCCGAACGTCGTCCGCATCCTTATCGGCGAAGCCGCCGAAAAATCCGTCGCTGGATTCGACGAGGAAATCGCCGTCATCGAAGCCAATCTCGACGACATGAATCCGCAAATCTACGGCTACTTCCAGGAAAAAGCGCTTTCCGCCGGCGCGCTCGACGTTTACACCACGCCCGTACAGATGAAAAAAAACCGCCCGGGAATTTTGCTCACGTTGCTTTGCCGCCCGCACGACACGCCGCAGCTGATGGACTTGATTTTCACGGAAACCACAACCTTCGGCGCCAGAACCTATCGCGCGCAACGCCGCACGCTTCCTCGCGAATCCGTCAACGTACACACACAATTCGGCGACGTCCGCGTAAAAATCTCACGCGTCAACGGCCACATCCGCCACGCCGCGCCCGAATTTGAAGATTGCAAAAAACTCGCCGAACAAAAACAAGTTCCCCTGCACCAGGTCATGGACGAAGCAAAACGCAATTTCGAGAAATTGTGAGATTTTGCCGTTGTAGGGCCGGCTTTCCGAAGCCGGCCGTTTCTGAAGTTTGCGCCGAAACGCGTGGAACGTTCCTTTGCGTTCCGCGTTTTTCCATAAAACTGATAACTTATAACGGACAACTTTTCTCATGCAGAGCGAAAAACCAAAATTCTACCTGACCACGCCGATCTACTACACGAACGGCCTGCCGCACATCGGCCACACGTACACGACGGTGGTTGCCGACGCGATTCGCCGCTACAAACGCATGCGCGGCTACGAAGTCGTGATGACGACGGGAACCGACGAGCACGGCGTGAACGTCGAGCGCGCCGCGCAAAAAGCCGGCATTCCGGAATCCGAATACGTCGCGAAAATGGCCGTCGCGTGGAAATCGCTCTGGGATGAACTCGGCATTCCCGCGGACGAATTTGTCCGCACAACCGATATTCGCCACGTGCGCACCGTGCAGTGGCTCTTCAAACTTTGCAAAGAGAACGGCTACGTCTACAAAGGAAATTACACCGGCCAATACTGCATTTACGACAATGCATTTGTGACCGATGCCAAGCCCGGCGACAATTGTCCCGATTGCGGTCGCCCCACGGAAACCGTCACCGAAGAAAATTATTATTTCAAATTGTCCGCGTTTCAAAAACCGCTTTTGGATTTTTACAAAAAGAATCCCACATTCATTCAGCCCGAAACGCGCAAAAACGAAATCGTCAGTTTCGTCGAAGGCGGCTTGAAAGATTTGAGCATTACGCGCACCACCGTTCGCTGGGGAATTCCCGTTCCCGGCGAAGAGCCGCACGTTTTTTACGTCTGGTTCGACGCGCTCACCGCATACCTCAGTGCCGTCGGCGGCCCGGACTTCGAAAAGCGCGGCTTCTGGCCCTGCGATTTGCATCTCGTCGGAAAAGACATCATTCGTTTTCACACCGTTTATTGGCCCGCATTCCTGATGGCGGCGATGCTTCCCGTTCCAAAACAAGTTTGGGCGCACGGCTGGTTCCTGATGGACGCAAGCAAAATGAGCAAATCCAAAGGAAACGTCGTGCTGCCGCGTCCGATCGCCAACATGCTCGGCATGGACGCAATGCGCTATTTCCTCCTGCGCGACGTCGTCTTCGGCCAGGACGGAAATTTCAGTTACGACGCGCTCGTCACCCGCTACAACAGCGATCTCGCCAACGGCCTCGGAAATCTCGCCAGCCGCGTACTTACGATGATAGAGCAACACTTGGACGGAATGGCTCCTGGCAAGCCAGCAGCGGCTGAGGATGCACGGGATCTGCAAGTGAATGAGCTGCGGCAACAAACAATTGTCCAAGCATGTAAACACTATGATTCTTTCGAGTTCACAAGAGCATTGGAAACAATTTGGCGCCTTATCGCAGAGGTGGACAAGTATCTCGTAGAGACGAAACCTTGGGTTCTCATAAAGGCAGCGGGGAGTTTCGACCAATTTGTGACAACGATTTATACTGCTTACAATGCGCTTCGCGAAGTCTTGATTTTGGCGCATCCAATTCTTCCAGATGCAACTCGGAAAATCTGGAAGCAGATGGGCCAGACTGCGGAATTGAACACTCTGGACATTCATCTTGATTGGCCGCCGGTCGCGAATGTTCGGATTGGAAAGATTGAAGCAGCATTTCCCCGCGTGGACAAACAAGAAGCGATTGAAAGGATCGAAGCGATGGCAAACGAAGAACTGAATCCGACACAACCACCGGCACCGGCGGCTGCTCCTGCGCCTGCGGCAACAGCCGGCGGAGCGGCAGCGGCTCCGGCTCCGGAGAAAATCGGCATCGAGGATTTCACGAAAGTCGAAATGCGCGTCGGGCAAATCAAAACCGCTGAACGCATCGTCGGCGCCGACAAATTGTTGAAGCTCACCGTCGACATCGGCACCGAAATTCGCCAGATTTGCGCCGGCATCGCGCAGTTCTACGAACCGGAAAAATTAATTGGCCGCAAAGTCGCCGTCGTCGTCAATCTCGCGCCGCGAAAACTCCGTGGCGTCGAATCGAACGGCATGATTGTCGCCGCCTCCGTCGGCCCCGAAGGCCGGCCCGTCCTCGCCGGATTTCCCGACGAAGACGTCGAAGTCGGCGCAAGGCTGAAGTAGGCGAGTCATCCGTTTTCCGTCGAAGGTAAGAACAAGATGCCGGAAACAGCGCGAACTTTTCCGAAATGTTGTTTTTCTTGCGCTTGGAACTGAAAACTTACGACTTATAACTTTTTTCCATGGAACTGATCGACTCTCATTGTCACATTGATTTTCCGCACTTCGCGGAAGACCGCGACGCAATGCTCGAGCGTGCGCGTGCGGCGGGCGTGACGGCGCTCGTGGCGATTGGCACCGGGCCCGGGCCGGAAAAGCTGGACGCCGCGCTGCCGTTTGCCGAGCGGCACGATTGGATTTACACCACCGTCGGAATTCACCCGCACGAAGCGAAGCAAGTAACCGAAGCGCATCTCGACGAGCTCGCGCGCCTCGCGAAACATCCGAAAGTGATTGCATGGGGCGAAATCGGGCTCGACTATTTTTACGATCATTCGCCGCGCGACGTGCAGGCGAAAGTATTTCGCGATCAAATGGAACTCGCGAAAGCGGCGAAGAAGCCGATCGTGATTCATTGCCGCGACGCGTGGCCCGATTGCATGAAAATTCTGGAAGAAGAATGGGCGCCGAGCGGCCTCGGCGGCATTCTCCACTGCTTTTCGAGCACGCTCGAGGACGCGAAGCGCGGAATCGACATCGGATTCCAGATTTCTTTTGCGGGAAATTCGACTTTTCCGAAGGCGCAGAATTTGCGCGACATTGCAAAAGCGTTGCCGCTTGCGAACATTTTGATTGAAACGGACGCTCCGTACCTTGCGCCGGTGCCTTACCGCGGCAAGCGAAATGAGCCGGCGTACGTGGCGGAAGTGGCAAAGATGCTCGGCAGTGTGAGAAACTTGAGCGCGGAAGAAGCGGCTGCCCGGACCTCTGAGAATTTTCGGCGCTTCTTCGGCCTTGCCCGGCCGCATGTGCCCGCGGCCGCGGAGTCCCACTGAGATGACACCGGAAGCCAGGAGAAAAGAGATCGCTCTTCTGACGGCAAAAGAGATTTTTGAGCTGGTGCGCGAAGACCTGCTGCTGGTGGAGCAGGAACTGGCGCGGCAGAGCGCGACGGCGTTCGAGCCGGTTTCCGAAATTACCGGCTTTTTGCTGGGCGGCGGCGGAAAGCGCATGCGTCCGGCGCTGCTGCTGCTCGCGAATCGTTATGCGGGCCGGCGCCGGGAAGGCTCGATTCGGCTGGCCGCGGTCGTGGAGTTGCTGCACAGCGCGACGCTGATTCACGACGACGTGATTGACAGTGCGGACACGCGGCGCGGGCGGCCTTCGGCGAATTCGCGCTGGGGAAATCATCGCAGCGTGCTGGCGGGCGATTGGCTGTACATGCAGTCGTTCCAGATGGCGCTCGAAGAGCGCAACTTTCGCATTCTCGATGTTCTGATCGATCTCACGCAAAAAATGGTGGAAGGCGAATTGATTCAGCTGGCGAAAATCGGCCGCATCGACGTGACGGAAGACGATGCGTTGAAACTGGCGACGCACAAGACGGCGTGTCTCTTCAGCGGCTGCGCGCGGCTGGGCGCGGTGCTCGGCGGACTCGAAGGGGACGAAGAAGAAGCGCTCGCGGATTATGGAAAGTACGCGGGGCTGGCCTTTCAACTCGTGGACGATTTGCTGGATTTTACCGCGTCGGCGCAACAACTCGGCAAACCGGTCTTGAGCGATTTGAAAGAAGGCAAAGTGACTCTGCCGCTGATTTACGCGATGGAGAACGGCCATCGCGAGGCGCGAGACCTGGTGGCGCGCGTTTTGGAAGAAAAAGAATTTGTGAGCGTGAAGCCGGAGCGGCTTGTGGCGCTTGTGCATGAATCCGGCGCGCTCGATCGTACGCGGCGTTTGGCGCATGAATACGCGGCGAAAGCGAAAGAGTGCATCGACGGGCAGCGGAATTCGGAGTACGGGCGAGCGTTGCTGACGCTGCCAGATTTTATTCTCGAACGCGAAAATTAGCAGCCCCACATCTTCATGTTGCCCTTCAAGCTGGTTTATCATCCCCACTATGATTTGAATCTCGGTCCGCACGTTTTTCCTTCGCAGAAATTCCGCTTGATCCAACTGATGCTTTTGCGCGAGGGAATCGCCGCGCCGGAAGATTTTGTTTTGCCGGAGGAGGCGAGCGACGAAGATTTGTTGCGGGCGCATACGGCGGAATGGATCGAAAAATTGCAAAAGGGAACTTTGACCGCGAGCGAAATTATGAAACTCGAAGTGCCATATTCGCCGGAGCTGGCCAGGGCCTGCTGGCTGGCGGCGGGAGGATCGATTCTGGCGGGGCAGCTGGCGCTGCGCGACGGATTTGGCTGCAACCTCGGCGGCGGATTTCATCACGCGTATGCGAATCACGGCGAAGGATTTTGCGCGATCAATGATGTGGCGGTGGCGATCCGGCGGTTGCAATCGGACGGCGCGATTCAGAAAGCGATGGTGATCGATACCGATGTGCATCACGGAAACGGGACGGCGCATATTTTTCGCGACGACGACAGCGTGTTTACGATTTCGATCCATCAGCTGAACAACTATCCGGGGCACAAGCCGCCGTCCGATGTGGATCTAGATTTGGCGGACCGGGTGGAAGACGACGAGTATCTGGAGACGCTGCTGCCGGTTGTGAGAGTGTCGCTCGAAAAATTCCGGCCGGACATTGTTTTTTATGTGGGCGGGGCCGATCCGTTTTGCGAAGACCAGCTGGGCGGGCTGATGCTGACGAAAAAGGGATTGAAGGCGCGGGACAAGGGCGTGTTTGAAGAGGCGCGGAAGCGGGGAGTGCCGGTGGCGACGACGCTGGCGGGCGGCTACGCGCGGCAGGTGGAAGACACGGTGCGGATTCACGTGAATACGATTGTGGCCGCGAGTGAAGTTGCAGCGGACCGAGCTAGTTAACCGTAATCACCCTCCCCTCCCCCTGTTTTTTGTAAGTGTTGAAAACACAGGTACTTTAAGTCCAGTGTTTTGCAAGTGTTCGTTCTAAAGGTAGTTACAGGTGCGTTTTTTGTAAGTGTTCATTCTAAAGGGAGTTAACGACGAGGAAAGGTTCACAGTTAACAGTTTAGAGTTGAAAGTGAGAGCCGGAACGGCAAATGAGGATTGCGCGCATAGATTCTCGGTCGCGATGGTCCACGGGATTCTCATCTTCGTGGATGCTCGTGCGCAGGCTGTGACGAGATTTAGAAAGATGCTCCTTCGCTAGAATGGACGCGATGGCTAAGTTGGTGCTGAGATCCTTCGTCCCGATGGTCCGTCGGGATTCGCATCTTCGTGGATGCTCAATTGTGAAAGAGCGGCAACGCCGGGCCGGCCGGCGCGAAAACAGGAAACAGTATACTCTCGGGAATCGTTGTTGTCAAGAATATAATATTAATTTACTTGCTAATTCGAATGGGCTGTGGAAATTTGTTCGAACGGAAAGAAAAGTCAAACCCAAGACCCAGGCTCTGGGAACCGAGCCATGGGGCACCCTCCGCGCTTCTGTGAGTCGTGGAAATGAGAAGTATCGCATTTCGATTGTGATCGGTGCCGAAATAATCCGGAAGATCTAGCCCCGGCCACCCGCCCGACGATTGGGATATCCGTAGACATTTTGGAACACCCGAAAAATCCGGCAGATCGATTTCTTCACAGCTTCCTGTCCACCGGGTTCGTCCCCCGGGTTCAGGCTGCATTTGAAGCGATAATGAAGCCTGCTTGGCAGGGCAACGGCGTCGGGTTACTTGGGGCTATCACACGCTGGTCACCAATCCCAAGTGATCTCTTTGACCGCGAAGCCACCCGTCGCGACGCGATGCCAGAGGAACAGAGACTTTGGCGGCGAGCTGGACACATATTGGCCTGCTTGGTTTAGATCCACATCTACACTTAGCGGCATCGTAAGAATGGAAAGATTTGCTCCGACAACGGCCGGATCAGCTTTCCTCCTATAGGAATCTTCCAAGAACCTATCCAATCTTATAAGCAATTCAATGCGTTCCTGGAGCTGCTTCTCACTTTGTATATTGTCAAAGTCAATAGGGTTGATGTTGGGGTCCATGTTATTGCTTTGCAGAAATTCCGCCTTCAGCATATCCCGCTTCTTCTCAGCCGCGTCTCCCGCCGCGGCTGGGCTAGCGGAGAAAGCGGGCATTGAAAGTGCATAACGGGCCGGCCAGAACAGATACCCCCAATAGAGGGCTGCCGCTTCTCGAACCTCGTTTGGTTTAGCGCCTGGCTTTCGAAGGAAATTAGGGATCGCGAACAAATCGTCTGGGAATTGGTCACCGTCGGGAAAGCTGCCACCGTAGAATTTACTCGCCAGAGACGATTCATCTGTTGAGGGGGTAGAGTACAACTGCTTGACGAACTCGACGGTGTCTTTGACCAGTTCCCCTGCGTCGGCTAATTTCACAACACCGTGGCACTCTGTACGTGTGTCCTTCACGGCGCCTCCGGCTTCCAACAAGACGAGGTGTGTCGCGACCATATTGTTCGTTCGCGGATCAGTTTCCGCGAGAAGGTAACCGCCGGACCGCAGAATATTGACAAGAAGTCCATTCTCATAACGCTCGATACTGTGCGTCTGTGCCTGCTCGAGCGCTTGGTCGCCGATCCGCCGCGTATCCGCAGTCGCGATGATCTTCCAAAGAATCGTGACTGAGCTTCCCGGCTTCGCGTTGCGGCGAGCGGTGGCGATCGCCTGCTCTGCTGTCAAATGCGGGAACTCTTCAGCCATTGCCAATGAGTTTCCGCCACTCATGAACAGCATAATTAAGCATGCAAAAGTAACGATTGAGACGCTAGCATCCAATTTTCTCATTTCATCATTCTCCTGAAGTCACGGGCAGCCCAGATAGGTCCGAGCGGCAAGTACATTCACACCAGTGCTGCCCGCCAGACTTAGCCCCACCCGCTGAACGCTGAAGAAGTTTGCTGCGGCCAATATCAGAGCTACCGCGATAGCAATGAAACCGTGCCACGTGACGTGCTGCTGCTGCACTGCGGATACAGCGCCGACGAGCAGGGCAGTAGAACTGATGATGGCGAGTAAAAGAAGCAGCATGATTAGTGACAACCCGCCCCAAACAGAGAACTCAGCCATCCGCTCGCGAAAACGGGAAACAGTATACGTCATGGAGTTGTTGTACAGAATATAATATTAATCTACTTGCCAATTCAAATGAGCTGTGGAAATTTGTTCGAACGGAACGGAAAGTCAAAAGAAAGAACCCACCCTTTGCAAAATTCAAGAGCGCAAAGGGTAGGCCACCCCGAGTTGCTTACTCATTTATTTTTCGGTGATTCCGATCGAGTGCGCCACTCGCCCACACGCGTTTAAACGCATACAAGAACTGCATGCCGAACCATGACCTAAATTCCAATAGAATGGCTGTCTACGGGAGGCGGATTTGATGTGTCGACCTGCGGAAAGACGAACCGCAAAACTAAGCGCCATTATTCGTTATTCCCTGGCTGCATTTTTCGCAGCTAGCGGAATTTGGCAATCCTTGTATTCGATAGCGCTTTTCCGACTTTTCGCCGGAATGGATATCGGCGGAATCGTCGCACGAGCCTGGTCTATTGAGGTCACGTCAATCAGCTTCTTCGTCGTTCCAAGTTCATGGCTTGGAATAGAGGCCGCAATTGTGTATGGGACTCGTGCGGAGGCATACGTAGCCATGCTCGCCGCCACTTCCCAGATTCTAGTTGCTACAGGACTCCTATTAAGATCTAGAATTTCAGCACTATTCGCCCTGTTTTTCTGCGGCTTCAACCTTTTCTGTTGCTCGGCTCAGCTGGCCGTACTATGTAATTCAATGCTTCGGGACCATTCATCGCAGAGTCTGTCTCCAATCGTATGGTTAGCACTTTCCTTTCTTCTCTACGCCGTAATCAGTTTTTTTTTAGCGAAGGACCTCAAGAGCGGCGAAAGCTGATTCACCGTATGAGTTACAGAGTTTCGGTTCTCCACCTCCCTGGCAATCACGCGGTGCTTTAAAGCATTGCAGTGAAGAAGTGTCTCTTGACAACGTCTCCTCTCTTATCGAGGTGCACCCCAGAGTTGTTACTCATTCATTTTTGGGAGGTTCCGAGTGATTGCCGCCAACAGCTAGAAAAAGTTGGGCGTTCCGGTTGGGAACGCCCCTCTTCTTTTGTTTTGGGGTTGATGGCGCTGCGCGATTGTTTTGGCTAACTAACGACGATCGCCGTGGTCGCCGTCTTTGAGGACGATATCTGAGCTGACGGGGCCGAAGAAGCCGACGAGGCCGGGCTGGGCCGCGTAGCCGAGATGTTCGTCGAGGTCGAAGATGTCTTCGATGCTTTTGAGCATGGAGTAGTGGTTGAAAGGCGTGTCGGAAGCGGTGCCGGGTTTGAGAATGGGCGAGAGCAAGACGGTGCCGGTGCGATCGCCGCCATAGTTTTGGAATTGCAAGGCGACGGTTGGCGTGATGTTCGCTGTCTGCGGAAAGGGGCCGAGATTCGGGCCGGGCTGTTCGTTGCAGCAGAAGAGGCCGGGGGCGCTGACGAGGATACCCGGGCCGTTGGGATTCGCGCCGACGGAGAGGCCGGCTTCATCGAACGTGATGATGAGCAAACCGTCTTCTTTGTAGGCGTCGGAGGCCATGATCAGGGGGACCCACTTTTGCAGGAAGGCGTCCGCGGAGACAAGGCCGCCGGGCTGGCCGTTTTTGCAGGGAGCGTCATGGCCGTCGTCGCAGAGATTGGGCGTGATGAAGACGAAATTGGGAGTGGCGGATTTGGTGGCGAGGTCAATCGGGAGTTGCGAGAGATTGACGACGTTCTTCTGGCAATCGGGAGAGTCGATGATGGAGTGGAAATAGACGAAAGGATCGTGGCGCGAGGCGTATTGATCGCCGAGGGGAAAAGCGGCGGAGGGAGGTTCGGCGGCTTGCGTGTGGTCCACGGAATTGAGATCGGGATGGCCGCACGCGGCCGCTTCGCGAGCGGGGTCGTTGCCCATGTCTTCCATGTAACCGCGCCAGGTTTTTCCGGCGGCGGTGAGTTGATCGGGCAACGTCTTGATGGTGGCGGGATAGACGCAGCCGGTGCCGATGGCCTGGCCGTCGAGTGTGAGGCCGGTTTGGACAAAATCGGCGAAGACGGTGCAGTCGCTGCGGGTTTGCGGCGTGGCGGCCTGGCCGCTGAGCATGGCGACGTAGTTGTCGAGGCTGACGTGGCCGGTGCCGTAATACTGATTGAGAAGAACGCCCTCGGAAACGAGCGTTTTTGAAAGGAACGGGGCTTTTGAAGCAGGGCCGAAGGTAACGTCAAAGCCTTCGTTTTCGAGAACGATGACGAAGACGTGTTTAATGCGAGGACGGTCGCCGTCCACGCGAATGAAATCGTTGGCGCGCGGGCCGGGGGCGGCGAGCAAAGGATTCACGACCAGAGACAGCAGGGCGGCCAAAGTGGCGAAGGATCTACAGAGCTTCTTCATGAAAATAAAATTTCCTCTCTATTTGAACTAACGAGCCAAAAGGCTCGGTACATGCGCTGTTCGCAAAGAGGGTAAGAGGGGAGTGTGAAGAGTCGGTTAAAGGGGGATTGGAATCAGTACAAGAAGCATGGCTTCAGACTGCGACCGGAAGTTCGAGGAGGAGCTGTTGGCCGTGCGATTTTTATTGGTTTGAAATCGAGAGGGAGCGCCGGACGGCGGCGGAGAGATTTTCGGTGAAGGCGGGATCGCCGAAGCCGTCGGAGCGGAAAGCGATCTTGCCGGCGCGGTCGAGGACGATGACGGTGGGGAAGGCGTCGACGCGGAAGAAGGAGTCGAGGCCGTCGGCGAAGACGGTGGCGGTGCGGGGTTTGATATCGTCGAGATAAGGAGCGACGAGGGATTCGTCTTCGTCACAATCGGCGGCGAGGAAGAGGACGTTATCGCTTGCGGAAAATTCGGCGGCGACTTTTTCGAAGAGCGGCTCTAGAGCGCGGCACGGGCCACACCATGTGGCCCAAAAATTCACGACCAAAACTTTTCCTTTTTGCGCGGCGAGCGGGAACTCGGCGCCGGCAGGAGCTTTGCGGAGGATGTAGTCAAAAGGTTCTTTGGCGGAGGCGTTGCGGTTTGGTTTTGCGGCGGTGGAAGAGGAAGAGACTTCGTCGAAGGCGGCGAGGAGAAAATCGCCGAGGCCAGCGTCGGAGCCGTGGGAGAGGCGCCAGACGTTGCCGAGTTTTTGGCGAAGTTCGCGGCGATGGTCGTTTTTGACGGCGGGATCGGAGAGAGAAAAGGCGCGAGCGTATTGCGTGATGGCGACGGGATAGTTTTTGTCGAGTTCGGCGAGTTCACCGAGTTTTTCGGCGGCGGCGGAATTGGGAAGGAGAGAGTAACTGGCGTCGGCGTCTTTGCGGGCGGAAGCGTTGTCGTGGAGTTTGGATTCGAGGCGCGCGCGAAGAAGGAGGAGAGAGGATTCATCGCGCTTTTTTTCTGTGGCCCATTCTTCCGGAGAGACGCGAGGAGATTTTTCGTTGTCGGAGGAATTTTTGACGTATTCGAGGACGCGCGAGGAATAGTTGAGAGCGCGATGGAGAGCGGCGTCGTCGCCGGTTTTTTCGAGGAGTTGGATGGCGAGAAGGGTGATGGACATGTCTTCGGGAGTGAGGGAGACGATGCGCTCGGCGTACGAGGCGGCTTTGGGCGTGTCGCGGAGCTGCAGGCAGGCTTCGACGAGGGCGCGGAAGATCTGCGGGCGTTCGGGGGCTTGCGGATATTTTTGCAGGAAATTTTCGAGATTGCGGACGAGGGCGGCACGGTCGTTGCCGGCGGCGTCGATGGTTTGCTGGAGTTCGTCGGAGGGAGAGAGTTGTTTGGGGGCGGATTGAGTATTGGGCGATTTTTTTGAGGTGGGCGAGGTCTGCGCGAGAAGCGGCGCGGCGAAGAGCAGAAGGAGTGCGGCGAGGCGGAAGAGAAGCATGGAAGGATTCTATATGAAGAGCGAAAGAGTTTTAACACAGAGGGCGCGGAGGGCGGAGCACAGAGGTTGCAGAGCAGTGAAGTGAAGAGAAGAGAAGAGACGAGACGAGAAGAGAAGAGGAGAGGGTGGAACGCGGATTGATCGCGGCTGTGCAGAGAAGCGGGCGGCTTCGGAAAGCCGCCCCTACAACTGCAGAAGAAGAAGGCACCGGGAAGGTAGCCGGGGCTAGGGAACGTATGAGCGTTATGGAATTACGAGGCGGGTTGGACGTGGATGCCGCCGGAGATGGTGCGGACTTCGACGCGACCGCCGGGAGTGCCGAAGCGGGCGCGAAGAGAATGCTTATCCTGATCTTCGATGACGATGGGGAGATCGGTTTGAATCTGACCGGAGACGGCTTCGGCGGAGAGATGGAAGCCGGCGTCTTTTGGCACGAAGACTTCGACGCTGCCGGAGGCGGTCTTGAGATGCCAATAGCTGTTGCCCGAGGGATTGCCGGCGACGCGGATGCCGCCGGAGGCGCTGGTGGCCTTGACGTCGTTGCCGGCGCCGGCGACGGAGACGGAACCGCTGGCGGTGTCGGCTTCGACGCGTCCACCCGGACCTTTCACATCGACGGAGCCGGAGAGCGCGTGGGCGCGGAGGTCTCCCTTGACGGAGTTGACGTCAATGCTGCCCGACATGGTGCTGAGCCGCGCGTCGTCGCCGAGATTGCCGGCGTGAATGGCGCCGCTGGCGGATTTGGCGGTGACGCTGCGGTCGATATTTTCGAGGTGGATTTCGCCGGAAGCGGAATCGACGTTGACGGGGCCGCGGACGTTTTCGATTTCCTGAAGTCCGCTTGCGGAGAAGGTGGAGACTTCGGTTTCGCGAGGGACTTCGATGGTGTAAGAGATGGAAGTGGTGCGAAAGCCACCCGCGGATTTTCCGATGCGGACAATGCCGGGGTGTTGTTCGATGGGCGGGGCGGAAATGACCCTTTCCAATTCTTCCCTGGCGCTGCCCAGGAACGAGCCTGTACTTACATCGCCGTGAATGTGGATTTTGCCGTCGGCGCTGCCATGGATGCGGACGAAACCGGAGGCAGTGGAGAGTTCGAGGCGGAGCGGACTAGCGACGTCGAACGTGCGATCGAAGGAGCCGTGTTCGGTGGGACCGAGGCCGCAAGCGGCAAGGGAGGCTGCGGCGGCGAGAAGAGTTGAGAGAAAGAGCGTACGAGCGTTCATCGGTCCTCCAGCCAAAGGATACGCGGTTTGGGCGGTCATGAATAGATACGGAAATTGGGAGGTAAATGTTCCGGGGGAGGGCGGTGACGGGACGGCCGGGGAACCCGAAATCGAGCTCATTTTCGCGCCGGGGCGAAACGGCCCGCTTCAGAAAGCGGGCCCTACATGAGCGAAACCGGAAGAGAAGATCGAAGAGCGAAGCCGACAAAATGCGGCGGATTCGGAATGACAGTGGCGCGGGTGAGGGCGTGACACACGGCGAGAGACGCACGCTGAAGCGTACGCTACAAGTCATGCTGAAGCGTAGGCTACAAGTCATGCTGAAGCGCATGCTACAGGGCGGCGTTGAGTGAGCCTTGGCGGTAGCCTTCGAGGTCGAGGGAGACGTAGAGAAAGCCGGCGGATTTGAGGCGGGCGTTGATGGCGGCGGCCATTGCGGGAGTGAGGGCGCGAGGAAGTTCGTCGGGCGCGATTTCGACGCGAGCGAGCTTGTCGTGAAGGCGGACGCGGAATTGGCGAAAGCCGAGATCGCGGAGAGCGGCTTCGGCGCGGTCGATGAGAGCGAGGCGCTCGGGCGTGACTTCGGTGCCGTAGGGAAGTCGAGAAGCGAGGCAAGCGGAGGCGGGACGATCCCAGGTGGGAAGATTGGCGCGGCGAGAGAGAGCGCGAATTTCGGATTTGCGGAGGCGAACGTCGAGGAGGGGGGCGAGGACTTTGTGTTCCGCGGCGGCTTTATGGCCGGGGCGGAAGTCGAGCGTGTCGTCGGCATTGACGCCGTACGCGACGGCGGAAATATTTTGCGCGGCGGCAAGACGATCGAGAACGGCGAAGAGTTCGTCTTTGCAAAAGTAGCAACGGTCGCCGGCGTTGGCGCGGTACGACGCGTTTTCCATTTCGTGGGTTTCGGCGAATTGGTGGCGAATGGAGAAGAGCTGGAGAAAAGCGGTGAGCTGGTCGCGATCGTACTTGGAGTACGAGGGAGAAATTGCGGTGACGGAGAGTGCGCGTTCGCCGAGGGATTGATGAGCGGCCCATGCGAGGTAGGCGGAATCGGCGCCGCCGGAAAGGGCGACGATGAGAGAGGGAAGTTTGGCGAGATTGGCGAGGAGTTGGGATTGTTTTTCGTCGAGAGAGGCGGGGGAAGAAGATTCGTCGAGGCGGATTTGGATGACGGAGCTCATGTGACTAGAAAAGTATAGCGCAGGAGTCAGCACAACGTTCAGCGTTCAGGAGAATGGCGAACGAAGTCCAAGATTAGGAACCTGGCTGATCCAATTCGCATTCTGTGTCGCTGCGTAGCCCTCGAACAAGGGATCCCTCAAATTTTCCAAGAAGGACGTTTCAGGATGGGATGGATTGTAACGAATCTGAATACGTTGGCCCGAAAGCTTTTGCTGAAGACGATCCAAATCAATTTGTTCGCTCATAATCACAAAAAAGCCAACGCATCTAGCGCCTAGTACCTGATAAGCGTATCCGAAGAATCCAACACGCCCGTAAGCCTCAGGCACATTGATGATCCCAACGCCCGCTGGCTGAATCAATGCAGTGGCTCGTGGCCAACGTTTGCCCCAGAGCCTTGTGATTCCAGCGCGCAGAGTTCCTGAGAGTAGAAAAGATGTGACGCAAGCTAGTAACAGTATCAGGACAAGGTCAGCGATATTTAAGTGCTTCAAGGCGGGACTCCGTTCCATCGGAAATTATTTGAAGTCGAGGAGGACGTCGACGGTGCCTTTGGCGGGGTTGGTGCGAAGCCAATGGCCGACGTTGTCGTAGTGGACGGGAAGGTCGCCGAAGATTTGTGCGGGTTTGTTTTGCAGGCGAGAGAGAAAGGTTTCGAATTTGGATTTGTCAAAGAGTTGATTGGGCTGGACGGGAAAGGTTTCGAGGATTTTTCGTTCGGCGGCCACGGAGAGGCCGGTGAGGACGAAGCTGGCCATTTTGAATTGCGGGCCTTCGGTGATGCGGGTTTTGTAGGAGACGGTGTGTGCGGCGTCGTCGAAGGAGGCGGCTGGGTCGATTTTTGCTTCGAGGTAACCGCGGCGGCCATATTCGTCTTGAACGCGATCCCAACTGGCGAAGATTTTTTCGCCGTCGGCGAGATCGTTTGGCTTGACGGTGAAAAGGGAATTGAGATCTTCGGTTGAGAGAATGGAATTGCCCGACCATTGCACGCCAGCGAAATGGTAGACGGCGCCGGCTTCGACCGGAATGTAGACGGGAATTTGGGCGGGGAGTTTTTCGGTGGGCGCGCCGGTGAGGCGGACTTGCGGAGGGCCGAGCTTGACGTGCAGAAAACCTTTTTTAAGGTAGCCAGGGCGGACTTGTTCGGTGAGAAAAATGTCGATGGCGAGGCGAGAGTAAGGTTTGCCGCGAAGTTCGCCGAGATGGGCCTGGACGGAGCGATCGGCTTCGAGCGCGGGATCGCCGAATTCGATGGAAGAGATTTCGAGCGCGGCGCCTTCGATGGAGAAAGATTGCACGTTGCCGTCGCCGATGGGATTGTCCATGACTTGATGATCGACGGTGACGTCGAGTTTGTGCGAGGCGAGAAGGGATTTGATGGCGTCGGCGGCGGCCTCGACGAGCGGGCCGGATTCGGGAAGCGTGCCGTCGAACGCGGGATATTTTGCGCGAATGGCGGCGGCGAGTTCGGAATCGTCGAACCAGGGAATGTTGTCGAAGAAGGCGGGGAGGAGGGAGTTTTCTTCGACGTGAAAGGTTACGCTGACCTGGTCGCCGCGAGTGTGGAAGTCGTATTTGACGTGGGCGAAGAGGCCGCTGCGAAGAAGTTTGTCGGCGGCGGCCTGGAGTGCGTCGCGATCGATGGAAGAGTTCAGCTGGAGTTCGGTGAAGGCGATGATTTGGGGTTCGGTGAGTTTTTTGGCGCCGTCGATGTGAATTTCGTGGAGAGTGGGGGCGGTGGGAGCGGGCGATTGGGCGGCCCCGACGGCGGCCAGCGAATAAAATAAAACCCCGAAGGACGCGAAGCGCCACGCGGCATGAACTCGAGAAAGCATAGTAACAGTTTAGCAAAATCGCCGAGCAGAACGATGTTCTCTGCGCTGTGGTCGACTCACGAAGAGGGCACGATATATCGTGCCCCTACGGTTGCCTGGCGATGGTTGCGAGAGCTATTCGACGGTGACGGATTTGGCGAGGTTGCGCGGTTGATCGACGTCGCAGCCGCGGCGGACGGCGATGTGATAGGAAAGAAGCTGGAGGGGGATGATTTCGAGGAGCGGCACGAGAAGTTCGGGCGCGGCGGGCAGTTCGATGACGTGACTCGAGGCGGAGCGGGCGAGATGGTCGCCGGCGGTGACGATGGCGATGACGATGCCGTCGCGTGCGCGGACTTCCTGCATATTCGAAACGGATTTTTCGTAGAGGGTGACGGAGGCGGGGTCGGAATCGTCGCGCGTGGCGAGAACGACGACGGGAAGATTTTCGTCGATGAGGGCGTTGGGGCCGTGCTTCATTTCGCCGGCGGGATAGCCTTCGGCGTGGATGTAAGAAATTTCCTTGAGCTTGAGGGCGCCTTCGAGGGCGATGGGATAGTGAATGCCGCGACCGAGATAGAGAAAATCGGTGCAACGAAAAAATTGGCGGGCGAGATTTTCGTAAAGACCGGTTTCCTCGGCTTGCAGAACCGTTTCCATTTTGTGGGGAATCCGGGTGAATTCCTGGAGAAGGTTTTTTGCGGCGTCGGCGGAGAGCGCGCCGCGAACTTCGCCGAGATGCATGGCGAGGAGGAGAAGCGCGGTGAGTTGTGATGTAAAAGCTTTGGTGGAGGCGACGCCGATTTCTGGCCCGGCGTGCGTGATGATGGAGCCGACGGCTTCACGCGTGATCATGGAGCCCATGACGTTGCAGATGGCGAGAGTGGGCGAGCCTTTTTGTTTTGCTTCGCGTTGCGCGGCGATGGTGTCGGCGGTTTCGCCGGACTGGCTGATGCAGACGGTGAGAGTTTTTGCGTCGAGGATGGGATCGCGATAGCGGAATTCGCTGCCGTAATCGACTTCGACGGGAAGGCGCGCGAGGCGCTCGATCATAAATTTACCGGCGAGGCCGGCGTGCCAGCTGGTGCCGCAGGCGACGATGCGGACGCGATCGAAAGCGCGGAATTGCGCGGCGGTGAGGCCGAGTTCGCCGAGATACGTTTTGCCGGTATCGCGGGAGATGCTGCCGAGAAGCGTGTCGCGGACGGCGCGTGGCTGCTCGAAGATTTCTTTCTGCATGTAGTGCTTGTAGCCGCCCTTTTCCGCCATGATGGGATCCCAGGCGACGTGGTGCGGCTTGCGCTCGACGGGTTTTCCATTGTGGTCCATCACATGGACGCCGGATTTTGTGAGGACGGCGATGTCGCCGTCGTTCAGGAAAAAAATGTTGCGGGTGTGCTCGAGCAGCGCGGGAATATCGCTGGCGACGAAGAATTCATGATCGCCGAGGCCGATGACGGCGGGAGGTCCCAAGCGGGCGGCGACGATTTTGTGCGGATCGCGCGCGGACATGAACACGAGAGAGTAGATGCCGCGCAATTGATTGAGGGATTTGCGAACGGCTTCTTCGAGCGGAACGCCGTCTTTGGCGTTTTTTTCCACGAGGTGGGCGACGATTTCCGTGTCGGTTTCGGTGACGAATTTGTGGCCTTCGCGCTGAAGCTGTTCCTTGAGCTCGAGATAATTTTCGATGATGCCGTTGTGTACGACGACGATTTCGCCGGTGCAATCGCGGTGCGGGTGCGCGTTTTCCTCGGTGGGACGGCCGTGCGTGGCCCAGCGAGTGTGGCCGATGCCGTACGTGCCATCGAGCGGAGACTTCTGGATGACTTCTTCGAGATTGCGAAGTTTGCCGGAGGCGCGGCGAAGTTGCAGTTTTCCATCGGCGCCAACGACGGCGATGCCGGCCGAATCGTAGCCGCGATATTCGAGCTTGCGCAGGCCTTCAATGATGACAGGGACAACTTTTTTCGGGCCGATGTAGCCGACGATCCCGCACATTTATGGCGCTCCTGAGTTGAAGGAAAAGCGTAACACGGGGGTGCAATGGGTGGACAAATCGAAATGAGTGATGTCTCGCATCGTGACTGGGACGGCGCTTGCTTTGAAGGCCGCAGCGCAATGGTAAAACCGCCTGGCCCGGCGATGCACTACAGGCTTTACTCTACGATTTCGAAGCGAAATTCTTCGATGACGGGATTGGTGAGTACTTCTTTGGAGATGCGCTCGGTTTGCGATTGAGCGTCTTCGCGGGTAAGGCCGTCGAGATTGAGAACAAAGAATTTGCCCTGGCGGACGTCTTTGACGGCGCTGAAGCCGAGACCGGAGAGGGCGTGTTGAATCGTTTGACCCTGAGGATCGAGAACGGTGCGCTTTGGCATGACCCACACGTGTGCTTTCATGGGGCAATTATAGCAAAACGGCCGGCTTCAGAAAGCCGGCCCTACACCGGCAAATTCAAGCAAGGCAGTCCGGTTGCGAATGCGTTGCTTGCGGCGTGCCAAAGAAAGGAGGTCATAGAAGGCATGGAGCAGACAGAGAACGCACAAACAGCGGCAAGATTCCAGTCATACGAAAATAACCAAGTGCAACGCTTGACGGGCTATCGATGAATACATCGCACTAAGACGTATGCAGTACTCTTGCAGTTAGGTTCTGGCCCATCGTAAGAAATGTCGAGTTCGGAGTCACCTCTCCATCGAATATTCTCAACCCTTACCGAACTCCACTCTCCGTCATATACGATATCTGAGTGTAGTCCGTGAAACGTAAATAACTCCACCGAGTTATACGCTCCTCCGAAACCACTGGCATTGTAATCATGGATTCTTGCTGCACGCTCTTTGTTTGGAGAGTACACGGGAACCGAATACACATTAGGCGACGGCAGAATCAGCAAGAACAGCAAAACTACAATCGCACACATTTCCAGTAGTCCGGAAAGCACCCAAACCGGTATTCGAATCCATAGCCGCCATTTTCTTACGATCCGTATCGCAAGAAATGGCATGACCAGGATGAAGATCTCGATAGAAATCCTTCCTATTAACCACCATTCCAAAAATAGCATGCTCAATCATCCGCCTTCACGGACCCACGGTAATTCACTTTGCCATACAAAGTAGACGCCGTCTAGCTAGGCATATTTCAAGACTGGTAAGCGTTCCGATACCCATCGACGCCGAATTGGAACGTGTAGGCAAAGCTGTAATCAATGAGGGAGCGGAGTTCGGATTCGGAGAGGCCCATGCGGTGGGCGTGGCGGTATTCGGTGGCGAGGTCGGTGTGGAACATGGTGGGGTCGTCGGTGGAAAGAGTGATGGGGACGCCGTGGCGCAAAAGCTGTGGCAGAGGATGCGATTCGATGGCGGCGTTTTCCTGGGAAAGTTGGCGAGCGAGGGCGCCGGTGAGGATGTTGCTGCTTGGACAGAGTTCGAGCGGGATGCGGCGGTTGGCGAGGAGATCCATTAACGCGGGATCGTGAATGGCGGCGATGCCGTGGCCGATGCGTTCGACGCCGAGAAGTTCGACGCCTTCGCGGATTTTTTCGGGGCCGCCGATTTCTCCGGCGTGAATGAGGCGATGGAGACCGAGCGAGGCGGCGGAATCGTAAACGGAACGAAAGGCGACGGTTGGGATGCTGAGTTCGTTGCCGCCGATTCCGAAGGCGACAATTTTTTTTGAAGCGGTGTTGCGTGCGGCGTTGACGACTTGCTGCGCGGCGTCCGGACCGAACTGGCGGACGGCGTCGAAGATCCAAAAAAGTTTGAGGCCGCGAGATTCGAACGGCTCGGCGGCTCTGAGGATGGCTTCGAAATTTTTCTCCGGCCGCTGATTACGGAGAAGCATGACGCCGACGGAAAGCGTGACTTCGGCGTAGACGACGTTTTGAGCGAGGAGCTGCTCGCCGAGATCCTGCACGATGAGCGCGTAATCGTCGGGCGTGCGGAGAAACGAGGTGACCCATTTGAAGGCTTCGAGGAAGCCGAGAAAGCCGGTGTAGGAGTAACGACGGCGGACTTCTTCTTCGCCGACCTCGATGCCGTGGCGCGCGGTGAGCGCGGAAACGACGGCGGGACGAATACTGCCTTCGAGGTGAAGATGCAGTTCGGCTTTAGGGAGAGAAAGAAGGTGTTCGGGAAAAGAGCCGTCTGGCATACGGGCGAACTTAGCGGGGAAGCTGCGGCTGCCCGGCGTTTTTCCAGGCGGTGAGCCAGAAGGAGCCGACGTCGGTGGACGCGTCGGAAAGCTGACGAATCAGGATGGCGGCGGCCTGGTTGTAAAAGCGATCGTAATATTCGTCGGTGTAGGAATTGAGGCCGCGGCGCGAATTGCGGTCGGCGAAGAGAATGGTTTCGAGCCAACTGTGGGAACGGAGGCAAGCCTCGAAGGCGTAATCGGTGGGGTCGGAGATGAACATGGCGTCGTTCGGGCGCATGGGGAAGAAAGAGCTGTAGCGGTCGATGAGCGTGGTGCCGAAGCGATCGTTGACGCCGAGCTGGCCGGTGAGTTTGCCGTCGTTGTTGTCGGTGGTGTTGAAGGGATCGTGCGAGGCGGCGACGTAATTGGCGAGGATGGCGGCGTAGAGGCGCGCTTCATCCCATTTTCCGACGCGCATGGCTTCGGTAAGTTTTGCGCTGTAGACGCCGATTTGCCAGGGCAGAAGGCCGTTGGCTTCGAGTTTGGCGCGGCCGAATTTGAGGACGGCGGCTTTGTATTCGCGAGGAAGCGCTTCGAAGGGGAAGCGGCCGTATTTTTCGAGGACCAAATACTGAGTGCGGCGCTCGGTGGGAGTTTTTTGCGCGGAAGCGAGCGGATCGTTGACGTGTTGCAGGAGAAAGCCGCGGCTATTTTCGAAAAAGGGACGGACATCCGGCGGAAGAGTTTCGATGGCGCGATTGACGATGAGTTTGTTGGCGTTGTCGCCCCAGGCGCGAGCCTCGAATGGCAGGGCGAGCGCGAGGAGACTTGCCGCAACAAGTGGAGCGACGCGACAACGCAACCTGGAGACACAAACGGCGCGGAAGAGCACGCGATACCCTCGGTCTATGTAAAAAAAACGGGGAGTTTGAATTTCCGACTCATTGTGTCACGAAAAATGAAATTCAAATTGCCCCTTTTTTCTGGTTAGCCGGAGGCAGATTGAGCGTACTGCGCTTCCGGCTGTACAGGAAATAGATTACAAGCCCGATGACCAACCAGCCAAGAAATCGGAGCCAATTCATGATAGGCAGGCCGGCCATCAGGAGCAAGCAGGTAAGAATGGTGAGGACGGGAGCGAGCGGGCCGCCCGGCGCGCGGAAGGCGCGGTGGCGATTTGGTTCGCGATAACGAAGGATGAGGACGCCGGCGGCGACGAGCGCGAACGCAAAAAGAGTGCCGATGTTGGCGAGGTCGCCGAGCGTGCCGATGTCCAAAAGTCCGGCGGGGACGCCGACGACAAAGCCCGCGACCCACGTGGAAAAATCCGGCGTGAGATAAGTGCGATGAACGCGGCTGAAGATTTTGGGAAAGAGGCCGTCGCGCGACATGGCGAACCAGACGCGCGCCTGGCCGATTTGGAAGACGAGAAGAGAAGAGATCATGCCCATGAGCGCGCCGATAAGAACGATGAGACGAAGGTTGGAGAGGTGAAGTTTTTTGAGGGCGTTGACGACGGGAGCGGCGTCGTCGAGCAGCGTGTCCCACTTGACGAGGCCGGTAAGGACGACCACGACGCCGATGTAGAGAATGGTGCAGATGACGAGCGTGGCGATGATTCCGCGCGGAAGGTCGCGCTGGGGATTTTTACATTCTTCGGCGGCGGTGGAGACGGAATCGAACCCGATGTACGTGAAAAAAACGATGGAGCCACCGGTGAGGATTCCGGGCCAGCCGTTCGGAGCGGCGGGGTGCCAATTGGAAGTGTGAATGAAGCGAGAGGCGAACGAGACGAAGGCAAGGATGGCGATGATTTTTACGAGCACCATCAGGTTGTTGGTGGCGGCCGATTCGCGAATGCCGCGGACGAGAATAACAGTGAGAAGCATGACGATGATGAAGGCCGGCCAATTGAAGCCGAAATGCCAGCCGGGGCCATAAATCATGTTGCCTTGCAGATCGGGGAGGCCGCTGGGGAGGTAAGCGGGCGAGATCCATTTGGGATCGGGATGGAGGCCGAACCAATCGAGAAGATCGACGAGGTGAGCGGAGAAGCCGACGCTGACGGCCATGTTGCTGACGGCGTATTCGAGGATTAGATCCCAGCCGATGATCCAGGCGATGATTTCGCCCATGGTGGCATAGGTGTACGTGTACGCGCTGCCGGCGATGGGGATCATGGCGGCGAGTTCGGCGTAACAAACGGAAGCGAATCCGCACGCAATGGCAACGAGGACAAAGGAAAGGGCGATGGCGGGACCGGCGCCGGGGCGGCCGAACGAGGCGTTGTGGTGAATGAGGTATTGCAAAAGCGGTGCGTTGAGGATGGAGGAGGTCTGAAACTTTTGGCCGGCGATGGCGGTGCCAATGATGGTGAAAATGCCGGAGCCGATGACGGCGCCGATGCCGAGAGAGGTGAGGCTCAGCCAGCCGAGGGATTTTTTGAGGCGGAGTTCGGCGCCTTCACAATCGGAAATAAGCTGGTCGATATTCTTCCGGCGAAACAGGGATGAAGGCACTCAGAGTCTCCGAGCGCATCCGGGCAACGCGAAATTTTCCCCTGCCTGCCGGATACGATGATCAGCGTCGAGCCACACTTTATCGTGAGACGGGATACCGCGCAACTGAGTTACGCGCGAAGGATTCGGCCTTAACCAGCTATTTACACCTATTGTCGTATTCTGTAACGATGTGGGAGGATCTGGGAGCGGGATGCTTTCCATGTTCAAAAAAATCACAAACGCCATCTGCTGGGTTGCCGCCGGAATCATAATCGGGTTCATGATCGTGGTCGTGTTGATTCGTGGCGGGTTGCACGTAGGAATTGGTTTAGCTTGGCTATTTGCCTATTCGGACTTGCCGTGGTGGGTTCTTTTGCCGGCTGTAATTGCAATACTTGCGGGATTCGCCTATCTCTTCCTAAAAAGCATGGGTCGTCGGGTGCCTCCAAATCGTAAGTTTCTCTAGCAAAAATGTTTTCTTGATCATGCCGGTTGGAGTTGGGCGTAGCGTTCGATGAATTTTTTTGTGCCGCGACCGGGGAAGCTGACGGAGAGGCGGCGGTCGTCTTCATCGCCTTCGACGGCGACGATGGTGCCGACGCCGAATTCGGGATGGCGGACTTTACGGCCGAGCATGGGATCGGCTGGGGTGCGGCGCGAAGCCGAACGGCCGAAGGTGGGAGCTTCCGAACGCGGGCGCGGCGATGCAGTGCGCTGCGTTGCGGCCGGGACGCCACGGACGCGACGGATGAACTCTTCGGCGGAGTACGAATATTCGGGATCGGGTTCGTAGCGGCGGGTCTGGCCGATTTCCGCCATGGAGCCGACGGCAGTGTCCACGAGTTCACTGGGAATTTCCGCGAGAAAACGCGAGGGCTGCGATGCGCGGAGCTGCTGCTCGTTGCCGAAAATGCGGCGGTAGACGGCGCGAGTGAGGGAAAGCGTTTTTCGCGCGCGGGTCATGCCGACGTAAACGAGGCGGCGCTCTTCTTCCACGCCTTTTTCTTCGTTGATGGAACGACCGTGCGGGCAGATGCCCTCTTCCATGCCGGTGAGAAAAACGTGATCGAATTCGAGGCCCTTGGTGCTGTGAAGGGTGATGAGCGTGGCGCCGGGTTTGTCTTCGAACGAGTCGGCGTCGCTGACGAGCGCGGCGGCGTCGAGAAAATCGGTGAAAGATTCGCCGGCGTCCATGCTTTCCGCGACGGCGCGGGTGAGTTCTTCGAGATTTTCGATGCGCGGGACGTCTTCGGGCGAGTTGCGATCCTTGAGCATGGCCATGTAGCCGGTTTCGTCGAGAACGTAACGGAGAAAGCCGGCCGGTTCGCGTTCAGCGAGGGCTTGTTGGAGGCGAACGATCAATTCCTGAAACGCGCGGACGGGAGTGGTGGCGCGGCCCGCGGCGGCTCCGGAGAGAAACGTTTCGATCGTGGCCCAAATTGTGGCGTTGCTGGCGCGGGCGGATTCGCGGAGGTTGTCGACGGTGGTTTTGCCGATGCCGCGCGGCGGAACGTTCAGGACGCGGAGAAGGGAGATGTCGTCCTCGGGATGCATGGCGAGGCGAACGTAAGCGAGGGCGTCTTTGACTTCGGCGCGATTGTAAAAGCTGAAACCGCCGACCAGTTTGTAGCGGAGGCCGCGGCGGCGAAAGGCTTCTTCGAAAGCGCGCGACTGAAAATTGGTGCGGTACTCGATGGCGCAGGTTTGGCCGGAATCATCGTCGAGAATTTTTTGGAGCTCGACGGCAACGAATTCGGCTTCGGCTTGGGCGTCGCGGGCTTCGAAGTAACGAAGATTCGCGCCGGCGGGCGATTCGGCTTTGAGCGTTTTGCCGAGGCGGTCGGGGTTGTTTTTTACGACGGCGCCGGCGGCGTCGAGAATATTTTGCGTGGAGCGGTAGTTGCGTTCGAGGCGGATGACGCGCGCGGCGGGAAAATCGCGCGAAAAGCTGAGTAGAATGGAAACGTCGGCGCCGCGCCAGCGATAGATGGACTGATCTTCGTCGCCGACGACGCAGATATTTTGCTTTGGCCCGGTGAGCAGGCGGAGAAGGTCGTACTGGACGCGATTGGTGTCCTGATATTCGTCGACGTGAATGTATTGAAAACGCTGTTGCCAGCGTTCGCGGACGGCGGGCGAATCTTTCAGAAGTTTTGCGGAGCGAAGAAGAAGATCGTCGAAATCGAGCGCGTTACTTTGCGCAAGCAGCTTTTCGTACGCTTCGAAGATGTCGGCCACTTTGCGGCCGTCGGGGCCGAAAGCTTCGGCGCGGATTTGTGCGGCAGATTGGCCGTGATTTTTGGCATGGCTGATTTTGCCGAGGACATTGCGCGGGGTCAGAGTCTCGTCGGCGATATTCAAGCGAGACATCGTCAGCTTGACGGCGGCTAACTGGTCGTCGTCATCGAAAATGGCGAAGTTGTAGGGCAAGCCGGCGGCGGCGGCTTCGCGGCGAAGGAGGCGCGCACAGAGCGAATGGAAGGTGGAAAGCCACGGACGATCGGGCGGAATTCCGGCGCGGAGAAGAAGAGCGGAGACGCGCGTCTGCATTTCTTCCGCGGCTTTGTTGGTGAAGGTGACGGCGAGAATATTTTCCGCGGCAACGCCTTTGGAGATGAGGTTTGCCATGCGGAAAGTGATCGCGCGCGTTTTTCCGGTGCCGGCGCCGGCGAGAATAAGGAGCGGGCCTTCGGTGATTTCGGCGGCGAGGCGCTGTTCGGGATTGAGTTGTTCGAGGAGAGAGAGCATTGCGTCCGTTCAGGAAAAATGATGTCGCGCATTCATGGTAGCGGAGGGAAGAGTGGCGCGCAAACGAGGCGGTGGACGGATTTTTTGTGTTCGTCGGGAAATTGGGCTAATGGGAATTCGCGCGGCTGAGGTCGATGTCGAAAAAGAGCAGGCCGTGATTTTGTTCGAGGGCGACGAGTTCTGGCACATAGAGGCGCGCGTTGTTCAAAAGGTCGAACTGGCCTTGCAGGTCGAAGTAGAGCAGGCCTTCGGCGGTGCTGTGCGGGGCGATGACGCCGTCGCGGAAGCCGGCTTCCTCGGCGGATTTCGCGAGTTCGGTCCAATTTTTGTCGTGGCCGATTTTAGTGGACGATGGAAGCGGGATGGGAAGGCGAGCGCGACGGCTTGGGTCTTTCACTTTTGAAGTGAAGACGGCGTCGGCCAATTGTTCGGACGACAGAGAAGGAAGTTCCTGGCGGCTTTCGTCTTCGAGCACAAGAGTGAGGCGAATGCGGCTGAGATTGACGCGAATGCTGTCGGCGGTTTCGTTGCGCAGCATGACGCGGATGGCGAGGATGCCAAAGGAATAGGGATTTTTTTTGGGAAAGGCTGATTTGTATTGAGCGATGTTGGTCCACGGCTCGGCGGCAATGGTCATGCCTTCATGTGAATCGAGAGCGGAAGTCCGCATTGGCGCGGATTGCGGCTGCTGCCGGGCGGAGGAGATGGAAAGCGAAAGCAAGGCAGCGCAAGGAAGCACGAAAGCGGCTTTTCTCATGCGTTTATAATAAACTTTTTCCATCTTGACGCCTTCGATTCCTGCGGCAAGTGCAGGGTTGCCCTGACGAGCGGTGTTGTGCGGGGAAAAGGCAGACCGGAGCCCGTGTTCGTGTATTTCCTCTACAGCTTGCTGATGGCGATCGCTGCGCTGTTGCTTACTCCCTATTGGATATTTAAAGGAATCAGCCAGGGAAAATATCTTTCGAATTTGAGCGAACGGCTGGGATTTTCGTACCCTGGTTTGGAGAAGCTGCCGAAGGAGCGTGCGGGGGCGATTTGGCTGCACGCGGTATCGGTGGGAGAAGCGCTTTCGAGCGTGGCGTTGGCGAAAAAGTTGAAAGAGCGGTATCCCGATCGGCCGCTGATCGTTTCGACGACGACGATTACCGGGCAATCGATTGCACGAGAGCGGATGGCGTTTGCGGATGCGGTCATCTATTTTCCGCTGGATTGGGCGTTCTGCGCGAAGCGGGCTTTGGCGGCGGTGAAGCCCGAAATTGTGATCGTGCTGGAGACGGAGATCTGGCCGAACTTTTTGCGCGAAGCGGGCCGCGGCGGCGTGCCGGTCGTGTTTGTAAGCGGCCGAATTTCGGATCGGAGTTTTGCGCGATATAAGAAGTGGCTGGGGCGGGCTGGATTTTACCTCCGTCCATTTTTCGAGAGTGCGCTGAGTTATGCTTCGGCGTTCTTGATGCAGAGCGAACGAGACGCGGAGCGATTGCGGGAATTAGGCGCGCCCGCGGAGCGCGTGAAGGTAAACGGCAATCTGAAGTACGACCAGGAGTTGCCGAAATCCACGCCAGTGGCGGATTGGCTTGCGAGAGAAGTTGCGGACAAGCGGCGGCGGCCGTTGATTGTTGCCGGCAGCGTGGTGGCCAACGAGGAACCGCTGGCACTGATCGCGTTTGGCGTGCTTCAAGGAGAGCATCGCGACGCGTTGCTGGTGATGGCGCCCAGGAAACCGGAGCGGTTCGATGCCGCGGCCCAGTACATCGAAGATTCGCACCAAAAGTTCATTAAGCGCTCGCAGTTGAGCGTCCCGCCGCCTTCCGGCGCGCAAATGAAAAACGAAATTTCGGAACTGCCGCCAGGCGTGGCGGTTGTGCTGCTCGACAGCATCGGAGAATTGGCTTCGCTGTATCGGATCGCGGACGGTGTGTTCGTGGGCGGATCGCTGGTGGAATCGGGCGGGCACAATATACTGGAGCCGGCGGCGTTCGGGAAAATTCCGGTGTTCGGGCCGTCGATGGAAAATTTTGCGGAAATGTCGCAACGGTTTGTGGCGGCCGAGGCGGCGGTGCAGGTGGAAAGTCCAGAAGACGCCGGCGTGACGTGGATCGAATTGTTGCGCTCGCCGGAGCGGATGGCTCGGATGGGCGGGGCGGCAAAGCGATTGGTGGACGAGAGCCGCGGCGCGACGGATCGAGCGATGGTGGAAATCGAAGCGCAGCTGGCCCGGCAGAAGCGCAACTGAATGAGGTTGCCGCTGCCAATTCGAATTCTGCTATGGCCATTGTCGTATGTATACGGAGTTGCGGCGCGGTGCCGCGTTGCTTTGTATGCGAAGCGAGTTTTTTGGAGCCGACGGCTGGAGACTCCGGTCATTAGCGTTGGAAATTTGACGGTTGGCGGAACCGGAAAAACGCCGATGGTGCTTTACCTTGCGGAGAAATTTTTGGCCGAAGGAAAGCGAGTGGGAATCTTGACGCGAGGTTACCGTGGGTCGGGCGGAAAGAGCGACGAAGTGGAGATGTTGAGACAGCGGCTTCAAGACCGGGTTGTGTTCGGCGTCGGCGCGAATCGGTATGCCGAAGGAAGCCGCATCGAGCGGGAAAATCCGGTGGACGTTTTTTTGCTTGACGACGGGTTTCAGCATTTGCAGCTGGCTCGAGACGTGGACATCGTGCTGTGGGACGGCACGAAGAAATTTCAACGGCAGTGGATGTTGCCGGCGGGAAGCTTGCGGGAACCGATTTCGGCCATCGGAAGAGCGGATATGCTGGTGATTACGCGGAAGGCTGCGGAGGCAAGCCGAGAAGGCGCTGCAACGGGCGCGGCCGGCGACGGACTGGTTTTCGCGGCAGAGACAAAGCTGATTGGCTTTCGGAAGATCGGTTCGGCGGACGAGCCGAAGCCGGCTGCGCAATTGGAAGACGGGCCGTTTTTTGCGTTTTGTGGCGTGGGGAATCCGGATGCGTTTTTCGCGGACTTGAGACGCTGGCACGTGAACGTGGAGGGGAAAATACGTTTTATAGATCATCATCGGTACACGGCGGATGATTGGGCGCGGCTTACGCACGAGTCGCACAGCGCGGGGGCGACGGCGTTCGTTACCACCGAGAAAGACGAGCAGAATTTGCGGGGAATCGATTTCGGCGAATGGCCGGTTTATGTGGCGGTTATTTCGATGACGGTCTCGCCCGAAAAAGAGTTTGACGCGGAAGTGCGGCGGCTGCTCGACGAGCGCGGAAAAACGAACGCGTGAAAATTCTGATTCGAGCGACGAATTGGGTGGGCGACGCGATCATGGCGTTGCCGGCGATCCGCGCCGTACGGGAAAAGTTCCGCAGAGCAGAGATTGCAATCGTGGGGCGGCCGTACGTTTTGGATATTTACCGCGAGCAGGGAATTGCGGACGAGATGATCGCGTACGACACCGCGCGAGAACACCGGGGAATTTCCGGACGCGAGAAGCTTGCCGCGGAGCTGCGCGAGCGAAAATTTGACACGGCGTTGCTGCTGCAGAATGCGTTTGACGCGGCGTGGCTGGCGTGGCGCGCGAAAGTTCCCGAGCGAATTGGTTACGCGCGGGATGGGCGAAGCCTGCTGCTGACGGAAGCGATTGCCGTTCCGAAGTCCGGCGAGGTTCCCGCTCATGAAAAGTTTTATTATCTGGAATTGATCCGGCGCGCGGGATGGATTGAAAACTTTTCAGATACGCCATGGATTGCATTGAATGTGTCGAAGGAGAAGCGGAAAAGCGCCCACGCAACGCTTTCGGAAGCTGGTTCATCGCCGGGACGCGCGCGAATTGCGGTGGGGGCGGGAGCGTCGTACGGCTCGGCGAAGTGTTGGCCGCCGGACCGGTTTGCCGCCACGCTGAACGGTCTGGCGGACAAGCTGGACGCGGACGTAATTTTGTTCGGCACGGCGGGAGAAGCCGCCGTTTCCGCGGCGATCAAAGCGGGACTGAAACGAGCGCCGGTTGACCTGACGGGAAAAACGGCGATTGTGGATTTGCCAGCGCTTCTTTCGCAGTGCAATCTGTTTATTGGCAACGATTCCGGAGCGATGCATGTGGCGGCGGCGGTGGGATTGCCGATTGTGGCGGTTTTTGGGCCGACGGATCCGAAGGGGACGGTGCCGGTGACGCCGAACTGTTCGGTAGTACAAGAGAAACCGTATTGCAGCCCTTGTTTTTTGCGGCGATGCCCGACGGATCATCGCTGCATGAAGGCGGTGACGCCGGCGATGGTGGAAAGCGCGGCGCTCGCCCGCATTGCGGCGGTGACTTCTGTCTAGCGGCAAAGTGTTGCGTCCCGCCGTTTTTTTGGATCGCGATGGAACGATTCTCGACGAAGTTGGATACTTGAACCACGCGAGCAGGTTTCGCATGCTTCCCGGCGCCGCGGCGGCAATTGCGAAGTTGAACGCCGCGGATGATCCGGTGATTGTCGTCAGCAATCAATCTGGCGTGGGGCGCGGATATTTTCCGGAAAGCGTAGTGACGGAAGTGAACCAGCTCATGCACCGGGAGCTGGAAAAAGCCGGCGCGAGGCTGACGGCGGTTTACTATTGTCCGCACGGCTCGGCAGACACTTGCGGCTGCCGCAAACCGAAACTGGGAATGGTGCGGCGCGCGGCGGAGGAACATTCGATCGATATTGAAAGATCTTTTTTCGTCGGTGATCGCCGTTCGGACATTGAGCTTGGACACAACGCGGGCGGAAAGAGCATTCTCGTCCGCACGGGATACGGCGAAGGCGAATTTACGTGGCAGATGGCGAAGTGGCCAAAGGCGCCCGATTTCGTCGCCATCGACCTGGCGGCAGCGGTGGACTGGATTTTAAGGAATAAGCGATGAAGCGCGGGCGCGAAAACTCGAGTGCAGGGAGAACCGTCGATCTGGTGCGGCTGGCGGAAATCGTCGAACAGTTCAGCGGCAAGAGGGTCGTGCTCTATGGCGATTTCGTGGCGGATGAATTTCGATACGGAGATATTTCGCGAGTGTCGCGCGAAGCGCCGGTTTTGATCTTGAAACATCGCGAGGCGAAACTGGTTCCCGGCGGGGGAGCAAATGCCACGAATAATCTTGCTGCTTTAGGTGCGAAGGTATTGCCGGTGACCGCGGTGGGCAATGACGCCGCGGGAGAGTTGCTGACGGAATATTTTCGGGAACGGGGAGTCGATACGTCCGGCATCGTCCGCGTGGCAAATTGGACGACGCCGACGAAGACGAGATTTCTGGCGGGATGGGCGCATACGACGGCACAGCAGGTTTTGCGAGTCGACCGCGAACCGGACGTTGCGGTTCCGGATAAGGCGAAAGCGCAGCTCGCGGCAAAGCTTTCGGCAAAATTGCGCAATGCGAATGCGCTGGCGATCTCCGATTATGGATTTGGGGCCGCGGATCCCCAAGCCGCGAAAAGAGCATTGCAAAGTGTTAAGTCCAAAATTCCGGTGACGCTCGACGCGCGGCACGGGCTCGCTCGGTACGCCGAGAGCGGAATTGGCTTCGCGACTCCCAATGAAGCGGAGCTCGAAGCGATTCACCATGTGGCGATTGGAAAAAAAGTGGATGAACTTGAGCGATGCGGTCTTTTGACGCGGGCCTCGATGAAGCTCGAAGCTTTGATTGTGACGCGCGGGCGCGACGGCATGGCCCTTTTCGAACGCGAGGGCAAACGCTTGACGCAAATCCCCGTTCACGGAAGCGATCAAGCGATTGACGTGACCGGCGCGGGAGACACGGTCTTGGCCACGTTCACGCTGGCGTTGGCTGGCGGAGCGAGCGCGCTTGAAGCGGCGCACGTTGCGAATATCGCGGGAGGCCTGGTGGTGATGAAGCGCGGGACGGCGACAGTCTCGCAGGCAGAGTTGCTCGAAACGATACGGCGCGAAAGTTCCGGTTCCTGAGGCATGAGCAACACGGCGGAAAAAATAGTAAGCAGGGAAACTCTGCGCGACATTTCCGAAGGACTGCGCCGAACCGGCGCGACGGTCGTATTCGCGAACGGTTGTTTTGACACGCTTCACGTCGGGCACATTCGTTATCTGGAAGGCGCGAAAGCGGAAGGTGACGTTCTTGTGGTGGCAGTGAACTCGGACGCGAGCGTGGGAAAATTGAAAGGACCCGGCCGTCCGATTCTGGATGAAAACGCGCGCGCGCGCTTGGTGGCGGCCGTTCGAGCCGTGGATTACGTGGTGCTTTTTACCGAGCCGACAGTCGAAGCATTGCTCGCCGAAGTTCGGCCAAACGTGCATGCGAAAGGCACGGACTATACGGCCGAAAATGTTCCCGAACGTGCGACGTCTGAAAAACTGGAAATCCGTATCGCCATTGTCGGAGACCCGAAGGATCATTCGACGCGCAGCTTGATCGATTCCGTTCGCAAGGCGCCGCATGGCTGACGCGAAATTTCTGATCGTGCGGCTCGGATCGTTGGGCGACATTGTTCATACCTTTCCCGCTGTCGCCGCGCTTCGCGAGACGTTTTCATCGGCAAAAATCGTTTGGTTGACGCATCCGCGCTGGCGCGAGCTGGTGGCGGCGTCGGGAATTGCGAACGAAATTTGGGAGGTTGAGACACGGTCGTTTGCGTCGGTGCGCGAGGTGCTCGGGAAAATCCGGCGAGAAAACTTTTCTGCGGCGATTGACTATCAGGGACTATGGAAGTCGGCCGCGTTGCCGTTTTTGGCGCGTGTGCCGCGCCGAATTGGATTTTCGCCGAGTTCAGTAAGAGAGGCCGGCGTTCCTTTGCTTTACACGGATCGAATCGACGCTCACGCGAAGCACGTGGCCGGCAAGAATGGCGAACTGTCGCTTGCGGCCGGCGCGGCGAAGCCGATTGGCGCCTTCGCGCTTGCGATTCCGGTTGAGGCGAAGGCAACGGTGGAAAACCTGCTCCGCGAAAAAGGCATCCAGAAGTATGTCGTGCTGAGCCCGGGCGGCGGATGGGTTTCGAAATGTTGGCCGCCGGAGCGATTCGGTGAACTGGCACGAAGACTTTTTGATGAGTGCGGAATACGCTCCTTGATCAATTGCGGTCCCGGAGAAGAAATACTCGCGCAACGCGTAGTCGATAGCGCCGGGCCGGCCGCCGCATTTTCTTGCGGCGGAAGCTTCGGAGAGCTGATGGCAATCTTGAAGCGAGCGGAATTTGTGGTGGCGGGCGACACCGGGCCGCTTCACCTGGCCGATGCTTTGGGCGCGCGGGTTGTCGCGATTTTTGGGCCAACCGATCCGGAACGAAATGGACCGTATTGGGGGCAACGCGCAAGCGGAAAGGCAATCGTGTTGCGAGCGAAAAATGTTGTGTCCACTTACAAGCGAGACGATGAGCCGCATCCGTCGCTGCTCGAGATTTCCGTGGACGACGTGTTTTTGGCGATGAGCGGAGCGCGTACAATTTCATGAACGGTGCGGCGAAATGGATCGCGCGGTGGCGTGTGCGCTTGGGCTATCCGCTGGCAATTATCGTTTTGTTCTTTGCGCGGCCGAACGGGAAGAGTGTCGCGATCGGAGCCGTGATTGGAATTGTTGGTTTGTGGTTGCGTGCGTATGCGGCGGGATATTTGAAAAAACAGGAAGTGCTGACGACAACCGGTCCGTACGCATTCACGCGGAATCCGCTTTATCTTGGCAGCGCGGTTCTTGCGGGCGGAGCGGCGTACGCGATGCACTCATTGATTTCGGACACCGTCCTTGGTCTCTACTTCGCAATTGTCTATTACATTGTAATGCGAAGAGAAGAAAGCGAACTTCGCGGCCATTTTGGTGAAGCGTTTGAAAACTACGCACGGACCGTGCCGCTTTTTTTTCCGCGAATCACCCCGGCAAAGACCGCGGGGAGCAGTCCGGGCGCGTTTTCGCTGGCGCAGTACAAAAAAAACCATGAATACCAGGCCACTGTTGGATTTTTCATTTTGCTTGCCGTCTTATTGGCGATCTGGCGCTTGCGCGGCAATTGATTGCGGTGATGCTTCGTGGTCAGCGCACGGTTCGAAACAGGAAACGGACAAGGAATCGCCGTCGGTGAGCAGGTGAATCGCTCCGTTCTTGTCGGTGCGAAGAATTCTTGCCTTTGCGTCCTTCAGCCGTTCAAGAAGTTCCTCATTTGGATGGCCATAAGGATTTTCCGCGCCGGCGGAAATGATCGCGATCTTGGGATGAACGGCAGCCAGGAATTCGGGTGTTGTGGAGTTCTTGCTGCCATGGTGGCCGACCTTTAGCACGTCCGCATCGAGCGGAACGTCAACGGCCGCCGACAAAATCGCGGCCTCCGCCTGTGCCTCGGCATCGCCGGGAAGAAAAAAACTGCGGCGATGAAATTGCAGTCGAATGACGAGAGAATCGTTGTTCCTGGCCGCCGTTGCGACGTCGCCTGAATCTTTTTCCGGCCAAAGGATCTGGCCGCTCGCGCCATCCAATTGGAATGACTCGCCACGCGTTTCGTGAAAAACCGGAATTCCCTGGGCGCGAGCCGCCGCCTCAATTTGCGCGAGAATCGGATTTTGCACTTCGCGGCCAACCCAGAGTTCGCCGACGTGAAAATTCTCGAGGATTGCCGGTAGCCCGCCAATGTGGTCCTGATGCGCGTGCGTCAGTGCGACCACATCGATTTTCTTGATCCCGCGCGACCAGAGATAAGGTGACACGGCGTCTTCGCCCGGATTAGGACCGTGCGGCGAGCCGTTTCTGCCGTAGCTTGGAGGCTCTCCGCCGCCATCGATCAACATCGTGTGGCCTGCCGGGGAAACGACGAGAAGCGAATCTCCCTGGCCGACGTCGAGAACGGTCAGTTCGAGTTTGCCTTTTGCAAACTGTGGCGCGAACGGGTAAATCGCGATGACGAGCGTGGCTGCGAGCAGCGCAAGGGAACCGATATAAAACATTCGACGGCTTTGCTTCCACTCGATTCGCAGGAAGATTGCCGCGTAGAGCAGTAGAATGAAGAAAATGACGACAACGAACGTTGGCGGACCGGGAATCCGGTAGCTGCCGTGAGGCAAGCGCGAAAACCAACCGACCGCCGCCACAAGAATCTGCACAAGGAATCGCAACGGGACGGCAATCCACAGACCGAGAGTCTTTGAGATAGCGCCGACCAACAGTGCGATGAAGCCGAGCGGCACGAGAATTCCCGTCAAAGGCACTGCAAGCAGATTGGCTGGCGCGCCGAGCAGCGCCACGCGGTGGAAGGCAAGGGCCATCAACGGAGACATGCCGATTTGCAACACGATGGTGAGGAAAACGAGTTCCCCAATTCGCAGAACGGCTCGCAGGGAAAACACCGCCGCGTTTCCCGTGAAATTGCTAATCGCATGCGGCGCCAATCGTTCGATCCCGCCGGCAAGCGATCTCACATCAATGCGAAACTGAATGACGTGTGGCGGATGCGCCGCATCTCGGGTTACGTCGCGCCAACCGCCGAGGCCCCTGCGATAAGGCTCGACGGTGCGTTCCATCCAGGGAACGGCAATGCCGGCAATACAGCCGATCGCAAGAAACGAAAGCTGGAAGCTCGCATCGCGGAGTTCGAGCGGTCGTGCGACGAGCAGCAACAGCGCAGCGAGCGCCGCGGAGTTCAATAACTCCAGCCGGCGAAAGAAATATCCTCCGGCAAAAACGATTGCCGCCATCAGAGCGGCGCGCATGACAGGCGGGCGCTGTTCGATGACGGCAACGTACGACGCGAGCACAAGCAGCAGCGACAACGTTGTCCAGCCGATCGAGAGGCGAAGCCTGCGGCCCAGCCAGAAGAGAAACGCAGCGAATGCACCGACGTGAAGCCCGGCGACGACGAGGACGTGGAAGACGCCGGTTTTCTGAAACGCCACCGATTCGTCCCGCTCGATGAACGAGCGATCGCCCAAGAGCATCGCGCGAAGCACTCCGACGGCCTGCGGAGAATCGGGAAAAAGTTCGACAATCTCGGCGCGAAGACGGCTTCGAACGCCGGCAAGAAAGCTCGCGACCGCGAACGGCGCTTCGCCGTCCTTTTGCAATAGAGACGCGGAACGGAGCGACGCGGTGAGGTCGATGCCTTGCTGCTGGAGATAGGATCGGCGGTCGAATGCGCCTTCATCGCGGAAAATCTGCGGCAAATGCGCCGCGGCCACAAATTCAACTGCGTCGCCGGCGCGCAGGCGCGGCAACGCTGCATCTTCCTTATCAGGGAAGTACGTGAGACGCATTCCGCCAACGAGATTGACGTGCGCGCCTTGGAACTCAACGGCGTCCAGCGCGAGATCGAAAGTGGTTCCCCACGGCAAGTCGGAGGGTGCATCTCGCAAGCGCGCATGCCAACGCAGCGGAGAAGAGAGTTCAATCCGGCCGGCTGAAATTAGCGACAAAACGTGGTGGGAAGGAGCCGGCTGGGACGCCAAGAATGCGGCGAGAATTCCCAATACGAGCCAGGCGCCCAAAGAGAGGCAGCCCGCGGTGCGAGCAAATGTTTTTCGAACGAAAATCGCCGACAGCGCGACCAGCACCGTCGCCAAAACAAATCCGGCACGCATTGCCGCGATGGAAGTATTTAGATGGGCAAGCGATGTAAACAAACCGAGCGCCACACCGCCGGCAAACGTCGCGGCGAGGCAGACGGCGGGCAACTTCACGTGCGTAGCCTCAAGTGCACGAGCGTCTCGATGTGATGCGTCTGCGGGAAAAGATCAAAGAGCTCGATGGAAGTGACTTCGTACGGAGCCGCACTGGGCTTTGCGCCCGCGGGCATTCGTTCGGTCTGCAGCAGAACGGCGAGATCGCGCGCGAGCGTCGAAGGATCGCAGGACAAGTAAACAATTTCCGGCGCCTGCACTTCCGCGAGTTTTTTCGCCGCTGCCTGGCCGAGCCCGGAGCGCGGCGGATCGAGTACGATCAGCTCCGGCTTCTCGTCGAATTTCTTCAGGAATTCTTCCGTATGGAGGTTGTGCGAAGTCACGGCGAGTCCCGATGCTTCCGCGTTGGAGTGCAAATCGCGAATGGCGGCCAGATTTGCGTCGACGCCGATAACGCGTTCGAACGATTTGGCCAATGGAAGCGAGAAGAAGCCAACTCCCGCGTAGAGATCAAGCGCAAGAGCTCCCTTTTTTCCGGAAACGACTCTCTCCAACAAATCGTCGATCAGGAAGCGATTCACCTGGAAAAACGACAAGTGGCTCACGCGAAAATCGAAGCCGCGCGCTTTGTGCGTCAAATACCCCGGGCCGGAAAGCTCGAAGCGATTTTTTTTCTGGTCCAAAAGGAGAAGGCTCTCGAGTTGCGGCAGCGCGTCGCGAAAGAATTTGAAGAGCGCCGCGGGCGATTCCGTAAATTCGTGGAACGCGACGTTCAGCGCCAGCTTTTCGTCGCTGGAATCCGCGAACGCCTCGATTTCCTCGATTTCACCGGGCAGGGAATTGGATCGCGTCAGATTCTGGAGTTGCTTAAAGGACTTAGCGAGAAGAGGCGAAAGAACGGGACATTCGTCGATCGGCACAATCTGCGAACTCTCCGGAAGAAAATATCCCATCGCGCGTGGCATTGCCGATCGCACGGCCCATTGGGCGCGATTCCGATATTCGAAGGGCGCAGCGGTATGCGGCTTGATTTCGCCTTCCCAGCGAATTCCGCCGAGCCGCGAAATGGTTTCTCGCAAAATCTCCACCTTGCAGTTGGCTTGTTGAGACGGATCGATGTGCTGGTATTGGCACCCGCCGCACACTTTAAAGTGCGAGCACCTGGGCGTGATGCGGTTTTCCGCCGCCTTCACGATTTCAATCGGGTGGGCCCACGCAGTTCTCTTCTTCTGAGATTTCAGCGCGACGCGCACTTCTTCGCCCGGCAGCACAAACGGCACGAATACGGTGCGCTCGCCTTCGTGGGCAAGTCCATCGCCGCCGTACACAAGTTTCTCAATTGATACCATAAACTCTTCCGACATTCTGCGGACCCCATTCTGCCCCGATTTGGGAGGAAAGTGTAGTGCTGATTTCTCGCTGTCGCGTTACGGCTGCAGGTAAAACAAACTCAATCGCGGCAAGTGAAATTCTTCCAGCAGCCGCTTGTGCAAATACTGCCGCTCGACGAGCGCAATCTGCTCCGCCCGCATTTTGCCGCGGTACATCGCGAGCTGGCCGTCCATTTCTCGCCGCAGGCGAAGCAGCAATTCTTCGCCGGCGTGTTGCAGCAATGCCGATTGAATCTTGTCGTCAAGCACGGTCAGCCGTCGTTCCAGGTCTTCCAGGTCCAGCGCCGCGGGCGAATCCAGTATCGCAGAACACTGCGTCAGAGACTCGGCGGATTCACGCAAGCGAGCGGCCAGTTCGGGTTGCGTGGGACCGGTGTTCGCGGCGGCTTGTTCAAGCTGCCGCGAATTCTTGCCAAAATGGTTGCGCAGCGTGTCTCGCGAAAACGTTTCGGTTTTTTTTGCGGCTTGCTCGCCCGCGTGGCCGCCCGCCGCCGCTTCCTGCGCTTCTTCGGCGGCCTCCAGCACCGCGTCCGTGCAATACGCCAGGCTTTTCATCGGCCGGCTGCCGCGGCGCGAGCGCGAGTGGCTCTCGAACGCGCGGTCAATCCCCTTGAGCGCCGCTTCGATCGGCACGCCGGCTTGCTGCCACGCCTCCATGATTGCCCAATCGAGGGGAGAGACGAGCAGATTCGCTCCGCGCTTTTTCCAGAAATATTCCTCAATTTCCGTGAAGTAATTGAAATAGTTCCAGCCGCTCATTAACGAATTTACTGTCCCGCCTTTTTGTCTGACTTTTTTATAGCGTCCTGCGGCTGGTTCTTGTCCCAAATGATGCGCAAGCCGGTTAGCGTAAGGAAGTCGTCGGTCTTCTCAATATGTTTCGATCCTTTCGCGACGAGATCTGCTTGCCCGCCCGTGGCCACGACGCGCACTTTGCTTCCAAGTTCCGCTTTCATGCGCTGCAGAATGCCGTCCACCATATCCACTGCGCCGTAATAGAGCCCAGCCTGCATGTTCGAGACGGTGTTCGTGCCGATGATGCGGCCTGGATCCTTGATTTCCACACGCGGCAATTTCGCGGCGCGTGAGAAGAGCGCTTCCGAGGAAATGCCGAGCCCCGGCGCGATCACGCCGCCAAGATATTCTCCCTTTGCCGAAATGGCGTCGAACGTAATCGCCGTTCCGAAGTCGACGACGATGCAAGGCCCGCCGTATTCATGAAACGCGGCGACGCCGTTCACGATTCGGTCGGCGCCAACCTCCATCGGATTGTCGACCAGGACGGCCATGCCCGTTTTCACGCCCGGCTCGACGAAAAGCGCTTTCTGCCCAAAATAAATGCGCGCCATCTCTCCAATCGTCCAGTTCACCGGCGGAACGACCGAACTGACGATGATGCCACTGACCGACTTCGGGTCGAGATCCTTCAGCGTAAAAAGGTTGCGCGTAAGCACGCCGTACTCGTCCACCGTCTGGAGCCGCGCCGTGGTCAGGCGCCAGTGCGCGATCAATTCCCCGCCGCGAAAAACTCCGAGCACGCTGTTTGTGTTTCCGACGTCGATCGTCAGGAGCATCTAGGATGCCTCTCGCACATCGCCTGCAATCACGGTAACAATATTTCCGCCTTCGCGCTCGACTCGAAGCAAGCCTTCGGGACTAAGTCCAGCGGTAATGCCGGAATAATTTTCCGATCCGCTCGCAACGTTCACGCGCTTGCCGCGGGCGTAACTTGAAACAGCTTCGAACCGCTGCGTCACGCTTGCCGCGCCTTCGCGCAGAAAACGATTGTAATCGTTCTCGAATTCGCGCAGCAACCGCACCAGCAATTCCATGCGCGATTGTGCGCGGCCGGCCTGCGCGCGAAGGGAAGTGCCAATCGCCATTAATTCCGCCGGAAGTTTCTCCTGATTGACGTTGATGCCGATGCCGACGATTACAAATCGCACTTGCGATGGCTCGGCGTGCATTTCCGTCAAAATTCCGCCAAGCTTTTTGCCCGCCAGCATCAGGTCGTTCGGCCATTTCAGGTCGACGGTGAGTTCCGTCTGCGCCTGAATCGCGGCTCGAGCCGACAACCCCGCCATCATCGTAAGCAACGGCGCTTGCACGGGAGAGATTTTCGGGCGAAGCAGCAGCGTGACGTAAATCCCGGTGCCACGTTCGGAATGCCACGCTCTTCCCGCTCGTCCTCGTCCCGCCGTCTGTTCTTCCGCCAGAACGACGGTACCTTCCGGCTCGTTTGCGTAACCGAGCTCCATCGCGACGCGGTTCGTCGAATCGACGCGCAGAAAATGGTGAATGTGTTTGCCGAAAACGCTGCCTTTCAGGCGGCGCTTGAGCATATCCGGCGCCAGCAGGTCGGGAACCTTTTCGAGGTAATAGCCCGTTCGCGGGTGGCCCTTTGCGCGCACACCCAGTTCCCGCAAACGTTGCACCCAGCGCCAAACCGTCGAGCGCGAAACGCCGATCTCGCGCGCAATCCGCGCACCGCTGATGACGATCGTCGCATTTTCCGCGAGCAGCGTAACGAGCGCCGTGATCCGCCGATCCGTCGTTTCCGGCGGGGTTGGTTTCGTCTTGGCCATAAGGGATTCGCGCGCGTCTGAGCTTACTTGTCCACGATGCTATCTACAAGAAGGCTCAAGTCCACGGCCGGTGCGGAGTGCGTCAGCGCACCCGAGGAAAGGAAATCCGCTCCGGTTTCGGCAAAAGCGCGGGCATTTTCAAGCGTGATGCCGCCGGAAATTTCAACAAGCACGTTGGCGCGCAGCTTTCGCGTAAGCGCCACCGCGTCGCGTGCTTCGCCGACGCTCATGTTGTCCAGCAAAACGGAATCCGCGCCGGCTTCAATCGCCTCGCGCAATTCTTCCGCATTGCGTACTTCAATCTGCACGGGCAGCGGCGTGCCCGGCGTGCGCGAAGGCGGTTCGGTCTCTTCGTAAGCGGTCATTGCGGAAGGCCGCGCATGCAATGCCGTGTACGAATGAGCTTGTCCAAGCGCTTGCCTTACGCCGCCGGCGAGAGCGATGTGATTCTCCTTCAGCAGCACGGCGTCGTAGAGGCCGATCCGATGGTTCGTCCCGCCGCCCATGTTGACGGCATATTTCTCCAGCAAGCGAAGCCCGGGCGTGGTTTTGCGCGTGTCGCGGATGCGAGTGTTCGTCCCCGCCAGTCGCTCGACAAAATTGTGCGTCAAGGTTGCGATGCCGCTCAGGTGGGCAAGAAAGTTTAACGCGGTTCGCTCGCCGGTCAGAATTGCGCGTGCACTCCCATCCAAATGAATCAGGTCGCGGCCGCTTGAAACAAATTCCGAATCTTGCGCGCGAAATTCAATTTGCATCGTCGGATCGAGAGCGCGAAACACGGCCTTGGCCATTGGCAGGCCCGCGCAGGTCAAATCCTGCTTCGCGACAATGTGCGCGTGGCCGATCGCCGATGCCGGAATCGTCGCCAGCACCGTCGCGTCGCCCGAGCCGACATCTTCGGCAAGTGCGCGCTGCACCAGGTCGGTAACGTAGTGGCTGTCCCAATTCATATTTGCATTGCGAACTTAACCGCCGAGTTGCGCAAGACGGTCGTTCAGCTTTTGCAGCTCGACTCTTTGCTCGGTGAGCGTGCCTTCCATTTCCTTGATCACTTTTTCCGGCGCGCGGCTGCGAAAGACCTCGTTCGAAAGTTGCTTTTCCTTCGATTGAATCGCCTTGGCAAGTCCTTCGATCTCCTTTTTGATTCGAGCGCTCTCGCCGGTAACGTCCACCACATCGGAATAGGCAATCCGCAGATCAAACCGCGCCGTTGAGCGTACTGCGCCGCCCGGTTGTTCCAGTCGCTCGGCTGTGACGTTCAATCCGGAGAGTATACCCAATCGCAGCACGGCATCGAGATTCGCCGCCAAGGAAGCGCGTAATCCGGCATCCGCGCTGGAGAAATCGGCCTGCACTTTCTTTTTGGGATCGAGTTTCATTTGCGAGCGAACTTCGCGCAGGGATTTGATCACGTCTTGCAGGAACGCAAATTCGTCCAGCGCCGCCCGATTTTTCCATCGCTCTCCGGCCACCGGATACGTGTCCAGCGCAATGCTCTTTGCACCGGCCTTTTGCGGAAGCTGGTGCCAGAGTTCTTCCGTAAGGAAGGGCATTACCGGGTGAAGCAGCCGCAATGCCGCGTCAAAAGCAGCGAATAAATTTTTCCACGCCACTTCGGCCCGCTCGGCGTTCGCGCTCTGCAAATCCGGTTTCACCCACTCGATGTACCAGTCGCAGAAGTCGCCCCAGAAAAATTGGTAAATTTGTTGCGCCGCTTCGTGGAAGTAGTACGTGTCAAACGCTTGATTCACCGCCGCGATCGTTTCCGCCAGTCGCGCGAAAAGCCATTTGTCGGCAAGCGGAATTTCTCCGGCTGCGGCAAAGGGCGCCGCGGCGCGAATTTCCGGCGCGGCAAGCTGCTCCAACTTCGCGCCGGTCTGCTCGTACTTCTCCAGATTCACGAACAAAAACCGCGCCGCATTCCATATTTTGTTCGCGAACGAGCGCGCGCCGAGCAAGCGGTCTTCCGAAAGCACGATGTCGGTTCCCGGCGCCGCCATCGACGCCAGGCAGAAGCGCATGGCATCGGTTCCGTACTGCTCGTTCAGCGCCACCGGATCGAGCCCTGTGCCCTTTGACTTCGACATCTTCTCGCCCGAGCCGGTGCGTACCAGCGAATGCAGGTACACCGCGCGGAACGGCACTTGCCCGGTGAAGTGAATGCCCAGCATGGCCATCCGCGCCACCCAGAAAAATAAAATGTCATAGCCGGTGATGAGCACGCTCGTCGGGTAATATCGCTCGAAGTCCGCCGTCTTGTCTGGCCATCCCAGCGTGGAAAACGGCCACAATCCCGAGCTGAACCATGTGTCCAGCACGTCCGGATCTTGCTTCAAATTCTTCGATCCGCATGTACCGCAAACGTCTGGCGTTTCTCGCGCCACCGTCACGTGCCCGTTTTCCGCGCAATACCACGCCGGAATTCGATGCCCCCACCACAATTGCCGCGAAAGCGTCCAATCGCGAATATTGCGCATCCAGAAAAGAAATTCCTGGCGCCGGTTTTCCGGAATGATCTGGATTTCGCCGCGCTCGACCGCCGCCAAAGCCGGCTCCGCCAGCGTCTTCATCGCGCAGAACCACTGTGTCGAAATCCGCGGCTCGACCACCGTTTTCGACCGCTCGCACAATCCGACGGCGTGCGTGTGCGCAACGATTTTCTCGAGCAAACCCTGCGCTTCCAGATCCGCGACCGCTTTCTTGCGTGCCGCAAAGCGATCCAATCCCGCGTAAGCGCCGGCATGAGAATTCATGCGGCCGTCGTCCGTCAACACGTCGATTGCCGGAAGATTGTGGCGCTTTCCCACCTCAAAGTCGTTTGGATCGTGCGCCGGCGTAATTTTCAAAGCGCCGGTGCCGAAGTCTTTGTCCACATAAGCGTCGGCGATGATGGGGATCTCGCGATCGGTCAGCGGCAACTTCACTTTCTTGCCGATCAATCCGATGTATCGCTCGTCTTCCGGATTTACCGCCACCGCCGTGTCCCCGAACAGAGTTTCGGGCCGCGTCGTCGCTACGACGATGAATTCACTCGAACCGACGACCGGATACTTCACATGCCACAAGCTTCCTGCGCGTTCCTCGTGCAACACTTCCAAGTCGCTCAACACGGTGAGACATACCGGACACCAGTTCATCATCCGGTTCGCCCGGTAGATCAAATTCTCTTCGAACAACCGAACGAAAACCTCGCGCACCACGCGCGAAAGCTCCGGCGAAAGCGTGAATTTCTCTCGCGACCAATCGCAGCTCTCGCCAATCTGCCGCATCTGCCGCTGAATCGTTCCTCCGCTCTCTTCCTTCCACTTCCAAACTCGTTTTTCGAATTCTTCGCGGCCCAGGTCGCGGTAATTGATGCCTTGCTCGGCCAATTGCCGCACCACCACGCGTTGCGTGGAAATTCCCGCGTGGTCTGTGCCCGGCAAGTACAGCGTGTTGAACCCGCGCATTCGATGCCAGCGCGTCAGAATGTCAATTTCGGTGTGATCAAGCATGTGGCCGATGTGCAGCGAGCCGGTCACGTTCGGCGGCGGAATAACGATGCAGAAAGCCTCGCCAGGCGCAGCGGGATCGGCCCGGAACAGGTCGCCCTTCGACCAGAACTCCGCCCACTTGCCTTCGATCAATTGCGGGTCATACGCTTTGGCAATCTCGCGCGCCATTCCGGAAATAGCTCCTCGCCCGATTCGGGGCAGACAGACAATCCAACCGTGCAAAAGGTAATCTTCGACTATACGGGGAGAAAAGAGAACACGTCAACGCGACGCGCAAACTGCAACAAACAGGAATTGTTTGTGTGGCTTACTTTTTGTTCAGCTCTTCGCGAACGATGGACTCGATGACCGGCTTCAGAAGTTCCCTCGTCATTGCCTGCAAAACGGATGGATCCATCTTGGCAAGAACTTTCGCGACCATGTCGTCCACGCTTGGCGCGGGTGTGACGGGAACTTCCGCCACCGACGGCGAATGAGACGCCTCGGGCGCGGACTCTTCCACTACATGCACCGCTTCCTCACGAATCACTTCTTCGGCCGCCGCGGGCAGGGAATTGGAAATCGCGGTTCGCTCGACCTCGGCAACCGCTTCCGGCGCGACGCCATGCGCTGCTTCGTGCACTTCAAGGGTTGCGGGCACCGGCTCGGTCGCCACGGCAACGGACGTATCCCAAGTCGCAGCCAGCTTGCTCGCTTTCGCCACTTCCGCATCCCACGGGTTGGGCGGGGTACTCATCCACGTATTGTTCGTCGCAGCCTCTGTCGCGGCCGCAGGCGCAAGATTCGGCACGTGAGCCGTTTCCTGCACGGAGATCAAATCGGGCATCGCAATCGCTTGGGGAGAGGGAACTGGTTCTTCCCGTTTCACTTCTGCGGCATGCTGAACTTCCTCTTCCTCCGGTTTTCCGATCGCAACCGACCACGTTGCTTCCGCGGCGTAAGCACTCGGCAGCTCATCCGGCGCCGCATCGGCGGTCACTAATTCCGGAGGAACTTCCTCTGCAACACTGTACGAATTGCGCGCCGGTGCATCGGGGATGTTTGCGAACGCAACTTCGCGCCAATCTTTTTTGCCGGCGGGCACATCGTCGACGTCAGAATCCGTTCCGGCCGGACGCCAGCCGTATTCGTGCTCCTCTTCTTCTTCGGCGATTTCTTTTTCTTCCTCTACGTCGGCAGACTTCCAATCGCGCTCCATGCGGACCGGCGCCACCAGCTGCGCGGTGTCGTCTTCCGCCGTTTCCAGCAGGCTTCCGAACGCCACCGGCTGTGCCCCGCGATCGATGTTGATCGGGGCAGGGCGCGCGGGAATATCGTCAATCGCCGGTTCATCAAATGCCGGCGGCGGAGGCGCCATCTGCAATGCCAAGGGCTTGAAAGCCGGCGCTTCTTCTTTGACCGTTGCCACAACTTCCGGCTCGTTGCCGAGCGGCACACCTGCGCGGGCGAGTGCGGACTTCACCATCGAAATCAAAGGATCGGGCGGAACGAAAGGTTTCTTTAGAACGCCGTCGGCGCCCACTCGCTGCGCTTCCTGCTCATCCAGCGGATCAAACGCGCCGACCAGCAAAATCACGGGAATATGTGCAAGGGCGGGATCGGCCTTCACGTACTGACAAACTTCATAGCCATTTCGCACCGGCATGAATACGTCGGCCAAAACCAGGTCCGGTTTAATGTCAGAAATTTTCCGCACGGCGGCTTCACCATTGCCCACCGCGACGACGTCAATACCCTGATCTTTCAGGGCAAGCCCGACCATCTTTTGAATGTTGCTGTTGTCGTCCGCAACAAGAATCTTCGCCACCGGAGGCCCTCCGGGAACCGGAAACCCGCGCAACGCGCCGGTCAGCCCACACACAGTCCCACCATCGTATTTGAGCACCGCGGGTCAGGATGCGTCAACGAAGACGAGGCTCTAGTGTGTCGGAAGGGGACACGGCCAATTGACCAGTGCCCATCTACTTGTTTCGCACCAATTTACACGCGCACTCCGATGCGTTTGCCATTACCAGGGAACGAGTTTCTTGATGCCTTTTTTCTTCTTGCTGGTCGATTCCTTGCCCTTGTCCGTCGTTGCGGGTTGCGTTCCGTCGGTCTTGGCCGCATCGGCCGTCTGACCTTCCGCCGGCTGGCTCGCGTCTGCCGCGGGAGTCGTTGCTGCCGCGGGCGCGTTTGCGTCCGCAGCCGGTGCCGCAGCCGCATTCGGATCCGAATCCGTCGTCGCCGGTTGTGCGTCCGTTGCCGGCGTCTCACTGTTCGATCCTCCCGCGGCGCCGCTGCCCGGCGTAGCCACTTCCACGACGGCCGTATTGCCCGTTGCGCCGGAACCACCGGCACCGGCGATGCGCGCCTGGCCTCCGCCACCCGTCAGAACCTCAGAAAGCGATGTCGAATCGGAATCGGGCTGCATCTGCGGCGCGCCATTCACGGCAGCCATTACTTTTTCCCGCTCTGGGTTGCTTCGGAACAGCACCGTGGATTTGCTCAGAATCGAGGGTCTTGGCCGCGGCGCGTTTTGCTCTGCCTGCATCCACGCCAAGGCCTTTGGATCCGGTTGCGGCACCGGTACGCCAAACGCTACCAGCTTATTCTTCGCAGCGCCCGCCAGCGGAGAGAGCGGATAATACCGCACGATTCTGCCCAGATAAATCGCCGCAATTTCTTTCTTTTCGCTCTTCTCAAAAATGTCGCCCAGCATCCACAGCGCCTGGTCGGACTTGCTGTACAGCGGATAACGCTTCGTCACCGCAAGCAATCTTCCGGCCGACGCGCGCCGGTCGCCCTTCACGTAGTAGTAGTAGCCGATGCGAAATTCGCCTTCCGCCAGCAGCTCCTGCACTTCGCGCAAATGCTGCGTCGTCCTTGGCACGAGCGGGTCGTTTGGATACTTTTGCAAAAAAGTTTGAAACTCTTCTTCCGCCGCGCGCGCTTCCGAGCGGTCGCGATCCGGCTTTTCCATTTGCTTGTAATGCGTCATCGCCACTTGCATCTGCGCGTACGGCGCTTCCGGAAGGAAGGGGAAGAACACGATAAAGTCTTTGTATGCGGCGATCGCCTGCGTCAGGTTGGCCGAACCGCCTTCTTTGTAATACGAATCCGCAATGGCCAGCTTCGCCTTGGCCAGGAATTCGCTGTCCGGATAAGTGTTGATGAGCGTCTGCAGCGTCAGCCGTCCGATTTCCTGCCGGCCCTTCTTGATGTCCTTCATCGCCCGGTCGTACAAAACTTTGTCCGGCGCAACGGAACTATCCGCGTCCGTGGAGGCCAGCTTCTTCGACTGCTTCGTCCGTTTCTTCGATTTGGAATCTTGTCCGGCTGCGGGAAAGGCCAGCAGAAGTGCTACGGCGGTCGTGCATGCAAGCAGAGTGCGGCGCAAACTTCACCTCGCCATGTAAAATTAGGGTCGTCGCGGGCAACTGAACTCGGAGTCCCCAAAGTCCCCACGGACTCGTGGCCCAACCGACATCCCAGTATA
>DATGEI010000086.1:0-24260 GCA_035310365.1 Candidatus Acidiferrum sp.
GCTTTCGACGACGCCGGGAACGACTTCGTGTTCGAGGCCGGAATAGAGGTCTTCGGTGTTTTCGCGCACGAGAATGACATCGACATTTTCAAAGCGCGACTGCACGCCGGGCATGTTTTTTACTGGGCGCAGATTGGCGTAGAGGTCGAGCGTCTTTCGCAATGCGACGTTCACGCTGGGCGCGCCGCCGGCAATGGCCGTAGCCATGGGGCCTTTGAGCGCAACCTTGTTGCGCTTTACGGCTTCGATTGCCGCCGTATTGAGAAGCTGTCCCTTTTCCGCGGTGGCGCTGGCGCGCGCCTCGATCTCTTCCCAATCGACTTGCGCTCCGGCGGCATCCACGATTTGCCGGGTCGCGGCGGCGACTTCCGGTCCGATCCCTTCACCGGGGATCAAGGTCACTTTATGTCTCATGATACTTACTAGTGTAAGGGAAGAGGCGCGGATTGAGGAGGCAGGCGGGCGGCGCGCGTTTCCGATTGGCAACACGCGCGCTGCACGAGCCGGGCAGTTTTGTTATACTAGGTGGGTAGGATCCCCGCGGCAGAAGGTGCGGGAGGAGGCAAAGGATTCCATGATTCGACTGACGTCGGTTGCAAGCACCAAGGTGAAGGAAATCATGAGCATGCAGAACCCCGTGCCGTCCACGCTCCGCGTGGCGGTGGTTGGCGGCGGCTGCTCCGGCTTTCAATACCACATGGCGTTCGAGAACCAGACGAACGAGAGCGACGAAGTGGTGGATTTTGACGGCTTGAAGGTTGCCGTGGATCAGATGAGCTCCATGTACCTCGAAGGAGTCGAGATCGACTACATCGAGACGCTGGAAGGCGCGGGCTTCAAGTTCAACAATCCGAACGTGAAGAGCACGTGCGGCTGCGGAAGTTCGTTCAGCGTTTAAGAACAGTTTGCAGTCGACAGTCTGCAGTTTACAGTTTGAGCCGGAGACGGCGCGAAATTCTGAGCTCCTGGGCAGGGAATTCACCTAACCCGGGAGCTTGTTTTTTTACGACTCGCGGTGGCAGGCGTGGTTTCTGCGCGGTGATTTGCAAAGGCGGGGTGGGCAACGTATTCTAAAGTTCGAGCATGAAAATAGCTCTCGCGCAGTTTAATCCCACCATCGGCGACTTTGCAGGAAACTCCGCTCGCATCCTCGCACTTTCCGAAATCGCGAAGAAGCGCGGCGCGGATTTGGCGGTGTTTTCGGAGCTTTGTTTGTGCGGTTACCCGCCGCAGGATTTGCTGGAACGCCCTTCGTTTATCGATCGAAATCAAAAAGAGCTGAAGGCGCTGGCGAAGGCTGTGACGATACCTTCGGTCGTTGGATTCGTCGGGCGCGTGAAAAACGGGACGCTGAAATCGATTGCAAACAAGGCGGCGCTGCTTTGCGGCGGCAAAGTGGTTTTTGAACAGAGCAAGATGCTGCTGCCGACGTACGACGTGTTCGACGAATCGCGATATTTTCACCCGGCGGAGAAACAAGAAGTTGTGCAGTTCGGCGGACAATCGCTGGGCGTGACGATCTGCGAAGACGCCTGGAACGACGAAAACTTCTGGCCGAACCGGCGCTACGACCGCGACCCGATTACGGAGATCATGCAGCAGGGAACCGAGGTCTTGCTGAATATTTCCGCTTCGCCCTATTCGATCGATAAGCGCGCGCTGCGCGTGGACATGCTGCGCTCGATTGCCGTGCACAACCGGAAGCCGGTCGTTTACGTAAACCAATTCGGCGGAAACGACAGCCTGATCTTCGATGGCGCGAGCATTGCGCTGACGCCGGACGGAAAAGTGGCGGCGCAGGCGCTGGCGTTTGAAGAAGACCTGGTGCTCTTTGACACGGAAACGGGCGAAGGAGAGATGCACGAGCAGCCGCAACAGGAAATTGAATATGCGTATCGCGCGCTGGTGACGGGTACGCGCGATTACGTCCATAAGTGCGGCTTCAAGAAGGTTTTAATTGGCCTGAGCGGCGGTATCGATTCGGCGGTGGTTGCCGCCATTGCCGTGACCGCCCTCGGAGCGGAAAATGTGCTTGGCGTTTCCATGCCCGGGCCGTTTTCGTCGGAAGGAAGCAAGAGCGACGCGGCGATATTGGCGCGGAACCTGGGAATTGAGTTCCTGACGCTGCCGATCGGCGAAGTGTTTGACGCGTATCGCGCGGCGCTAAAGCCCGCGTTTGGACGCCGCAAAGAAGACGTCACCGAGGAAAACATTCAGGCGCGCATTCGCGGAAATTATTTGATGGCGCTCTCGAACAAGTTCGGATCGATGGTGCTGAGCACGGGAAACAAATCCGAATTGGCGGTGGGATACTGCACGCTGTACGGCGACATGGCCGGCGGGCTCGCGGTGATTTCCGACGTGCCGAAGTTGATGGTGTACGAGCTGGCGAAATGGATTAACCGCGAAAGGGAACTGATTCCCCGCTCGACGATCGAAAAGGCGCCGTCGGCGGAACTTCGGCCGGATCAGAAGGACGAAGACAGCCTTCCGCCCTACGACGTACTGGACCGGATATTGAAGGCGTACATCGAGGACCTGAAAGGTCCACAGGAAATTGCGGAGAAATACGGATTCGCCTTGAAGCTGGTCCGCGACATTGCGTCGCTCGTGGATCGCAACGAATACAAGCGCAAACAATCCGCGCCTGGCCTTAAAATAACTTCGCGCGCGTTTGGATTCGGACGGCCGTTCCCGATCGCGCAGAAATTCATTCCCTAGAAAGAGGTTCCCGGTGAGAGTTTGCTGGCGTTTGGTGGTGCTCGGACTTTTCCTATTTGCGATGGCGGGGAATTCCCCTATGCACGCGCAAGGCGCGCCGGCGGCGCAGTCCGAGACGCAAAAGAAGATCGAAAAATATCTGCGCCACGTCTACGCGTTCGGGCCGGAGGTGAAGCTGACCATTCCGGAGCCGAAAGAGTCGGAGGTTGCGGGATTGCTGGTGACCACCGTCGAACTGGTGTCCGGCGAGAGTCACGACACGGCGAAAATGTACGTTAGCAAGGACGGAAAATTTTTGATTCGCGGCGACGTTTCGGACATGGCGAAAGATCCGATGGCGGAAACGCGGGCGAAGCTCGACTTGGCCAGTGCGCCGTCGGTCGGTGGCGACAAAACCACGGTGACCGTGGTGGAGTTTGCCGACTTTGAATGCCCTGTCTGCAAGAATCTTCATGAGCAACTGCGGACGATTCTTCCGAACTATCCGCAGGTGAAGTTTTACTTTAAGGATTACCCGATTGAGCAGATTCATCCCTGGGCCAAGACGGCCGCCTTGGCGGGCCGTTGCGCCTACACGCAGAACCCTAAATCGTTCTGGAAGATCTACGACGGCTTCTACGACGGCCAGGATTTGATCTCGGCGGCAAACGCCTGGGACAAGGCGCTGGATTTTGCCGGGCAGGCTGGGCTGGACCAAGCGGCCTTCAAAACCTGCCTCGCGTCCAAGGAAGCTGCCGACGCTGTGGATGCCAGCGTGGCCAATGCGCGTACGCTGGACGTGACGAGCACGCCGACGGTTTTCATCAACGGGCGCCGAGTGATTGGCGCCGACGCGGCAACGATTGAACGGTTTATCCAATTCGAGCTGGCGAATCAGAAGTCCACGAGCGCGGCCAGCAGACCGTAAGCAAACGAAGAGGAAGCAGATAGAAGGGGAATCGGCGGGGGAGGCTTATCCACAGAGCGTCCACAGCGGAAGAAACGGTACCCATTTCTTAGTTAACATAATATAGCTTATGGGACGCAGTGTCAAGAAGAATCTTTAGGGATATTCGCGTTCTGTGGATAACGCCTCTTGTGTTGTGGCACTTGGGGGTAGGTCCCCAGGCTGGCGCGGGGGGTGCGCCAGCCTGGGCGTGCGGGGCGTATTGAGTGGTGGCTGGCGAGAGCTTTTTGATGGTGTGGCCTGAGAATCGCTTCCAGCCTGGAAAGGTTTGGGGCAAAAAGTTCGGCTTGAGTGAATCGCGTTGCGCGTCAATGCGCTTTGGCTGCGATGGCGCCGGCGATGGCTCCGATGACGAACCACTTCATGGCGCGGCCGAGGCGTTGGCGCAGGGAACCTCCGCGGGCGAGTTTCAAGGCGGCGTCTCGTTCCCTGCCGAGGGCTTGGGTCTTCGACTTTTCGTCGGCGAGGTCGGCGGTGGCGGTGGCAAGGCGAGCCTGGCAGGTTTTGCAGTCCACGGCGAAGTCATAGAGCGGCTTGAGGTCTTCGTTTGGGATGGCGGTGGTGGTGGGTGTTGGCGCGTCGTGTGTGGCGCCGGCACGGGCTACGGATGTACCAACGCGCGATTCTGGTGCTGCGGACGGATTCGGCGCTTGCTGCATGACGATCGGTTTCGGAAGTGAGAGAACGTCGGGCAAGCGCGCGAGGATTTGTTGCTGGGTGACGACTGTAGCTTTGAGGGCTTCGAGTTTTCCGACGGCGTCGTTTAATTGGCGGTCGCGGTCTTGTTGCGCGGCGTTGGCGCGTTCGAGGGATTGCTCGGCCTTGTCAAGAGTGGCTTGGAGTTTGGCGCGGTCGCGGATTTCGCTGCGCCATTCGACGAAGAGAGTGGTGGCGACGAGCAAGGCAACGGCGGTAATTGCGAGATGGATCGAGTCACGCATGGGAAATTTGTCGTAAGGGAATCAGCCGGCCGCGCGAAGATAGCTGTTGCGCCGCGCGAGGACTTCGACCGGATAGTTTGGATTGGCTCCGCCGTTCCAAAGGAGGAGTCCCTGAAGGGTGTCGCCTTTTGCGGCGTCGAGTTTTTTGCGCAAAACGCGGCAGCCCATTTCCACGCCGGCGGCGGGATCGCAGAGGCCGCTCAAGTAATGGTCGGTGAAGCCGTTTTCGCGCGCGACTTGCCCCATCACCTGCATCAAGCCCCAGGACATTCCGCGGGCGTAGGCTTCCGTCGCGGAGACCTTGTTATTTGTATATAAGGACGCGACGTATTTGGCGAAGAAGGCCGGCTCGTAGCGCATGGCCCAGGGATTCCAGGAAGATTCCTGTTCGATGACGGCGCAGACGAGCGATGCGTCGAGTCCATGCGCCTGGGCCGCGCTGCAGGCGAAAGCGAGAAGTTTGTCGGGAGCCACGGCGGTCATCGTTCTCTCCGGTGATGGCGGCGAGATTCGTTCAAGTCGATGAAGCGGAGCGGGGGCGGATCGGGCAGGGCAATTCCCTGCTGTTCGGCCATGGCGCGGAGCGCGTCGTAGATGTGCGGCAGGTGGTTTGTGGCGACGTCGTAGACGAAGGCGCGATTGATTTCGTCGTCGCGAATGCGGCGATGCAGCCAGCGGAGAAACACGACAAGCTGCACGCCGACGGGAACGAGGATAGCGAGAAGTTGCGGCAGAGATTGCGGCATTATTTTTTCCCGAAAGGTTGGGTGCAACTGTAGTGGTTCACCGTTTGCGGTTATCCGTTGCCCGTTTGGCTGGCGCTTTAGGGTCGGTTGAGAGCGACATGGCTGACAACCGAAGGAGGTACGACGGCCGTGTGCCTTTTTCAAAGGCGCAAAGACGATTGCTGACTCGATTGGGTGTGCGTAGCGGTTTAAAGTTTGTGGTGCGGCTTCAACCGTGCACAGCCAAGAGTGGCTGTGCTACAGGAACGCTCCGGGAAGGGCGCCGAGGGTTCCGCCGAGCGTGGAGCCGAGCGAAGAGAAAAAGCCGCCGTTGTTGCGGGAGGCGTTGGCGCGGACGCTGAGCAGATCGGCCGGGATGCCGAGGCCGCGCGCGAGCAGATTGGAATCGACGCCGAAGAGGCCGGAAAGGCCTTGCAGTGCGGCCATCTGGCGCTGGAAGGCGGTGTTGGTGAAGTCGAGCTGATTCCGTTGCGCCTGGCCCGCTTCGGCAATTCCCTTCTGGCGCGCCAGGTCGTCGGCCAGTTCGCCAAAGCCGGCGGAATTGCGCGTGCGCGCGGCGCGATTGGCCGCGGCCTGCTGCAACGAATCGAACGCACTTGCGAGCGCGCCTTGCGATTGGCCGGTGACGGCCGCTTTGTCCGCGGGGCTGAGGCCGGGATTATTCAAGATGCTTTGAAACTGCGGCACAAGCAGATTGCCCACTTGCTGCTGCTGGCCGAGAAACTGCTGATTCAACGAATTGATGCTGGCAAGCTGCTGGTCGGTCAGCTGCCGTGTTTGGTCTTGCGCACCACGTCCCATGGGACACCTCGAAGTACAGAAGTTGAAAGTTAAGAGTTAAGAGTCGAAAGCGAAAAGTTGAAAGTTGAGCTTCGCATACGAAACGTCGCGGCTCCTCGCCTAAAATGGCATCGCCGCAGCTCGTGGCTTTGTGCATGGAGCACAAGAACAAGCCTTCATGGTTAGTTCGCGGGTGTGCGTCACGGTTGGCTTTCCACTTACGCGAAATTGGGTCTTTCGAGCCGTTTGCAATAGGGCGTCCATTTGTCGTCGCGGAGCCAGCCGAGGCGCTCGAGGCGGCGGCCAAATTTCTTTGCGATCGGCGGCGGAAGCCAGGCGTGAACGTCTTCGAGGCCGCGCCCCCACGCGTTTTCGTGCGCCGCTCCATGAAGCGCGAGGAGCGATTGCCAGCGTTCGCGCGGCGAGCCTTGCGAAGGATCGAGCAGCAGATAAGCTTCGGCGGTTAATCGCAGCAGGGCCGCGCCGCGAATTTTTTCGCCGGGGCCTTCGCCGTCCGCCAAAACAATTTTCGCGAGGAAGAGCGGATTGCGCAGATCGGGGAATGCGTACGGAAAACCTTGCGCGGAGTGAATGCATTCGAGCTCGGCGAGATCTTCTTCCCGGTATTCGCGAACCAGCATGCCGGCCGCTCAAATCGTCAGGGTGAGCTGAATCGTCGCGTTGTCGGTCTGCGTGAGCGCGACGTGCGGCGTGCGTCCCTGCAAAGTGGTGAGCACGGCGGCGACAGTTTGCGAATCGCTCGGATCGTTCAAGTCAAACGTGAACGTGGCCGAGACGGTTACCGTATCCGCGGGATTGAAGTCCCACGAAGCGGATTGCGTGGTGAGGGGCATGATTTTTCTCCTAAGAGCGACGAACGGCTGAACTTGAGGTGAAGCAAAAAGCGGCGTTTACAGCAAAGAATTGCGCACGACGCGGGAACCGGCGTGAATGCCAAATCCATTGCCGCCGCGAAGCAAACCGTTTGGCCGTGCGCCGCTGCCTTGCGAAGGCAAAGGCGCGGGCCCGGACAAGCCGCCGCCCGCAACCGCCACCGGTGGATTGCCAAAGGTGACGGGCGCCGACGGCTGCGAGCCGATGTACTGCGAATACGCGCGCCAAAAAAGCGTCTGATTGCCGAGTTGCACGTACAAATTTCGCGAAGCGCCCATGAAATAAACGCGCGGCGAATTGAAACCGGGCGTAACGTCGGATTCGGCAAAATAAAAAAGTCCGGGCCGTGAATTCGAGGGGTCCGCGATGGCGAGGTCAAACCAGCCGTTTGCGGCGCTGACCGTCAACGAAGCAACCGAGGGCGGCGCGGGAGCCGGCGTACTGGGGTCCACGCCCGCGCGCTGGCTCGTGGAATTGACCGCGGAGACAATTTTCACGAGCGTTTCGTAGAGGTACGGGTCGCGGTCTTTCAACGGCGCAAGTTGTGCCACGGTCAGCATTTACGGCCTCTTTGGTTCCCTGCCCTTTCGGATACGCCTGTCCTTCGGCGCAATTGACACCTACCAGTGCGGACGCCACACTGAACACAAGAATGCGTGGCAGGCCTCGGTGCCGGTGAATCGCCGATTCCGGCACTCGAGACGTGCAAAAAGCTGATGCGGCGTGCGTCCCCTCTCGATCCGCTCGACGCTGTGGGCTCCCCGAATACGACGGATCCCGCGGAAAGCCCCGGCATGTCCGCAATCGTTCCGAATGAGGCGCTGTACCGGACGCTGATCGAACGCGTGCCGGGAATCGTGTACATTTCGCAATTTGGCTCGAATGCGCGGTGGCACTACGTCAGCCCGCAAATCAAGGATTATCTGGGCTACGCGGCCGAAGAATGGCTCGCGAATCCTTCCCTGTGGCTCGAACACGTGCATCCCGAAGACCGCGAACTGGTGCTGGCCGAAGAACAACGGCTGCACAAAACCGGCACCGCGTTTTTTGCGGAATACCGCATGGTGTCAAAAGACGGGCGCGTCATCTGGTTCCGCGACGAAAGCATGATCATCCGACCGGAAGGATTCGACGTTCCGGTGCTGTACGGAATTTTGTTCGACATCAGCGAGCGCAAAGCGACGGAATCCGCCTTGCGCGAATCCGAAGAACGTTTGCGGCTGGCGCTGGAAGCGGCGCACCTCGGCATGTGGGAATGGGACCCGGAATCCGATGCCTTGTTTTGGGACGATCGCCACTGCGCGCTGTTCGGAGTCAATCCCAAGGAAGCGCCGGCGACCGCGGCAAAATTTATCGAGCACGTGTATCCCGAAGACCGCGAATGGGTGCGCCATGCGGTGCGCGAAGCGCTGCGGCACGACGAAGCGTACGGCGCGGAATATCGCGTGCGCTGGCCCGACGGCCGCGAACACTGGCTTGCGAGCGCGGGCCGCGTGCTGCGCAATGCGCGTTCGCGCGCGGTGCGCATGCGCGGCATCACGTACGACGTGACGGACCGCCGCGGACTCGAGGAACACCTGCGCCGCGCGCAAAAAATGGAAGCGATCGGCCAGCTCGCCGGCGGCGTCGCGCACGACTTCAACAATTTGCTGATGGTGATTCGCGGCCACGTGGAGCTGTTGCTGAACCGGCCGGGCATTGACCCAGGCACCGCGCGCAACGCCGAAGCGATACAGAAAGCATCGGATCGCGCCGCCGGCATCACGCAACAACTGCTCGCCTTCAGCCGAAAACAGGTGCTGCAGGCGCGCGTAATTGAAATGCGCTCCGTGGTTTCCGATATCGCCAATCTTTTGCGGCGGCTGCTCGGCCCGATGGTGGAATTTCGCTTGCAGCTTCCCGCCGAGCCGCTTTGGGTGCGCGCCGATGAAAGCCAGCTCGAACAAGTGGTGCTGAATTTGGCCATCAACGCGCGCGATGCGATGCCAACGGGCGGCACGGTGACGGCGATCATCGACCGCGTTGCGGGCGATTCGCCGCACGTGCGGCGCCGCCCGGGAATGCCCGCGATCGATTACATCCGGCTGCGCGTAATCGACACCGGCACCGGAATGGACGCGGCCACGCAAGCGCGGATTTTCGAGCCGTTTTTTACGACGAAAGAGTTCGGCAAAGGCACGGGCCTCGGCCTGGCAACGGTGTACGGCGTCGTGAAGCAGAGCGACGGCTGGATCTGGGTCGATTCGATGCTCGGAGTCGGGACGACGTTTGAAATTTTCTTGCCCGCGGTGAACGAACCGGAGCCGGAATCCGTGGCAAAAGAAAAAATCGGGATCGACGCCGTCGGAAGCGAAACGATCCTCATCGTGGACGACGAAGAAGGCGTTCGCGAAGTCGCCACGCAATATTTATCCGCGCGCGGATACCGCGTGCTCGCCGCGGAATCCGCCACGAAGGCGCTGGAATTGGCCGCCGCGCATGCCGGCCCGATTCACGTGCTGGTCACCGACGCCGTGATGCCGGGCATGAACGGACCGGCCCTTGCGAAAACGTTACTCGGCCAGCGGCCGGAAACGAAGGTGCTGTTCATGTCCGGCTACTCCGAAGACGCTTCCCTGCTCGAAGACGCGCGCGCGCGCGGCGAAGCCTTTTTGCAAAAACCGTTCGGCCTCGATTCGCTCGCGGAACGCTTGCGCGAACTGCTCAGCAAATAGTTTACGATCTCGCGTCAATTCAAACCGCGGACGGGCGCCCAGGGATCGGGCCGCACCGACGGAATGAATTTTTGCAAACGGAACCACGCGCCGGGTTGATTCGTGCTCACTTGAAACGCCACGCGTTCGCCTAAAATGTTGATCGGCAATTCCAAGTCTTTTGTCGCGGGAGAACTCATCGGCAATGGCTGTTGCGTTTGCGGCGCGCTTGGCGTGTCGATGAAAGACGTCAGGCCCAGGTTTCCCGCGCCTTCGACGTACAGCGTCAAGTAACTGAACAATTTTCGGTGCGCGCCAAGCGCGAGGGCCTGTTCGACGGTGCGCTCGGGAAAATAGTGCGTCGTGTAGTAACTGCGGATCGCGACGCCGTCGTCGGAAAATTGCGTGTCGCTCAACTTGTAGATTTTACCGGTCGCGCCGCCGTTGCCGACCGCGACCTGCGCCGTACCGTCGGTGCGCTCGAGAAGCGCGCCGCAATTGGCGGCAATCGTCCAGGGCGACCATTTGCGCGTTTTGTCTGTCGCCGTTTTGCGGCCGGTGAAGGTGATGGTGACCGGCGGACGCCCGGCGATATCTTCGGCCGTATCGAGGTCGCGGTAATCGAGCATCAGTATTTGGCTGGGCGAAGTGGCCGTTCCCATTGGAGCGCCAATCAGGATGCGGCGTTCTTTCGTATCGACGGCAACCCAAAGCGTGTGGCCGTACTGCCAGTTGATTTTGTTCCACGTCGGTTGAATTTCCTGCGAAATCTTGACGGGTTCGCCGCCATTAAAAATGTAAAGCCCGGTGCGGTGCGCGATGACCGCCCAATCTTCGCCAATGCCGACGCCGCGCACGGAAGGCGTGCCGACGCGCCGCGTCACTTCCGCAATCGACCAAAGCGCCGGCTCGTTCGTGCCATCGTCCTGCGTCACGTGAATCGAATGTTCCTTCACGAAATAGAGCCGCTCGCGCAATTTGAACGCGGCGCGAATGGCCTGTCCGTCGTTTTCGCTCACGCTCAGCAAGCCGTTGATGCCGTCGTAGCTTTCCGGATCTTCCACGCCGCTGCCGCGCACAAGCGAAGAGTTGAGCGGCGCGGCCGTGGGAAAAATCTCAATCGAATCGATGTAAAAGATGCCGTTCAGCGTGGGCGTGCCGTCGGCAAAGATTTGCAGCAACAAATCGCCGGGAATCGTTGCGAGCGGCGCGGTGAGTTGGGCGGTGTATTCGACGTAGTTCGTCGTCAGTTGCGACGCGGTGAGCTGCAACCCCGTGGTGCTGACGCCGCCCGTCGCGCTCACAAGATGAATGTGCAACGTGCCTTGCGCGAGCGTGGCATTGCGCGCGCACCGCGCGCGAATCGTGTAGTCCGTGCCGGTTTGAATGAGCGGCACGCCGAAGCGATCGTTCACCGCCGTCTGCGCCATCATGCCGCGAATCGGCGTGGTGCCGTTGCCAACGATCGCGAACGCCGCGCCCCACACCGTGAAATTTTCTTCGTCGGTGGCGCCGGGCGCCCACACCGCATCCGGCGTCCAGCCGAGCGGATAATGCGGAAACGACGGACCGGTGAATCCACCGTCGAAACCAAGATTCACCCAATTGTTCATTTTGTTGCGCTCGCCCCACCAAAAAAGGCGTTGCGCGTAGCCGAGCACGCCGGCGGCCGGCGCAAGTTCGATCAGGCGAAAAAGATCGTCCACGTTCGTGCCCGCAAGCAGGATCGCATCGGAAAAATCCACACTAAGCGACGTCGTTGTGTTGTCGCCCAAAATCATGTTGCCGCTGAAAAGCGTCGCTCCGTTGCCAACGTAGAAAAAACTCGCGCCGGCCGCGCCGGTGAAACACAAAATGCGCGCAACGACGTTCGATGGCCCGACGGGAATATTCGTCAAGACAACGCGTTTGTTGCCGCTCGCGGTCCAAGAAGTGGCGGGGCCGGGTTGCGTAAGGTAACCCTGGCGCGTTTTGAAAATCACGCAGACCTGATGCACGCCCGCGGAAATGCTGCCCGCCGCCGCCGCCGTGCCGCCTCCGGAAGCGGCCAAGCCGCCGGTCGCCGCCGTGAACGTGAAATGCGTGGAATCGGGCACGCCGGTAACGGCGAATGTGCCGTTGTACCCGGCAATGCCGATGCCGGACGTCGTCACAAGCTGGCCCACAACGAAACCGTGCGCCGCTGAAGTTTGAATGTTCGCCGTGCACGACGCGGAACTTCCGCCGCCCGACGCCGCAAGGCCGGACACGCCGGCGATGTAAGTGAACTGCGTGCTGCTCAAAACGCCGGCGACGGGAAACGTGCCGTTGTAACCGCTGACGCCGACGCCCGCGATCGTCGCGGACTGGCCGACGGCGAGGCCGTGCGCGGTTGAAGTCGTAATCGTGACCAAAAATCCGTTTTGCGTTGCGCCGGCCGGGCTCGCCGCGATGCTTACGGCGGCGGGTTGCGTCGCGCCCGTCGGGCTAGACGCAATCGAAACAAGCACATTTTCTTCGATCGCGGTTGGACCGGCGCCGGGGCCGCCCTGGCTCACGCGGTCAAAATTCGTGTCGTCGTATTGCCGCGGCAGGTCGATTCCCGATTTTCCATCGCTCAGGGCCAGATATTCGCGGCCAAAAAGTGTGGTCGAGTTCGCATAGGCATTCGGCACGAGGCCGCTGGCAATCGATGCCAGCGTGCCCGGCGTGGTCTCTTTGTAGAGCAAGCCATTCGCGTCCAGCGCCATCGTGCGGAGCGTTCCATTCGGCGTTTCGTACGTCTTCAAATAATTTACCGTTGGATTTCCGGCGAGCGGCCCGAACATCGTTTGCAATCCGGGGCGCGTGGCGACGCCGCCCGAACTGAAAATGACGTCCTGGCAATCCGGCGAAACGCCGTGCGGCAAATCCGCCGGAGCCAGATCCGTCACCAACCCGCTGAAAATTTCAATGGGCGCGTCAAATGAGCCAACGGTTGACATGAGTTCTCTCGTCTTGGATTTCTTGCAGGGTTACTTCGCTTTGCGTTCGGAAGTTTCTCGTGCCGCGTTTTGCGCGGCTTCGGTGGATGCCGCGACCAATCCAAATTGTGCCGCCTTCTCTTTGTCCAGAATCGCGCCGCAGGCTTTGCACACCGCGACGCCCGGCTTGATGCGCTCGGCGCAGGCCGGGCATTCCGCCGCGGGCCTCGGATCGTAGAGCCACGGCTTTTCGAGTTTCAGTTCGCGCGCCGCGCGCCGCTCCAAATCCGTGATGAACATCGGATTGTGCGATCGCTCCCATTCGAGATCGGCCGCCGCCACCAGCCTGCGATGAAATTCGTCGAGCTTCTTTCGCGCTTCGGCCAGCTCGACGGGCGTCGGCTCCGTCCCCGCCGCGACGAACACGCCGTGGTAACTTCCCTCCCCCGAATCGCTGTTGATCTCCCGCGCGATGTCTTCGGCGATCTCGCGCGCGGAAATGGCAAATTCCATCGTGCGCTTGTCGCCCAGGTCCATCATTCCCTTGCAGCTGCGCACCGGCGTCAACGCGAACGCTTCGCCATCCTGCGGCGAGCGCACGTCAAGCGAGCCGAAATACGTACGGTGGCGCGGCGGCCACTTCTGCGTGGAAATATTTACAAGCACAGCGACATCCTTCTGTCCGCTCAAGGCACACCTCAAGGAAATGATTTCGAGTTTCAGGGAAAATCGGAACTTACTTGACGCACATCATCGTCAACGGCAGCGAGACGCGAATTCCCGGCAAGCGATTGCCGGTGAAGTCTTGCGCCACCGCGCTGCCGCAAGGCACAAGCTTCTGTTGCGATTCGAGAGTCAGATAAAGCTCTCTTTGCGGCGCCGGATACTCGCCATCGCGCAGAACCCATTTCACGGTTTCACGCTGCAAGAAATCGTAAAACTCCGCCGGCCCGGAATTTGATTCGAGGAACCAGATTTCGACCGGATTGCCGTTCACGAATGGTCGCGCGAGATAGTACGTGTGCGAAAATGTGACCAGAACTTTGCCGTCGCCGGGTTCGCCGGCAAGCCGTTCATTCACGAATTCCGTCGCTTGAAAATCCGGCGCCCGCTCCCGCAGATAGTTCTCGCGTGAAGTTACTCCCGTTGCCACAGCCAACGCGGGCCGCGTGTAGACTGCCAATCCGCACAATCCCAGCACGCCGTAAGCAGCAACCAAAGCCGATGCCGCCAGGTAACTCACTCTTCGGCCCCGTTCCGGAAGAAGGGCGACGCTCGCGAACGACGCGGCCAAGGCAATCGGCAAAAGCGGCAGCGTGAATCGCGCCATGCCCGAAGTGGCGCCGATCCCGATCGTGCCCAGGATCCAAACCACGAGCGCGATCCGCCACAATCGGGTATTTTTCGCCGCCAGAATAATCAACGGAGCGAAACACAACACCAGCGGCCCCAGCATTTGCCAAAATCCGAGATGGGTTTGATCCACCGCCGCGAAGAACGGAAACTGCAAAAGTCGCCAGATGGATTTGGCATCCGATGCTCCCGTGTCCGCCAGCACGGCGCGAATCACATTCTGATTCGCGTGCTGCGGGCCGAATCGCTCCACCAGAAACGGAAAAACCGGGTTACCCGTCCACTTCCAATTTCGCAGATAGGGCCAGATTCCCGCCGCCACGGCAACCACAAAAAAAATCGCCGATTTCGCGGCGGAACGCATCTCCATCAGAAACGCGCAAAGCAAAGCGGCGGCGAGAAGCAGGCCCGTGTATTTCGCGCCCGCCAATCCCCCGGCGCAGCAGCCGGCAACGACGACGAAAACCATTTTGCGCGTTTCCGCTGCGCGCAGAATGGCCAGCACGCCAACGGCGGCGAAAAGCGCCATCCACATATCCGGAGCGCCGGCCGTGGTCATCTGCCAAAAAATAACCGGCGTCAGCACGAAACATATCGCGGCAAGCCATGGCCAGACGCCGGAAACCCATTCGCGCGCGAGACGTACAATCGCAATCGCGGACGCCGCGCCGCCAAAAAAAATCAAACCGAGCGCAAGTCGTTCGCTGCCAAGCGCCAGGCCCGCAAGAATCAAGTGATGCGACTGTCCAAGAAAAAAACTGTGCGGATCAAGCCAGTTCGCGCGAAAACCTTCGCGTAAAATCTGCGCCGGCGCCGTGAAGTGATAATGCAGCGCGTCGGAGCCCGTGAGCGGCGCCATCGCCGCCAGCCCTTCGAGGAAAAGCACGGCAGCAAGGACCGCCGCCGCCGTTTTTTCCCAAGGCGACGCCTGCCGCATGCGCGCGTAAAGACCGGCGAGCGCGCGCGCGAAAGGAACGCTTTCGAGCAATCCCGCGAGGCAGATCGCCGCAACCGCCGCGCGAACTCCGCTCCGCACGTTCGGCGCAAATTCCGCCACGGCGATAACAATTTCCAGCGTCACCACGCCGACAACGAGCGCGTATAAAACCGATTCCGCGCCGGCTAGTGTGATTCCGAAACGCCGAAGCAGCCATGCACCCGAACTGGCCACGAGGAATGCGAACAAGCAACTTTCCACCAGGCCACCGACGGAGTGAAGAAGCATCATCGCTTGGTGAGCAGGCGAACGACGACGTTCAGCAGCGGTTTAAATTGCACGAAATACCAGGCAAACGCAACGAAGAACCAAAGGCACAACGCACCTTCTCCAACGCTCTTCCACCGGAGAAATTGTCCTTTCATTGTTCCCGGAGTATACCAACTTGCCCGGACGAAGTTAACCGGCCGCGAAGCATTGCTTCGTCTTGCGAATCGCTTTTATAGTTTTTCCATGCTCGGCATCGCGCCGATTTCTACTGCATGCGGTATTGCACGATGATGTTGACGTCCGCCGGGCTTGTCGTGCATCCCGCCGCGGCGGTTTGCACGCCGATGGTGACCGCCGCGCCGGCCGCATAATTTTGCGCGATCGCGCCGGAATCGTTTGCCGCCGCGCCAATGGTCACGTTCACGGGAGTCGTTCCATCCGTGACGCGCACCACCGCGTTCGTGGTGCATCCGGCCGGCGCCGTTTTCGCTTGCGCCTGAATTCGGGTGACGGTGACCGCTTTGTCGAGCGTCCACGTGGCGCCGGTCCATGTTGCGCTCAACGCGCCGGGAAGAAATATATTTTGCTCGGCGCGCGGCGATGCCGTCACCGCCTCGCCGTTGATCGTCACCGCGCCCGTGCTGACGCCGGCGCTGTTAATTCCCGCCGTGAAGGCCGTGTTGGTCGACGGCGGCGAAGCGCCGCAGGAAAAACCAAACGTGTCGACGTACGTCGTTGTGCTGGCGGGAATCGGAATCACGCAGCTGGCCGGCATTTGCGCTTCGCCCGCCGCGCCCGAAATCCCGCGCCAGACAAGCCAGCCGGCAGCGCCGGGCGGCAGCGCGGGCCGCGTCACCGTCACGGTTTGGCTTCCGCTTGTCGTGGTCACGGTGCAACCCGGGCCCAGCAGCGTCATGCCCGTGAAAGGCGTGAAGGAAATGGGACTGCGATCCGCCGCGACAACGAAATACTGAAGACTGGTCGAAACCGGCACCCCGCCGCCCGCCGAAACGACGCACGACGCCGGCGCGGCGGGCGTCGCCATCAGATATCCCATCGAACCGCCGTTCACAAGCCCGAAAATTCCGCCGTCGAGCGACGTGTTGCTTCCGGTGATGTTGTGATTCGGTGTTTGCCCGCATCCCTGTAAAAAGACATTGTTGATGCACACCGGCGACGCAAACGAGCCGCCGCCGGAAATCGTCGGATTCTGCCCCGCGCCCTTGCTGTTTTCCACCAAAATATTGTTCACGCCGGTCGTGCCGGTCATCTCGACGAGCGGCTGGTGCAGCCCGTTCGTTGCATCGGCCATCGCCACGTCGCTCAGTGTCACGCCATAGCCGGCCGCGTTTCCGAGCGCGATGCGCAGCGGCGGGCCCGCATTGCTGTCGTGCAACACACCGTTCAGAAAGATATTTCCACCGCCGTTGGTAAACGTGCCGGGTTGATTGGACGCGGGAATGTTGTCGATTTGAATGCCGGTGCCGCCCTGGAAATTTGCCCGCTCAAAATAGATTCGCCCGGGAACTTGCGTTCCGGCGGAGGACAAATAGGTCGAGGCATTCGTAAAGTCGACGCATGGGTGCGCGAACCATTGCGTGGATTCCGCGCCGCCCACCGAGCACACGCCGTGCGTAAACCAAAAATCGAACCCGCCTTTGATGATCACGGCCGGGGCCGCCACGCCGCCGAAGCCGTCGTCGTCGAAAATAAGGCCCACCACTCCGCCGCTTCCGATTTTCTGGTCCGCTACCAAGGCGCTTTGTCCTTGCGCGGCGGTGGAAAATTTCAATTTGGAGATTCTAATTCCGCCCGCGCTTCTGACGTTGATCAGTACAAGCGGGTGCGCGTTGCCGCCGATCGAACCCAGCGGTGAATATTGGAACGACGTCGAAACCTGCGGCACTCCTTCCAATTCCGAAAAGGGCGCGAGAATCCACGGCTGGTTTAACGTTGCGCCGGCAACCAACAGTTTGACGGTTGCGGCGGTCGGATTGGCAATCGTGGATAAATCGGTTGTGGAGTTGAACGGAAATGTCGAAAAGTTGTTGGCTGGAATCACCGGAATGGAGACCACTCCGCCGTGCGCCGCATACGCCGCGGTCCACGCGGCCTTCAATGCCGGCGCATTGTCGTGTTGAACGGTTTGGCTCGAAGCGGTGCGCGTTGCCGCATTCGCCAGCGTCATGGTGTTCGTGCCGCCGCCGCTGACGATGGTCGTGGCCAGATAATCGGCCGATGCCGCGCCCGGCGCCGCCGTGGGCACGTAACTCGGCGCGCCGACTCCTTGCCCGCAATCGACGAAAAATGGATCCTGCCCCGGCGAAACGCCGGCCAGCGTTCCGTTGCGGTAAATCCACGAACGAAGAATTACGCTTTCCGTCGCAAGCGCGCCGCCGGGAAAAATTTCGTTGCACGCGCGCACGGACGCCGTGGCGGAAGCGGTCTCCGAATAATCGTTGAAACCCGTCGCGAGAACCGTGAACGTCGTGCTCGTCGGCGCGGAATTCACCACCACCGTGCCGTTGATGATCGAATTGGTACCGCCGCTGAACCCGGAAATCTGCGCTTGCGCGCCGACGCCAATATTGCAATTCGACGCGCACGTGAACGTGTCCACTCCGCCGACGCGATTGACGCCGGTGAGAGCGACCGTGTTGACACCAAGCGTCGCCGCGCCCGTCGTCGTCGATCCGCTCGTGCCCGCCGCCGTCAGGCCGCCGGAATAATCTTCCAGCACGTATTGATACGAATAGGAGGTCGAGCCGTTGATCACGCCGATGGGCGTCACTTGCGTGGGCGTGGGCGCCGCGGGCAATGTGGGCAGCGGCCCCGCAAGCGGCACAACCACGCCGTGGCCATTCTGAAAGTCCGGATTGGAAGTGCAGGAAAGAGTTGTGGACGAGGCGTTGATGCTGCACGTCATCGTCTGCGGCGAGGAGATGCTTCCCACGTATCCGCCGTATCGCAAGATGTCGAAAACCGGGTTCGGGCCCTTGCTGTGCACGTCGTTGTCAAAATTTTGCGACGCGGTGAAGGTGTTCGTCACGTTCGTCTGCGCGCCGGACGTGTTGGCGATGGGGCCAATTTCGGCGCCGGTGTCGTCGGTGTAGTAGAGCCGCTTGTCGGCGGTTTTTGTGTAGAGATTCACGGTGCCGGCGCCGGCCGTTCCGGGCGAGACCGCCTGGTTCGTCAGGTTCAGCGTTCCGCTCGCCAGATTGCCGACAACCGTCGTCGATCCGTTCACGGTGAGGTTGCCGGTCAGATTCAGCGAGAACGCGCTGATCGCGCCTGTCGTAGAAAGACTGCTGAAGATTGGCGACGAAGGATCGCTCGGAAGAATCACGTTCGGCAATTGCTTCGTCGCGATGCCCGGGCCGGAAATTTCAATTTCGTATTTGCCCGGCGCGGCGTAGAAAAAATAGTTGCCCAGGCCGTCGCTCGTCGTCGGATTCGCAAGCGCTTGCGTCAGCGCGGCGTCGGAATAAATCTGCGCCAGCGGCGTGCATGGCTGCCCGCTTGCCGGCATCGCGCAAACGCGCACCGTGGCTCCCGCCAGCGGCACTCCGCGCGAATTAAATACAATGTCGTCCTTGCGCGTGCCTTGCCCTTTTGCCACGGGCACCATCGGCCACGCATGGAACGCCAGCGCCAGCGCTACCCAGAGAAACCCCATCGCTAATTTTGATCGTATCATGTACGAGTCCTTCACTCGCTTCGGTAAGATTTTTGATTTCACCGTGCTATTCTCTTTCTTCGTTTTACATGGAAGAGAGCAAACAAATAACTGTCGAAGTCTTGCTTCGCCCCAGCGACGTGTATTCGCCTTTTTCCTGGAGCTGGAGTGCGATCATTCGATTCCTTTTGTTATTTATTGCCTTTGTGTTCCTCTATGACACGTTCGCTGAACGCTCCTCCGAAGACCACACTGAATTCCTTCGCCAGTCGGCTTGGGCAATCGCCTTTTTGGTATGCGCTGCGATCAGCCTTTTCGTCATTCCATATCTGCGGACGCTAATCATCTTCCGCAACTCTCCCGCGCTAAAATCGACGCGTCGAATTACTTTAAGTGACGACGGCATGCACTTTGAATCAACGGATTCCACCGGCGACTACAAATGGTCTCTGTTTGCCGGTGTGATGGAGACGCGAAAGACTTTTCTATTGAAGCAGACTGCGTATGCCGCTACCTATATTCCCAAGCGCTGCTTTTCGTCGCCCGAGGAGATTCAAATAGTGCGCGATTTGATACGCAAGAATTTCAAAGGTAAGTACAGGCTTCGCAGAAGCACACCTTAAAGAAGTTTCCGCGCCGTAATGCTCAGCTGCACGATGTCCGTCGTTACGCTTGCGGGATAAGCGCCGGCGGTTACTTCCGTGCCGCCGCCGTTGAACGCTTTCAGCTTCCAATTGTTCAGCGCGCTTCCCTGCACCGCAACGTAATACCCGCTGTTGCCATTCTGCGATTCCGCAAACGCCTGGATCACCGTGGTCGACGGCAGTTTGTCGGCAACCGTCGTGAAATCGATCGTGTCGCCGCCCGTCGGATAATTTCCCGAAAACGTCAGCGTCGCGATCGCGTACACAAAATTGCTCGCGCTCGAATCCACATTGTTCGGCACGAGAGAAATCGTAATTGGCATTTCGTTGTCTCCTTACCTCATTACTTCGTTACTTCGATTTTCAAAACGGCGTGTAACCGCTGCGCGAAGAAAACGGCCGCCGCCGGCGGCCCGATTGCTGCTCGCGCTTCACGGCTTGAATGATCAGGTCTTCGATGGCGTCGCTCGCCGCGTCGTCCCATTTTTCCGCAAGCGGCGATCCGCGCGCCCATCCGGCCAGCGCCGCGCCGGCAAACGCCAGCGCTTCCTGCGAATTGCGTATCAGCACCGGCGAAGTCGCGTCGCTCAAATCCGGATACGCTTTCAAATAGCGCAGGCGAATCTGCGTGTCTTGCGTCGCGCCAAGAAAATAGATCCCGTCCGAACGCCATTCCCACACGCTCAGAATCGTGTCCTGCGGCCGCGAAGGCAGCCCGCCATGGCGCGTCAGGTCCACCATCTCGGCAAAATCTTGCGTCGAGCCGTTCGGCCGCTCCCACAATTTCAGCGGCAGCAGCAAATCCGTCGGCAATTGATTCGGCGGCGCGGTCGCGTCGGTGATGGAAACTTGCAGCGAAGGATCGGCGGCGGTCACGGCCGTCACGACCGCGAGCGCGTCGTCCGTCAAAAATCCGCCGGCGCCGGCGTTGCCCATCGCGCGTTGCACTTTGCGATACGCCGAATTGACGTACGGCAGCAGCACCGCGTCGGTGAACAAGTTTCCTTGCGCGTCGTTCAGCAGCGAACGCACGAGCGACGTAATTTGCCCTGCCGTGTTGTATGCGCTTGATCCGACGACTGGCATTTTCTAGTCCTTTGGAAGCCTTACGTTAATTACAAAAGTGCTGTCCGCGGCCGCTGACACGACCCATGACGAAGTGACTGGTGACTCGTGATTAGTGGCTAGTGACTCGTGACTGTCCCCAATCATCTGTTTTTCTTTTCGCGAATGAACCGTCACCGGTCACCAACCACTATTCACTGGGAAGGGGCGATTTCTGCAAATACGCCGCCACTCCGATCACGGCGTTGATCAGCGCCGCCGCCATGCCGATGCGCAGCGTCGCGCCAATCCCCGCCTGCAAATTAAAATGCTGCGGATCGATCCCCACCGCCGCAAAACCAGTGAGCACTCCGCCCGCCGCGCCGCTAATCGCCGCCGCGAGAATACCCTTGAGCCAAATTGCTAAGCGTGTCATAACTTATCCAAGTAGAATGGAGCGGACTTATACTTCATGAAAAAGCCAACAAAATGGGATGTCGCCAGGCTGCTATTTGTACTTGTCGTCTTCTACTTCGGCAGTGTGAAACTCGGCGGTGCCATGACTCGCCAACGATATATCGTGCTAGTTGCAATGCTTGCCGTGTTGTTCCTGATCTGGTTAGGCGGCTTGTACACAAGCACACTACCGAAACTGACCAGACATAGAATTAACTGCATTTCCTTGAGCGTAATTTTCTGCTGCGCCGGTTTTTTCCCCGTTTTCGATTTGGGCTTTTATCATCACACCACTAAAATTGTTGTTTCTGTCCTCTTCTACTTAGCGGCGGTCTTCTTTCTCTGGCACGCCTTTCACCCGCCCTCTTATCCAGCTGAAGAAACCCATTAGGCAATCGTTATAAACGGCTGCTTGTGAAATGCGGGCACCTGGTCATCCAACAGATCGAACGCCCACTCTTCGTACGCGCGGTCTTCGCGCGTTTCCCGGTCGTATAGTTTTTCTCGCGAACGCGCTCGCGGCTTGCATCGCGAATATTCGATCGCGCGCGCAATATAGTCCGCGATCGTCGCCGTCAATTGAATAAACTCGCCCTTCGGCGTCTCCAGCGTGAAGCAATGTTCGTAATCACCGCGTGAAGGATACGGCCCGAGCGCGGGAATGTTTTGCCCGCCGGCATGTTCATTCGTTTGCGCGTACCACGTGCGCGGCGAACCATACACTTCCGGCGGCACCCATCGCTCGATGTGCCAGCGATTCACCGCCGGATACTTCGGTTCTTTTCTCAGCTCAATGCGTTCGCGAAGCAGCACGCCGCGTTCATCGCGATCTTCAAATTTTCCGCCAATCCATGCCAGGCGGTTCCAACCCCACACGGCGCGATAATTCGCTTCGCCAAAACGATTCCTTCCGCCGGCCAGCTCGAGTCTCCGCGCGACCGCTTCCGGCGTTTCATGCGTTTCGCGCACAACCTGGATCACTTTGTTCCCGGCGTGAAGTCAATTCCCTTCACGACAAACTTGTTTTCGCTACAATCGAGCACCAGATCCGTCACCGTCGCCTTTTGGCCTTCCACAATTGCCTGGTATTCGCGCTGCGACGTCGTGCAACGCAAAATCGCTCCCGGTTTGATCTCTCTGCCGCCCGAATCGAACCGCACGCCGATGTCCGGCGCAATCATCGGGCGAAGCATCGCAACGTTTCGCTCGCGATCGAAACCGAGAAAAAGAAAAACGAGCGGCGCGTGCTTGTCGCGCGCGCTTGCCGCGCCAAAAAGCAACAGCAACACTCCGCTCGCGAATATTCTGTTCATTGTGAATCGATGGAAAAGTTGGCAGGGGCGCGAGGACCTCGCACCCCTGCGGTGTGTTGTTTGGTTTTCGCCGGTCACTACTAACGAGTCACCGGCCACCGATTTAGTAGCCGGACGGCCGCGCCAGCGTGTCAATAAACGCGCCGCTGCGCGGCGAATCGCTGAACAGCTGAAACGCCGTGTCAAAATAAAAGATATACGACGCCGCAAGCCCGCCGCTCGCGCCGTAAATCGGAAACACGGTGTTGCCGTTGATTTCGTAGAAGTCGATGTCCTTCAGCACCGCGCGTCCCCAATGCGACAGGTCGAGGAAGTCCACGCGCGTCTGATCCGCGTTCACGCTGGACTTGATCGGAATGCCGCTCATCGTCTTGCGGCCGCTGAAAAGCAGATCGAGGTCGTTCGCGCTGCCTTCGCCGCCTTCTTTGATGATTTGCGAAACGGTGATGCCCAGATTTTCCCAGGCGTGTTCCTGCTCCACCGCCATGTACGCAATCAGCTTGCTCAGATGATTGATGCCGAGGGCTTTGCGCACTTTGTTGATCGCCAGGCGCACGTTCGCGGGCGTCAGCGCGGCGTTGCCCGCATTCACGCGCGGCGTCGCAAGCTGCACCGGATACGTCGCGCGGTTGAGGTTTAGCCACGTGCCGGTCGTCGCGTTGTTCTGGTGATATTTGATGCCGAAAAGCGAAGTCGGCTGCGCGCCGCTCAGTCCGTCGTGAACGATCACGTCGCCGTTCGTCAGGCCGGCGGGATTCACGTCCACGGTAATCGTCTGCGTCGGGCTGATCGGATCGGCCGCCACAACGTTTGCCGTGCCGCGATTCGTGGTTAAAGTCGAATCGTAAACCTGCACCGTCTGCCCGACGTACACGAGCGCCGCGCCCGGAGGCGTGGCCATCGTCCACGTGGTGGTGGCGAACGAGCTGATCGTGCCCAGCACGCCGTTGCCGGCGGTCTGGCTCAGCTTGTCGAGGAACGAGCGGAACTGCTTGATGCCGTTCACCACTTCGCGCTTCGCGGCATTTTCCACGGCGCGTTCGCGGCCGTTCGTCGCGTATTCCACCAGCTTCGTGATTTCCACCGCGAAGCGGAAGAAAATCGGCGAAACCGTGGCCACGTCGTACGCCGTGCCGGAACCGCGGCCCATGTCGCCGCCGTCCGCGTTGTACGAACCGGCTTTGCCGCCGGGATTCACTTGCAACGGCAGTCGCATCGCGCGGCTGGAAATTTTCTCCACGTCTCCGCGCTGCTGGATCGAGGTGAGTAAAATGTCGTCGCGCTCGTAGAGCAGGGGCACTTTGTCGCGCACCTTCTCGAGCTGCAACGCGACGACGTTTGCGTTGGCTTGTGCTGGCATTTCGTTTTCTCCTTAATATTCGAGTGGCCGTAAGACGGCCAACAGGATTGCTGCGCTCCGCAATGAGTGGCACGCCTGTAGTGGCCGATCTTCAGATCGGTTCTGGCGTGAACGCGGCAGCGCAAGGCGTCTTCGAGAAGGCGCCGGAAAGCGTTTGATTCGTTTTTGTTGCGCGATATACTTTCGTCGGTGTAGGACGTCGCCCCTCGCCATGGACTACTTGAAAAGTCTGCCTTTAGGGAGCAGTACGATTTTCGCTGGATCTCCTCTACTGCCAACGATGAATGTGTACCCCCAGATCGCGCGTCTGTACGCTAGTCAGGCACCTAACAACGACGTCGAGTGGAGAATAGGCTTCTCACCGTTGGTGCTTTTTATCTTATTGCTTGTGGTCTTGGGCCTTGCAGCAGCTTGGGTGTACAAAAAGCTTCAACGCAAGAATGGCAGTACTCACTGAAGACATTCTTCTACAAATCCAGAATCTGCTCGTCGCTCAATTTCTTGTAATCGATTCTACTTGTTCGCTGCTGGGAGCGTCATTCCG
>DATGEI010000087.1:0-36253 GCA_035310365.1 Candidatus Acidiferrum sp.
TCGGGAGTTTGTGCGGCTTCTTCCGCGATGGATTTCATGGCTTCGATAAAGAGGTCGCACTCCTCCTTCGATTCGGATTCGGTTGGCTCGATCATCAGCGCGCCGGGAACGATGAGCGGAAACGCCGTTGTGTAGGGATGAAAGCCGTAGTCGATGAGGCGCTTGGCAATGTCCATGGTGTTGACGCCGTTGCGCTTTTGCATTGTATCGCTGAAGACGACTTCGTGCAGCGAGGGCAGGGAATAGGGAAGTTCAAACACGCCTTCGAGACCTTTGCGAATGTAGTTCGCGTTGAGCACGGCGTCTTCCGTTGCCTGGCGAACGCCCGGCCCGTACGCAAGGATGTACGCGAGCGCGCGAACGAGCACGCCGAAATTGCCCGTGAACGCGCGGACCTTTCCGATGGAGTCCGGACGGCGCGAATCGAGCGCAAGCTTGCCGCCCTCTTTTTCCACGAGCACCGGCACGGGCTTGAATGGCTCGAGAATTTTTTTCATCGCCACCGGCCCCGCGCCGGGGCCACCGCCGCCGTGCGGCGTCGAAAAAGTTTTGTGAAGATTGAGGTGCATCACGTCCACGCCGAGATCGCCGGGCCGCGTGATGCCGGCGAGCGCGTTCATGTTCGCGCCGTCCATGTAAAGAAGAGCGCCTTTGGCATGAAGAATCGCGGCGATTTCGGGAATTCGCTCTTCGAAAATGCCGAGCGTCGAAGGATTCGTGATCATCAGCGCGGCGACGTCTTCCGTAACGAGTTCGCGAAGTTTTTCGACGTCGATCTGGCCGTGCGATTCGCTTTTGATGTTTTCGACTTCGTAACCGGCGATGATCGCGGTGGCCGGGTTTGTGCCGTGCGCGGAATCGGGAATCAAAACTTTTTTTCGTGGATTGCCCTGACGTTCCAGATAAGCGCGGATCAGCAGAAGGCCCGTAAGTTCGCCTTGCGCGCCGGCCGCGGGCTGCAGAGTGATTGCGTCCATGCCGGTAATTTCGAGCAGGCATTTTTCGAGGAGTTGCAGGATTTTCAGGCAGCCCTGCGAAAGTTCGTCGGGTTGATAAGGATGTTCGGAAGCGATGCCGTCGAGCCGCGCAACGAATTCGTTGACGCGCGGATTGTATTTCATGGTGCAGGAGCCGAGCGGATACATGCCGAGGTCGATCGCGTAGTTCCAAGTGGAAAGGCGCGTGAAGTGGCGCACGACTTCAATTTCGCTGACTTCGGGAAAGCCTGTGACGCCATCCACACGGTGATGCTTTCCAAGCTCGGAAGCGGTGTTTATAGGAGGCACGTCGAGCGGCGGCAGCTCAAACGCCCGCTTGCCTGGCGACGACTTTTCGAAAATTAAGCCCTCGTTCTGCGAAGGGTGATGCCAAGCTTTGTTGATCTTGCGGTTCATAGCGGTTGTTCCAGTGCGCGGCGCATGGCGGCGGCGAAGCGCTCGATTTCCGCGCGAGAAGTTGTTTCCGTCACGCAGACCAGCGCCGTTTTTGTGAGCTCCGGGTACAGCGAGCCGAGGGAAAGCGGGCCGACAATTTTTTCCTTGAGCAATTCCGCGTTGACCATTCGCGCCGAACGAGGCAGCTCAATTGCAAATTCATTGAAGAACGGCGCGTCGAATTTGCGCTTCACGCCCGGTATTTTTTCCAGCTCGCTCAACGCGAAGCGAGCCTTTGAGAGATTCTGGTGCGCCATTTCGCGCAAACCTTCCTTGCCGAGAAGCGTCAGGTGCACGGTGGCGGCCAGCGCGCAAAGCGCCTGATTCGTGCAGATGTTTGAAGTCGCTTTCTCGCGGCGAATGTGTTGTTCGCGTGTGGCAAGCGTCAGCACGAATCCGCGGCGGCCTTCCGTGTCGGTCGTCTGTCCGGCAAGGCGGCCCGGCATCTGCCGAACGAATTTGTCGCGTGAAGCAATTACGCCGACGAAGGGACCGCCGTAGCTCGGCGCAAGGCCGAAGCTCTGGCCTTCCATCGCCACGATGTCCGCTTCCGCCGGAGGTTTCAAAGCGCCAAGCGAAACGCCCTCGGCGATGGCGACGACGAGCAAGGCGCCAGCGGCGTGAACCGCATCCGCGTCGGCGGCAACGTCTTCCACCACGCCGAAAAAATTCGGCGATTGCACGACGACGGCAGCCACATCGGTTTTGAGCGCAGCCGCGAGAGCCTTGCTGTCCAGTTTTCCATTTGCGCCGTAAGAAATCTCTTCGACCGTGAGGCCGGAATTTTTGGCGTAAGTTTTCAGTACGTCGCGATATTCCGGGTGCAGCGATTTCGCAACGAGCACGCGCCGCCGCCCCGTCAATCGCTCCGCCATCAAGACCGCTTCGGTCGTCGCGGTCGAGCCGTCGTACATCGAGGCGTTGGCAACTTCCTGCCCGGTCAGCTGGCACATCAACGTTTGAAACTCGAAAATTGCCTGCAGCGTGCCCTGCGTGATTTCCGCTTGATAGGGCGTATACGACGTAAGGAATTCGCCGCGCAGAAGAATCGTGTCGGTAATCACCGAACGAAGATGGTTGTAAACGCCGGCGCCGAGAAAGCTTGTGTACCCAAAGGAATTTTCTTTGGCGCGCGATTGGAAATAGGAAATCACTTCGGCTTCGGAATGTGGCGCGGGCAGGCGCAACGCGTCGCGCAGGCGGTAGCGCTCCGGAATGCATTCAAAAAGTTCGTCGATCGATTTTGCGCCAATCGCCGAAAGCATTTGCTGGCGTTCGGCGGGGCTCTTCGGAAGATAGCGCATCAGGCCGAGGCTTCCTTGCCCTTTTGCGCGATGTAGGCTTCATACGCCGCGCCGTCCATCAAGCTGGCGAGTTCCGCGGCATTCGCCAGTTTCACTTTGACGAGCCAACCCGCTCCGTGCGGATCGGAATTGAGCAATTCCGGTTTGTTCGACAGCTCGGGATTTGCTTCCGACACTTCGCCCGATGCCGGAGCATAGATTTCGCTCACCGCTTTTACCGATTCCACATTTCCAAACGACTTGCCGGTTTCAAGCTTTGCGCCGACTTTCGGCAGTTCGACGAAGACCACGTCGCCCAATTCGCTTTGCGCGTAGTCCGTAATGCCGATCGTCGCAACGCTTCCTTCGACGTTCACCCACTCATGTTCTTTCGTATATCGGAAATTCGCTGGATATCCCACGGGACATCTCCTTCCTTGAACTCTTCCGAAATTCCTACGCGCTTCCAGCCGCTTGCGGCGCGGGCTTCTTTGCGCGCTTGTAAAACGGCGTCGGCACGACTTGCGCTTTGATTCGCTGCGAACGTACCTCAACGCAAAGCGGCGTTCCGATCGCCGCGAAATCCGGCGGCACGTATGCCAGCGCAATGTTCCGCGAAAGCGTTGGCGATGGGGAGCCGCTCGTCACGACGCCAATCTCTTCTCCCGCTGGGTCAAACACGCGATACCCATCGCGCGCAATGCCTCGCTCGACCGTTTCGATTCCGACGAGCGTTCGCTTCAGCGGGGCAGCACTGGCGTTGGCCAGCGCGAGCCGGCCAATGAAGTCGCCCTTTTCCATTTTGCAATACCGGTCAAGCCCCGATTCCCACACGTTGATGGAATCGCCGATTTCGTGACCATAGAGCGCCATCTTGGCTTCCAGGCGCAGCGTATTGCGCGCGCCGAGCCCGCAGGGAACAATTCCAAATTCGCGCCCGGCCTCGATGACAGAGTTCCACACCGCTTCGCTCGCAGCAACTTCACTCGGCACATAAATCTCGAATCCGTCTTCGCCCGTGTAACCGGTGCGCGCGATCAAACGATTTGGCAAGCCGCAAACCGTTCCGTGCGTGAACCAATAATTCCTGATTGGCGCGAGATTCGCATCCGTGAGTTTTTGCAGTACGTCCACCGCGCGCGGCCCTTGAATCGCAATCTGCGTGTACGCATCGCTCAGATCCTCGACCACGCAATCAAATCCAGCCGTATTCTGCCGCACCCATTGAATGTCTTTTTCGCGAGTTCCGGCGTTAATCACCAATAGAAAATCGTCTTCGCCCAATCGGTGCACGATCACGTCGTCCACGAAAGTTCCTTGCGGATAGAGCATCGCGGAGTATTGCGCCTGGCCAATCGCCAGCTTGGAGGCATCGTTCATCGAGAGATGCTGAACGGCCGCCAGCGCGCCACCGGCGGTTTTTCCGGTGTGGATGCGAATGTCGCCCATATGGCTCACGTCGAACATGCCCACGCCGCCGCGCACCGCCTTGTGCTCGGCCATCAGGCCGCCGCTCGATGGGTACTCGACGGGCATGTCCCAGCCGCCGAAATTGACCATTTTCGCGCCCAGCTTCCGGTGCAGCGCGTTCAGCGGCGTTTTGCGAAGTTCAGTTTGGGCAGAAGATGTGACGAAGTCCATCCCACTCGCTCGGGCAGAAATTCATGGTAACACGCGCTGGAAAGTGCGTCAAAGAAGCCGCCGAGCGCCGGAAATCCTCGTCTTCGCCGCCAGAAACCCGCGTTATACTTGCAAAATTGTGCCGGTCGTCGTCTCGCTCCTCCGCGCCGTGAATGTGGGCGGCCACGCCGTCGTCAAAATGGCGGAGCTTCGCGCGCTCTACGAGTCGCTGCGATTCGAAAAAGTGCAGACCTACGTGCAAAGCGGCAACGTGATTTTCGAAACCGGCGAAACCGACCTGGGCCGCATCGCGGCGCGTATTCGCGCGGCGATCAAAAAGAAATTTGCCGTGGAACCGGACGTGATCGTTCGCACCGTAAGCGCCATGCGCGATATCGTGGCGCGCAATCCCTTCGCGCGGCGAAAGGGAATCGAGCCGAATAAATTGCACGTGCAATTTCTGCCGGGCAAACTTTCCGCGCAAGCGAGCGCCGAACTGAAGGCGTTGCCGCTTGCGCCTGAAGAGTTGGTGCCCAGCGGCCAGGAAATCTTCATCTACTTTCCGGATGGCGCCGGCAAATCGAAACTTCCCTGGCCAAAGCTGCAGAAAATCTGCGGCATGCCGGGCACGGGCCGCAATTGGAATAGCGTAACGAAGCTGCTCGCCATCGCGGAAGCCGTCGAATCCGCCGATTAACTCGCCCTCACACCTTGAACTTCACGCCGCGTGCGCCGAGCTTTGTCTTGCTCCGCCGCCAGCCGCTCAGGTAAAGTTTTTGTGGAGGCATTCATGGCGCGCGGGCCAGTTGTCTGCGTTCAGTGCGACAAAGCGGAACCCTTTTGCACATGCGATAAGTATTGCAGCATCTGCAAGGGCCTGGACAATGTGCATTTGTGTGTCGACGGCCTCTATTATTGCCCCGATTGCCGCGAAGCGTGCGACGTCGCGCTGGCCGAGTCTCGTGTCCACTGATTCCAGGCACTTCGAATTGAGCCTCGACGCGGACCCGCGCTTTGCCGCCGCCGCGGCCGGAGGCGCGCGCTATCTTGGCGAATCCAGTGGATTGAGCGCCGAAGCTGCTCGAAAATTGCAATCGGCGGTTCTATTTGCGTGCGAAGAAGCCTTTGCTCATCTCGATTTGCGCGATATGCACCTTCAAATCACGCTGGATCTCTTCACCGATCGTATCGAGGTGCTGATCGTTCACCGTGCCGACGCGCCGTCGATCGGTTTGCATACATTGCTTGGCGCCGCGGCAAATCCCATGGAAGGCGTCGATCGCGTGCAGTATGAGCAGGTGAACGGTTCCAGCGTAACGCGGCTCACGAAGTTCGTCTCGTCGCAGGCATAAATTTTCTTTAGAAAAATAAAAAGACGGGCGAACTGCCCGTCTTTTCTCCACGAAACGCGTGAAACTTCTCGCTACAGCTTCAACGCAAATGTGTTTTTCTTGATTAGCGCCGCCATCTGGTCGTCGCTCAGCGCCATGCGCAGCGTCACGCGATCGCCGCCGGGCGTCACCTGCGCCTGGCCAAGCAGTTGCGATAAATCCTGATTCTGCTGCTTCGCTTGATACTGCTGATAGACCAAGGCGAGCTGTAGCAGTTGCGCCAGCGTGTTGGCGTCGTCGCTTGATCCGCACACCGCCTGGAATTTGCCGTCCACTCCGCCGCTCGCCTGCACGCTGATCAGAAGATTTTGCATGCGCGTCACCAATTTCGCGGCTTCGGGAAACTGCTGAATCTGCGGCGCAAGCTGCTTCATCGCCAGCCGCGTGTACGCGGGGTTAAGCACTGCCCAGACCACGCCCGATCCGTTGATTTCGTTGATGAGCGAAAAAAGCTGGTCGTTGCGCAGCAAGCCTTCTTCGCCGCCGTAGCGCACGTTGAGCATTTTCTCGAGTTCCGAGCGATGCCCAAACGCCGCCGTATTGGAGTCGATGAACAGGAAGAACAGATCGTTCGGTCCGGCGCCGCTGCCGAACGCATACATCGTGAAGCCGTGCGACTTGAAAGTCGGCAGCTTCTGCGCTTTGAAAAAGGCCTCGGTCGAATCCGGGTTGTAGCTTCCAAGCGCCACGCCGACGATTTCTTCGCCGGTGGGCACGGCGCTCGATCCCGTCCCTTCCGTCTTGCTCGTCACGCCTTCCGGAATCAATCCCCACGCCACTTCTTCCACTTGCGAATTCGGATCGACGCCCGCCGAGGCGAGGAATTTCTCAAACTGGCGGAATCGCTCCGGCAGCATCTGCTCCTGCAATTGCGGAAACCATTTTTGCGAGCGCGCCTGTTTCAGGTTGGCGTACGCAAATTCCCCGACGTTTTTCGGAAACAGCGCGATCGTGTCGTTGCCCAGGTGTTGTGCGCGCGTGGCGTTTGGCACTAGCAGCAATGCCGCAGTCAAAGCCAATCCTGCGGCCAAACGGCTAATTTGTGAAATGCGATTCATGCTCTGTTCCTTTCGATTGCGGGCATAAGCTCGTTCAATTTCCGCCGCCCGCGGCTTGCGGCGTTTCCGCCAGTTTTCCTCGCAGCGCCGCGATTTTGGCTCGCGTCGCTGCCACATACTGTGCGTCTTTCAATCCGTCGAGATTGATCTCCACGTTCGCCAGCGCCCCCTGCGCCCCGGCTGCGGCCATCAAACGCGCCACCTGTAAGTCTGACTTCATGGATGCCGCGGCGATAGCTTCAAGTTGTTTCAAGCGTTCGAAGAGTGCAACGGTCCGCTGGGCGACGGCCAGCGGAACATCGGCGGCTCCGCGGGTGGCGGCCTCGATCGCATCCTCGCGCTGCCGCGTTTCGCCGGCATCGCCTTGCGGCAATTTGAACGCGGCCATCACGGCGTCGTACGCCGCCGCATCGAGATCGATCGCCTCGGCAAGCGCGTCGCTTTCTTTGCGCAGCGCATCGAGATGCTCGGAAAGTTTGTCCACATGCGCGGCCTGCGATTTTTTCTTGCGCGAAAGCCCCGCAACCATCTGGCCGAGCGCGGCGGCCAAAGCCGCGGCGAACGCCGAAACGCTGCCCCCGCCGGGCGTCGCCGTCGGTTGCGCGACGGCGTCGAGAAACGGCCGCGCCAGCTTCGCCAGGTGTCCTTCTTGCTCGCCCCGCGCCGGCGCGCCGGCAAGCGCCGCACCCAGCTTGTTTTCGAACACCTGGGCCGGCGAAAAATTTTCCAGCTGCAGAAAATAGTCCGCCGCCATCTCCATGGCTTTCTTCGGCACCAGTCCCACGATTTCGCTTCCCACCGGCATTGCGCCGTAGCGTTCCGCTTCGCGCTTCACCATTTCGTACACGCGGTGCATCGGTGTCTGCTCGTAGTCGGTCAGGTTGATCGACACTTGCGCCAGATTTCGCGCCTTCAATTCCACGCCCATGCTCTTCACGTATCTCAGGCCGCCGTTTGAAAAGCGAATCGCTCTCGCAATTTTGTTGGCGATGGAAACGTCCGGCGTGTTCAGATTCACGTTGTACGCCACCAAAAACTTCCGCGCGCCGACCACCGTCACGCCCGCCGTCGGGTGCAATTTCGGCTCGCCCACGTCCGGCTGCCGCTCGTGATTTTTCTTCAACTCCTCGCGCAAGCCTTCGTACTGGCCGCGCCGCACGTTCTCCAGATTGACGCGGTCCGGCCGCGTTGCCGCCGCTTCGTAAAAGAAAATCGGAATGCGGTAGCGTTTCCAAATCTCGTTTCCCACGCGCTTCGCCAGCGCCACGCAATCTTCGATCGTGACTCCATCCACCGGAATAAAAGGCACAACATCCGTCGCGCCCACGCGTGGATGCGCGCCGCTGTGCGCGTTCATGTCGATCAATTCCATCGCCTTGCCCGCGCCCAGAATCGCCGCTTCGCCCACTGCGTCCGGCTCTCCGGCCAGCGTAATCACGCACCGGTTGTGGTCCGCGTCCATCTCCCGGTCGAGCACGTACACGCCCGGCACGCCGCTCATCACGCTCACGAGCAGGTCCACCTTTGCCGGATCTCGCCCTTCGGAAAAATTCGGCACGCACTCAATTAGTCGTTTCATTGCTTGGTTTTCTTATCCCTTAATGGTGGAAAATAACTTGGTGGAAATATTTTCTTTCCGTCCGGCCCAACCGGAGCCGGCGCCCGTTTTGCCGGCCGAATCGGTTTCAGCGCCGGCTTTGGCGGCGCAAGCCGCAAGTTCACGCGCGGATCGTCCTTGAATTTCGCCAATTGACGGAATTGCCACAAAACGGAAGTCAGCGCCGCGACCAGCAGCCCCACCAGCGTGCCGCGGTAAAATCCCATGCCCGCCCCTCCAACCACGAGCGAGACTAAAATGCATTCGGCGGCGAGCACTCCATAATAGTATTCTTCGAAAAAGGTTTTCCGCCGCTTCCTGCTCGGCGGAATGATCGTTACCTTGATCTCTTTCTTGAGCGCCGGATTCGGTTTAGACGGCGGCATAAATCACACTTCCGCTCTTCAATGTCAGCCAACAGGTGTTCACTCCAAAATAGTAGGGAATTTCGCGCCAGTCTTCCACTTCGAACACGGCCAAGTCCGCTTGTTTGCCAACCTCTATCGAACCGACCCGCCGGTGCCGGCCCAGCGAGTAGGCGGCGTTGTACGTGGCCGCCACGATGGCTTCGGCCGGCGTCATCCGCAATTGCGTGCACGCCAAAGACAGAATCATCGGCATGCTCAAAGTCGGGCTTGTGCCGGGGTTGTAGTCCGTCGCCAGCGCCACAATCGCCCCGGCTTCAATCAATTTTCGCGCCGGAGCGTACTGCTTCAGCCCCAAATGAAAATCGCAGCCCGGCAAAAGAGTCGCCACCGTGTTCGATTTGGCGAGCGCGCGCATGTCGCCCGCGTTCACTTGTTCCAGGTGGTCGCAGCTCGCCGCGCCAAGTTCGACGGCGAGTTGCGTCGCGCCCGTCCGCGTCAATTGCTCGGCATGCAGCCGCGGCACGAGGCGATAGTCAAGGCCCGCCGCCAGCACTCGCTTTGCCTGCGCACGGGAAAATGCGCCTCGATCGCAAAAGACGTCGCAATATTCGGCCAGCCCATTCGACGCAACTTCCGGAATCAGCCAATCGGTAAGGAGTTTCACGTATTCTTCCGCACCGTCCGCTTTCGCGCGGAATTCCATTGGGACGACGTGCGCGCCAAGAAACGTCGAAACGATCTCGATTGGTTGTTCCGCGCCCAGCTGTTTGTGCAGCGAAAGTATTTTCAGCTCGCTTGCGACGTCCAGCCCGTATCCACTCTTCGCTTCGATCGTCGTCGTGCCATGCGCCGCAAAAACCTCAAGCGCCGCGCTCGCTCTGCGCTTCAATTCCTGGCTGGTGGCCGCGCGCAGTTTCTTTACGGAATTGAGAATGCCGCCGCCCTTCTGTGCAATCTCTTCGTAGCTCGCGCCTTGAATCTTCAGTTCGTATTCTTCCGCGCGGCTCGCGGCATGAATCAGGTGAGTATGCGAATCCACGAATCCCGGCAAAATCACCCGGCCGCCGACATCTATCTTTTCCGCTTTTCGCGCGGCCGCCAGTTTTTCCAGTTTCGCCGTCGTGCCCACTGCCGCAATCGCGCCGTCGCGCACCAGCACGGCTCCATCCTGAATGACGCCCAGCTTGGAGAGCGCGCGGCCGCGCCGCGGTCCGCGTCCGGCAACCGTCACAAGTTGCGAAGCGCCCGTGATGAGAAGGGAATCGCTCAAGGTCTCGTCATTATGGCGAACGTCGCCGCATTTTGCCTAACCGCATGGTTCGTGGCTTATGCTTTCGCCGATTTGGCGTTGTACGCGGGTGCGAACACTTCCTTCGCAAATGTCTCCAGCGTCGTGGGTGTCGTGTTTTTCTCGGAACGCGGTTCTTGCGGCGTCAGCAGCCCGTCGTTCGCGGCGTCATTCATTTCGCTCATCAGCGCCGCTGTTTTCGCGGGCAATCCCATCTGCTTCAACGCCTGCTCCACCAAGAACGACGGAAATCGTTGATACGACAATTTGGGTTTGCCGATTTCCGCGCCGAGGATGTTTGCCGCCGCCTCGTGCGTATATTCACACGGGCCAAGCAGTTCTCGAGCCTCGATCCCCGTGAAATCCCTCGCCATCAGCGCTTCCGCCGCGTACTGCCCGATGTCGCCCGCCGCGATCATCGGCATTTTCATGTCGCCCTTGATTCCGTTGCCGATAAATCCCATCGAATGAATCAAGCCAATCGCCATCAAAAAATTTTCCATAAAGAAAACCGGCCGGAGCGAAAGCCGGTTCAATCCGGGCACTGCCGCGAGCTTCGCTTCGAATCGATGGAGGCCCACGATCGGCCCCGTCTTTGCCTCGTGCTGCGCTCCAATGCTGCTCAAGTGGACCACATGCGTGATGCCGGACGCTCGCACGGCCTCCGTAATCGCGTCGCTGATTTTATTCCCTGCATCGAGAAAATCCGGGGCGTTTATCTGCGGAGGAATCATTACGTAAGCGGCCCTCGCCCCGCCAAAAGCGCGCGTCAACGCCGCCACGTCGTTCACATCGGCGCCGAATGCCTCCGCGCCTTCGCCGAACATGCGCGTAATCTTCGCCGTGTCTCGCCCCACCGCTCGCACTTTTTCGCCTTTCGCGAGGAGCGCCTTCACCGCTGCCGAACCAGTGTTGCCCGTTGCGCCTAATACTACGTACATGTCGATTTTCTCCCGGTAATTCTTGCAAAAGTCTAAATTCAGCGCAGTTCAAAACGACGACGCTTGATCCACCGCCGGCACAAACTCAAAGCATCGGCACGTTCACGCTGTTCTTTTTCGCGAACGCAATGGCCTCGGGATACCCGGCATCCACGTGCCTTACCACGCCCATTCCCGGATCGTTCGTCAACACTCGCTCAATTCGCGCCGCCATCTCTTTCGTCCCATCCGCCACCGTCACTTGCCCGGCATGTTGCGAATAGCCGATTCCGACGCCGCCGCCATTGTGAATCGAAACCCACGATGCGCCGCTCGCCGTGCTTACCAGCGCATTCAGCAACGGCCAATCCGCAATCGCGTCGGAGCCATCCATCATCGATTCGGTTTCGCGGTAAGGCGATGCCACCGAACCGCAATCCAAATGATCCCGTCCAATCACCACCGGCGCCTTCAATTCGCCCTTCGCCACCAAGTCGTTCAGCGCCAGGCCAAATTTATCTCGCTCGCCATATCCTAACCAGCAAATCCGCGATGGCAGTCCTTGAAATTTCACGCGCTTCTGCGCCAGCGTAATCCATCGCCGCAAAGGCTCGTTTTCGGCAAACATTTCCAGAACCAGCCGGTCCGTTCGCGCAATGTCCGATGGCTCGCCCGAAAGCGCCGCCCAGCGAAACGGCCCTTTGCCTTCGCAAAATAGCGGCCGAATGTAGGCCGGCACAAATCCCGGAAAGTTGTACGCGTCCGCCACGCCTTGCTGAAAGGCAAACGTTCGAATGTTGTTGCCGTAATCAAACGTCACCGCGCCCAGTTTCTGCAGCGCCAGCATGCCGCGCACGTGCTCGGCCATCGCCGCCATCGATCGCTTCTGATATTCCGCCGCATCCCTCTTTCGCAGCTCCAGCGCCGCCTCCAGCGGCATGCCGTTCGGCACATATCCGCCAATCGGATCGTGCGCGCTCGTTTGATCGGTCAGCAAATCCGGCACCACGCCGCGTTTCGCCAATTCCGGAATCACATCCGCGCAATTTCCCACGAGGCCGACCGAAGTCGCTTCGCCTTTGCGCACCGCGTTTTTCAATATCCGCAGCGCTTCATCGAGCGACGTCACCATCACATCGCAATACCCGGTCTTCAGCCGCTTTTTGATCCGTTCGGGGTCGACGTCAATGCCAAGAAACGCCGCGCCATTCATTGTTGCGGCCAGCGGCTGCGCCCCGCCCATCCCGCCCATTCCGCCCGTCACCACAAGTTTTCCCGCCAGTGTGCCGCCAAAATGCTGTCGCGCCGCCGCCGCAAACGTCTCGTACGTCCCTTGCAAGATTCCCTGCGTGCCGATGTAAATCCAGCTGCCGGCCGTCATTTGGCCGTACATCATCAATCCCGCGCGATCGAATTCGTTGAACTTGTCCCAGCTGTTCCAGTGCCCAACCAGATTCGAATTGCAAAGCAAGACTCGCGGCGAATATTCATGCGTGCGAAACACCGCCACCGGCTTGCCGGATTGCACGAGCAGCGTTTCGTCGTTCTCGAGTTCGCGGAGGGACTTCACAATCGCGTGAAAGCATTCCCAGTTCCGCGCCGCCTTGCCCGTGCCGCCGTACACCACCAGATCCTCGGGTCTTTCCGCCACTTCCGGATCCAGGTTGTTCATCAACATGCGCAGCGCCGCTTCCTGCTGCCACCCCTTGCAGGAAATCTGCGTCCCTCGCGCCGCTCGAAACGGTCCCTTTGCCAGCGCCGCTCCGCTCAAACGATCAGTCGTCGCACTCATCTCGCTCTCCGTTGCCATCTTAGCTTACGCGTATATTGTTTGCACGATTGCGCTCTCTCTGCCCGCCCGAGTGCAGGCGGTCGGTTTCGAATGGTTTTCAGCTAACGCCATGGCGGGAAGCGGTATTTAAGTTCTTGCCGCGCGCGGAGCCTAGCTTGCCAAACCAGTACGGCGAAGGAGATTTTGGAAGCGCGGGTCGGAGCGCAGGCCGTCCAGGCGCACGTCCGCTTTAAGGTGCCAGAGCATGTCCGGCGATTTTTCCTGATAAGCCTTTTCCAGAAAGGAGAACGCGCGGTCGTTCTCGTGCAGTCCCGCATAGATCGTGGCGATAAAATACGGCGAGACATGAGCGGTCTTCGATTTTTTCAGAAGGCCGGCCAGAATTTTTTCCGCTTCGTCTCGTCTGCCGCCTTCCGCGTACGCATGCGCCAGAAAGGCGGCCGCATCCACGTTGCCTTCTGACAACTGGAATGCCTTCTGATATTCGGCGATGGCTTCCGCAGGTTGTCCGGTCGCTTCGTAGCCGATGCCGAGTTCACGGTGCATGGTCCACTCGTTGGGGTACGACGTCACGGCTTGGCGGCCGACCTCAACCAATTTCGGGTAATCGCGCAGCTGATAGTACGCGCCGGAAATCACGCTCATCGAGCCGGGGCCGGGATCCATCTGGCCGATTTTTCCCAACTCCACCAGCGCCTCATCGCGACGGCCAAGCGAGGCGAGAAAGAGCGCGCGGCTCTCGTGCGCGCAGGCGTAGCTCGGAGAAAGGGCAATGGCGTCGTCGTACTCGCGTTCCGCGCTTTTGAAGTCCCATTCAAATTGCGCGCCGAGGAGAGCAAGCGCATAGTGGGCTTCGCCATTGGTGTCGTCCAATTGCAGAGACTTTTGCGCGGCTTCTCTTGCCTGGCGGTAGACCTCGTCGAGAGACACCTGACCGTCTCCGTAAAAGCCCAAGAAGATGTGCGCGAGCGCCAGGCCCGAATACGCCGAGGCAAATTGCGGATCTTTTTTCGCCGACTCTTCGAAATAACCTTTCGCCATTTTCAGCGGGCCGGCCAGCGTGAACTGGTTCTCGAGGTAGTACCGGCCGCGCAGATAATCCTCGTACGCCTCCGGGTTCACGGGCCGCGCCGAACGGAAAATCGCCTGTTGCCGCGGCGTCAGCTGGGCGCGTACGTGCTCGGCGATGGTTTGCGCCACTTCACCCTGCAATCGGAGCACGTCGCCGAGGTCGCGGTCATAGGTCTCCGCCCACAGGTGCTGGTCCGTGGATGCCTGCACAAGCTGCGCCGTAACCCGGACGCGCTGACCCGACCGTATGATGGACCCCTCGACAACGGCATCCACATTCAATTCCTGTGCGATTTCCGGCAAACGCTTCTTGGTCCCCTTATAACGCATGACGGAAGTTCGCGAGATCACCCGCAGCGAGCCAACTTGCGCCAAGTCGGTAATCAACTGTTCCGTCATTCCATCCACGAAATAGTCCTGCGAAGCATCCCCCGATAAATTGTCGAGCGGCAAAACCGCAACGGAATTTAGACGCGGCGCAGCGCTCGTAGGAGCGCTGCCCGTACGCCCAAGCCAAACGGCAATGCCGATCACGAGGAGGACCGCGACCGAGATCAGCGCGAGCGTGTGATGTGTAGTCAGCCTCGGCAGGGCAGGCAGTTCGCTGGGCGGAGCTGGCTTGGCGGAAGTAGATGTAGCGGCACGATCGCTCGCGTCCACCGGCGCGATAAACCGATATCCGCGGCGCGGCAGCGTTTCAACATAGCGCGGCGCCTCGGCGGAGTCGCCGAGTACCTCGCGCAGGCGCGCAATCGCATTGTGCAGGCTGTGATCGAAATCGACAAACGTGTCCGCGGCCCAAATCTGCGCTCGCAGCTCTTCACGTGTGACCACATCGCCGGCACGCTCGAGCAAAGCGGTCAAGACTTGCAGTGGTTGACCTTGCAGGCGAAGCCGTACACCGTGTTTGCGCAGCTCGCCCGCGCGAACGTCCAGCTCAAAATTGTCAAAACGCACGACCCGCGCGGTCGCTAAGGAGCTAGGCATGGCAAACACCCGCAATGGTAGTGCAGTCTAGCACACTTTCCGTTACACATAACAGCGCAAGGCCTTTGTCCTCACCAGTTTAGCAATGGAGATATTTTTGGGGAGAGATGGAGCCGGCGAGGATTGCATCCCTTGCGAGAAGCGAAGAAAGTCGGAGAGTTTTGGCGGCACCTCACCCATCGACTGCCACTCCCCGGCAAGGAGCGGTGAGCAATTCACAACAAGTATTTGAGGAGAATCCCAATATGAAGAAGCTCACGCATCTCGCAATGCTTTTGGTCGCTCCACTTGCGTTTACCTCGCTTGCCCCGGTGTTCGCGCCCGCTCAGCAAAAGGCGCAAACCGAGGAAGAGGCGAACAACAAGCTCGTCGAAATTGTTCGCAATGCCACACGAGCCTTTCAAGATGTCACCAAACTTCCGTCTGGATTCGCTCCTGCCCTCGGCTGCGTCAGCGGCCCCGACCATGGCGCCATGGGCATCCATTACGTCAACGTCGGGCTCGTGAACGGCCCGATTGACCCCGAACACCCGCAAGCACTGATCTACGAGCCGCAAGAGAATGGCGATCTGAAGCTGGTCGGCGTCGAGTACATCATACTCGCCAGCGCCCTTCCTCCGGACTCCGCTCCGCAAGTCGCGGGTCACCTGATGAACTTCATCGACGGCCCGAATCGCTTTGGCCTGCCGCCGTTCTTCGAACTCCACGTCTGGGCGTGGCGCGACAATCCCAAAGGTCCGTTCGCAGACTGGAACGACCACGTCACCTGCGCTCACGAATAGGTTCGAGAGGAGGCCACAAGGCGATGCGCCTCTCCCCGCATCGCAGGTCCGAACAGTTTTTGTGCCGTTTTATACGTGACCACGATCAACTCCGCGCAACACAAAACGCGCGGCGCCTTCATCCCTCGTCCGCCCGGCGGACGGGGGATCCGCTTTGACATTTTGTTTTTTCTGGCATCCCGGCCGAAGCAGCGCGGCATCTTCCTGTCGCGCCGAATTTTGGTGTGCCGCGCTGCGCAGCCAAGGAACCTCTCTTTGATGTTTCAAACGGTTCCGCCCTCTTGCAAGAAACAACCGGGGTTGCACCCCCTTGGCCAACCTCGCCCTTTTTTCCGCTTCCGATCCCCGTGGCGTTGCCGCAAACCGCGCCGCTGCCCCAATTGCGCCCGCAATCTGTCTACGATACAGTGAGCCACAGACCATGAGTTCCGGCACCCTTCCCTCCAATCTCCTCCATGCCATCGACACTTGGCCGAATCCTCGCGCCCAGATGTTTCGCACCGCTTCGCGATGGCAGGAAATCTCTTCCGAAGAATTTCTTCGCCGCATCGCCGGCCTCTCGCAAGCCTTCTTTGAACTTGGCGTCAAGCCGGGCGATCGCATTGGCCTCTTCGCTTCCAACCGGCCCGAATGGCACACCGCGGACTTCGCCATCACCGGCGCGGGCGGCGTCACCGTTCCGGTCTACTTCAACGAATCGCCCGACCGGATGACCTTCATCCTGAACCACGCGGAGGCGAAAATTCTTTTTGTCGCCGGCGCGGCGCAGCTCGCCAAAGCCCTCGAAATTCGAAGCGCGCTTCCCCATCTGGAGCACATCGTCGTCGCTGACGGCGGGAACGACGTTCCCACCGATTGCCTCCGTTATGAAACGCTCATCGCCTCGGCCAGCGGCGCGGAAATTGCCGCGTACCGCTTGCGCGCTTCCCAAGTGCTCCCCGGCCAGCTCGCCTCCATCATTTACACGTCTGGCACCACCGGCGAGCCAAAGGGCGTGATGCTCACGCACACCAATTTCTGCAGCAACGCGAGCGACGTCGGTGTCGACTTCAATCTCGCCTCGCACGATGACGTCGCCATCTCGTTTCTTCCCCTCGCCCACGTTTACGGTCGCACGCTCGATTACATTTATCTTTTTCAATCCGTGCCGATCGCATACGTTGAAATCGTCGATCAGCTCGCGCAGGCGCTCAAGGAAGTGCGCCCCACCGTCATGGCCGCCGTTCCGCGCGTTTTCGAAAAGATTTACGCGAAACTCATGGAGCAGGGCAGCCGCGAATCCGGCGCGAAGCGAAAGATTTTCTTTTGGTCGATTCGCACCGCGGAACTCACTGCCCGCTGGCGTTGCGGCGAGGCAAATGTCGGCCCTCTGCTCAAATTGCAGTGGTACATCGCCGACAAACTCGTTTACTCGAAAATTCGCGCCGGAACGGGGGGCCGTCTTCGCATCGTTTCTTCCGGTGGCGCGCCGCTCTCCAAGGCCCTGGCCGAGTTTTTCTGGGCCGTCGGCGTCCCCATCTACCAGGGATATGGCTTGACGGAAACCTCTCCCATCGTCTCCAGCAATTATCCGAAAAACCGCGTCGGCAGTTCCGGCCTGCCGATTCCGCATTGCGAAGTTCGCATCGCCGGCGACGGCGAAGTGCAAGTTCGCGGTCCGATGATCATGCAGGGCTATTACAAACGGACGGATGCCACCCGCGAAGTGCTCGACGACGAAGGTTGGTTTTCCACCGGCGATATCGGCTATCTGGACAAAGACAACTATCTTTTCATCACCGACCGCAAAAAAGATTTGATCAAAACCGCCGGCGGAAAATTTATCGCGCCGCAGCCCATTGAAAACGCACTGAAGACGAGTCCGTACATCCTCAACGCCATGGTCATCGGCGACCGGCGCAAATTTGTCGTGGCCTTGGTCGTGCCAAATCCCGCCACGGTCGCCGCGAAAATCGCCGAAAAGGGAATTGCCTTCCAATCCAATGCGGAAATGGCGGCGCACCCGGCGGTAGCCGCGTTGCTCGAATCCGAAATCCAGCGCCTGACCGTTCATCTCGCGCAATACGAATCCATCAAGCGCTTCGCCATTCTCGCAAACGATTTTACGTTCGATAATGGCGCGCTCACCTTCACCATGAAGCTCAAGCGCCGCGTCGTCGAACACCAGTTCAGAGACGTCATCGATTCGCTTTACAACGACGTTGCCGAGCCGCGTCCCGTGATCCAACCTTGAAAAAAATAAGGCTGCCGCACGATTTCCGCGCGGCAGCCCTCTCGTTCGAACGTTAGTGCGCTAGTTTGCCAGCGGCTTGCCGTCCGCACCCAGATACTTCAATTCGCCCAGGTTCAGTTCCTTGACGCCCGCTTCAATCTTCGCGCGGTCGCCCACAATCACCCAGGTCAATTGATCCGGATGCACAACCTGATGCGCCGCATCGGCGAGGTCCGTCGTCTTCAGCGCACGTACCTTGCCAGCATACGTTTCGTAATAATCGTCCGGCAATCCGAACTGCACCAGGTCCACAATCGATCCGCCCACCGCATTTTGCGTCTCGCGCGAGCCCGGCAAGCTGAGCGTTTCATTTGCTTGCACCTTTTCCAGTTCTTCCTGGCTCAAGGGCCGGCTCCCGACCACGTCGTGGAATTCCTTGTTCATTTCGACGAGCGATTCCTTCGTCTTATCCGTTTGCACCGGCGCCAACGCGAGATACGGCCGCTGTCCCCGTGCATCCCAGAAACGCATGCTCGCTCCGTAAGACCAGTGCTTGTCTTCGCGCAAATTCATGTTCAATCGCGCGCCAAAATTTCCGCCAAGGCCGTCGTTCATCGCCTCAATGGCGATCTCCTTTGGATTGCCCTGCGGCGGAGCAATAACTCCGGCGACGATCACCGATTGCTGCGCCCCGGGCTTATCGATCAAATAGACTGTGCTTTTTGCCGGCAGATTCACGGTTTTCACCGTTTTCTTCGGAACGTTTCCCGACTTCCATCCCGCGAAAAGTTTTTCGAGTTTTGGCGTCACTTCGCCGAGCGTTGTGTCGCCCACGATGATCAGCGTCGCATTGTTCGGCTTGAACCATGCATCGTGGAATTTCACGAGGTCGTCGCGCGTCATCTTCGCGACGCTCGCGCTCGTGCCCGAACCCGTCAATGGATTCCCGTACGCGTGATCGGCGCCGTACAAAAGTCCCGGCATCACGCGCAATGCCGCCGCCACCGGCGAATTTTCCTCGCGCTTGATTCCGGCCAGCGTCTGCTTCTGTTGCCGGTCGAAATCGCTTTGCGGAAACGATGGATTCAGAACCACATCCGCATACAGCGCCAGGGAATCGTCCAATTTTGATTTTAGCGACGACAGATGAACGGTGGAAAGATCCAGATTCGAACCCGCGCTGATCTGCGCGCCCAGCAGCTCCTCGCGGTCGCTGATCTGCAGCGCGTTCATCGTTTTCGTGCCGCCCGTGAGCAGCGCCATCGCCATGCTCGACGTCCCGGGCGAGGCCAGCTGATCGGCCGCATATCCCGCGTCGAACGCCAGCGTGAAATTTACCAGCGGAACTTCGTGGCGTTCGGCCAGAATCACTTTCAATCCGTTCGAAAGCGTGCTGCGCTGCAATTTCGGCAGTTTCAATTCCGGCGGCGCGCCCGGCGTCGGCATCTTGGAGCGATCCGCGCCATTCGCTTCCGCTTTGAAGTCCGGGAACGGCGTCACTTCCAGAACGTACACGCCATCGGAAAGCCACTTGTTCGCCGCCGCCTTCAAATCTTCCGCCGTCGCCTCGTGCACGCGCTTGAGCTGCGTCTTATACGCATCCGCGTTTCCCACAAACACCTGGCCCTGCGCCAGTCGATCGGACTTTCCGCCGAATCCGCCGATTCGCTCAATTCCGCGAATGAAGTTCGCTTCATATTGCGATTTCACGCGCGCGAGTTCGTCCTCGGTCGGCCCGTCCTTCAAAAACCGCGCCAGCTCCTCATCCAGCTCTTTTTCCACCTGCTTCAAGTCCTGGCCGGGCCGCGCCGTGGCTTGCACGCGAAATTGTCCGCCGATTTCCGCGAGGTTCACGAAGGCGTTCGCATCGGTCGCTATTTGATCGTCATAAACAAGCCGCTTGTAAAACCGCGACGATTTTCCGCTGCTCAGAATGTCGCTCACCAAATCCAGATAATCTCCTTCCGCGCTTCCGAACTGCGGAACGTTCCAGATTTTGTAAATTCGCGCTTGCGGCACGCGGTCTTGCACGGTCTGCCGGTGCGTTCCGCTCAACTTCGCGATCCACACCGCCTGATGGTTCACGGGCGGCCCCGGCGGAATGTCGCCGTAATATTTCTGCACTTTTTCCTTCGCCGTCTTCAGATCGATGTCTCCGGCCAGAACCAGTACCACGTTCGACGGTCCGTAATATGTCCGGAACCACTCCTTCACGTCGTTCATCGACGCCGCATCGAGATCGGCCATTTCGCCGATCGTCGTCCACGAATACGGATGTCCCGCGGGATAGGTATTTTGCGTAATCAATTGCCGCGTCACGCCGTACGGCTGATTTTCGCCTTGCCTTTTTTCGTTCTGCACCACGCCGCGCTGCAGCGTCAGCGTCTTTTCATCAAACGAACCGAGCAAATGTCCCATGCGGTCCGATTCGAGCCACAGCGTCAGGTCCAAGGCCGACGTTGGAACGTTCTCAAAATAGTTCGTTCGGTCGCCGTTCGTCGTTCCATTCAAATCCGTCGCGCCAATTCGCTCCATCGTGTCGATGTAGCGGTCCTTCGAATGTTCGCTTCCGCCGAACATCAGGTGCTCGAACAGATGCGCAAATCCCGTCTTCCCCGGCTTCTCATTTTTCGAGCCGACGTGATACCAGGTGTTCACCGCCACGATCGGCGCTTTGTGATCTTCATGCACAAGCACGGTCAGCCCGTTGTCGAGAACGAATTTTTGATACGGAATATCCACTTCCTGCGCGGGCGCCGCTACCGCCGCCAGGAGAACGAACGCCACTGCCATCCACTTGAATTTCATACGGGGCCTCCGACAACCTTTCTGAACCAATGAGATTTGGAATTTCGTGAAACGAACCTACCCCATCAACGCCTGCGACTTAGACGTGCCGCTCCGTTTTCGGTTTCGTCGCGTGCCGTGCCGGCAAGATTGGCTGCTCGGTATCTCGGCACGAAAGTGTACACCGCCGCCCTCCGCGTTCTACAATCTTCTTTTACGGAGCCGATTCTTGTGCCAGACCAACTTATCATCGCAGGCCGCGCTTTTTCTTCTCGCTTGATCGTCGGTACCGGCAAATACCGCAGCTTTCCCGAAATGGCGCGCGCCCACGCCGCGAGCGGCGCGGACATGGTCACCGTCGCCGTCCGCCGCGTCAATCTTACCGAAAAATCGAAGGAATCGCTGCTCGACTACATTCCGCGAGACAAAATGTTCATCTTGCCCAACACTGCCGCCTGCTACACCGCCGAGGAAGCCATTCGCACCGCGCGGCTTGGCAGGGAAGTGGGCCTTTCGAATTGGGTCAAGCTCGAAGTCATCGGCGACCAGCAAACGCTTTACCCAGACACGGAACAATTGATCGAAGCCACCCGCGTTTTGGTGAAAGAAGGTTTCGTCGTTCTGCCGTACACGAATGACGATTTAATCGCGGCGCGAAAACTGATCGATGCGGGCGCCTCGGCCATCATGCCGCTCGCCGCGCCGATCGGCTCCGGCCTCGGTGTACAAAATCCCGCCGCCTTGCGCATCCTCCGCGAACGAATCACGGAAGTTCCCCTGATCGTGGACGCGGGAGTCGGCACGGCCAGCGACGCCGCCGTGGCCATGGAACTCGGCGCCGATGGCATTTTGATGAACACTGCCATCGCCGAAGCCGCCGACGCCGTCCTGATGGCCGAAGCCATGCGCGACGCCACTCTCGCCGGCCGCAAAGCGTTCCTCGCCGGCCGCATGCCCAAGCGCCTCTACGCTTCCGCCTCGTCGCCCGTCACCGGCGTCGTCCGCTAGAATTGCCTTTAGGTTGAAGTTGCGCGAGGCTCTTCAGGTTTTTGCTGATTATCACCAGTTCTATCTTTGGGACAGCGCCATGACGAATCAGGCGCCCGACGATTACACGGCGGAAGACGTGAAGCGCCGCATCAAGATCGGATCATGAGCCTGGTGGTTGAAGCGCTATTTGGCCCAATTCTCTACTTTCAATCCCCGTACCCTCTTGAATTCCTTCTCATTGTTGGTCACCAGCGTCAATCCCAGAGTCTTGGCATGCGCTGCAATCCACAAATCATTGTTCCCGATCGGGGTTCCCACTGCTTCAAGCGACGCTCTGATCGCCCCGTACTCGCCGGCCGCCGCTTTTGTCAGCGGCATCACCTGCATGATCGATTCCAGTTCCGCAAGTCGCGTCAGCACTGCCTCGCGTTGCGAACTCTTCGCCGCCCCGTACATGAGCTCGCCCATCGTGATCGACGACAGAACCGCTTCCCCTTGCCCCAGATTGCGCAGTCTTTCCAGCACACTCGTCGGCTTCCGCTTGTAAATGTACACGCAAATGTCCGTGTCGAGCATGAAACGCGGCTCCATTAGAGCCCTTTACGCTTCTGCGGCTTGTCCTTCTTCCGATCGCCCAAATCGAAGTCATCCGGCAGGCCAGCGAGAATCTCGAACACGCGTTCCATCGGCTTATGCTTTTCTTTCAGCACGATTTCGTCGCCGCGGCGGAATATCTCGAGCTCGCGGCTCTTTACACGAAACTGTTTCGGCAGCCGGACTGCCTGGCTGTTTCCCGACTTAAATACGCGCGCTGTCGCCATCGCCGGCCTCCCGCAATGTATATACACCAAGTATATACGAAATGTCCGCGTCCAGATCGTCTTCGAAGCGCCGCGCCGCCGGCCTACCGCTTTGCCTTGCGCTTGGCCGCCTTAAAACCCTTGCACTTGCAACCGGGGAAGTTGCAACTGCGCGACAGTTTTGTGTTTTCGTACATCGGTCCGTACATTCGAACGTGAATGCTTTTCGCGTGGCCGCAGCTGCATCGTTGAATGCGCGTGTTGTGCATGGGCGATCCGCCTCGTCCTCACCTGGAATGGCAGCAACCTCGGGGTCCCGTTACTTCCTGGCTGTTTTGCTCACGGTTTATATCACAGTAACCTGGCCTCGACAATCGCTCGGTCCGCTTGAAGCTTCGAATCGAAGCTTCAAACCGGCGCCCACGACCGCCGCATGTACTCGCCAGTCTATCGAAACTCTCGTAATCTTTAAAGGGGTTCTTGCCGCCGCCCAGATTCCGCGGAACTCGCGCCGCGCGCGGTTATTTCCAGCTCATAATCCAGAATCCCACCGCCGTGCCGATGAACCACGCCACGAGCGTCAGCTTGAACGACTGCGAAAACGCCCGAAGATTGTCCAGCTTCGCTTTGGCGATCAGCGCCAGCTCAAAGATCTGGTCCGTAACGTTCCGTAAAATCTCCTCGGGTTCGGCCCTCATCACCGCTTCAAAATACCGGTCGCTCGATTCAAACCGCGCCACGTGCCCGAAATAAAGCAAGTCCGCGCCCGGTTTCGGCTCTTTGTGATGCTTTGCCACTCGCGGCGTCATCACATGCGATATCAAATACATCGACCACACGAACCCGATCACCGAAAGCGCGTACGCGGCGGCATACAGCCCGCTGGCAAACGCGCCCGCGCCATCCCACCGCAATTTCGGCAGCACCTCTCGGCCCAGCGGAATCGTGCTCGCACCGAAAAAAAGCAAAAACGTAACGAGATATCCGGCTTTCAGATCCGCCGCGCGGATGATCGCCTGCTGGTCTTCAAAATTTTTCCAGGCAAAACGCAGCCGCTCTTCGCCGGCGTCCGCCAATCTTCAGCCTCCCGCCGCCTTTTTGGCCGCCGCGCTGTCGAAACTCTCACCGTAAATCGCCGGCACTTTGCCGCCCATCGCCCGCAGATACGCCGAAAGTTGGCCGCGATGATGAATCGAATGATGCAAAGCGAATTGCAGATACATCACCGCCGGCAACTGGAATAGTCCGCGGAAGTCCACGATCTTCGTCAATTGTTCCGGCGTCAGCTTGGCGAGCTTTGCGAGCGTATCGGCCGTGCTCTGCTCGTACCACGCCGCAATCTCCGCCGGTGTTTTCGCGCTCTCCGGCAGCGACGTAGGGCCGCTCGGATTGAATTCACCGTGTATCGGAATCGAAAGCAACCGGCATTCCGCCGCCGCAATATGGCGCATCAATTCCAGCGCGCTTTTGGAAAACTCATCCGGCTTGTAGCCGGTTTTGTCCGCCGGTACCGCCGCGATCACGTTTTTCGTGGTCTTGCTTTCCTGTTTCACCGCGGCCATGTACATCCCGTTCACAAACAAAGCTTGTTCCGCCGTTATTCCCGCCATGATTTTTCCTCCCTTACCCGTTCGCGCAACGCCGCGATTATACTCCCGCTCCATCTAAACGGTTCGAAACAAAAAGTGCCAAAGCACGTCCACCGCTCCGTGCACAATCGCCGACGCAAAAATCGAATTCGTCCGCCGCCACGTCCATCCATAAAAGAATCCCGCAATCGACGCCAGCAGCACATACCGCCAGTTCGGAAATCCGCCGTTGGTGATATGCGAAAAGCCAAACAAGACCGACGCGAAAATCCAGCCCGCCCAATCGCTATTCATCGCCCGCGACAGGCAATTTTGCAGCAGCCCGCGAAACAAAAACTCTTCCGGCCAGGCCGTAAAAAACAGAATGCCCAGCGCCAGCGCCGGCTCCGTCTTCCAATGCGCCCATTGCACGTCAAACGCGATGAATTTCAGCTTCGCGCCCAGCGGAATGGCGATGCACGAAAACGCCAGCAAGCTCGCCAAAATGGAAAACGCCCAATCGCTGCCCCAGCCAAACGTATATCCGGCGCCTTTCACGCGCCGCAGCAGCAAAAATCCCGCAATCGCCAGATTCACCGCCAGAAGCACCGTTAAAATGTACGCGAGCTTTCCACCCGGGTACGGCCAAATCGCCCGCGCCGGTCCAAACTTCACGAAAACACACACGCCGGCGATCGCCAGCAAATCCTGCCAAGCCCCCGCCGCCGCGCCTGCCGCGCTCGCCAGCAACGCCAACGGCACAAACAAAAACACGGCCACTTCCGCCAATCGCAAAAACGAAAGCGTTCCCGTTCCCATTGCGTACATCACATAAACCAAAAACAACGCGACGCCGTACAGCCAGCCCGCGCCCGGCCCGCCCGCCGCCACTTTTTCCAGCATGCCGCGCGCCGCAAACAAAAGCATCGCGCCAAACAAAATCCCAAACACCGCAAACGATGCCACGAACGCTCTACCGCCGTACGCGTACCCATACCCCGACAGCGTCGCGAACAAAATCATCGCGACGCACAACACTCCCCAAACTCCCAGCATGAGCATCGGTCCGATTTGGCGCGTGGCAGGCAAGCGGGTATTGTATCAACGTTCCGCAATGACTCCTTCGCAGCAACGTCTCGCTTACATCGACTGGATGCGCGGCCTCGCCTGCATCCTTATGTTCCAAACGCATTGCTACGACTCCTGGCTCAGCCCGGAAGCGCGCCAATCTCCCGTGCTCATCTGGTCGCAGCTCGGCGGCACCTTTCCCGCGCCGCTTTTCATTTTTCTTGCCGGAGTTTCTTTCGCGCTCGTCACCGATCGTCTTCGCGAAAAGGGAATTGGCCGCGCCACCATCGCCAAACAAACCATCTGGAGAGGCGCGGAAGTTCTCGGCCTCGGCCTTCTCTTTCGTCTCCAGGAGTATGCCCTCGCCGCCGGCTACGCGCCGTGGACTGATCTTTTCCGCGTCGACGTGCTGAACATCCTCGGCCTTTCCATGATGCTCATGGGCGCGCTTTGTTTTTTCACCGGCGGTTCCTCGCTTGCCGCGGCGCGCGCACGCGCCATCTTCACGGGCTTGGCCCTCGCGGCAACCGTCTCCCTCGTCACGCCGCCACTCTGGACCACCTTCCGCCCAAAATTTCTTCCCTGGCCGCTCGAGTCCTACATCAGTGGCGTCCACATCTTTGGCACGCCGCAACCCTGGCTCTTCCCGCTTTTTCCATGGGCCGCGTTCGCCTTCGCCGGCCTCGCCATCGGATTTTTGCTGCGGACCGATTTCGCCAAGCGCCGCGAAATTCTTGCCTTCACGCTCCTCGGCATCCTGGGAGTCGCCGCCGGCGCGCTCTCGCGTCTGTTCGACAACTCACCGATTCATCTTTACGCCGTCTACGATTACTGGCACTCCAGTCCAAACTTCTTCCTCATGCGTTGCGGACTTCTGCTCGGTATTTTATTTCTCTCCTTCGTCTGGTGCCGCTGGGGCCTGGCACAAATCGGCTTTAGCCCGCTCATTCAGCTGGGTAAAACTTCTCTTCTCGTCTATTGGGTTCACATTCAGTTCGTCTACGGCGGACTTTCGATTCTTCCCCGGCGCCAATGCAGCGTCACGAAAGCGAGCATCGGCCTCGCCATCATCTTTTTCGCAATGCTCGCGCTGTCTTTGCTTCGCACCAATTGGAAGGGATGGCGCTTCACCAGAAAGGCTGCGCGCGGGTAGTTAAAAAAATTGTAAGGGACCGCTTTTCGAGGACGCGCCGCGGGCTTACTGCTTCGCGCCCGAACACTTTTCGATCTGCTGTGCTCCGGGCACCTTGATGATGACTTCTCCCGGCCTCGCCAATCCCATTTCCCGCGCCAGGCACTCAATCGTGCTCGGATCCGTCCGCAACGCTTGCACTTCGTCGGCCAGCTCGGCGTTTTCTTTATTCAATCGCGCGATGTCTTTCTGCACTTTCAAAATTTCCTGTTTCGTCCGCCGCAGCGCCAGGTAGCCGTGCGTGCCAAATACGTCGTGCACCACCAGCGCGCCAATGCACAACGCAAGCACAATCCGTCCATAACCGTGCCACAATGCGCGAAAATTCAGCGGTTCGCTCGTCATTTCATCCCTGCAAAATCCATTCCGTCGCGTCCTCCACCAATTTCGCCGAAGCCGCCGCGCTCTCCGCTTCCACATACAATCGCAAAAGCGGCTCCGTCCCGCTCATCCGCAGCAGCATCCACGTGCCATCTTCGAACGCAAACTTCGCTCCGTCCGTCCGATCCACCGACGCCACTTTTCTTCCAAGCAGCGTCGAAGCTTCCGTCTTCGATTTCTCGATCGCGCTCGCTTTCTGCTCTTCCGTCAAATGCAAATTCTCGCGCACCGGCCAATACTCGCGTCCCAGTTTCTTGAAAAGCGCCATCACCTGTTCGCGAATCGACGCGCCGCGCGCCGCCATCATCTCTGCCACCAGCAAACACGCCACGATCCCGTCCTTCTCCGGCACATGCCCGCGCATCGTCAATCCCGCGCTCTCTTCGCCGCCCATCGCAATCTTGTCTTCGCGAATCAATTGCCCGATATATTTGAAGCCCACCGGCGTCTGATACGTCTTCTGCCCGCGCGCTTTCGCCGCCGCATCCACCAGCTCCGAAGTCGCCACGCTTCGCGCCGCCGGCAAATTCCATCCGCGCGACTCCACCAAATAGTCGTACACCAGCGCCAAAATGTGATTCGGCGCCACCCACGTTCCGTCGCGGTCCACGATTCCGAAGCGATCCGCGTCTCCGTCCGTCGCCAATCCCGCCGCCGCTTTCGCATCCACGACCGCTTTCCGCAGCGGCGCCAGATTCTCTTCGCTCACGTCCGGCCCCGTTCCGTCGAACAACACATCGCGATTCGTTCGCAGCGCCTCCACCGCCACGCCGTGATCCACCAGCGCCTTGTCCAAATACCCTGCGCCGCATCCGTGCAGAGCATCCACCACGAATTTCGATTTCGCTTTCGCCAGCACGTCAAATCGCACCAGCTCTTCCACGCGCTGCAGATACGCCGCGCGCAAATTCACCATCTCCGCTTTTCGTCTCTCGCGATGTCCCAGCGGCGCGACGCCTCCGGCGGCAAACAATCGCGCCGACCGCGCCTCGACGTCCTTCGTCACTTCCGGCAGCGCGGGGCCCGCGTCCGCCGAAGAAAATTTCAATCCGTGATACTGCGCCGGATTGTGGCTCGCCGTAAAATTCACCGCGCCATCCAGCTTGCTTCGCTGTATCTCGTAGGCAATTGCCGGCGTCGGCGTAAACGTCTCGCAAAGCAGCGCCCTCACGCCGTGATGCTGCAAAATTTCCACCGCCAGCTGCGAAAACTCTTCCGAGTAAAATCTGGTGTCGTATCCCACCAGAATCGTGGGACGATTTGTTTTGGCCTTAACGTGCTCGGCAATGGCCGTCACCGCCAGCCGCACGTTCGCAAACGTAAACTCGTCCGCGATCAGTCCTCGCCAGCCGGACGTGCCGAATTTTATGGGTGACCGCCCTTCGGCGGCCGCATTCGTCGGAGTGGCCATCACGCGCTATTCTAGCCCCACGCCAGCCGCGGCGAAAGTGGTTTGCTGCTTCCGCCGGTTTCCGCGGCGATCGAGGAGAAGAACATGGCCGCTTCCAAGACAATCCGGGTCGTCCTGGTCACTTGTGGAAACCTCGTCGAGGCTCGCCGCATCGCCAGAAAAGTCGTCGGCAGACGTCTCGCCGCTTGCGCCACGATCGTTTTGGGACCCGTGCAATCCGTTTATCGCTGGAAAGGAAAAGTCGAAGTCTCGCGCGAACAACTCGTGCTCATCAAAACCGTGGAAAAACAGCTTCCCGCGCTCGAAGCCGAAATCAAACGCCTTCACAGTTACGAAGTCCCGGAAATTCTCGCCCTGCCCGCCGCTTGGGCGTCCCCCGACTATCTAAAATGGCTGAAAGCGAATTCGGGGTTGTAGGGCCGGCTTTCTGAAGCCGGCCGTGGAGCGAAGGCCACACTGTCGAGAAGCCTGCCGTTCCTCAATTCAAACGGGCAAATATCTAAAATGGCTGGAAGCGAATTCGGGGTTGTAGGGCCGGCTTTCTGAAGCCGGCCATGCAGCGAAGGCCACCGTCGTTGGAAGCCTGCCGTTCCTCAATTCAAACTGACAAAGTTCTGCTTCTATCTTTGTTCTTCTCGGCGAACGCTGCGCCTTCTGCGTTAAAAAAATCCGCTCCCTCGCTTCGCAACCGTCACACGTACAACAACGCCTGATCCAAATCCGCCAAAATATCTTCCACGTCTTCGATTCCCACCGACAATCTCACCAGCCCCTCGGTAATCCCAATCCGTTCCTGCACTTCTTTCGGCATCGACGCATGTGTCATCACCGCCGGCACCGAAATCAGCGTTTCCACTCCGCCCAGGCTTTCCGCCAGCGAACAAATCTTTACTTGATTCAAAAATCGCTTCGCCGCCTCGGCCGAGCCCACGTCAAACGACAACATCGCTCCCGGCCCCCGCTGCTGCTTCCGCGCAATCTCATGCTGCGGATGCGTCGGCAATCCGGGAAAATAAACCTTTCGCACTTTCGGGTGCGCATCCAGATGCCGCGCCACGGCAATGCCATTCGCGTTGTGCTGCAACATTCGAATCGCCAGCGTCTTGATCCCGCGCGAAATCAAAAAACAATCCATCGGCGCCAGCCCCGCTCCCGCCGACCGTTGAATAAAATAAATCTTCTCCGCGTCTTCCGGCCGCGTCAGCACCACCGCTCCGCCCGTCGCATCGCTGTGTCCATTCAAATACTTCGTCATCGAATGAACCACGATGTGCGCGCCCAGCTCAATCGGCCGTTGCAAATAGGGACTCAAAAACGTGTTGTCGACGACCAATGTCACCTTCCGGTCGTTCGCCACCTTTGCCATCGCCGCAATGTCCGTCACCCGCATCGTCGGATTCGTCGGCGTTTCGACGTACACCATCTTCGTATTCGGCCGCATCGCCGCCATCGCCAGCTGCGGCTCCGAGGTATCCACAAAACTAAACTCAATCCCAAAATGCACCAGCAATTGCGTCGAAAGCCGGTACACGCCGCCATACACCGCTTCCGACAAAATCACGTGATCGCCCGGCCGCAGTAGCCGGAAGACCGAATCAATCGCCGCCATCCCCGATGTAAACACATACGCGCTGTGCCCGCCCTCGAGCTTCGCCAGCGTGCGCTCCAGCGCCTTCCGGTTCGGATGATTCGTCCGCGCGTAGTCGTATCCTTGCCGGTACTTTCCAAACTCTTCCTGCACATACGTCGACGTCTGATAGATCGGCGCGACAATCGCGCCCGTCGCCGGGTCAGGCTCCTGCCCAACATGAATCGCATTCGTCGCAAAACCCATCGTTATTCCTCTCAGCGGCCCGGCACACACTCGGTACCTGCAGCAAGCCGTCTTCTTTCCCTTGTCGTTGCAGCAATTCAGATCGCGCTTCGTCGCGCGGCCACTCCTGGCCGCGCTCTGTCCATTCGCGCGCGCTCCCGCGAGCAAAGTCACTCCAACTTACAAGACCCTGCCACACGCGTCAATCAGCCAGAAGCCTTCGCCTCTCTGTTGCACGAAAAAAACGCAAAAAGCCGGCCGCCTTCTTCCGGCGTCGAACCTCACGTCGAGCGTGTTCCTCTCGGCCCAAAGTCGCTTCGCGAATTTCGCATCGCACGCTGTAGGTACAATGCCAACATCGATTTTTTGGCGAGGCGCTCAGGCTCACCGTGCGCCGGCAAGAGAATTTGCTTCGTTCCACGTATAATTTACGGCGACGATTTTTCGAATCATGCAATCCAGATACATGAGGGACATCGAATGCGAAAAACTTGGTTGTGTCTGTTTGCGGCTTCCGTTCTATGCATGGCTTCGGGCGCGCAGGCAAAAGAGAGCTCCGGGAGCGGTCCGGGTTGCGAAGATAAAACCGCCAAGCAGTGTCTCGACCTCGCGCTCGAGGCAATGGGTGGACGCGATCGTTTGGAGCAAGTGAAGAGCGTGCACCTCCACTCGATTGGGCACACCGTGCTCGCGGAACAATCTTACCGCCAGGAACCGTTCATCACTTCGTACGAGCGCAGTCAAACCACGCTCGATTTGCTTGGCCAACGCGTGCGAACCGAAGCAAAACTAACCTGGCCGCAGTCTGACCCCAATCAATCCGATACCGAATCGACTGTGATTGTTGGTCCGAACGGCGGTGTACAGCACACGCCCGGCGGCGACCACCCCTGCTCCCTTGGCGACCTGGATGCCGCGCGGGAAATACTGGCTCTCGGGCCGCATCGCCTTCTGCTCACGGCCTCAAACGCGCAAGACTTGCACTTCGAAGCGCCGGAGACTTTGCGCTCGACTTCCCATGCCGTGCTCGCCTTCACCTGGCAAAAGGTTCCCGTCCGCGTACTCCTCAATCGCTTCAACCATCTGCCCGATGCGGTGGAGACGATTCAGGAATTTCACGACTTCTGGTACTTCTGGGGCGACGTTCAACAACGCATTTATTTCGACAACTGGGAGCTTTTCCACGGAATCTCTTATCCCACGAACACCGTCGAGGAACGGAATGGCGTCCTTTGGCGTTCCACACAGGCGCTCAACGTTGAGTTCAACATCCCCATCGATGAAAAGATATTTGCCCACGATCCCGACGTTGCCAAACGAAGCGCGGCATCGCCAGGTTGGAACCGCGCGTTTCACGCCGATAAGAGTACGACCATGGCGCCGGGCTTCGATCTGTTCGTGGGTGCCTGGAACTCCACGATCGTAAAGCAATCCGATGGCGTCATCATTCTGGAAGCGCCCATTTCGAGCCTGTACACAAAGGGTGTGATCGAAGAGGCCAGAAAGCGGTATCCGGGTGTGCCTGTGAAGGCCGTGCTGTCGACCTCGGATTCGTGGCCACATTTTGGAGGTCTCAGGTTTGCCGTTGCCGAGGGCCTTCCCGTCTATATTCTCGATCTGAACCGGCCTTTGCTCGACAAAATGATGCGCGCGCCTCATGCGTTGGATCCCGACGCACTCGAGAACGCAAAGAATTCGAAAGCGCCGCAATGGAAGATCGTTTCCGATAAAGAAAAAGTTGGCACCGGCGAAAATCGCCTCGAACTCTATCCCTTGCGCGGGCCGTCGACCGAGCGGCAATACCTCGTCTACTTTCCGGAATCCCGCTTGCTCTATGCCAGCGACACGCTGGCGATAAACGAAGACGGCACGCTTTATGACCCACAGTTGATGTATGAAGTGTTCCAGGCGGTGAAGCGCGCAAACCTCGTCGTCGATACGATTTTCGCCATGCATCAGGGGCCCATGCCGTGGAACCAGGTTGTTGAAATGATTGAGAAAGCCAAACGCGACTGAAATTGCTCGAACGGCATTTCACCCTTGTGCAGGCGAAATTTTCCAAACAGCCCCTTCAACCTTCGCACAAGCGCTTTCTCTCGCGGACCTCGCGGTCACGATCCGCGTCAACTTCCAGTAAAATAAAGCGCGGCAAGCGGCAATGTTCACACTCGATCAGGTAGTTCCCTGGGGCCGGTCTTTCGCGGAATATCGGCGCATGTTCAATTTAAGCGACGCCGACCTTCAGCTCAGGATTCTCGGCTGCGCCGACGGTCCCGCCAGTTTCAACGCCGAATCGACTCGGCGTGGAACTTCGGTTATCTCCATCGATCCGCTCTATCGATTCGATACCGAAACGATTCGCAGCCGCATCGCCGCAACTTACGACCAAATGTTGCTGCAGGCCCGCAATAACCTCTCGCAGTTTGTCTGGGATTCAATCCAGTCCGTTGAAGAGCTCGGCCGCATCCGCATGCAAGCCATGCAGGACTTCTTGAGCGATTACGATTTGGGAAAGCGCCAGGGCCGCTACGTTGACGCCGAACTCCCATCCCTCGCCTTCCCCGATCAATCCTTCGACTTGGCGCTTTGCTCCCATTTTCTCTTTATGTATTCGGAACACTTGTCCGAAGCCTTTCATCGCTCCGCAATTCAGGAATTGTGCCGCGTCGCCCGCGAGGTCAGAATTTTTCCGTTACTCGCTTTGGACGGCCATACCTCCCGCTACGTCCAAAGTATGGTGAACGAATTACGCGACTCTTACGAAGTTGCACTCGAAACCGTGCCATACGAATTTCAACGCGGCGGCAACCAGATGATGCGCGTTCGCCAGGCAGCGCATCGTTCGCCACGCGCATCGTAATTACACGGGACCGCACTTGACCTTCACTGGTCCTTCCGTGGACTATATTTCGTACCACTCATGAGACGACAACACATTTACCGGCTCGCCTTCGCGCTCTCGGCTGTGGCGCTCGTTGCCATTGGCGCCGCGGCTCAGAACAATCCTTCGCCCGACGCGGCCGCCGCGCCCAAGCAATCTCAATCCAATCGTATCCGCATCGAAGTCGTTGGCGGCGATACTGACGTTCCCGTCGAAAATGCCAGCGTCTATCTCAAGTACGTCGAAGAGCGAAAACTCCGCAGAGACAAGAAGATTGAGCTCAACGTGAAGACCAATCGCGAAGGCGTGGCTCATATTCCCGACGCGCCGATGGGAAAAGTCCTGGTGCAAGTCATTGCCGAAGGCTGGAAGACCTACGGCAAATGGATGGAAATCACCGATCCGCGCCAAACGATCAAGGTAAAACTCGATAAGCCTCCGCGCTGGTACTGAACCTGCCTCTTCGCCGTTCTCCCTTTTTGTTCTCACCGAAACAATTCATGAATAGCGAGAATATTTTCGCAAAATATTTTCCTTCGCTTCCACTTCGTGCCAAACAACGCGCTTCGCCGCCGCCCGATGTTTGCTCGTCACAAAAAACTCTCGCTCCGCCCGTCCCGTTGCACAAATATTGTGCAAACCGCAGTAGAGTGTTGAAGAACGGCGGGTTAACTTCGCTTCGCCGCCCGTTTTGCACAAAGTTTTCAACATCTGTGTTGAAAACTTCACGGTACTGAAATATTTTTTCTGGACTTCGGCCAAATTCTTGCTTACCTTTGCCGCCACAATTTCTCTTTCTCTTTTGACCCGCGCAAAATGCAGGTGATACAGTCTTTGTCAGCCCAAATTTCCATGACCGAATCGCACGACGCCCAATTTTCTCCGCTCCGCATGATCGCCGGAAATCTCACCGCGCGCCCGCTCCGCGCCGCGCTCAGCATTCTCGCCATCGCCATTCAGGTCATTCTTGTCCTTATGATTGTTGGGCTTACGACCGGTGTCGTGAACGAATGGGGCAAGCGCGTCGAAGGCGTCGGCGCCGATATTCTCGTGCAATCTCCCAACGCCTCCATCTTTTTTGCGTTCTCCAGCGCCGTCATGCAGGAATCTTTTGGCCAGCAAATTGCCTCTCTGCCCGGCGTCGACGAAGTCGCTCCCACCCTCAGCTTGATGGATCAAAAAAATTTCGTCGTCATCTACGGCATTGACTACAAGCGCTTTAACGCTCTCAGCAAGGGCTTTTTGTTCGGCTCCGGCCGCCCGTTCGAATCTCCAGACGAAGCCATCGCCGACGACATCGTCGCCCAATCGCGCCATTTGAAAGTCGGCGACAATATCCTGCTGCTCAACCATTCCTTTACCATTTGCGGCATCGTCGCGCACGGCAAGGGCGCGCGCTTCTTTATTCCGCTCAAAACCGCGCAGGATATTTCCGGCGCCGAGAAACGCGTCTCCGTTTTCTACGTTCGCAGCAAAGGCGATACCGAATCCACTCGCGCGGAAATTCTCAAGCTCGAGCCCAGTAACCGCGTCCGCTCCATCGCCGAATATATGACGCTCATGAACTCTTCGAACCTCCCCGAGCTCAAGCCGTTCATCAAGACCATGGTCGGCATCGGCATCGTCATCAGCTTTCTCGTCGTCTTTCTCAATATGCACACGCTCGTGCTCGAGCGCACCCGCGAAATCGGAATCCTCAAAGCGCTTGGCTTCACCCGCGCCGGCATCGCCCAGCTTCTTCTTGGCGAAACGCTCGCCCTCACCATCATTGGCAGCGTCGTTGGAATTTGCCTCACGTTCCTCACCAAAGCCGTGCTCACCGAAACCGTGCCCACGCTCCAAATTTCCATCACCAATCAGTGGATCCTTGGCTCGATTCTGCTGGCCACGCTCGGCGCAACCGCCGGCGCAATCTATCCGACCCTCCGCGCCGCCAGCTACGATCCCGTCGTCGCTCTCGCTTACGAATAATTCATCCGAACGACCGACACCGACGCCGAGCACTACGGGAACGCCTCCTGCAATACCAAGACGCAACCATCCTGAAAGAAAAGAAGGTCGAGGCAAACACAGAGCCAAAGACATGCACTTTGAAGGGCGCTGCCTGCGTTCCATGCAAATCGCTCGTCATTCGCGGGAACCACAATCCACGAGGAAGAGCCGATGGAAACCTTTTCAATCAATCATTTGGCGGCTCATTCGCTGAAGATTTCCCGACACAACTTCGTACGGATCGGATGGGTCGAAGTTCGTCAGCGCGGATCACCGGGCGGTAGCAGCGCACACTTCACGAACGGCATTCACAATCGCCTCCGGACGCTCGGCCGGAATGTTATGGCCTACGTCCGCCAGAATTTCTTGTTTCCCGCGCGTGGAAAGCTGCGCCAGCCGCGCTTGCAGCGTTCCCACCCAGACCTGCTGGTAGCGAACGAAATCTTCCGTGCTGAGCGCCTTCTTTAAAGCATCATCCTGTTTAACGCCCGTCAGAACAATCAGAGGCTTATTGCCGATCGTGCCGGCGGCACGGGCTTGGCCGGCACTGACCTGAATTTGCTCGAGCTCGCTTGCGCGCGCTTTCAGGTATTTTGCTTGAAGGATCAGATAACTGTCCGGACCGAGCACTTCGCGAAACCGCAGCCTCGCGATACCAAAGTCGATCTGTAACGGCATCCAAGTCGCCTGGCTCTGCCAGCGGCTCAGCTGATTTGCGCCGAACTGCTTCCAGGCGGAGGGCAGTAGTTCATATTGGTCCTCCTGCACGGAATCAACCAGCACCAAACCTGCGACCTCATTCGGATATTGTCCGTTGAAAACGCGCGCGTTGTATCCGCCAAAGGAATGGCCCACAAGAACGAACGGTGCATGCTCGCCCGCACTTTCAAGTAAGCCGTGCAACTCGGCCGAGATTTGTCCGCTCGTCCGCGGCAGCGGACCGGCGTCGCTTTCGCCGTACCCGGCGCGATCATAAGAGCAGACTCGCGTGAATTTGGCGATCTGCTCCAGGGTCGGCTGCCATTCCGCGAGCGTATCGCCCAAGCCGCTCTCAAGAATCACGGTCGGGCTCCCCTTGCCCGCGCAGTTCATTTGAAATTGACGTCCACCGGCGTTCACAAGATGGCCCGGCTCCGGTGTGCGCCGTGCGTCCATCATGCTTCCGATCTGCTGGTATCCCGCGCCGGTAATCGCCGCGATCGTCAGCAACCCCACAATTGTCAGCACCACTTTGCGCAGCCACGGCATTCCTTTTGTCAACTCCGGCAAGAATCACCCCATTCGCTCTGTCGATTCATCTTTGTCAAAGTCCACGGCGCGTCGTGGCACAAATCGCCACGCAGGATTTCCGCTCGCGCCGCAACTTTTCTCAACATACCATACGCAATTACGTCCACACCACCGAAGGTGGCGGGCAATCAGTCCATCCGGCGCTCGCCGTTCCGGAGCGAAAGCCTGCGGAGCCGAAGGCGGCGCGTTTAGGCAGCGGTGCAGGGAAGGGCGAGTGGCGCGGCTGGCGAGCGGCATCGCGCTCCGTGAACGCGAATCGGTGGCCCAACCCGTGAGTG